>NZ_JBIAVU010000002.1:0-661233 GCF_042894695.1 Streptomyces sp. NPDC001513
AGGAGGAGGGTGTTGTCCTGGGTCCTGCCGAAGGCGCGCGGCTGCTTCTTCTCCCACACCCCGTCCGCGAGCTGGTAGGTGTTGGGGTCGTCGCGATCACCGCCGAGGATCAGTACGGAGTTCGGGCCGCGGAATCCGGCAGGCAGCGCCACCGCCGAGCCGTAGCCGCGGTGGACGCCGTCCGGGCGGGCGGGAAGGTCCGTACGCGTCTCCGCGACCGGGTCGAAGGCCCACTGCCGGGTGGCGTGGCGGCCCAGGCCGTACACCTTGCCGTCGCGCAGGGTGAACAGGTGCGGGTAGTCGCTGTCCTCGCCGAACGGCGCGTCGACACGAAGGGTGTCGGTGGGGACGTCCCGCGGGATCACAGTCTTCTCGAAGGGCACCGGGTGGCTCTTCGCCGGGAACCGCTCGACGACCGAGGTGGAGGTGCCCCACCCCTGTTCGGTGTGCCCGGACATGATGAGCAGGCGCCCGTCCGGGGCGGTGGCGACGGACGGGTACCAGCGACCCACCGCCATGTCCTTGTTGACCGCCCACGACTCGGTCCACGGGTCGAAGACGAGGGACAGCTTCGCTCCGGCCCCTCCGCCGTAGCCGAGGTTCCCGCCGAACACGCCGAGCATGCCGTTGGGCAGGAAGGCGTGCCCGGCGCAGAAGAAGGGAGCCGGGCGCTTCACGTTCGTGCCGTCCGGCACGACCAGCTCGGGCGGGGTGACCTTTTTGAACGCCTCGGGGCCGGTCCCCTTCCCCGGATCCCAGAGAAAGGCGCGGCCGGCGTTTTCCGGCCCGAGCGTGTTGGTCGGCGCCGGCTCCTCCGTGGGGTCGGTCTCGACGCGCTCGAAGGAGAACAGCAGCACCTTGCCGGTGGGCAGCATGGCGACGTGGGCGGCGAAGTCGGGCGACTGGAAGTACTCCGCGAACTGCCCGTACGCCTTGGGGTGGAACTTCGAGTTCGCCAGCTCCTGGGACCTGGTCAGATCGCTCAGGCTCTCGATCCGCGCGAGCTGGGAATACCCGCCCAGAGCCTGGGCCGCCGCGCGGATCTTGGCATGCTCCTGAGCATGCCCGGCCCCCAGCGCCGCGGCTTCGTCGGGATGGCTGTCCCCGTCGTGGGCGGTGGCGGGAACGGCAGCGACGAAGAGAGCGGTGGCCGCGAGCGCGGAGAGCGACGCAGCGAATCTCTTGGGGCGGTGCCTGCGTGACATGTGGCTCCTCACCTGTGAACACGTGCGGACAGGCGCGGAGCCTGCCGTGAGCGATGATCACCCACAGCGACAGATCTATGTCGATATGCACACACCGCGCTCGCCGAAACCGCGCCGCCGAGGCAGGGCCGTCGGTGTCGCACCCCAGCGCCAGCCTGCCCGAACCCCCCTCCCCCACCCCCGTCACGGTCCCCCGCACGGCCGTCACTCTTCGTAGACGAACACGCTGACCGCGCGCCGGACCGTGCCGGGGGAGGCATCAGCGTACGGTCGGTCCGCTCTGGGCGACCCGCGCCAGAAACAAGCGGCCAAGGGTGGCCGCAACCGTGACGCCGCGTTGAGGTGTCCGAGCGCCGCGATCAGCCGCTCCGCATCCTGACGGACCCACTCCCGCGTGGTGGCCGGCATCTCGCATGCCGTGTACGTGGCCTGGGCCCGCAGGGCCCGGCACAGCTGGCGGAAGGCCTTGCCCTGGATGTCGAGTGCCGAATCTTGGGACCGTTGCCGGCCCGGCAGTACAAGCACTTCGAGGAAGAGCACAGCCTTCGTGGTTGCCGGACCGGCCCCACCGGACACAGAGACAGCCCGCACGTCGACAGGCATGAGGGAGATGGGCACCGTGCTGCATCCCCCGAGAGCCACGAACATCACAAGGACGCGAGCGGCGTCCCCTCCGGTGCCGGGCACAGCGGCGGAAACGGCGCCCTGTCCGACCTGGCCACCGTCGGTACGCCCTTCTCCCCCAGTCCGTCCAGGCCGTCGACTTTCACCAGGCGCGGGAAGGACTGAGCCAGCTGGTTCGGCCGTCGATGGTTCCGGTGAACGAACGTGCCGGTGGGCGGCCAGGCCGGATTATTGCGGCTCCGTGCGTAGAGGGCAACGTCGCCGGGCGATGCCTTGTGGAACTGTCAGACCACGAGAAGGTGGGAGAAGTCTTTCAGGCCTTGGACAACCTCGAGCGGGAAGTCCGGGTTCAGGCGGATGATCACGGGACTTCCCCAGTGGTCGTCCGTCGGTTCAACCCGTCCTCCGACCACCGTCCCGATCGACGTGATCTCCAGCGACTGCGCCATGCGCTCCCCCTCGTGCCTCGTCGTCACCAGCTCGATCTACAGAGGACGAACCGGCTCCCCTTAAGCTCATACAACGCCCAGCGGCGCCGCAGAAGTTGATGTGGACCGTGTTGACGGGTGGTTCGTGCCAGTGGGTCTGTTCCTGCTACGGTCGCCCGTTCGCCGAGGAGGTCGTGATGACTGGATCCCTGCCCATCGCCGCCCAGGTGGACCTGCGCCGGCAGCCGGTGGAAGACGTGCTGGCGCGAGTGGAACAGGCCCTGCACTTGCGATTGGACCGGCAGGCACTGCTTCGCAAGCGCCGCTCCTTGGGTGGCCGTACGGAGCGGGGTACCTGGGTGCGTATCGAGCGGCGGGGGTTCGAGCGGATCGGCCTGCAGGGCTGGAACGGGACCGAAGCCGCCGCCGTGCTGCAAGGGGTCGCGACGCCCGAGTGGTACCAGGGCGTGGCATGGCGCGAACAGAGTGAGCCGGTCATGTGGCGTGCGGATGAGCCGGAGTTGATGACGTCGCCGTCGGTCGGAAAGAGCGCCCTGGTGCTCGATGACCCGGGCCTGCCGGATGTGTGGTGGGAGGCGCTGAATGCTTCGCTGGACGCGCTTGCCGCACAGCCGACACCGCGACGCGCGACCCCTGACACGGTGACGATCACGCAGGAGCAGGTGACGCAGACCCTCGCGGAGGCCTTCCCCTGCCTCGCCGACACAGGGATCGAGCGATGGGCGCCGGCTCATGCGGACTTGACCTGGGCCAACGTGATGGGACCGGAGTTCTCCATCATCGACTGGGAGGACTGGGAGGACTGGGGCATGGCGCCCCGGGGTTTGGACGCCGCAACGCTGTGGGGCAACGCCCTGGCTGTCCCGACGCTCGCGGACCGCGTCCAGCAGGAGCGACGAGCGGACTTCGAGAGCCGGGACGGCAAGCTGATGTCGCTCTTCTTCCTCTCGAAGATCGTCGGACCCCTCTCCCCCACCACAGACAGGTGAAGATCAGCCGCACGCCTGCACCGGTCTGCGGACAGCCGAAATGACGACCGACCACGGGATGGACAGTCACGGCCTCCGCCGGACCTGGCCCACGAATCAGTTCCAGAACCATATGGAGGTTGCCGCTTTGCCTGAGAAGGTTACGAAGGAGAAGGTCCTCGTCTATGTCGTCCGTGACGGACACCTGCTGGTGTTCCGCCACACCGACTACTCCTACGAGGAGGTCGGCATCCAGGTGCCCGCAGGCAGCGTCCGCCCCGGTGAGACGCCGGAAGCCGCCGCTCTGCGCGAGGCCCGCGAGGAGACCGGTCTGTCGGAATTCAAGATCGTCCGCAAGCTCGGCGAGACCGAGTACGACATCAGCCCGTACCGGTTCGAGATCCAGCACCGGCACGTCTTCCACCTGGAGCTCACCGAGCCGACCCCGGAGCGGTGGATGAGCCAGGAGGACCACGACGGCGAGCAGGAGCCGACTTACTTCGAGTGCTTCTGGATCCCGTTGGAGGCCGCGCACGTTCTCCAGTCCGGCCAGGGTGCGCTGCTGGGGCGTCTGTCCGACTAGAGCGCGTCTGACGGGGCGAGGTGCGCTACTGCGCCGTCTCGACCAGTCGGGAACTCCGCTGGCACGTGCCCGGCGATGCTAGATGGCCGTGACGTTGGCTGCGGCCGGGCCCTTCTGGCCGTCCTGGATCTCGAACTCGACGTTCTGTCCTTCAGCGAGGGTCTTGAAGCCGTTGCTCTGGATCGCGGAGAAGTGCACGAAGACATCCTGGCTGCCGTCCGCGGGAGTGATGTAGCCGAACCCCTTCGCCTCGTTGAACCACTTCACCTGGCCTTTTACCTTCGCCATGCGTACTCCTTCGGTCATGCTGACAAACCTGTGAGTCTTGCTGAGCGTCTTCCCCGGAGCCTGCCCGGATCTGAAGGATCTTCATGCACTCCGGCTCAACTTCAGCAGCCGACCACCGAGTCCTGAACATAGGAACGGGCCCACGACCCGCCGGACTTCCTCACGCCGGGCGCTGAGTCGTAACGAGCTCCTCGCGCCCGGCCTGCTTTGCACCGTGGGTCAGGGGAGGGTCGGGCCGACGGTGCCGTCGAAGGCGGTGGCGTCGCCGGTGAGGACTCCGTTGTTGGCCAGTCCGGCGCCGCCGCCGGGGCGTCCGGGGCCGCCGTTGCCTCCCAGGAGGGTGCCGGCGGGAAGGGTGGGGCCGGTGACGACGAGCTGGTCGTTGTTGCCGTGGCCGCCGTTGCCGCCTTCCTCGCCCTGGTGACCGGCCCTGCCTCCCCTGCCGCCGCGGATGTCCACGGTCCCGGTGACCTGGGTGACTCCGTCGGTGCCGTGGCCTCCGTTGCCGCCTTCGCCGGCGGCGCTGCCGTTCCCGCCGGGCCCGCCGCTGATCACCGCCCGGTTGTCCGGGCTGCCGAGCAGGTAGATCTCGCTGTTGCTGCCGTCACCGCCCGCCCCGCCGTCGGCGTCCCAGTTGGCGGGCGACATCGCGCTGCCGCCGGGGCCACCGCCGGCGATGACGGTGCCCTGGGCGGTGATGTTGCCGTCGTTGCCGATGCCGCCGGTGCCGCCGTCTCCCCTCTTGATCCCTCCCTCGCCTCCGCTGCCGCCGATGACGGTGATGTGGTCGATGCCGCCTCCGCCGAGGATGGTCCGGTTGTTGCCGTCCCCGCCGTTCCCGCCGCGATCGGTCACGTATCCGTTGTCGCCGTCGCCGCCCCTGACGAAGATGGTGTCGTTGCCGGGGCCGCCGTCGATGGTCCCGTCGTTGCCGATCTGGCCGTTGCCGCTCGGGGTGCCCGACGAGGTCTCGCCGAGGACGATGATCGTGTCGTTCCCGGCCCCGGCTTCGACGGACGTACCGCGCACGACGCCTTCCCCACAGCGGATCGTGTCGTCACCGCTGGTGCCGTGGATCGTCGTCCCCGACACCTCGACGAAGTTGACGGTGCAGGTGATCGACGGGGCGGCCGACGCATGGCCGGGTAAGGCGATGACCAGGCCGCATGCGGAAGCCAGGGCGGCGGTGGCGGAGAGCACGGCCCTCCGCGACGCGGAGTAGACGGACGGACGGTGTGCAGACATCGGATCCTCCCCAAGACGGCAGCTCTGCGGGCAGGATCAGCAGGGGGACCGCCCGCGCGACCGAGTTCACCCCCATCGCGCGATCATCACTCCCCCTGTATGCGTCCGCCTACTCCGACGACGGGCACACTGGCCGAAGAAGATCGACTCACTGATCCCGTGGACAGGCACGGGACCAGGTCGAGCGCGACGCTGACCGTCGAGCTGGACCGCCGTGCGATGCGGCTCCGGCACTCGTGCACGGTGACGGCCAGGTCCTCGGGGTACGGGATGCTGCCCCCAGGCAGCCAACAACCACGCCCGTCCCAATCCGAGCAGCTCACGGCAACCAGCAGCCGCAGCACACCGCACGCGCCGTCGGGGCCGACGCACCTCGGCGTTGGTCCCGACGGCAAATCCACAAAGACGGACAGCTACTTCGCAGCCTCTGCCCGAAGGGCGCCGGCGCCGATGGCGCCCCGGAGGACGTGGGCGATCTCCTCGGGCTTGAGGTCGATGCCGTCGAGCCCCTCCACGGTCAGCGGGATCTCCTCCAGCGCGTATTCGCCGCGGCCCTCGGCACTGAACTCGGGCCCGGAGCGGTCCTCGAAGGACCAGGTCGCGATGCGGGCGAGGTAGAAGAACTGACGCTCGTCCTCGGACTCCACCGTGTGAAGGAGGCGGACGATGTCGGCCTTCCCCGCGATCTCCTCGTGGATCTCCCGGTGAAGGGCGGCCTCCCAAGACTCGTCGCTGGGTTCGACGCCGCCGCCGGGCAGCACCCAGTACACGGGGATGCCGGGCTTGGTGCGACGGATGACCAGCATCGTGTCGTCAGCGGTGACGAGGACGGCGCGGACTCGTTCGATCATTACGGTCTGTCTCCTTGCTTGTTGACGGTCTCAGTGCAGCAGCCAGCCGCCGTCGACGTGGACGGATTGCCCAGTGATGAACGAGGCGGAGGGGCCCACGAGGAACGCCACCAGGGCCGCGACATCCTCGGGCCGTCCACGGCGAGGACGCACTGTCGCTTGATCTGGTCCTCCGGACGCGCGAGGTGCTGGGCGGCTCGGCTCGGCACGCTGGACCGGAAGCAAGCTGACCCGCGTCCACGTCCGGGACTGCAAGCTGATGGGCGCCGCCCTGGACGGCCTGGTGCTCGACGACGTGCTGTTCGAAGGCTGCAAGCTCGACTTCGCCACCTTCGAGAAGGTCCGCGTCACCGGCCCCGTGGCCTTCATCGGCTGCGTCCTCACCGAGGCCACGTTCACCGACTGCGACCTGTCCAACGTCGTGTTCACCGATTGCACGCTCCGGCTCACCGAATTCGGCACGGGCCGCTACCGCAACACCGACCTGCGCGAGAACGACCTGTCGGCGATCCGCGGCGTCGCGAACCTCGCCAGGGTCCGCATCGACCCCGGCCAGCAGTCCGACCTAGCCGAAGCCCTCGTGAACGAACTCGACATCACCATCGGGGATGACTGATCTCGGAGGACCCCGTGCCACTGCACATCGCCTACGGCGACCCGTCCACCCTCCGAGCCCGCTGCGAGACCGCCACCGTCCGGACCACCCGCCCCGACGAGACCACCTATGAGCCGGGGACGATCACCCCAGCCGGGCAGTGGCGCCCAATGACCGAGGCGGGAGTCAAGGCGGTCACAGCCCCTCGACGGCCCCCGGACAGCACACTCGTGGAGATCGTCCGGCCCATGTATCGGGATGGACTCCCCCTCGAAGACCTCACCGGCCCGCTGGGCGATCCGGACGCGGTGTACCTCGGCCAAGCCCTCGCCAAGCCCGGCATGACCACAACCACCGACAACTACGAGGACGGTCGGCTGATCCGGCTGCACCTCGACAACTGGGACAAGCTCCCGTACTCCGACAAGCACACCGGACGCCGCAGGATCTGCCTCAACCTCGGCCCCGGAACCCGATACATCATTCTCGGCACCGTCGACGCCCAAGCGGTCTGCCGAGCCGTCCACCCTGACGACCACACCGACCGCTACCCGCACACCCAGGACTACCGCGACTACGTCGCCGGCGGCCGCCCCCTCCGCATCATCCGCATACGCCTCAACCCGGGCGATGGCTACGTAGCTCCCACCGAGTACCTGCTGCACGACGGTTCCACCGAGGCCCAAGACCAGCCCTCAGCCGCCGCGTTCTGGCTCGGGCAGTGGCCCCGCGGCATACTGCCCTCCCTCGTCTGACATCGCGTGACGGTGCCCCTCTCCACCGCCAGGAGCAGGGGGGGCACCCCGTGTCAGCATCCACTCACCCGGAGCGGGTCATCCACCGGCTCACCGCTCATACGTGTTTTTCCTCAGTGCACGGTGTCGTCGGTCCCCTTGGCCGGCTCCGTTCACCCTGGTGAGTGATGGGAGGGCCGCGCCGTTGTTCCACAGGCCGAGGTGGTCACGGTGGACGGCGACGACACCGTTCTGCACGGCGCAGCGTTCGGCGGGGCCGCTGAAGTACGAGGTGGTGACGAAGACGGCGATCTCGGCTTTGAAATGCACCTGTGAGCCGAGGAGGTCGCGGACTTCGCCATTGGAGATCTTCCGCTTCGGGTTGTACCGCTTGCACTGGATCACCATCGTGCGGCCGTCGGGGAGCCGTCCCCGTACATCGGCGCCGTCGTCGCCCCTGCCGCCGACTCGGCGGACTTCCGTACAACCGTCCCGCCTGCAAAGGTCGGCCACGAAGTCCTCGAACTGTGTTCCGTCCATCAGGTCGACCTCGGAAAGCCTTCGATGGCCGATGCTGACGGCTTCGTCGTGTCGCCACCGCCGGTCGCTGCTCCGGATGCGGCGGTCCGTCTTCCAGAGCCACCAAACGCCACCCCCGACCGCAGCGAAGAGCAACACCCCCACTACATAAGGCCAGATCACCGACCAGAACAACAGGAGTATCGCCAGGAGGACGGCGCCTCCCGACGCGCTGGCCTTGAGCCGGGCCTCCCTACGCGTCCGTAATGCCGACCGGCGCCTTTTGCGTATTGCCACCCAGTACCTCCCTACCTCTGACAGCAGTCTGGGTAAGGCGACGCGCGTCAGTAAGGGCGCCCGTCAGCCATGGCTCGATCTCTTTGGCCGCCCATGAAGTGGCCCAGCGAGCAGCGCCGCCACGAGGGAGACTGCTGCCAGCGCGGGCACCCACGGCAAGGTCGCACAGGTCCACACTCAGCTCGCCACCGCCTCCGCCAACGTGGAGAGCATCCGCATGGGCACGTACAACGAGACGCCGGCCTTCGTGTTCGGCACCACGCTCCCCAGGAAGAGCGAGAGCATCACACCTATCTGCTCCGAAAGTCTCTGCTTCACGCCATGGGCACCTTCGGCAAGGACTGCGAGCACCCACAGTTCCGCGAGTACGCCGCAGAGTAGGAGGCCTGTCAGCGCGACCTCGCCAAGTCCTCGCTCCCCCGTACGGGCTGGGCAGTGAGCCGATCAGTGGGTCTGCGGCGCGGGCGGGCGGGCGGGCGGGCGGTGAGACGGTAGGAGTGGGTGATGACCGCTTCTGGTTCTGCTCGTGAGGTGCCGTCGTCGAGTGGGTGGGAGGTGCGCCTGTACTGGCGCTGGATCGCGTACGACTCGATCGCGTTCGTCATCGTCCTGAGCGTGGGCGTCGCGCTGGCGCTGCTGGGCAGTGACGTGCTGCACCTGAGACTTGCCAGCCGCCACGTGGTGGTGGCTCTGGTGATCGCGACGCTGGGAGCCGTGCTGTTCGGGGGTGTCCTCGGCACTCTGCAGTGGCTGGTCGTGAAGGAGCGGGTGGCCATTCCACGCAAGGCGTGGGTGACGTCCAACATCGGACCGGCGTTGCTGGCCTGGCTGCTGGTGATCATGCCCGCGGTGATCCGCGCCCAGAACTCGGACCAGGACGTGTCGATGGCCTACCTCCTGGCTGCCAGCCAGAGCCTGGCGCTTGGTCCTCTGCTCGGCCTGTCGCAGTCGCTCGTACTGCGCAAGGTCACCGGACGCTGGGCGTGGTGGATCGGCGCCAACCTGGCCTCATGGCTGATCGTCGACATCGCCCTGCTCCTGTTGTCGCGGCTGTCTGGCGACCTCGACGTCCTGCGGGGCGACGGATCGGTGGCCGAGGTCTACCTGTCCCTCATCGCGACCACGCCGCTCACCGGCCGGGCCCTGTTGTGGGTGCTCGCCCCCTCCGCCCTGACCGCTGCCGGTGATCAGCTGGTCAGGTAGTTGTCGATGTCGCGGGCGGAGCGGTAGCCGCTCTCGATCGCCCCGTCGATGAAACCTCGCCACACGGTCGCCGAGTCGGCGCCCGCGAAGAACAGCCGACCCTCGGCGGTACGGAGGTCCGGCAGCACCTTCGTCAGCTGTCCCGGCCGGTAGATGCACCACGTACCGAGCGCGAGCGGGTCGTTGGCCCAGTCCCAGCCGACGATGCTCTCCACCTCGACGCCCGGCAGGAGCGGCTGCAGCGCTGTCTGCATGCCCTGGACATCGTCGAACTGGGGCATCTGCAGCTTGTCCGGGTTGGCGGAGAAGACGATCAGCCACGAGCCTTCCGGGCCGTGGGTGTAGGTGACCACGAAGTTCACCGCCTGGGCCTCGGGGGCCACGATGCTTACGTTGCCGATGTCGCCCTTGACGCGGACGAAGCACTTCCTGCCGGCACCCGCGTGCCGGTCGGCCGACGCGGTTCGCTTGATCTCGGACAGGCCGGGCTCGAACTCCACACTGTTCAGTACGTTCATGGGCAGCGCGATCAGCGCGGTCGGGGCACTGACGGCCTCGCCGCTCTCCAGCTCGACCCGTACCTCCCCGTCGGTCTGGGTGACCCGCCGCACGGGCGAGTTGAGGCGGATATCTGCCAGGTTGGCCTGCCCGGCAATGGAGCTGACTAGCTCGCGTGTCCCCTTGACCAGCTTCGTCTGCGACAGGGAGGCCATGGCCTGCGCCGCGCTGTACCCGGCCAAGGCGTGGCACCGGAAGATCTCGGAGGCGCCGGACTTCTCGAGGGGACCGAACGCGACCAGGCAGCACATCCCCTCCACCCAGTCATGCAGCACCGGCTCGGCCTTGAAGGAGTCGAGCAGGTCACGCATCGACCGCCCGCCCAGGCCGTCCGGGTCCGAACTCACCGTCTCCAGGAAGGGCTCCGGGAAGAGGCTCATGCCCGGGGCGCAGAACTCGTCGAACGCCTCCAGCGCCCGCTCGACGTCCTCGTCGGACAGGTCCACGACGCGGCCGTCGGAGACGACCGCCTGCCGCAGCCCCTCCAGCACCGGGAACGTCTCCGTCTCGACCGCGTACCGGTCGACCTCCGACCACACGTGCGGCTGCAGAGGGTGGACCCACGTGCCGCCGAACTCCATCGGATGCCCGTCGTGGTCCTTCGTGTAGGTCCGCCCGCCCAGACGGTCACGCGCCTCGACCAGGACCACCCGTCGCCCGCGCGCGGACAATTCACGCGCGGCCGTCACGCCGGCGAAACCGCCGCCTACGATCACGACATCCACTTCAGAATCTGACGTCGCCACGATCTGCTCCCTTACCGTCGTCTGGCCTGACTCGCGAGCCACTATCCGGGAATGGGCGGCAGCCGGTCGCGCGCCACGCTCTGCCTGGAATTCACGTCTGCCCGATTGATCTCCTGTGAGTACGGCGACGCCAATATCACGCTGCGTACATGCCCGTTTCTCAGCCCACGACGAAGAACTTCATGAACGGCGACCGGGTTCTCCAGGTGCCCGTGAATCCGGCAGGGAAGGAATAGATGCCCCCGGCAACAAGCTCGATCTTCTCGCCGTCAGGGGTTTCCAGCTCGGCCTCACCCTCGATCACGTGGAACGTGTCGGTGGCCGCGGGCTTGTAGGGGAACTCCGCGCCCTCCACGGGGCCGATCCTCCACAGCCCCGACACCTGACCCTCATCCGCCTGGACGAGCCAATGAATCTCCCCCGTCTCCCGGCCGTCCTCGAAATAGGGTTCCCACGACTGGGCCGTTACAGATGAACTTGAAAAACCCGCAGCGTTCATCACTTTCTCCTCACCAGGGAGGCCGGCCAGCCACTTTCGGCCCGCTGTAAACGACGGCGTGGCGGCCATCATCCGATACCACCGCCGACATCGGACGGCATTCCCACGACCCACGGCACATCGGCCGCATCATCCGCAGCGAATGAATCGCAGATGCTGGATGAGCCTTCTACTAGTAGGCACACGACCCCACCTACCACGGTAGCCGGACTGCGAGGTTTCCGACCTGCCACGCCGTCTAGGGCTCTGTCGAGCGGGGCTGGGTCGTTGGGATGCGGTGGGTGAAGAACAACGCGAGCAGCGCGGCGAGGGCGAGGATGGCGAGCGCGGCCTGGAGTCCGTCCAGTCGTGCCGCGGCGTTCGCGTCCAGCGCGTCCTGGGTCATCTCGCTGCTGACGCCGGCTTCGTCGAGGGCCGCCTCGAGCTGGGCGTCCGACAGGAACGGTGCACCGCTCTGGATCTTGACGGTGGCCTCGCTCTTGACGCTGTCCGGGATCCCCGGATTCTGCTGGACGCTGGTCAGGAAGGAGCTGGCGAGCGCGGCGATCATGACCGATCCGGCGAGTGCCGTACCGATCGAGGCGCCGAGGTTGGTGACGGCGTTCTGGACACCGCCGACCTCCGCGCTCTTGTCCTCCGGTACCGCGGACACGGTGACCGACCCGAGCTGGGACGCCAGCGCGCCCATCCCGAGCCCGATCAACAGGAGGGGGACGGTGACGATTTCCGCACCGGCGCCGACGTCGAGCGCGGCCATCAGGACCACCGCCCCCGCGAGCAGGGCGAAGACCCCGAGCCGTACCACCCGCCGTGGTGAGACGTCCGGGAGGAAGCGGGGAATCAGGACCGCGGCCGCCAGCAGTGTCACCGACAGCGGCAGGAGGCGGGCACCGGTCTGCAGTGCGGACAGCCCGAGGGCGACCGACAGGTAGAGCGGTACGACGAAGAACACGCCCATCTGCACCATGTACTGGAAGAAGAACATCGCCAGTCCGCCGGTGAGCTGCTTGTTCTGCAGCAGCGCCGGGTCGATGAGCGGGTCCCTCCGCTGCTCCACGAGGCGGGCCTCCCAGCGCAGGAACAGCCAGACCAGCAGCAGACCTGCCAGCATCAGCCACACGACCAGCGAGATCCCGAGCCACGAGGGCGCGTTGGGCTTCGGCTGGAACCAACCCCATTCGTCCGAGCGCAGCACCCCGTAGACGAAGAGCCCGAGCCCGAGTGCGGACAGCACTGCGCCGACAAGATCGATGCGCTTGCGTTCGCCGACCGGGGCATCGGCGATGCGGCGGGCCAGCACCAGGATGCCGAGCACCACCAGCACCTCACCGGCGAACACCCACCGCCAGGAGAAGTACGTCGTCGCCACACCGCCGATGAGCGGCCCGACCGCGATCGCCACGGCCCCTGCCGCCGCGACCAGCCCGTACGCGGCGGGACGGCGTTCAGGGACGAAGTTGCCGGCCACCAGCGCCACGATCGCGGGCAGGATGAGCGCCGCCCCGATGCCTTCGAGGAACGCCCAGCCGAGCAGGAGTACCGGCAGATTCGGTGCGAGCGCCGTGGTGAGGGAGCCCGCCCCGTAGATGCAGCAGCCGATCAGGAACGCGCGTTTGCGGCCGATCAGCGCCCCGACCTTGCCGCCCGGGATCATGAACATCGCCATCACCAGGGTGTAGGCGGTGATCGCGCCCTGGATGCCCGACACGGTCGTGCCCACGTCCTCGGCCACCGTCGCGATCGAGACGTTCATGACCGAGCTGTCGAGGGCCATCAGGAACTGCCCGGCCGAGAGTGTCAGCAGGACGACCCGCGCTGTTGCCGAACCCTCGACGGAGCCTGTCCTGGATGCCATGGGCGGGATCGTCCCAGCAAACCCGGCGGACGAACCTGCGGCTCGCCACAGATCAACCGATCGGCGGACTGTCCTAGTTCATGCAGAACAACCCAGATGCTCGGCTCCCGAGCACGTGCGGCAACCGTCGCGGCAGTACTGGGGCGAACCATCCGCTGCAGCGAGGGTGACTCCCCGGCTCGAGAAGCGCTGTAGCGCATCACCGAGGAACTGACCGACTCGGGCGACGCGTCGCCACGCGATCGAGGGCGCCGCCGTGCGCTTGCGCTCACGCCTCCAGCTCGTCGCGTAGACCGAGCTGCCCCTCTACTACGTGTTCGACAACCTGCACGCCCTCACGGCGGGACAGACCGGCCCCCGCTCGCCGGCAGGTTCGGGAGACCACACCTGCCCGCACCTACGACGCACTGCCGTGCCTCGATTCAGCTTTCGGCCCACGAAGGTGCTCGTCTGTCGCACGCGATGCTGTCTGAGCTCTGCGCAACGCCGAGCAGCGTCAGGATTCAATCGCCACCACGATCCAGGTAGCGGGACGCCACCAGAACTGACGAGCTGTCACCAAAGTCGGCATTGGGTCAGCATTGGTCCTGGCAAAGCTGACCCCAGCTGGTCATACGTGGGAAACGTCGAGAGCCCGGAGAGGGCCTCTCGGAGCCCCCCGTCGCTCGCGTCGCCGGGATGATCTCCACACGCGATACGGCCTCTCCTGGACCGATCCCGAGTGGTCGGCCTGCTGCACAAAAGGGCAGGTCAGCGGACCCGTCCACGTGCTTTCAGCGGCACTGGCGGGAGTTCGGGAGCGGGGATCGGGGGGCCGTCGTAGCCCTTTACCTCGCCGTAGCGGGTGCCCTCCATCCAGTCCTGGCGGGCTTGTACGATCTCCTCGTTGGAGCGGCCGATCCAGTTCCAGAACATCACGATCTCCTCCTCGAACGGTTCGCCGCCCAGGAGCATCAGGCTGGCGTCCGACGAGGCGCGCAGGGGGAGGTCCGTGCGGCCGCAGCCCAGGTAGAGCATCGAGCCCGGGAGGACCGGGACGTCGTCGACGTGGGCTTCGCCCGACATCGACAGGACCGCGTACTCGAAGTCCGGGTCGAGCGGGAGGCGGGTCTCGGTGCCCGACGCGAGGGTCAGGTCCGCGCCCACGATCGGGGTGTACGCCGTGCCGGGCGAGGTCGCCGTGTCCAGGGTGCCCAGGATCACCGTCGCCGTCAGGCCCGGGGCCGTGACGTGCGGGAGTTCCGCGTGGTGCTGGAAGTGCGGGTCCACGTTGCGGTGGGCGTCCGGCAGGGCCACCCACAGCTGGGCACCGTGCAGGAAGCGGGCGTGCGGGCGCGGGCTCTCCTCGGAGTGGCTGATGCCGCGGCCCGAGGTCATCAGGCCCAGCTCGCGCGGGCGGATCGTGGCGAGGCTGCCCTCGCTGTCGCGGTGGAGCACCTCGCCCTCGTGGAGCCAGCTCACCGTCTGCAGGCCCGAGTGGGGATGGGGCGCAACCTGCATGCCGGGCTCGTCGGCGATGTCGTCCGGGCCGTAGTGGTCGACGAAGCACCAGGCGCCCACCATGCGGCGGCCCAGGTTCGGCAGGAGTCGGCGGACCTCGGTGGACTCTCCGAGCTTGACCGTACGCGGGCTGAGGAGCTCGCGCACCGGCTCGGCCACGACGAAGCCGCGGCCGCCGCAGGCGGAGAGAGCGGGCTGGCGATCGAGATTGCTCATGCGGACAACCTAGCCCCGTGGTAGTGGCTCCGGCGGGTGGAATGTTCCACCGCCCAGGCGTGTTGGTGGCACCGGACGGACCACCCGAACGGCGGAAGGGACACGATGAACGCGCCGGGCACGTACTTCGAGCACGGAACGGCGGCCGAGCGCTGGGCGCGCGCCCAGCTCTTCTTCGAGGCGAAGGAGTACGCGACGGCCGCACGCATCCTGGACGGGCTGGCGGGCGAGGTGCCCGAGCAGCTGGCGCCCCGGCTGCTGCTGGCCCGCGCCTACTACCACTCCGCCCAGCTCTCCCGGGCCGAGCAGGAGCTCCGCGCCATCCTGGAGCGCTGGCCGGTGGAGGACTACGCGCAGCTGATGCTCGGTCGCACCCTGGAGCGCCAGGGCCGCGCCGACGAGGCCCGCCCGTACCTGCGGGTGGCCGCGGCCATGGCCGGCGACTTCCCCGAGTAGCGGCCCCAAGTAGCGGCCCCGAGTAGCGGGCAAGCCCGCCGCTGCGCGGGCGCCGCCGCCCGGCCCCCGCGTACGTGACCGGGCCGCCCGCGCGTGCGGCTGCCCGCCTCGCGCCCGGGGCGGCCGAGCGGTTCGTACAGACGTGCATGACGGAGCCGCACAGGCCGCTGCCCCTGTGATCAAGCGCGATACCTGGTCCCTGCGAGCCGGGTGGCTACGAATCCGGAGGGGAAACGAAACAGGCAGCGGCGAGTTCAAGGGCCGCACCCAGCGAGGTCACCTCACGCCGGAACCCACCCGGGACCATGGTCACTCGGTAGCGCCCTTCCTCCAGGGGCCAGATCTTCACAAGGCCCGATTCCAAGTCGAATGGCCTCCGGCACAGCATCAGACTCCCGTGGCTGATGTCGGGCCAGAACTTCCGCAGGTCAGGGTGTGCGTGGGCCGCCTGGAGGAGTGGCCGATCGGGCAGGTGCCACTCGCTGGAAAGGAGCTCGCGCCACTTCACGGGAGCAGGGTCGCCGTCCTCGAACGCCTGCGCCAGCTCGCTCCAGCTCATGAACGGAAAGCGGTCGTGCAGCTCCCGCAGACTGCCGCCTTGGTGCCACAGATTCGCGACTCCCACCGCAGCGACGAGGTCGTTCGTCCACCCTTCCGATGACACGAAGCCATGGTGGCGACGAATCCGCACGCCGAAGGAATCCTCCGCGCAAGGGGAAACAACAACCATTCCCCGATCGGTACTCACCTCGGCGCCCGCGTCCCATCCCGAGCGAGTCCGCACCTCGCCCAGGTCGAAGCCTTGAGCCCGTGCGATGTGCTCGATACCCCGGACCAGACCCGCCGGCGACGCCGTATCGGAATCGGCGGCAACCCGCGGCTCCGCCTCTTGGCCACCTGTTGTCATGCCCGCCCCCGTGATTGAGATGCCTTGCATGGACACGATATGCCGCTCCGAATCGGCATCGCCCAAGTCACCTGGCGGGCGTACTCAACCCGCCCCTTGGGACTCGCCTCCAGCGGGCATCACCTAATCTCGCGGCGTGACGATGATCTACGTACTGGATGGGACGCGGATTCACACGCTGGAGGACTTCTGGCTGGTGATGGGCGAGGCGGTCAATGGCCCGGGTGGCTACTTCGGAAGGAATCTCGACGCGTTCAACGACTGCTTGCGGGGCGGATACGGCACACCGGACGACGGTGACTTCGTGGTGGAGTGGCACGACCACGCCGACTCCCGGCGGGCCCTCGGATATGCGGAGACGGCGCGGCAGCTGGAGAGCCGGCTGAGGCGCTGCCACCCCACGAACCGTCCGTCGGTGGCCGAACAGCTCGCTGCGGCGCGGGCCGGCGAGGGTCCGACGGTCTTCGACTGGCTGATCGAGATCTTCGAGGACCAAGCGCCCGGCGCTCTGAAGCTTCGCTGATCGACTGCCCGGCACAGCAGCACCAGCGTAGGGGCCGCCGGGTTCCGCGTGTGCGCCCCACTGCCCCACTGCCCCGCTGCCCCGCTTTCCGTGTGCCGGCACCCGGCCCCGCGGATGCGCGATCCGAACCCGCGCATGCGGACGCCGCGCCCCCGGGTGCCCTCGTACGCGGGCCTCGCGCTCCCGCGCCCGAAGCCGGGCGTTCGGGTGTTCGGGCGCGTGCGTGTGGGGTCCGGGGGTCGGCTCGGATAGCCTGGGGCTCATATGAACCGCCTGACCACACCCTTCGGCTCCTACGAGCTCACCCGCTTCCCCGAGGACCCGCGCGACCGGCTCCGTGCCTGGGACGCCGCCGACGAGTACCTGCTGCGCCACCTCGACTCCGGTACCGGGGAGCGCGGGCCGGTGGATCTCGCCTCCGCCGGCCAGATCACGGTGCTCGGGGACCGCTGGGGGACGCTGACGACGGCGCTCGCCGCGCACCACCCGACGCAGATCACCGACTCGGCCCTCACCCGCTCCGCCACCGCGGCCAATCTGGACCGCAACGGGATCGGGACGGCCAAGGCCACGGTGACCCTGCTGACCACGCAGGATCCGCCGCCCGGGAAGATCGACGTCCTGCTGGTACGCGTGCCCAAGAGCCTGGCGCTGCTGGAGGACCAGCTGTACCGGCTGGCCCCGCACGTGCACGCGGGCACCGTCGTGGTCGGCGCCGGCATGGTCAAGGAGATCCACACCTCCACGCTGCGGCTCTTCGAGAAGATCCTCGGCCCCACGAAGACCTCGCTCGCGGAGAAGAAGGCCCGGCTGATCTTCTGTACGCCGGGCACCCCCGGGGCGACCCGCCCCACGACCCCCGGGCCGTGGCCGCTGACGTACACGGTGGACGAGGACGCGGGCTCGGGCTCCGGCCTGACCGTGGTCAACCACGCCGGGATCTTCTGCGCCGACCGGCTCGACGTCGGCACCCGTTTCTTCCTGCAGAACCTGCCGACCAACACCGACGGGGCCCGGGTCGTGGACCTGGGCTGCGGCAACGGCGTCGTCGGTGCCGCGGTCCAGGTCCACGACCCGGACGCCGAGGTCGTCTTCACCGACGAGTCGTACCAGGCGGTCGCCTCCGCGCAGGCCACGTACCGGGCGAACGTCCGCGAGGGCCGGCGGACGGCGGAGTTCTTCGTCGGCGACGGGGTGGCGATGCTGCCGCCCGCCTCCGTGGACCTGGTGCTGAGCAATCCGCCCTTCCACTCCCACCAGGCCACCACGGACGCGACGGCGCTGCGGATGTTCGCGCAGTCGCGCAAGGTGCTGCGGCCCGGCGGCGAGCTGTGGATCGTCGCGAACCGGCACATGGGCTACCACACCCATCTGCGCCGGCTCTTCGGCAACAGCGAAGTCGTCGCGAGCGAGCCGAAGTTCGTGGTCCTGCGGGCGGTCAAGCAGGATCGTCCGCGGACCGTGTGACCCGCCAGTGTGACCGCCCGTGTGAGCTGCCCGTGTGAGCTGCCGATATGACCTGTCGGTAGCTCCTACACTCTGGCCCGTGAGCAGCCAGGTGGAGGACGGGAGCGGTGGCGGGCGCTACCGCCGGGAGGACGTGGCCCGGGCGGCCGGCGTCAAGGTGCGCAACCTGCGCTACTACCAGGAGCGCGGGCTGCTGCCGCCGCCGCGCCGGGAGGGCCGGATCGCCTGGTACTCCGACGACCACCTGACCCGGCTGCGCCTGATCAGCGATCTGCTGGGGCGCGGCTACACGGTCAACGGGATCGCGGAGCTGCTCCAGGCGTGGGAGGAGGGCGGCGGCCTGTCCCGACTGCTGGGCCTGGAACGGGAGATGACCCGGGACTGGGTGCACGAGGAGCCGGTGACGATGACCCGGGCCGAGCTGCGGGAGGTGTTCGGTCCGACGGCGACCGCGGCGGACACCCGGCGGGCCGCGGAGCTGGGCTACGTGACGGTCGACGGGGACCTGGTGACGCACCCGAGCCGCCGGCTGCTGGACGCGACGCTGACGCTGGTGCGTCTGGGGGTGCCGCTGGCGGAGATCCTGGACGTGGGGGAGTTCGTACAGACGCAGGCGGCGACGGTCGCGGACCGGTTCGTCGGGCTGTTCCGGCGGCATGTGATCGGTGCGGAGGGGGCGGAGGGTCTGGAGCGACTTTCGGCCACGCAGCTCCAGCACATCACGGCGGCGGTGACGGCGCTGCGGCCAGTGGCCGGGGAGGTCGTGGCCACGGAGTTCGCCCGGGCGATGGCGCGACGGGTGGACGCGGAGGTCGCCGAACTGCTGCGTGCGGAGCAGTAGGAGTCGGCTCAAAGGGTGCGCTCGCACAACCTTGCCAACCTCCATTGGCACTCTTACATTCAACTCGTCGGTAACAACGGTGCACAGCCGAAATAAGGGACGCTCTCATGACCGGTTCCCCCCATTTATCCGACCAGATATCCGACCAGGTATCCGACGAGCGCGCCGAGTCCGGCCGCGTTCGGTGGCGGCGGTTCGCCGCCCTGACCGTCCCCGCCGTCGCCGTGACCGCCGGCCTCGGCATCGCCCTCGCGCAGGGGGTGCTGGCCGCCTCGTTCGCCGTCTCGGGCCAGCAGTTCAAGGTCTCGGCGAGCAGCCTGGAGGGCGAGGGCTTCGCCCAGTACGGCAGCGTCGACGTCAACGCCCGCGAGGAGCTCATCCCGGTGGCGGTCACCGCCATCCGGGAGGCCAAGCTCCACAACCTCTGCCAGTCCGTGGTCACCATGCTCCCGGTGGTCGGTGACATCTCGCTCAACCTCACCGCCGGCCGCAAGACGCCGGTGGAGGCGAGCAACCTGTTCGTCGACGCGACCCAGCTCGCCGGTGACGCCGTCTTCACCAACATCGAGATCGGGCGCGACGCCTCCACCCTCGACAAGGGGCCGGCCGAAGCGCAGGGCATGCAGGACCTCTTCGCCCAGCAGGCCGACACGGTCAGCATCACCGGTCTCCAGCAGACGGCGTGGGCGACCAACGCCGGCACCTTCAAGCTCTCCGGGCTCAGCATGAACGTCAGCAAGGGCAAGAAGGAATGCTTCTGAGCCGACGGCGGCGGTGGCAACGGTGGCGGCGCAGCAGACCCTTCTGGGGCGGGCTGCTCGCGATCCTTGCCGGGGCGTGGATCTGCGTCCTGCCGCTGGCGCCGCTGAAGATCATGCTCCAGCAGGGAGTGGCGGGGATCCCGTCCGTCCTGATGGGCATCGTGATGATCGTGCTCGGCCTCACCACCTGGTTCGCTCCCGCTCAGCGCACGCTCGCGGGCGTTCTCACCACCCTGATCGCCACGGCCGCGCTGGTCCTGTCGAATCTGGGCGGTTTCCTGATCGGCACCCTGCTCGGCATCCTCGGCGGCGGCCTGATGTTCGCCTGGCAGCCGTACGCCGCCCCGCGCGCTGCCCCGCGCGCCGGGCATCCGAAGTCCGCGGAACCGGAGTCCGTGGAACCGGAGTTCGCGGAGCGATCCGCGGCGCAGTCCCCGTCGGGTACCGGGAACGCGGAGTCCGCAGTGGGCGCCGCGGCGGCCGCCGCGCCCCCTCCCCCCACCACGCACCACGATCCCCAAGGAGCACAGCCATGAGCCGTTCGCGCACCGCGCTCGTCCTCGGGACGGCCGCCGCCGGAGCCCTCGCGCTCGGCGCGGTCACCGCCCCGGTCACCGCCGCACCCTTACCCGCGGCCGGGTCGACCACCGTCACCCCGGCCGGGCACGCCTTCCAGGCCACCCTCACCGGCAAGGCCACCCTCAAAGCCGGTTCCGTGACCGTGAGTTGTACGGTCTCCGTCTCCACCGGCACGGTGCCGGCCGCCCCCGGCAACAGCAACCCGGCCGGGCCGGTGTCCTCGCCGATCTCCGCGCCGACGTACAGCTCCTGCACCGCCAACATTCCGGGCGTGACCCCCACGGTCACGACCTCCGGCGCCTGGACGGTGTCGATGCAGGACGGCTCCCCGATCACCGCCACCATGGGCCTGCCGGTCGGCGGTCTGGTGGTCAAGACGACCGGGCTCGCCTCCTGTACGGTCACCGCCGCCCCCACGGCCCCGGCGAACGTCGGCGGTTCCTGGGCCAACGGCGCCCCGTCCACGCTGACCTTCACCAACGCCTCCGTACCGGTCAAGGTGACCGGCGGGTTCGGCTGCCCCACCAGCGCGACCTCGTCCACCTTCAACGCGGTCTACCGGGTCTCCGACACCACCGATCCGGCGCAGCAGATCACCGTCGGCCCCTGATCCCGCCGTTCCGCCGTTCCGCCGTTCCGCCGTTCCGCCGTCCCACCCTCCGCTCGGGCCAGCTCGCGCCCGCTCACACCCCGGCCCGTCCGTCCCGGTGAACTCCGGTCTCGGACGGGCCGGTTGCGTTCAGGCTGCCGAGCAGCGAGAGCGCGTGGGAGCTGGGGCTGCCCGGTTCGGCGTGGTAGATCACCACCTGCTGGCCGGGTGCTCCCCGTACGTCGAAGGACTGGTAGGTGAGGGACAGGGCCCCCACGTCCGGGTGGACGAGCGCCTTGGCGTCGAGGGTCTTCCCGTAGACGGTGTGCGCGGACCAGAGCGCGGCGAATTCCTCGCTCGTCCCGGTGAGCAGGCGCACCAGTTCCCGTAGGCGCGGGTAGTGCGGTACGAGGCCGGTGGACTGGCGCAGGGCGGCGACGACCGCCTCGGCGGCCCGGCGCCACTGGGCGTAGAACACCCGGCCCGCGGGGTCGAGGAAGGTCATCCGGGCGAGGTTGTCCGCCTCCTCGAACGGCGAGAAGAGCGCGTCGGCCAGGCTGTTGGCGGCGAGCAGGTCCAGCGCCGGGTTGAGGACGAACGCCGGGGTGTTGGCGTACCCGTCCAGCAGCTGGCGCAGCTCCGGGCTGACCGTCTCCCTCGGCCGGGTCCGCTGCCCGTCCGGCAGGGTGCCCGCCAGCCGGAACAGGTGGTCGCGTGCCTCGTGGTCCATGCGCAGGGCGGCGCTGATCGCTTCGAGGATCTGTGGCGAGGGGCTCTGCTCGCGGCCTTGTTCCAGGCGGGCGTAGTAGTCGGAGTTCATGCCGGCGAGGACGGCGACCTCCTCCCGGCGCAGCCCGGCCACCCGGCGCGGGCCGTAGGAGGCCAGTCCCACGTCGTCGGGCCGCAGCCGTGCACGGTGCGCGCGAAGGAAGTCCCCGAGGGCGTTGCCTGTCATCACACCAGGCTAGACGGGTCCCGCGCCCGGTGCCTGGGTGTGCCGTACCCAGGCACGGCCCGTCCTGGTCCCTCCTTCCGCCGCCGCCCAGACTCCGGAGGACGAGGCGGCCGCAAGCCGTCCGCAAGCAGGCCGTCCACACGAAGGAACAGACATGAAGCAGACCGCCATGACCGGGACGAGGACCATTGCCGTCACCGGTGCGAGCAGCGGCATCGGGGAGGCCACGGCACGCCGTCTCGCGGCGGACGGGCACCGGGTCCTGCTCGGCGCGCGCCGTACCGGCCGGCTGGAGCGACTGGTCGAAGAGATCACCGCGGAGGGCGGCACCGCCGCCTTCCGGACGCTGGACGTCACCGACGCCGCGGACATGCGCGCGTTCGTCGACGCGGCGGTCCGCGAGTACGGCCGCATCGACGCCCTCGTGAACAACGCGGGCGTGATGCCCCTGTCGCCGCTGGCAGCGCTCCGGACCGAGGAGTGGGACCGCATGATCGACGTGAACGTGCGGGGCGTCCTGCACGGGATCGCCGCGGCCCTGCCGGTGATGCGCGCCCAGGGCGGCGGGCACTTCGTCAACATCGCCTCCATCGGCGCCTACGAGGTCTCCCCCACCGCAGCCGTCTACTGCGCCACCAAGTACGCGGTCCGCGCGATCTCCGATGGCCTGCGCCAGGAGTCCGCCGGGGACATCCGGGTCACCCTCGTCTCCCCCGGCGTGACCGAGTCCGAACTCGCGGACAGCATCTCCGATCCGGAGGCGAGGGAGGCGATGAAGGCCTACCGGGCCGTGGCGCTGCCCGCCTCGGCCATCGCGGACGCGATCGCCTACGCCGTTTCCCAGCCGCCGCAGGTCGACGTGAACGAGATCGTCGTCCGCCCGGTCGCGAGCGCCCGGTGACCCCCGCCGGGAGGGAGGGCGCCGAGGTGGCGCTCACGGCCTCCGCCTACGACAGCCTGGTCCGCAGACTGCGGAACCTGGAGGACAAGGAGGACCTGCGCGCCCTTCTGATCCGCGGCTGGCGGGCACTGGACCGCAAGGACTGGCAGACCTGGATCGACTGCTGGGCCGAGGACGCGGTGCTGGAGTTCGGTCCGTGGGGCGAGACCCACGGGAAGGAGGCGATCCGGGCGAAGGTGGAGGAGGCGGAAGCGCCCTACCCGGGCATGCAACACCACATCCTCAACATGCACTTCGAGGTGGAGGGGGACCGGGCGAGCGGCATCGGCTACATGTGGTTCGTAGCCGCCACCACCCCCGGGACGGCCTCCGCGACCTACTCCATGGGCGGCGCGTACGCGTGGGACTTCCGCCGGGGCCCGGACGGCTGGCTCCTCGTCCGCCAAGAGCTCGACGTCCGGTGGACCGGCGGCGAGGACTCCCTCAAGGCCTTCGAACCGGAAACTCCGTTGCCCGCCGGGGAGCCGGCCGGTCAAGCTCACCCTCATGTCTGAGAGCACCGAACACCAGCAACAGACCGCCCCGCGCAAGGAACGACGGGACGTCGGCGACCTCTTCTCGGGCGGACGGCTCCTCGCGATCCCGCGCAAGGCCGCCCGGCGCGAGCAGCTGCTCGTCCACCTCGCGGAGACCCTCTTCACCGTGGACCGCGCGTACACGGAGCCCGAGGTGAACGACGCGCTGCGCACCGTGCACGAGGACTGCTCGGCGCTGCGGCGGTATCTGATCACCTCGGGCCTGCTGACGCGGACCCGTGACGGACGCAGCTACCGGCGGTCCACGACCACCCGGTAGTGGGTCGTCAGCCGCCCGTCGTCGCCGATCAAGTGGAAGGCGACGGCGGGCGGTTCGTCGAGGTGGACGTGCTCGGAGCCGGCCGAGGGGTGTTCCCACGGGAGCCGCAGGGTGGAGACCACACCCGGCGCCACCAGCACGGGCCGCCCCGCGAAGGTGGTGGCGGCAGCGGTGTGCGCGTGCCCGCACAGGAACGCGGTGAGGTGCGGGTGCCGTTCGGCCAGGGCGGCGAGCCGCTCCTCCCCGAACTGGCGGATCTCGTCGACGTACGGGGTGTGCAGCGGGACGGGCGGGTGGTGGAAGGCGACGAGGACCGGGGTCTCCCGCGGAGTGTCGGTCAGTACGCCGTCCAGCCAGGCCAGGGTGGACTCCTCCAGGAGACCGTGGTCGGCGCCGGGAACGGAGGAGTCGCACACGGCGAGCACGAAGCCGGGGCCGCGCAGCACCTGGTCGACCGGTGCGGCGGACGACGGGGCGCGCTCGCCCGGCAGGCCTTGTTCACCCGGCAGGCCCCGCTCACCCGGCAGGCCCGGCTCATCCAGCAGGCCCTGCCGGAAGGCGGTCCGGTCGTCGTGGTTGCCGGGGCAGACCACCAGCGGGTGCCGCGAGCGCAGCAGCTTGGCGGCCTCCTCGTACTCGGCCGGGGCGGCGTGGTCGGCTATGTCCCCGCTCACCAGCACGGCGTCCAGGTCGTAGGGCAGACCGTCGAGGTACGCCATGACGGCGCGGGTGCGGTCGGCCGCCCGCGGGCCGCCGTCGAGATGGATGTCGCTGAGGTGGGCGATCACGATCACGAGCGGTGTCTCCTTCGCCTCTGGTCGAGAGATGCGTGTGACACCCATTCAACAGGGCTGCCTGCGACGGCAGTCAGGCGCTCTTACGCGGGCGGGTGCGGCGTACCAGCACCCAGCCGCCCGCGGTGAGGACGAGCGCGCCCGCGGCGAGGGAGGCCACGGTGGCGCCGGTGGACGCGAGCGCACCGCCGGTGGGGGCGGTGCCCGTACCACCGACCGAGCCGCCGACCGTACCACCCACGGAGCCGCCGGAGCCGCCGCCCGTGCCACCCGCCGAGCCGCCGTCGGCGCTGCCGCCGGCGCTGGTGTCCACAACTCCGCCCGAGCCTCCGGCCGTGCCCCCCGCCGTACTCCCGGACGTGCCGGAGCCGTCGCCCGTCCCTCCGGTGGACGGGCCGCCACCGGCCGTGGTGTCCGCGGCCGTGACGGTGAGCGTGGCCGCCTCGGTGCGGGCGGTGCCGGCGTCGTTGGTGAACTCCGCGCGGTACCGACTGCCGTTGTCGGAGGCCGCCGCCGTGAAGGTGTGGGTCGGCGAGGTCGCGCCGGGCACGGCCCGCCAGGTCCGGCCCGCGTCCGTGCTCACCTGCCAGGCGACGGTGGGCTGCGGGGTCCCCTCGGCCTGCGCGGTCAGCGAGACCGCCGTGCCCGCGGTGACGGACCGGTCCGCCGGACTCCGGGTGACCTTCGGGGAGGTGGACCGCTCCAGCCGGGTGATCCTCGCCCCCGCCGGGTCCGATACGAAGACGACCGCGCCCCCGGGTTCGACGGCCACGGCCGCACTGCCCAACTGCCCGTGGTTTCCGGGGAGTACGACGGGTTTCCCGATCTCCTGGAGGTCGCCGGTGCGGTGGACGGTGAGCGTTCCGTTGTTGTCGCTGCCGGGCTGGGAGGTGTCCCCTGCGTCCTGCCACACCACGAACGCCTCGTGCGTGGCGGTGTCGAACCTCGCCGCGCGCGGCATGTCGGCGCCCTCGATGGTGCGCAGCCGCTTGCCCGTCGCGTCGTGGACGACGACGGAGGTGTCCAGCCCGACCCACACCGCGCCGGTCTCGGGATCCACCTCCGTGAACCCGCCGAACCCCTCTCCCGCGGGGAGGCCGACGGTCTTGGCGACCTGGAAGGTGGCGGTGTCGACGCGGTACAGGCGGCGGTTGCCTATGTCGGTGAACCAGACCGCGCCGCGCGCCGCGTCGACCGCGAACTCCTCGCCGCCCTCCAGCGTCACCGAGCGCTTCACGGTTGCGGTGGCGATGTCGACCTCGGACAGTACGGAGCCCTGCGCGACCAGCACCGTCGAGGGGGTGAGCCCGGGGGCGGCGTCGGTGACGGCCGCACCCGGCACCCACGCGCCCGCCGCCGCGGCGTCGCCGTCCTTGGCAGTTCCGATGCCGCGCAGCGGATAGACGAAGAGCGCGCCGTCGCCAGGCAGCGGGGCGACGAGCTGCCGCACGGCGCGCCGGCCGAGCGTCCCGGTGGGGCCCGGGGCCTGGCCGACGCTGCTGCGCAGCCTGCCGTCGGCGGGGTCGAGGACGTGCAGGCCGGCCTCGTTGGTCTCGGCGGTCTCGGGCAGGTCGTCCGAACCGACGTACAGCTTCTTCGAGTCGGGGTGCAGCAGCAGGTCGCGCGGTTTGCCGGCCGTGGTGAACTGCGCCACCGGCCGGTACGCGACGGTGCCCTGCGGTACGTCGGCCCCCTCACCCCCGGCGGCCGAGGCGGGGCCGGCACCGGTGGCGGCCGAGGCCAGCACGAGCGCGAGCACGGCGGAGGCGGTGCCCGTGCGGCGGCCGGGGGTGAGGGGGTGTCGGGGTGTCATGACTTCCTCGTCGGCGGGTCGGGTCGGTTCGGATCGGATCGGATCGGGGACCGG
This sequence comes from Streptomyces sp. NPDC001513, assembly GCF_042894695.1. Taxonomy (NCBI): domain Bacteria; kingdom Bacillati; phylum Actinomycetota; class Actinomycetes; order Kitasatosporales; family Streptomycetaceae; genus Streptomyces; species Streptomyces sp. NPDC001513. Next base: position 26,431 of record NZ_JBIAVU010000002.1, read on the forward strand.
GACCCGGGCCCGGTTCGGGTGCGAACCGGGCCCGGCGGTGGCCTAGTTGAAGGTCACCGGGACGTGGACGTCGTACTTGCGGTTGGCGGAGTTGAAGTGGTCGGCGCGCGTGACGATGGCGCACTGGACCGTCTCGCCGCAGATCTGGCCGCCGCCCAGGTCGGCCTTGACGTGGATGGTGACGCTGAAGGTGCCGCCCGGGCCGTACTTGGAGGTGTTGGCGAGGGTCCCGCCGAAGGTGTTGTTGATCCAGTGCGAGGCGCCGGTGGTGCCGGACTGGTCGGAGCCGCCCAGACAGGGGGTGGGCTTGTTCGCGCCCTGTGCGCCGTTGACCGCACAGAGGCCGACGTATATGCCCTTGGCGGTGTTGAAGCCGCTGCCGGTGACCGTGACGTTCTGACCGGCCGCGGCGGCGGAGGAGGGCGCCGTGACGCTGAGGCTGAAGGTGGCCGCGCCGTCGGTGACCGTACGCGTCGAGGTGGCGGCCGAGGCGGAGCCGGCCGCGCCGACGGCGAGCGCGACGGCGGCGGAGGCGGCGACGGCCGCGCGGGCGGCGGTACGGGGCAGGGAGGCAGCACGCATCACTGGGACACCTTTCGGGTACGGGAGCGGGTTCCGGCGCCGAAGCGCAAGAAGTGAGGTAAAGCTAACCTAATATCGATCAAGGTTGAACCCCTACTCACACGCACCCCTGCCGCCCTGAGGGTCCGTCAACTTCCGCTCCGGCAACCGACCTAGGGGCGGGCCGCGACGTCCCGGCGCCCCGCCCCGACCCCCTCACCCCCGGTACGTCTCCAGCAGCCGCAGCCAGACCTCGCTGAGGGTCGGGAAGGACGGAACCGCGTGCCACAGCCGCTCGATCGGCACCTCCCCCGCGACCGCGATGGTGGCCGCGTGGACCAGCTCGGCCGCGCCCGGGCCGACGAAGGTGGCTCCGAGAAGGACCTCACGGTCGAGGTCGACGACCATCCGGGCGCGGCCGCGGTAGCCGTCGGCGTACAGCCCGGCGCCGGAGACCTTGGACATGTCGTAGTCGACGGCGCGCACCCGGTGGCCGGCCCGTGCGGCCTCGGCCAGGGTCAGGCCGACCGCCGCGGCCTCCGGGTCGGTGAAGACGGCCTGCGGGAGGGCGCGGGTGTCGGCGGCGGCCGTGTGCGCGCCCCAGGTGCCGGTGTCCAGCGGGGCGCCGGCCGCGCGGGCGGCGATCGCGGCGCCCACGATCCGACCCTGGTACTTGCCCTGGTGGGTGAGGAGCGCCCGGTGGTTGACGTCCCCGACGGCGTACAGCCAGTCGTGGCCCGGCACCCGGCAGCTGTCGTCGACGTCGATCCACTTCCCGGCGGGCAGGCCCACGGTCTCCAGCCCGATGTCGTCGGTCCGCGGCGCCCGGCCGACCGCCATCAGCAGTTCGTCGCCCTCCAGGCTCTCGCCGCCCTCCAGCACCACCCGGACGGGCCCGGTCGAGCCGTCCCGTACGACCGCCTCGACGGCCACGTCCGTACGGATCACCACCCCGGCCTCGCGCAGCGCGTCGGCGACCAGCTCCCCCGCGAAGTCCTCCATCCGCGGCAGCAGCCCGGGGCCGCGCACCAGCATGGTGACCTGCGATCCGAGGCCCTGCCAGGCGGTGGCCATCTCGGCGGCCACCACCGAGCCGCCCACGATCAGCAGCCGGCCGGGGACCCCCTGCGCGGAGGTCGCCTCGCGGCTGGTCCACGGGCGGGCGTCGGCGATGCCGGGCAGGTCCGGGACGACGGCCCGGGTGCCGGTGGCGACGACCACGGCGTGCCGGGCCGACAGCACGTGGTGCTCGCCCTCGGGGCTGGTGACGGCGACCTTGCGGACCCCGTAGAGGCGGCCGTGCCCCCGGTAGAGTTCGGCGCCGATGGAGTCGAGCCAGTCGATCTGGCCCTGGTCCTTCCAGTCGCCGGTCCAGTAGTCGCGGTGCGCGAGGACCGCCGGTGCGTCCAGGGGGCCCTCGACGGCCTCCTTCAGCCCCGGCACCCGGCGCGCGTCGGCCCGGGCCAGGACCGGGCGCAGCAGCGCCTTGCTGGGCACGCAGGCCCAGTACGAGCACTCGCCGCCGACCAGTTCGCTCTCCACGAGAGCGGTGCTCAGCCCGGCGGCGCAGGTCCGGTCGACGATGTTCTCGCCGGCCGGTCCCCCGCCGAGCACCACGACGTCGTACTCCACGGCTTCCGACATAGACACCTTCCAAGGGTTCCAGAGGGTCCGCCAGGACCCACAGGAATCCCGGTCAGGGGCTCATAGCCCGCCACTGTACGTGTGCTCCGCGGGACATGCCCGAGATGCGGGTTGGCCTCGGCGTGGTGCGGCAACAGACCGCCAAGGTCTTCATCCAGACCCTTCTGCGTCAAGGAGAGCCAGACTCATGTCAGAACTCAAACGCCTGCCCGACGCGGACACCCGCACGCTGCTTCAGCGGATCGCCGCGCGTCTGACCGCCGAGCGCCCCCAGCACCCGATGCGGGCGAGCCTCCGCGAGGCCCCCGTCTTCGCCGCCCGCCGCCACGGCTATGGCACCGCCCTGGCCACCCGCGCGGAGGTGTTCCTCCTCGTCGACGCGCCTACCGTCGAGCCGGGTACCACCCACCTGCCGTACGCCGCCGAGCTCCCCCTGACTACGGGTGGTGACCAGTGATCCGGGCCCGGACGGTCACCGTGCACACCCTCGATCAGGGTGCCGTCACCGTCCCCGAACCGATCTGGTGCACCGGCCACGCAGACCTGCCCACCGGGTACCGGGACGACATCCACCACAGCGGACCCGAGAAGGTCGTCGACTACGAAGGGCAGGCCGTCCTGTCTGCCGAGCTCGTCGAGTACCCCTTCGGCATGCGCCCGATTCCGCCGAGCGTCTACGTCGACATCCTCATCCCCAGCACCACCCTGGACTCGGCCGCCCTGGAGGGTCTCGCCGCGATCCTGACCGAGCAGGCGGCCGAGCTGCGCCGGCTGGCGCTGCGCCTGGCCGTGCTCCGCGCGGGAGGTGAGTGGTGAGCACCCGGCTGACGGCCGGCAAGGCCCTCTCCGTCCGTGTCGACGGACCCCTGTCAGACCAGCTTGATCTCGATGGCCAGGGCTCCCAGCGCTTCCTTCTCGGCTCCGTAGATGGCCCGGATGTTGGCGAGCTGCTGTTCCCGGCTGGAGGCGGGGTTGACCCTTTCTGGTCTCTCGCCGTCCAGCAGAGCCTCGAAGCCGGCGTACTCGGTGACGCGCAGTACCTCGACGTCACACGCCTCGTCGGTGTCCTTGACGTGGAACTGGATCCGGTCCCCCGCGGCGAGCTGTGCGAGGTGCGGGTACTTCACCCTGACCTCAACGGTCTTCTGTCCGGCCGCGACCAGCTCGAAGTAGCGGCGGTACAGGTTCAGGTGGTGGATCCGGTTGTCGGGCTTGGCGCTCATGCTGGGGTAGGGCTCCCTGCTGTCGTCATCATGCGGTCCAGTTCGGCCGCCGAGTACGAGCGGAAGAAGTGGCGCGGGTCGGAGAACAGAACCTCGGCCAGCCTCAACAGCCGCTCGGCGTAGTCGGCCAACGAGCCAGACCACAACCGGGTGTCGAGCATCCACGGTGCCGCACCATCGGGCAGCAACGCACGCCCTTCGCGGATCAGGGACTTGGACAGTTTCGCGCCGGTGTCGGTGACGACCTGCGGGCAAAAGAGGCGGGCTGGTGTATGCGCCGTGGTCAGGCCGGCCGCCTGGAGCGCGCCGTCCACCAGCTGGCAACCGAACACCCAGTCCCCGCCCTTGACCATCACGTGCAAGGCGTCGGAGTCAGCGGAGAGGGCCAGTTCCTTGACCAGGTTCCGGTAGAGGGTGGCGAGGTCGAGGTACGCGCCGTGGCCGGGGCCGACGATCCCGCTGTACGGGCCGTGGTAAAGGCAGTGCGCAACCTGAGCGCAGTCGGCGCCGTCGATGACGACCCGGGTGCGCTCGGCGTACTTCTCCGCCCAGCCGCAGCCAGGCTCCAGACATGGCACGCGGACATGCGGGACGCCTGTCGACGGGGCCAGCCACCACCGGCAGGCGTCCAGCCGCGGGAGCAACTGCAGCCACGTGCGGCGAAAGGTCTCTGCGCGCTGCTGCTCCGAGTACGTCTCGATGCGGTACGGAACGCCTGTCGCCTCCGAGAGGGCCTCGAAGAGAGGCCGGTGCAGCTCGTCGACTTGGGCACGGATCTCCTGCTCGCCGATGGCCTGTGCGTAGGCGCGCTGGTAGCGGTGGCCTGTCGACGGGTCCGTGGCGACTTCATACGGCGCGTTGTCGAGCGCACCAAAGGCGACGTCGACGGGGAGCCCGTACCTGTCACGGATCCGGGCGGCGGCCGCGAAGGTGAGCGCCTGAACCAAGCTCGTGCCGATGTGGGGTGCGCCATTGATCTACGTGCCGACACTGAAGGTGATCCGGTCCGGATTGGCTGCGTGGATGCGCGGCGCCAGGACGTCCTCGGCGCTCGTCAAGGCGTTCGCGAGCACCGTGTTGGGTGAAACGGGGTGAGCGGTCATGCGTCGCTCCCTGGGATGAGCTGGACGGGGGACTGTCAGCGCGCGGCCAGCGGGCCGGGACACGGCCGGCGGCTATGACTGCAGCCGGAGTGGGCGTACATCGGCGGTCGGACGGCGGAGGCGGAAGAATCGGGGCCTCTCACGCCTCCTCCAGCATGCTCGGGTTCACAGTGAACTCGCGCCCGTTCGCGCCCCGGACGTACGCCACATCGGCGTAGCGGTGGCGGCCGTCAACGAAGCCGGTGGTCTGGCTGAGCACATCCATCAGCACGCCTCCGCGGAGCGTGCCGATCTCGCGTACCTGCTTGTGCAACAGGCGGTGCGGGACCGTCGCGATCGTCCCGTCCTCACTGGTCATACCGGAGCTCCCTACCGTCAGCGGGTGGTGCTCAGAGCGTGACGATCGGCGGTGTACGGGCGCCACGAATGTGCACCGATGCTCACGGCCAGACGCGATTCAGACGACGTTCCAGGCCCCCTCTTGACCACTCAACCTGCGCCCATCACTGTGGTGTTCATCCGTGCACAACCCGAGCAACGGAGGACACCATGGCGCTACGTTTCGTGGGCATCGACCCGAACAGCAGCGACGGCGAGAGCCCGACCGTGTGGGTCGACTTAGAGCACCAAGAGCTCGTGTTCCAGGGCTGGAGGCCTGGCCCTGAGTTGGAGGCGGAGTGCGCAGCCCTGGAGCTGCCCGGCCACGGGGCCGGCATCCCGGCAGGGGAAGCCGTGGTGCGGATCCCCTCGCGCATGGTGCACATGATCAGGGAGGCCTGCGATGCCCTTGAACGTCCCTAGTTGGCCTGACCTCCTGGGCTCCGCTGAACACTCGGTGGTCCACCTGGAAACACGCGACGCGTACGCCGTCGAGTACGAGACCGGCCCGTTCGCGGACTGGCGAGCCGGGCACCGCCACGACCCTGCCAACCGTGCGGCGTGGTGGCGGCCCTGGCTCGACCTCATCGCCACCACCGTGGCCCGGGGCGTCCCCGTGCACCGGGCCCGGATCGTGTCGGAGCCGGTCAGCGAGTACACCCGGTTTCTGTACGACGGGACCTTCACGAACGTGGTCGCCGGCGAGGACGTCCGCTGGTTGCCTCGGCGGCAGGCCAGTGACATCGCCCTGCCCGGCAACGATTTCTGGCTCATCGACGGCCGCCTCATCCGCTGGAACCACTTCACCGGCGAAGGGGTCTCTGCCGGCGGTGAGATGAGCGAGGATCCTGCTGCGGCGAAGCTGTGCGCGGATGCCTTCGAGGCGGTCTGGGCCCGGGCGATTCCGCACGACAGCTACGCGATCAGGTAGGCGGAGCCCAGCTCATGCCCGTATCCCCGTCATCAGCAGCGCAGGCCGCCCGGCGCAGTGTGGCTCAGCGGCTGCGTGAGCTGCGCGCGGAGGCGGGCATCAGCGGCAGCGAGCTGGGCAACCGCTGCGGCTGGACGCACTCGAAGTCCTCGCGCATCGAGAACGCCCGAACGCCGCCGACGCCGGATGACATCCGCCGGTGGTGTGAGGCCTGCGACGCGGCAGGCCAGGCGCGGGACATCATCGCCCAGTCGCAGAACGCGGAATCGCTCTACACAGAGTGGCGGCGCCGCTCACGCAGCGGCCTCAAGCAGTTGCAGCACAGCTACGTTCCCCTGTTCCGGTCGACCCGCCTTTTCCGCGTGTACTCCGCTACGCTCCTGCCGCACTTCGTTCAGGCAGAGGGGTACGCCACCGGCCTGCTCACTGCGATCAGCGAGTTCCGGGAGATCCCCAACGACGTCGCCGAGGCCGTCGCCGCGCGGATGGAGCGCAACCGAATCCTGCGCGAGCCGGGCCGCCGGTACGTTCTCCTCGTCGAGGAGACCGCGCTCCGGCACCAGCTGGCGGATACCGAGGCCATGGCCGCCCAGCTCGGCTACCTGATGACCGTGGGCGCGATGCCGACGGTGAGCTTGGGCATCATCCCCATGGACACCCCGCACCGCGCCCAGTGGCCGCTGGAGACGTTCCACATGTACGACGACACACTCGTGTCGGTGGAGCTGCTCTCAGCCCGTGTGACGGTCACGCAGCCCAGCGAGATCGCCCTCTATGAGAAGGCGTTCGCGGCACTCCAGCAGATGGCGGTGTACGGCGCGGAGGCCCGCGCGCTGGTCATGAATGCCGTTGCCGTACTGAGATAGCCGCGTCAGGAGTGCGGCGCGCTACGGCTTCGGGGGGACCCTCAGCCGGAGGGGCTCGTTCTGCCCTTCTCAGGTTGGCCGGCATGTCCGGCTGCCGGAATTCGAAGGCTGTCCGGAGCTACAGGTTCCTCGCCGGCGCGGTGCCCTGATTGATCAGGTGCCACGTGCTGCCCTCATGGAACAGTAGGACCAGTTCGACGCGCGGCCGCCTGGACGCCTCCTCCGCCGGCCGTCGCGCGTCGGCGTGGTGCGGCAACCACCCGTCGGGGCCCGGCTCCAGGACGGCGGGGCGGCTGCCGTGGGGGTGTCAGGACTGGGCGGTGGGCCGGACGACGATCTCGCCGACGTCGATGCCGTCGGGCTGCTCGATCGCGTACCCGATGGCGGAGGCGATGGCGGAGGGCGGCATGGCGATCTCGTCGCGCTGTCGGATCATCGCGGCCGCGACCTCGGGGCCGGCCCCCTTGCCCACGCCCTCGGTGTGGGTGAAGCCGGGCGAGACGAGGGTCACGCGCAGGTCCGGGCCCGATTCCTGGCGCAGACCCTCGGTGAGGACCTTCACGGCCGTCTTGGTGGCCGCGTAGACGGCCTGGGGGGACTTGACGACGTAGGCCGCGGTGGAGCCGACGTTGACGAAGTGGCCGGAGCGCTGCCGGCGGAAGACGGGCAGCGCCGCCCCGATGCCGTTGAGCAGGCCGGTGATGTGGGTGGAGACCATGGCGTCCCAGTCGTCTTGGCGCAGGTCGTCGAAGGGCGAGACGGCCATCGTGCCCGCGTTGGAGACGAGCACGTCGAGCCGGCCGAACCGGGCGACGGCCGTGTCCGTCAGGCGCCGGAGGTCCTCGCGGCGCGTGACGTCGACGAGGACGCCGACGGCGGTGCCGCCCTTGGCCGTGATGCCGTCCACGACCGCGTTCAGCCGGTCTTCCCGGCGGGCGCCGAGCACGAGCCGGGCGCCCCTTTCGGCGAGGTGGGTCGCGGTCGCTTCGCCGATGCCGCTGCTGGCTCCGGTGATCGCGATGACCTTGCCCTGGATGCCCGACATGATCAGCTCCCTTTCGTGGGTGTGCGCCGGCCACTGTGGTGACCTACAGTGAAAACGGAGATGTCCCCACTTATTTCAAGCTAAGTGGGGGCGTCCCCGTTTGGCAAGTTTCCAGGCAGCCGAAGGCGGCCGGAGGGCGCCCGAGAGGCCCGAGAGGGGATGGCGAGTACTGATGACCGACGGACCGAGCCGACCGTTGCGGGCGGACGCACGGCGCAACCGGGAGAAGATCCTCACCGCCGCCGTGCGCGTGTTCACGACGCAGGGGCTGGACGCTCAGATGGAGCGCATCGCCAAGGAGGCGGGCGTGGGCAGCGCGACCCTGTACCGCAACTTCCCCACGCGGGAGGCACTGGTCGAGGCGGTCTACCGCAACGAGTTGGCCCACCTGTGCGAGGCGGTGCCCTTTCTGCTCGCGCGGCAGTCGCCCGTCGAGGCCCTGCGCGCGTGGACCCGTCTCTTCCTGGACTACGTCACCGCCAAATACGGCATGATCGACGCGCTGCGCGCCATCGCCTCGACGGGAGGCAACCCCTACGGCCGGAGCCGGGAGATGATCCTGGCCGCCATCGCCTCACTCATGGACGCGTGCGCGGCCGCCGGGACGATCCGTACCGACATCGGGCCCGCCGACGTCGCCGCCGCCCTCGAGGGCATCGCCCTCACCTCGGCGGGCGCCGAACACCGACAGCAGGCCGAGCGCCTGCTCGACCTGCTGCTGGACGGCCTCACGGTCCGCCCGTGAGGCGTCCGGCGGAGCCGCGGACCGCCCCCGCTCCCGCTCCCGCTCCCGCTCCCTAAGCCTCCGACGTGCCGGAGCCCTCGGCGCCGGGGGCCTGCGCGCCGCCCTGCTGCGAGGCGATCTTGGCGCGCACCTCCTCCATGTCCAGCGCGCGGGCCTGCCCGATGAGGTCGGTCAGCGCCGCCTCCGGCAGGGCCCCGGGCTGGGCGAAGATGGCCACCTGGTCCCTGACGATCATCAGGGTCGGGATCGAGGTGATCTGGAAGGCACCCGCCAGCTCCTGCTGCGCCTCGGTGTCCACCTTGGCGAAGAGCAGGTCGGGATGGGCCTCCGAGGCCCGCTCGTAGACCGGCGCGAACTGCAGGCACGGCCGGCACCAGCCCGCCCAGAAGTCGATCAGCACGAACGGGTTCTCGCTGACCGTCTGGTCGAAGTTTTCCTTGGTGAGCTCGACTGTAGCCACGGTGTCCAGACCTCCTGATTGAGCCGACTGCTCCTTGAACGAACGACCCGCCCCGAGCATTCCGCGGGCCTCGGTTCCGCGGGCGCGCCCGCCCCGACTGGCCCGCCCCGTACGGGAGGCGTTCCATCGAAGGGTGACCCGTTTGCGCATCGACGTGCACGCGCACCTGTGGACCGCGGAATACCTCGACCGCCTCGAAAAGCTGGGAAAGACCGATACGGGCACCCAGCGCGGGATCGGCGCCGAGGCGACCGAGGCCGATCTGGACCGCCGGTTCGCCCTGATGGACCGGGCGGGCATCGACCTCCAGGTGCTCTCCGTCGCACCGCAGTCCCCGCACCTGGCCGACGAGTCCGACGCGGTGGCGGTCGCGCGCGCGGCGAATGACGCGTACGCGGAACTGGTGGCTCGCTTCCCCGGGCGCTTCCGCGCCTTCGCCGCACTGCCCCTCCCCCATGTGGACGCCACGCTGCGCGAGATCACCCGTGCCTTCGACGAGCTCGGAGCGGTCGGCGTCGGCGTGACCACGACCGTCCTCGGCCACACGCTGGCCGATCCGCTGTTCCGGCCGGTGTACGAGGAGCTCGACCGGCGCGGCGCCGTCCTGTGCATCCACCCGGCCGGGGAGGGGGTCGCCAGTCCGCTGATCACCGAACACGGGATGACGTGGATGGTCGGGGCACCGGTCGAGGACACCGTGGCGATCATGCATCTGATCCTCGCGGGCATTCCCGTACGCCATCCGCGCATGCGCATCCTGGCCTCTCATCTGGGCGGCGCCCTGCCCCTGCTGCCGCGCCGGCTCGACGACCATCTGGCCTTCGAGTCCCCCGGGACGCCCGAACTCCCCTCCGTGGCCGTCGGCCGGCTCTGGTACGACACCGTCAGCCATGTGCACGGACCGGCGCTCGTGGCCGCGGCCTCGACCTTCGGGGCGGACCGGCTCGTCCTCGGCACGGACTTTCCGTACGAGGACGGGGAGGTCTTCCTGAGGGCCGTGGACTACATCGCCGAGTCGGGGCTCACCCGGGAGGAAGCCACGATGATCCTCGACACGAACGCGGCCGACCTGCTCGGCCTGTCCTCCCTGTCCGGCCCGTGACGCCGCGCGCCCGGCCCGATCGGCAGGACACTCCCTAGAACGGGTGGGGGGCCGGGGTGCTGCGGGCCGTGGTCCAGCGCAGTTCCGTGAAGGCGTCCAGGTTGGCCTCGCCGCCGAAGCGGGCGCCGGTGCCGGAGGCGCCGACTCCGCCGAACGGGGCGACGGCCTCGTCGTTGACCGTCTGGTCGTTGACGTGCGCGATCCCGGTCGGGATCCGCTCGGCCAGGTCGAGCCCGCGCGCCGCGTCCCGGGTCACGATCCCGAGAGAGAGGCCATAGGGGCCCGCCGAGGCCTGTGCCACCGCCTCGTCCTCCGTCGCGAAGGAGCGTACGGGCGCCACCGGGCCGAAGACCTCCTCGGTGTAGGCGGGGGTGTCCTCGCCGACGCCGGCCAGTACGGTCGGCCGGTAGAAGAGGTCCCGGTGGGCGCCGCCGGCGACGAGCTTGGCCCCGGCCTCGGTACTGGCCTCCACGAGGGCGTGGACGCGTTCCACCTGGGCGCGGTCGATCAGCGGCCCGAGGTGGACCTGCTCGCGGTACGGGTCCCCCACGGCCAGTTCCTCGGCGCGCGCGGCGAGCCGCTCCACGTACTCGTCGTAGAGCGAGGCGTGTACGAGGTGGCGCCCGGCGGTCATGCAGATCTGGCCCTGGTGGAAGAAGGTGCCCCAGGTGGCCTGGGCGACGGCGGCCTCGACGTCTGCGTCGCGGAGCACGACGAGGGCGGAGTTGCCGCCCAACTCCAGGTGCGCGCGCTTGAGGTGACGGCCCGCCAGTTCACCGACGGCACGGCCGGCCGCGGTCGATCCGGTGAAGGACACCACCCGGACCCGTGGGTCGGCGACCACCGCGGCGCCCGTCCCGGCGCCCCCGGGCAGGACGTGCAGCAGCCCGGCCGGCAGCCCGGCGGCGGCGAACACGGCGGCGAGGGCGAGGCCGCCGCAGACGGCGGTCCGCCGGTCCGGCTTGAGCAGCACCGCGTTGCCGAGCGCCAGGGCCGGCGCGACCGAGCGGATCGCCAGGATCAGCGGGGCGTTGAACGGGGCCACGACCCCGACCACCCCGGCCGGGACCCGTCGGGTGAAGGACAGCCGCGGCGCCTCGCTCGGCAGCACCTGCCCGACCGGGCGCGAGGCCAGCGCGGCGGCCTCGTAGCACTCCTGCGCGGCGACGTGCAGTTCGAAGCCGGCCTTGCCGGGTATCGAGCCCGATTCGCGGACCAGCCACTCCCGCAGCTCGTCGGCGTGCGCGGCGAACAGGTCCCCGGCGCGACGCAGCACGGCCGCCCGCTCGAGGTGGGTGGCGCGCGCCCAGTCGTGCTGCGCGGCCCGGGCCCGTACGGCGGCCTCCGCCACGTCGGCGGGCGCGGCGAGGTCGAGGGTGGCGAGGGTGCGGCCGGTGGCGGGTTCGACGACCGGGGCGGCGCCGCCGGTGAGGGTGGGTCCGTCCTGCCAGAGCGTCGGGTCGAGGAGCGGCATGGCGCGGGGCCTCCGGGTGGGGATGGGCGGGGTGCCGGGCGAGGGGGGCGGCAGCACGCGTCATCGTGCCAGACGGGAGGCTCCACTTCTGTTCAGTTATTGGGCAGTTGACGGCGGGCGCTGACCGGAAATGGTCGACGCCCTGGTGGGGCGGGTGCACCACCAGGGCGGTGCCGGAGCCGGCTCAGCGCTCCAGGACGAGCGCGATGCCCTGCCCGACGCCGATGCACAGCGCCGCCATGCCGGTGCCGGAGCCCGCCGCCGCCAGCTGGTGGGCGACCGAACCGGCCAGGCGGGCGCCCGAGGCACCGAGCGGATGGCCGATCGCGATGGCGCCGCCGCGCGGATTGACCACGGCCGGGTCCAGCTCCGGCCAGGCCGCCAGGCAGCCCAACGCCTGGGCCGCGAAAGCCTCGTTGAGTTCGAGGACGGTGAGGTCGGACAGTCCTCGGCCGGCCTTGCCGAGGGCCCGCTGCACCGCGTCCACCGGGCCGAGCCCGAAGAGCTGGGGCTCGATCCCCGTCACGGCGGAGGCGCTGATCCGGGCGAGCGGCTCCCGGCCGGTGGCGGCCAGGCCCGCCTCGTCGGTCAACAGCAGGGCGGCGGCGCCGTCGTTGAGCGGGGAGGCGTTGCCGGCCGTGACCGTGCCCCGGCCGTCCGTCCGGAAGGCCGGCTTCAGCCGGGCCAGCGCCTCGGGGGTGGAACCCTCGCGGATGCACTCGTCCCGTACGAGGTCGACGCCCTCGTACGGCACGACCTCGCCGTCGTACAGCCCGGCGGCCCAGGCGGCCGCGGCCTTGCGGTGGCTCTCCAGGGCGAAGGCGTCCTGCGCCTCGCGGGTGACGGCGTACTTGTCGGCGACGAGTTCGGCGCCCTCGCCGAGCGAGCCGGTCCACTCGGCGGGCATCCGCGGGTTGGTCATCCGCCAGCCGAGGGTGGTGGACCACATCTGTTGGTGCCCGGCGGGGAAGGCGCGTTCGGGCTTCTGGACCACCCAGGGGGCGCGGCTCATCGACTCGACGCCGCCCGCGATGGCCACGGAGGCGTCGCCCAGCGCGATGGCGCGGGCGGCCTGGATCACGGCTTCGAGGCCGGACCCGCACAGCCGGTTGACGGTGACCCCGGGGACGCTCACGGGGAGGCCGGCCAGCAGGACGGCCATCCGGGCCACGTCCCGGTTGTCCTCGCCCGCGCCGTTGGCATCGCCGAAGACGACGTCGTCGATGCGGGCCGGATCGAGGTCGGGCGTACGGTCCACCAGCGCGCGCACCACGTGCGCGGCCAGGTCGTCCGGGCGGACCCCGGCGAGGGCCCCGCCGAACTTGCCGATCGGGGTGCGGACGGCGTCGACGACGTAGACGTCGCGGACGGTGCGGATGCTCATGGGGTCTCTCCTGGGCGGATCCGTACGGGCGGTGGCGCACCGGCGCCGTGTGGGCACCGATGCCGGTGTGGGCACGACGCCGGTGTGGGCATCGCGACACGCCGCCGGGCACGCCCGGTGGGGCGCGCCCGCAGTCTCCGTCCGCACGTCACCGCCTGTCAACGGCCCCCGGGCGACCCGTCGGCCCGGCCCGCACGGAACGGGCCGCGGGAACGGGCCGCAGGAACGGGCCGCAGGAACGGGGCGACGGATCAGGAGCGCCGGACCGGGGCTACGGACGAGGGCCCCTGACCCGGCGCCCCAGCGGGGCGCCGTCAGGTCGACTCGCGATGCACCGCCTCGGCCGCCATCAGGTCGTGCCGCTCCGTGACCTCCGTCGGCTCGCGCACCGCCTGGTCCACCAGCGAGGCCAGGTGGTCACCGGTCGGCATCTCCAGGCGCACCGTGCTCAGCCGGGGCCGGAGCAGCCGCCCGATGAGCAGGTCGTCGGCGCCGATGACGGCGACGTCCTCGGGGATGCGCAGCCCCTCGTCCTGGAAGGCCCGCATCAGCAGCATCGCGTACTCGTCGTTGTACGCGAAGACCGCGTCCAGCCCGAGCCCGCGCCAGCGGGCCGCGAGCGCCGCCGCCGATTCCTCGGAGTACGCCATCGGGACGGGCTCGACCCGTACGCCGTCCGTGCCCTCCGCACCCGCCGCGTCCGCCGCACTCGCCACGGAGCGTGCGCCCGCCAGCCGGGGCGCGGAGAACAGCTCCAGCCCCTCCTCCTCCGGGACGACCACACCGATCCGCCGACGGCCCCGCTCGACGAGATGGGCCGCGGCCCGGGCGCCCACCTCCTGCTGGTCCATGACCAGTGCGTGCGCCCCGGGTACGCCGACCGGGCCCATGGTGATCACCGCGCGGGCCCCGGCCCGCTTGAGGGTGGCGACGTTGCGCGCGGAGAGGGTGATCTCGCCGAGGGATATCACCGCCACCGGACGCAGTTCCGCCCACGCCCGTACGGCCTCGTCCCCGCTGAGGCCGAGGCTGCCGTACTGGACCACGGTGTAGTCGAGCCGGCGCAGCGCCCACTGGAGTTCGTTCAGGAAGGCGCTGTAGAGCGGGCCGATCGGCACGTTCGGGGTGGGCAGCAGCACGATCCGGGTGTGCCCGGCGCGCAGGCTGCGGGCGGCCGCGTGCGGGACGTACCCGAGCTCCTCGGCGGCCTCGCGGACCTTGCGGCGGGTCGGCTCGCTGATGCGTACGGCTTCCGCGTTGTTCAGCACGTACGAGACGGTCGCGCGCGAGACCCCGGCGAGGCGGGCCACGTCGGCGCTGGTCGGAACGGGGGGTGGCGGCGTGGAGGATCCGGAGGCCGCGGTCGGCGGCTTCGGCGATTTCGATGACTGAGACATTGCCGTGGCATCTTTCCAGACCGATTGCGCCCAGGGGCTAGCGGATGGCCTGAAACGAATGCTACACAGTGGTTACGCGAGTCATTGACACGTGTAACCACGGTTTCACATCCCCGTCGACGGACGTGACGACGGATGTGTCACCGCACGTGCGCATGCACGTGACCCGCCGTGCCGCCGCCCTGTCGCGCTCCGTCGCACCCCCGCCGTCGCGACAGGGCGGCGCGCACCCCTCACCCCACCCGTCACCCGGCCCCTCACCGCACCCGGCCCCACCCCGCACCATCCCTCTCCCCCTCCCCCTCCCTTCCTCCGCCCGCAACCGCCCAGGAGGGCACCGTGGCCCTTTCCTCCCCCGGCACCGGTTCCACCGCCGCCACCACCGACGCGCCCACCGGCCCCGGACCCGGCCCTGCACGCCGCGGCCTGCTCCCCCTGCTGCTCGTCGGCAACAGCGCCATGTACGCGCTCTACATCGGCGTGGCCGGCGTCCTGCTCGCACTCCAGGTCGAGGACATCGACCCGGCGAACAAGGTGGCGAACTTCGGCCTGATCGCAGGGGTCTCGGCGATCTTCGCCACGGTCTTCAACCCCGTCGCAGGCGCCCTGTCCGACCGCAGCGGACGGCGCAACCCCTGGATCCTCGGCGGCGGACTCGCCGCCGTTCCCGCCATGTTCCTGCTCGGCTTCGCCGACACGATCCTGTTGATCACGATCGCCTGGTGCCTCGGCCAGGCCGTCATGAACGTCTACCAGGCGGCCATCACTTCCGTGGTCCCCGACCGGGTGCCCCTGAGCGCCCGCGGCAAGGCCTCCGCGGCCGTGGGCCTCGGCCTGCCCTTCGGCTCCACCCTCGGTGCGCTGCTCGGCGCGGCCTTCTCCGACGACTACCGCACCGGGTACCTCGTGTTCGGCGCGCTCGTGGCGGGAGCCGCCGTCCTCTTCACCGCCTGCAGCCGCGAGGACCGCCTCCCGGCCCGCGCCTCGCTGCCCGTCAAGGCCCAGCTCGCCGCCTTCGCGAGCGCGCTGCGCCACCACGACTTCCGGTGGGCGTTCATCGGACGGGCGCTGCTCGTCCTCGGGTACTTCGCGGTCACCGGCTACCAGCTGTACATCCTCCAGGACCACACGGTGCTGCCCGACGGCATGAAGCCGGAGGCCGCGGTGGCGGTGATGATGCCGCTGACCAGTGTGGCGATGGTCGTCTCCACGGTCCTCGGGGGATACCTCTCCGACCGGTTCGACCGCCGCAAGCTCTTCGTCGGCGCCTCCGCCCTGCTGTCGGCCGTCGCGCTCGTCATCCCGGCCGTGTCGACCAGCTGGACCGCGATGCTGGCCTTCTCCGTGGTCAACGGGCTGGCGTTCGGCTGCTACATGGCGGTGGACACCGCGCTCGTGACGATGGTGCTCCCCAAGGCCGAGGACGCGGCCCGCGACATGGGCGTGCTCAACATCGCCAACGCCGGCCCGCAGATCGTCGCGCCGTTCATCGCCTCGGTGATCGTCTCGCTCAGCGGCGGGTACACGGCGCTGTTCGTCGTCGCGGCCGTGCTGGCGGTGGCGGGGGCGCTGGCGGTGATGCCGATCCGCAGCGTGCGCTGATCGGGGCCCCGCCGCCACCGGTCCGTACCGTCGACCCGAACTCACCGCTCCCGGACACAGTTCACCCCATCGAAGCCCGAGAAAGGCACCACCGTGCAGCTGCACACCCAGACCTGGGGCGAGGGCGACCGCATCGCCCTCCTGATCCACGGCATCATGGCCGACCACCGGACCTGGCGCCGGGTCGGCCCGGCCCTCGCCGACCGCGGCTACCGCGTCATCGCCGTGGACCTGCGGGGCCACGGGGCCAGCGGCCGTGGCGCGTACAGCCCGGAGCTCTACGCCGACGACCTGGTCGAGACGCTGCCGGCCGGCGCCGAACTGGCCATCGGCCACTCCCTCGGCGGCCTGACCCTGTCGCTCGCGGTGGACCGGCTGAAGCCGCGGCGGGCGGTGTACTCCGACCCCGGCTGGCACCTGGCCGCCCCGGCGGAGGGTTTCGGCCCGGAGCTGCTGGCCCGGTTCAAGTCGGCGACCAGGGAGGAGATCCGGGCGATGAGTCCGCGCTGGGACGACGTGGACGTCGACATCGAGCTGGCGACCCTGGCGCTGTGGGACGAGCAGACGGCGCTGAGCCTCGCCCCGCTGCTCGGCGCCGACCTGATGCCGGCGGCGCCGGTGGTCCCGTCGCTGGTCCAGCTCGCCGATCCGAGCCGGTTGATCTCGCCGGAGCGGGCGGAGCTGCTCAAGAGCCGCGGCTTCCGGGTGCGTTCGGTCGCCGGGGCCGGACACACCATCCACCGCGACGACTTCGACGGGTTCATGGCCTCCCTGGAGGGCTGGATCTAGGTCCGGGTGTACGACCTGTTTCGGCGCTGCCGTGTCCACCTGCGGCGGCGCCGGAATCCGCTGGGGCACCGCGCCGTGGCCACGCGGTACGACAACGTGGCCGTGACCCCTCACACCGCGCGCTGCATGCAGACCAGCTGATCCCGCGCATCCCACGACTCGGTGACGACGAAGCCGAGCCGTTCGTACAGGGCGATGGCCCCGGTCCGCCAACTCCACACCGACAGCCGCACACCGCTCACGCCGCTTTCCGCGGCATACGCGAGCGCGGCGCCAAGCAAGCCGGACGCAATGCCCCGGCCCCGGAACGACGGGTCGGTCCAGAGCCTCTTGATCTCCGAGCGCCCACCGGCGGGTGCCGTCACCACCAGGCATCCCACAACGGTGTCCCCGCTCAGGGCCAACAGCACCGCGTCGTCGACGAATGCCGTCCGTGGGTCCGAGATTTCCGCCCGATAGGAGTCGGGCAACCCGTCCACGCCGGCAACGGCCCCGCCCTTCTCCGCCTCCGTCCGCAGGTGGTACGCCGTCAACAAACTTGTCAGCCCGTCCTCAGCGGAAGGGCTCTGGTCGGGCCAGCGGACGATGGCGACCTCGCGTTGATCAGTCATGACGGCAGCATCACACGACACGCTGTCAGTGGCGGTTGCCAGACTGGTGACATGAGCAACGAGGTTGAACACGACGGCCGAGTGGACCCGGGTGCCCTGCTGCTGCGGACGGACTGGAACGCGGTGGAGCACTGCTGCCCGGCCGCGGCACCGGAAACGCCCGTGATCCTGCGGGAGCTGCTGGACGACGACCCGCGCGTCCAGGGATACGCCTTGCGCTGCCTGGCCGAAGCCCTCACCAACGGGGACGTCTTCTACACCGCCACGGCTCCCGCGGCCCGGTACGTGGCCGCGGTCCTGGGCGACCCGCGGACCCTGGCGCAGGTCACCGACCGCAGCGAGTACGAGGTGTACGACCTGGGTCCGCAGACCCCGTTCCCGCTGCGCGCCGGCCTGATGACCTGGCTGGGGGACTCGCTCGTCGAGGCGATGGCCCAGCGGGAGCGGCCCTACGGCGACGCGGAGGACCTCGAGGCGTTCCTCGACCTCGCGCCGGAGTACTACGCGGCCGTGCACCCCTTCCTCGCCTCCGGCTCCCCCGTCGTACGCGAGGCGGCCCTCGGCCTGCTCCTGCCGCTGCTCCGGCTGCCCGCCCTGTCCGACCGGGGCTCCGCCCACCGCAACCAGGTCCTCGCCGCGGCCCTCGGCGACGGCCCCCACCGCCTGCGGGCCGTCGACACGCTCTCCTCCTGGGGCGAGGACGTCGTATCCCTCCTCTGACCGCCCCCATCCCCAAGGTCGGCGCCCACATGGGTAGTCGTGCCCGGCCGGTCCCCCGTACCGTCTACCTACCGAACGGTAATAGGGGGAGTGGATCGCGATGTCGGATGCTTCAGCCGGCCTGGTCGAAATGGCATCAGCGCTCGCCGAAGGCAGTGTGTCCGCACGGGAGTTGACCGAGCGGGCGCTGCGCCGGATCGCGGCGGCGCAGCCGGAGCTGAACGCCTTCCGGACCGTACGCGCCGACGCCGCGCTCGCCGAGGCGGACGCGGCGGACCGGCGGCTGGCCGCGGGCGAGCGGCTGCCCCTGCTGGGCGTACCGCTCGCGGTCAAGGACGACATGGACCTGGCCGGGGAGCCGACCGCCTTCGGCTGTGCCGGGGCCTTCGCCCCGAAGACGGCCGACAGCGAGGCGGTACGGAGGCTGCGCGCGGCCGGTGCGGTCATCGTCGGCAAGACCCAGACGCCGGAGCTCGGGCAGTGGCCCTTCACCGAGGGCGAGGCCTTCGGCGCGACCCGCAATCCGTGGAACCCGGCCTACTCGCCCGGCGGTTCCTCGGGCGGTTCGGCGGCGGCCGTCGCGGCGGGCCTGGTCCCGGCCGCGCTGGGCTCGGACGGTGCCGGTTCGGTCCGGATCCCCGCGGCCTGGACCCACCTGATCGGCGTGAAACCGCAGCGCGGGCGCATCTCCACCTGGCCCGAGCCGGAGTCCTTCCACGGGCTCACGGTCAACGGCGTACTGGCCCGCACCGTCGCCGACGCGGCGCTCCTGCTGGACGCCGCGAGCGGCCCGCACCCCGAGGACCTGCACCGCCCGGCCCGCATCTCGGCGGTCGAGGCGGCCCGGCGCACCCCGCGCCGGCTGCGGATCGCCCTCTCCTTCGGGATGCCCTTCACCGCCACGCCCAAGGCCCTTGACCCGCAAGTGCGTTCCGCGGTGGAGCGGCTGGCCGGGCGGCTGGAGGCGCTGGGGCACGAGGTGGTCCCGGAGGACCCGAGGTACGGCCCGATCGGCCTGACCTTCGTACCCCGCGCGACCAGCGGCGTACGGGACTGGGCGGCGCGGGTGCCGGATCCGGCGCTGCTGGACCCGCGTACGCACGAGGCGGTGCGGACCGGCCGGATCCTGGGCGGGCTGGCCCTGCGGGTCTCCCGGCGGGCGGAGGCGGCGCTGGGGCGGCGGGTCGGCGAGGTCTTCGGCCGTTTCGACGTGGTGCTGACCCCGACGACGGCCACCCCGCCGCTGCGGATCGGAGCGCTGGCCGGTCTCGGTGCCATGGCCACGGACCGGGCGATGATCGCCGCCTGCCCGTACGCCTGGACGTGGAACGTCCTCGGCTGGCCGGGGGTGAACATCCCGGCGGGGTTCACCGGCGAGGGGCTGCCGATGGGAGCCCAGCTCCTGGGTCCGGCGGACTCGGAGCCGCTGCTCCTGGCGCTGGCCGCGCAGGTGGAGGCGACACAGGACTGGGCGGCGCGGCGGCCGGATCCGGTGCGCGCCGACGCGTGAGGTCCGGCGCGTGAGGTCCGGCGCACGAGGTCCGGCGCACGAGGTCCGGCATGGGGGGCTGCGGGGTCGGAGTGCCGACAGTGAGCCTCCGTGACAGGCTGAATGGGGGGATCTCGCCGGTCCGGCCACCGCGCCGGCCCTGCACCCTAGGAGAACGAAATGGCCAGTGACGCCAGCAGGCCCCAGGCAGGCCAAGGGCAACCGCGCCCCTGGCACGCACCCACGTCCGGTACCACCCTCCTGGCGGGAGTGCTGATGGTCTTCGGAGGGGCGATGGCGTTCCTCGAAGGGATCGCTGCCGTCGCCAGCGACGACCTGTTCGTCGTGACGCGCCACTACGTGTTCGAGTTCAGCCTGACCGGCTGGGGCTGGATCCACCTCATCCTGGGCATCGCCCTCGTGGTCGCCGGGTGCGCCGTCCTCGGCGGAGCCCTGTGGGGGCGCTACTTCGGCATCATGGTCGCCGGACTGGGCGCGATCGCCAACTTCCTCTGGATCCCGTACTACCCCTGGTGGGCGCTGGTCCTCGTCGTCGTCAACCTCTTCATCGTCTGGGCGCTGTGCACGGGCTCGCACCGGGAATCGGACATGACCTGACCGGCCGACCCGGCCGCACCGGGTCACGGGTCGGGTCCCGGTAACCTCGGCGGGATGACGGCACTTTCGCATCACGGCAACGGCTACACCGACCAGCCCGGCCGCGACGGGGACACCGCGACCACCGAGGCCGACCCCCGCGCCATCGGCCCCGTACGCACCGAGTACGCACCCGACCCCGACGGCGACCCCGATCCCGGTGAGATCGTGTGGACCTGGGTCCCCTACGAGGAGAACGACGGCCGCGGGAAGGACCGCCCGGTGCTGGTCGTCGCGCGGGAGGCGGGCGGACGGACCCTGCTCGCCGTGCAGCTGTCCAGCAAGCGGCACGACCACGACCGGGAGTGGGTGCCGATCGGGACGGGACCGTGGGACAGCGCGGGCCGCGAGTCCTGGGTGGACGTCGACCGGGTGCTGCGGGTGCACGAGTCCGGGATGCGGCGCGAGGCCTGCGCGCTGGACCGGGGACGCTTCCGGCTGGTCGTCGACAGCCTGCGCGAGCGCTACGGCTGGACGTAGGGCAGCGCGGACGCGGCGCGGGGACGGACTCGGCGGGAGGACGGACGGGCACAGAAGGCCGGTGCCCGGCCGCCCGCACGGACGCGCCCGCGCCGTCCCGCCCCGTCCTCAGGCCCCGAAACCCGCGAAGGCGCGCTCGAACGCCTCCCGCGGCTCGGGCTTGCGGTCCAGCACCCCGAACACCACCCGTTCAAACACTCTCGCGAACCGGCCCGCCAGCAGCCCCCGGAAGGCCTCGGCCACCTCCGCCGGGTCGGTCTGGAACACTCCGCAGCCCCACGCCCCCAGCACCAGCCGCCGGTAGCCGTGCAGCGCGGCCACTTCCAGCACGAGCTCCGCCCGCCGGACCAGCGCCCCCGGGATCTCGGCGACCCGCTGCGGCTCCTGCCGCCGGATCGTGCCCGCGTTCGGGGCGGGAGAGGTCAGGAAACCGACCCGGAACGGGGTCTCCAGCAGTTCGCCCCGGTCATCACGGAAGACGGGCACCCCGGGCGAGTGAATCACCCGGTCGGTGTAGAAGGTGCTGCGCTCCGCGCGGTGGACCTCGTAGTACTCCGGAGCCTCCAGCAGGGTCTCGTACAGGGCCGAGGCGCGGCACAGCGCCTCCTCCTGGGCCTTGGCCCCGCGGACGTAACCACCCCCGGGATTGCGGGCCGAGGCGAAGTTCAGGGCCGCCACCGGGGCCGGGTCCGGGCCGGCCGCCGCGGCCGGGCCGCCCGTCGCGAGCCTGCGGGCCGCGACCGTGGTGCTCTCGCCCGTGACCTCGACGGCCGTCGGTCCGCCCCCACGAACGACCTCTCCGTCTGGAACGACCCGGTTTGGTCCATATATCCTGGTTCCTGCCTTGGCCTCCGCCAGGGCGGCGGCCAGGGAGACCTGCCGTCCCGACCGCGTCCGGTAGCCACCGGCCGCCAGGATCTCCGCGTTCTCCCGCGCGATCTCGCGCAATCTGCTGCTCACGCCGCCATCCTCTGCACCCCGGCCACCGGCGGCAAAGGAATTTGTGCCCCAGGGAGGGGTAGGCACGGGTGAAGTCACGGCCGACGACAGGAGACGAGGACCCGGTATGCCCCAGGACTCACCCACTCCCCCACACACGCCCGCCCCACCCCGCACCGCCTCCCTCAGCGAGACCGAGGCGGAGGAGCTGATCCACGGCATCTGTTTCAAGACCGGCCCGCCCCGCCTCATCGGCGCCGAGCTCGAATGGCTGGTCATGGATGCCGAACGGCCCGAACAACCGCTGTCCCCCGAGCGGCTGCGGGGCGCGCACGCCGCCGCCCGCACTCTGCCCCTGAACTCGCGGCTGACCGTCGAACCCGGCGGCCAGCTCGAACTCAGCTCGGCCCCCGCCGCCTCCCTCAGCGGATGCGTCGACGGCCTGCAAGCCGACCTCGCCGCCGTGCGCGCCGCCCTGCTGGCCCGCGGACTGGTCCTGCGCGGCCTCGGCCGCGATCCGCGGCGCCCGTACCGCCGGCTGCTGAACAGCCCGCGCTACGACGCGATGGAGGCCTACTTCGACCGCACCGGCCCGGCCGGGCGCGTCATGATGTGCGCCTCCGCCTCCGTGCAGGTCTGCGTGGACGCCGGGTACGCGGAGCCGGGCGTGCTCGGTCACGGCCGGCGCTGGCGCCTCGCCCACCTGCTGGGCGCGGTCCTGGTGGCCGCCTTCGCCAACTCCCCTGCGGAGGAGGGCCCGTACGCCGGCTGGCGCTGCGCCCGTCAGGGCGTCTGGAGCGACATCGACAGCCGGCGCGCCCTCGCGCCGCCGCTGGACGCGGAGCCGCGGGCCGCGTGGACGCGGCAGGCACTGGACACCGAGGTGATGTGCGTCCGGTCGTACGAGGGCGAGGCCTGGGAGATCCCGCGCGGCACGACCTTCCGCGACTGGCTGCGCACGGGCGGCGACCTCGAGTGGCCGGAGCGCTCCGGTGCCGCGGGCCGCCCCGCGCTGCGGGCGCCCACCGCCGAGGACCTGGAGTACCACCTGACCACGCTGTTCCCGCCGGTGCGGCCGCGCGGCCACCTGGAGCTGCGGATGATCGACGCGCAGCCCGGCGACGACGGCTGGCTGGTCCCGCTGGCGGTCGTGCACGCGCTGTTCGACGATCCGGAGGCGGCCGAGACCGCGTACCGCGCGACGAAGGCGCTGTCCGACGCGCACGGCCCGGGGCCCTCGCCCCGCAATCCGCTGTGGCGCTCCGCCGCCCGGGACGGCCTGGCCGATCCGGAGCTGCGGACGGCCGCGACGGCCTGTTTCCTGGCCGCCGTGGAGGCGCTGCCCCGGCTGGGCGCGAGCGAGCACGTGCAGGAGACGGTCGGTGCGTTCACCGAGCGCTTCGTGCTGCGCGGCCGCTGTCCGGCCGACGACGCGTCCCCCCTGCTCACCGGAAAGGAGGCCCGCCGATGACCACGTCATACCCGTCCCGGGAAGCCCTGCGGGAGCGGGCGGCCGCCGCCCTGACCGCCGCGCGCGCACGGACGGCCGGGCTCACCGACGCCGTGAGCGATGCGGACCTGACCGCCCAGCACTCGCCGCTGATGTCCCCGCTCGTGTGGGACCTCGCGCACATCGGGAACCAGGAGGAGCTCTGGCTGCTGCGCAACGTCGCCGGCCGCGCGTCCATGCGCCCCGAGATCAACCCGCTCTACGACGCCTTCGAGCATCCCCGCGCCGAGCGGCCCAAGCTGCCGCTGCTCGGACCCGAGGAGGCCCGCCGGTACGCGGCCGAGGTGCGCGGCCGGGTCTTCGACCTGCTGGAGCGCACCCCGATGGAGGGCAGTGCGCTCCTCGACGACGGCTTCGCCTTCGGGATGATCGCGCAGCACGAACAGCAGCACGATGAAACGATGCTGATCACCCACCAGCTGCGGCAGGGCGCGCCCGTGCTGACCGCGCCGGATCCGGACGCCCCGTACGATCCGCCGCGCGCCGCCGAAGTCCTCGTCCCCGGAGGCCCGTTCACCATGGGGACCTCCGCCGAGCCGTGGTCGCTGGACAATGAGCGACCCGCGCACGTCCGGGACGTCGGGCCCTTCTGGATCGACACGGTGCCGGTGACCAACGCCGGCTACCTGGCCTTCATCGCGGACGGCGGCTACCGCGAGCCCCGCTGGTGGGCGGCGCCGGGCTGGCAGCAGATCCGCGAACACTGCATAGAGGCCCCGCTGTTCTGGCACCGGGAGGCGGGCCAGTGGCTGCGCCGCCGCTTCGGGGTGACCGAGCCGGTGCCGGAGGACGAGCCGGTGCTGCACGTCAGCTGGTACGAGGCGGACGCCTACGCCCGCTGGGCGGGGCGGCGGCTGCCGACGGAGGCGGAGTGGGAGAAGGCGGCCCGCTTCGATCCGGCGACCGGCCGCTCGGCCCGCTACCCGTGGGGCGACGCGGACCCGACCCCGGCCCTGGCCAATCTGGGCCAGCGCCACCTGCGCCCGGCCCGTGCGGGCAGCTACCCGGCGGGGGCCTCCCCGCTCGGGGTGCGCCAGCTGATCGGCGACGTGTGGGAGTGGACCGCGTCCGATTTCCTGCCGTACCCCGGGTTCCGGGCCTTCCCGTACCGGGAGTACTCGGAGGTGTTCTTCGGACCGGAGCACAAGGTGCTGCGGGGCGGTTCCTTCGCGGTGGACCCGGTGGCCTGCCGGGGCACCTTCCGCAACTGGGACCTTCCGGTGCGGCGGCAGATCTTCTCCGGCTTCCGGACCGCGAGGGACGTCTGATGTGCCGTCATCTCGCCTATCTGGGGCCGGTGGTGGAGCTCCGGCGGCTGCTGAGCGAGCCCGATCACTCACTGGTGCGCCAGTCCTGGGAGCCGCGCCGGCAGCGCTCCGGCACGGTCAACGCCGACGGCTTCGGCATCGGCTGGTACGCGGAGGGCGACCCGGTGCCCGCCCGCTACCGGCGGTCCGGGCCCGTCTGGTCCGACCCGACCTTCACCGATCTCGCCCGGGTGGTGCGCAGCGGGGCCGTGCTGGCCGCCGTACGGGACGCCACGCTGCCGGGGGCCGACGGGGAGGCGGCGGCCGCGCCGTTCTCGGACGGGCCGTGGCTGTTCAGCCACAACGGCGCGATACGGGGCTGGCCGGACGCGGCGGGCCCGCTCGCGGCCGGGCTGCCGCCCGAGGACCTGCTCCGGCTGGCCGCGCGCACGGATTCGGCGCTGGTCTGGGCACTGGTCCTGCACCGGCTGCGGGCCGGCGACGACCTGGGCACGGCGCTCGCCGAGCCGGTCCGGGAGCTGGCCACGGCGGCTCCCGGCTCGCGGCTGAACCTGCTGGCGACGGACGGTGCCACGATCGCCGCCACGGCATGGGGGGACTCGCTCTGGTACCTGGCCGACGCGGACGCCCGGCGCACCGTGGTGGCCTCCGAGCCGTACGACGACGACCCCCGGTGGTGCGAAGTGCCCGACCGGACCCTGCTGACCGCCACCCGCACGCGGGTCGAACTGACCCCGCTCAAGGAGAACTCCCCGTGACCAACTTCCAGTTGACCCGGACCCTCGACGAGCACGCGGCGGAGACCGCGCTGCGCACGGACGTGCTGCACGGGCTCACCCACCTCCCCAAGGTGCTGCCGCCCAAGTGGTTCTACGACGCGCGGGGCAGTGAGCTCTTCGAGGAGATCACCCGGCTGCCCGAGTACTACCCGACCCGCGCGGAGCGGGAGATCCTGCTGGAGCGGGCCCGGGAGATCGCCTCCGAGAGCGGTGCCCGCACCCTGGTGGAGCTGGGCTCGGGCTCCTCGGAGAAGACCCGGCACCTGATCGAGGCGATGCCCGCGCTGGACACCTACGTACCGGTGGACGTGAGCGAGAGCGCCCTGCGGGGGGCGGCGGAGACGCTGCTCGCGGCGCATCCGGGGCTGCGGGTGCACGCGCTGCTGGCCGACTTCACGCGCGCACTGCAGCTGCCGGACTCCCCCGGACCCCGGCTGGTGGTGTTCCTGGGCGGCACGATCGGGAACCTGCTGCCGCCGGAGCGTGCGGTGTTCCTGGCATCCGTACGGGCGATGCTGTCGCCCGGGGACGCGCTGCTGATGGGCACGGACCTGGTGAAGGACGAGGCCGTGCTGGTGTCGGCGTACGACGACTCGCGGGGGGTGACGGCCGAGTTCAACAAGAACGTGCTGGCGGTCGTCAACCGTGAGCTGGACGCGGACTTCCACACCGCCGACTTCGCGCACGTGGCGGTGTGGAACAGGGAGCAGGAATGGATCGAGATGAGGCTGCGGGCCCGGGCGGAACTGGTGGTGAAGATCCGGGCGCTGGATCTCGTGGTGCCGTTCGCGGCGGGTGAGGAGATCCTGACGGAGGTCTCGGCGAAGTTCCGTCAGGAGGGCGTACGGAAGGAGTTGGCGGCGGCGGGACTGGAGCTGACCCAGTGGTGGACGGACGCGGCGGGCCGGTTCGCGCTGTCCTTGTCGGTCGCCGACGGCGTGGCCGGCTGAGTCGGTATGCCGGGAAGCAGGATCGGGGCTGAGGCTCCGAGCACGGCCTGCTGAGCGGCTGCCGCGAGGTCCCGCCGGTGCGCGTACCGGCCCGGCGGGATCCGCGGCAGCAGCCTGACCTCGGCCCGTACGCCGCGGGCCCGGGCGATCCGCCACAGCGAGGCGGTCAGCGGGTCGTCCCCGACGAAGGCGGGCGCCCCGGCCGGGGTGCCGTCGCAGTGCAGGTAGGCGAGCCGCACGGGCTGTACGGGGACCCGCGCGTCCAGCGCCGACTGGAAGGCGGCCCGACGGAAGGTCCCCTGGGCGCGGCCGCACCATGTGGAGCCCTCGGGGAAGACGGTGACCCGGTCGCCGGCCAGCAGCGCGCCGGTGATGGTCTCGACGGTGGCGGGCAGGGCGCGGATCTTGTCGCGCTCGATGAACAGGGTCCCGGCGCCTCCGGCGAGGCGGCCGAGGACCGGCCAGTCGCGGATGTCGCTCTTGGCCAGCATCCGGCAGGGCACGGCTGCGGCGACGAGCGGGATGTCCAGCCAGGAGATGTGGTTGGGGACGAGGAGGCGGCCGCCTTCCGGGCCGGGGCTGCCGTGCACGGTGATCCGTATGCCGAAGGCCCGTACCAGGGCGGCCGCCCAGGCCCGTACGACGGTGTGCCGGGGGCCGGCCGGCAGCAGCCGGACCGGCGGGGCGCCCAGGATCCCCAGCAGGATCAGGGCGACGGCGGCGGTGAGCCGGAGCACCGCCCGCGGGACGCTCGCGATGCTCCCCTCGTGGCCCGCACAGGCCTCGGGGGTGCAGGGCGAGGTGGGAAGCCAGACGCTCATGCGCCCGGGACGAGCGAGCGGAAGTGCTTCAGGTAGCGCGGGTTGGTGCGGCGCAGCGAGAGCAGCACGTACAGGTCGGCGCAGCCGAACTCGGCGTCGAGGGCGGGTTCGCCGCAGACCCAGGCGCCCAGGCGCAGGTAGCCGCGCAGCAGCGGGGGCAGCTCCATGCGGTCGGGGAAGGTGATGCCCTCGGGGTTCCAGGGGAGGTGCGGGGTGACCCGGTACTCCTCGGGGGCGAGGCTGCGGGTCAGGGCGGTCTCGCGGGTGGCTGCGGCCAGGACCCCGCCGTCGGCGAGCGGTATCGAGCAGCAGCCGGCGAGCCAGTTGTGCCCGGTGCGGTCCATGTAGTGGGCGAGGCCGGCCCAGATGAGGGCGATGACGGCGCCGTTGCGGTGGTCGGGGTGGACGCAGGAGCGGCCGACCTCGACCAGGTCGGGGCGGATGGGGGCGAGGGCGGAGAGGTCGAATTCGCCCTCGGAGTAGAGGCGGCCGGCGACGGCGGCGCGCTCCGGGGGCAGCAGCCGGTAGGTGCCGACGACCTGCTCGGTCTCCTCCTCGATGACGAGGAGGTGGTCGCAGTACGCGTCGAAGGCGTCGGAGTCGAGGCCGGGCTCGGGCCCGTCCAGGCGGGCGCCGAGCTCGCCGGCGAAGACCTGGTGGCGCAGGCGCTGGGCGGCGCGCACCTCGGACTCGTCGCGGGCGAGACGTACGGCGTAGTGGGGGCCGGCGGCCGGCACGGCGCCCCGGGGTGCGGTGGGCGTGAGGGGGGCGGGACCGGTGGGGACGGTGAGGGTGGAGGGGGGCGTCAGGGGGGACGGGGACAGGGGTGCGATGGTCATGGCGGCTCCTGATCCGGGCGCGGAGGGCCAGGCCGGCAGGTGCGTGGCCTGGCTCCTTTACTTCTTCCGTGACCGGCTGGATTCGACATGACCGCTCAGCGGCCCTTGGATGTGCGGACGCTGAACTTGGTGGTGAAGGCGGCGGTGGACCCGTAGGCGGGCGGGGCGGCGGCCCGGCTCAGCGGTCGGAGCTGAGGACCTTGCCGATCTCCTCGGAGGCCGTCCGGGCCGCCTGCTTGGGGTCCCGGCCGGTGAGGACGGCCGTCATGAAGGGCTTGATCGGGTTCTTCGCCTCGACCTCGGCCCAGCGGGCGGAGGTGGGGGTGGCCCGGCCCTGGGCGGCGCCGGGGGCCATGTTGGTGGCGCCCTCGTTGCCCTCGACCACGTGCGCGAGGGTGGTCTTGTTCGGTACGTAGCTCATCGTACGGGCGAGTTCGGTCTGCCACTTCTCGCTGACCAGGGCCGTGATCACGTCGACGGCGTGCTTCCGCTGTCCGGTCCGCTCCGGGATGATCAGGTCGGAGCCGCCGGTGAAGACGGCGCCCGCCTTGTCGGAGGTCTTGCCGGGGATCGGGAAGAAACCCAGCTTGCCCTTCAGGGCGGGGTTGGCCGCCTCGATCTCGGCGGCCTGGCCGGGCGGGGCGATGATCTGCGCGATCCGGCCGCGCGCGAAGGCCTGCGACTGCGGGGGCGTCTCCTCGTCGGCGTCCTTGGGGCCGTCGCCGAGGGCCTGGAGCTGCCGGTAGAACTCCATGCCGGCCAGGGCCTTCTCGTCGTCGAGGGTGCCGACCCACTTGCCGCCGGTCTCGACGGCGAGTTCGCCGCCCTCGTCCCAGATGAAGCCGGCGAGGACGTACCAGTTCTGGCCCGCGAGGTAGATGCCCTGCTGGTCGCCCTTGTCGAGCTTCTGGGTGGCCTGGATCCACTCCTGGCGGTTCTTGGGCGGGGTCTTGATCCCGGCGTTCGCGAAGAGGTCCTTCTGGTAGATGACCACCCGGTTGGCGGCGTACCAGGGGACGCCGTACTGGGCGCCGTTGATGCTGCCCGGCTCGGCGAGGCCCTTGAGCCAGTCCTTGCTGCCCCACTCGCGCAGGCCTTCGAGGGTGAGCTCGGAGAGGCCGCCCTTCTCGATGTACTGGGCTACCTGGGTGTTGCCGACCTCGATGACGTCGGCGCTCTCCTTGCTCGTGCCGTCGAGCACGGCGTTCACCTTGTCGCCGATGCCCGTCCACTCCTGGATCCGGACGTCCAGGTCGACGCCGGGGTGTTCGTGCTCGAACGACAGGGTGAACGCGTCGATGAAGTCCTCCGAGGCGCTGCCCTTCATCAGCCAGAGCGTCACCTTCTGCGGTCCTGAGGCCGAATCGGCCGACTGGCCGCAGCCCGTGAGGGCGGTCGCGGCCGCGAGGGCGGTGCACAGGGCGAGCAAGCGCATCTTCAAGAGGGTCACCTTCTGGGGGCTCGATCTCAGATGGCTCGAAATTGGCATAGACCAATAGGCCGGTCAAGGGTCTTTCGCTCCGGATTGTTCGCGCAAAGTTCGCGGAGCCGGACTTACTGGGGCACCGTAGAACCAGGCAAAAGCCACCCACTGTCGGGAGACCCCCATGTCCAATCACACGTACCGGGTGACCGAGATCGTCGGCACCTCCGACGAGGGCATCGATCAGGCCATCCGCAACGGGATCGCCAGGGCGGGCCAGACCGTGCGGAACCTGGACTGGTTCGAGGTGGTCCAGGTACGCGGCCACATCGAGAACGGGGAGATCGCCCACTACCAGGTGGGGCTCAAGGTCGGCTTCCGCCTCGACGGCGAGGACTGAGCCCCGCCGGGCCGGCCGCCGGCCGCGGTCAGGTCCGGCCCTCGACCTCCTGCGCGGATTCGAGTTCCGGCGCGTCCGCCGCCCAGTCGGCCCGCACCACCCGGAAACCGGCGGCCCGCGCCGCCTGGCAGACGAGCTCGTCGTCGTCCACGAGCATGCGCACCTCCCGGCCGCGCGCGATCCGGCCCAGCACCTCCAGCTTGGTCGTGCGGGCCGGCCGCCGGTCCTGGTTCCCGCGCATCCACAGCCGCCCCTCGGGCAGCCCGTGGCGGGCGAGCCAGTCGAGCGTGTCGGCCCGGCACCGCTCGGGGCGCCCGGTCAGGTACATCACCTCGCAGTCGGCCGCGCTCTCCACCGCGAGCGCCACCCCGCGCGCGAGCGGCGGATCGGCCGGGGCCGCACCGAAGAAGCCCGTCCAGTCACGGGGGCGCCGCTCCAGGAAGTGCTGGCGATGGCCGGTGTCCGCCAGCGTGTTGTCGATGTCGAAGACGGCCAGCGGCCGAGAGGTGCTCTTCTCGCTCATCCGGTCAGCGTAGGGCCGGGCACGGACACGGACGCCGCCCCCGCAGAAGGGGGAGGGGAATCCTGTCGGCCCCCGGACGTTGACACCTGTGTGATCCGAAAACTCTCGATACTCGACCGGTCCCGCACCCGCGAGGGCCACCCGGCCCCGCAGGCCCTGCGCGACACCGTGGAGCTGGCCCGGACGGCCGAGGAGCTCGGCTACCACCGCTTCTGGGTGTCCGAGCACCACAGCGTGCCCGGAGTCGCCGGATCGGCGCCGGCCGTGCTGGCCGCGGCCGTCGCCGGCGCGACGCACCGGATCCGCGTCGGCACGGGCGGCGTGATGCTGCCCAACCACCAGCCGCTGGTCGTCGCGGAGCAGTTCGGGGTGCTGGAGTCGCTGTTCCCCGGCCGGATCGACATGGGGCTCGGCCGCTCGGTCGGCTTCACCAACGGGATCCGGCGCGCCCTGGGCCGGGACACCGGGGACGCCGACCGCTTCGAGGAGCAGCTGGCCGAACTGCTGGGCTGGCTCGACGGCACCCAGCAGGCGCACCCCGAGGTGCACGCCCGCCCCGCCGAAGGGCTGCGCATACCGGCGTACGTCCTGGCCACCGGCGAGGGTGCCGGGATCGCCGCCCGGGCCGGGCTGCCGCTGGTCGTGGGCGACCTGCGCTCCCGCGGACGGGTGAGCGAGATCGTGGAGACGTACCGCGAGGAGTTCCGGCCCTCCGCCCGGGCCGCGGAACCGTACGTGGTCGTCTCCGGAACGGTGGCGGTCGCCGCCACGGCCGAGGAGGCCCGCCGCATCCTGGTCCCGGAGGCCTGGTCCGTCGCGTACTCCCGCACCCGCGGCAGCTTCCCGCCGCTGCGCCCGGCGGAGGAGATCGAGGCCCTGGAGATGACCGCGAAGGAACGCGAGCTGTACGAGGGCGCCCTCGCCGGACACATCCACGGCACCGAGGACCAGGTCGCGGCGCAGCTCTCCGAGGTCGGCGCCCTGACCGGCGCGGACGAACTCCTGGTCACCACCTCCACGTACGACCGCACGGCGCTCCTGGACTCGTACGCACGCCTGGCCAGGGTCGCGGGCCTCCGCGACCCTGCGGTAGGAAGCCCGGGGATCGGGTAGCGTCGGTGAGCCGTGCCGTTCGCGGTGGTGGCGCGGCGTCAACCGATCTGGGCGAGGGGCGTGTTGAGCAGGACGACGGAAGGCCGGGGCGCACCCGGCCTCATGGTGCTGTCGATCGGGGTCGGAAGCTTCGCCGAGGGCTCCGAGCTGGAGGACCTCGGGTTCGTTCGCTCGCGCGTCAAGGAAGTGCAGGCGGCCTTCGGGCAGTTCGGCGCGGAGGGGGAAACCTCGCTGGACCTGCCTGAGGGCGAGATCGAGGCCTTGCTGCGGAAGTGGATCGTCGACGAACCGGGCGCCGCCGACGTCCTCGTCGTCCACCTCATCGGCCACGGCCGGGCGGACCGCAGCGGCCGTCTCTCCTTCGTGGCGCACGACGACCGCGACGTCGACGTCGACCGGTGGATCGAGAAGGCGCAGCAGGAGGCCGAACGGGCCGGAGGCGGGGAGCGCCGCGTGGTGTTCCTCATCGACACCTGCTCGGCCGGCACCGCGACGGGCCGGCAGTCGGTCTCCGAACTCGACGGCCGGCGGGGCGTGTGGTCGCTCGGGGCCTCCGTGAGCAGCTCACCGACGGAACAGGGCCGCTTCAGCGGATGGATCACCGCGGCGCTGGACGTGCTGCGGTACCGGGACTTCGCCCCGGACGTCGAGACGGTCGGATTCACGCGGTTCGTCAAGGAGTTGATCGCCCAGATCAAGGCGGACACCACCACCCGGCGCATGTCCCTCGGCTTCAGCGTGGAGCAGGGCGACGGCGAGTGGCCGTTCCTTCCGAACCCGCTGACGCTGCAGAACACGCCGGAACAGATCCAGTTGCTGCGTCGCTCCCTGGGCTACGTCCCCGGCGAGGACCTGGGCGATCGGATCGCGGCGGGCGAGAAGATCACCGACGGCCTCTACTTCATCGACCGCGCCTCCGGCCGCGGCCTGTTCTCCACGGACCACAGCACGGGCTTCTTCTCGGGCCGGGCCGCCGAACTGGAGCACTACCGGACCTGGTTGGCGGGTGACAGCCCGCTGCTGACCGTCACGGGCGCGGCCGGGGCGGGCAAGTCGGGGCTGCTGGGCCTCATCGTGTGCGCCGCCCATCCCCACCTCCGCCGCACGGTCCGGGCCCTGTGGGAGCCCGCCGGGCCCGACCTTCCGGAGGTCCCGGACGTCGTCGCCGTCCACGCACGGCAGCGCTCGGCGCAGCAGGTGATGACGGCCATCGTGGACCAGGCGGGACTCGCCCTGCCCAAGCAGGACGGCCCGGACGGCGAAGCCCCGGAGCAGGCCGGCGGTGGCTCCCAGTCCGGCGGATGGAGCCCTGGCCTGCTGCGTGAGGCCCTCGAGCGGGAGCAGAGAAACCGGCTCATCGTGGTCGATGCCGTGGATGAGAGCACCGACCCCCGGGCGGTCCTGCGCCTGGTGTCCGTGCTCGTCGCACCGGACGAGCAGGACGGAGCGGCCTCGGTCGCGCCATGCAGGATCCTGCTGGGGGGCCGACGCGAGGGAACAGCCGAGCTGTCGAGCACCGCGGAGGCCTCCGGGATCGCCGTGGACCGGATCGACCTGGACACGGCGGATCCTGTCGCGCTCCAGGAGGATGTACAGCGCTACGTCGTGCGGTTGCTGAGGGCCAGTAAGCCCTATGCCTACGGTCCGCCCTCGGACTTCGTCGACTACCTGGCGAAGGAGGGGGCACAGAACATCGTCCGGCGGCTGCGACCGGACGGCCTCTGGGGGCCATTCCTGATCGCCGGTCTGTACGTCCACTATCTGGTGACCCTGAAGAACCCCCCGCAGGACGAGGCCACCGCCCGGGCACACACCCTGGCGGCGTCGTCGGAGCTGCCGCACCTGATGGAGGCAGTGCTCGCCGCCCGCAAGGACGAGTTCGGCTCGCTCCGCGCGTTCCTCGCCGTCCTCGCGAGATCGCAGGGTGACGGCATGCCACGGACGACGCTGCGCAGGTGCCTGAGGGCCCTGGGCGCCGACGACATCAGCGACAGGACCTTCCTCGCCACGCTGCGGGAGGCCACGCCGTTCCTGCGTACCGGAGTCGACCCCGAGAGCGATGTGGCCCTCTACCGGATCTTCCATCAGGGACTGGCGGACTACCTGCGCGATCATCCCGTGAGTTCGGACCCGGTGGACGCCGCCCGGAGCCTCGACCTGGAGCGAAGGCTCCTGTCGGAGGTCGTCGGCCCCTTCACGGCGGACGCGGGCCGGCCGGGCGACCGTTGGGACTCGGCGGAGCCGTACGCGCTGCGGCACGCCCTGGGGCACCTGAGCCGGGCGGACTCCCCCGCGTACGCCGAGACGCTCCTCACCGATCCGTACTTCCTCATCCGCTTCGATCCACGACAGGATCCCGGGGCACTGGACCTGGCACAGTCGGAGCGGGCCGCGGAGTACGTCCGGCTGTTGAGCGCCTCGTGGTCTTCGCACTCGCAGCTGCGGAGTGCGTCAGACCGTGCTTCGGTGTTCGCGTTCGACGCCCACCGGCTCACCCTGCCCGAGCACCAGAAGCAATTCACCCGCATCGGGCGCGAGGTCGGCTTTCAGCCGGAGGAGGCCCACACGGTGCTGTGGGCCGAGGGCGGCCGGGTGGATTCCAGCGCCCGCTGCATCGAGTACCGGAACTCTCTGGTGCGCAATGTGGCCTTCTCCCCGGACGGGAGCCTCCTCGCGGCCGCCACGACCAGCGGAGTGAAGGTGACGGACACGGCAACCTGGCAGTCCGTCGGGCCTCTGCTCGGGCATGCAGGCACAAGCGATGTCACCTTCTCGCCGGACGGCCGTCTGCTGGCGTTCGCAACGAGGCACTGGACGGGGAACGTTCACCTCTGGGACGTCCGGCGGCGGATTCTCGTCGGACAGCCGTGGGCGTGCCGCACCGGAGCGATCCGCGCCCTGGCCTTCTCTCCCGACAGTCGTCACCTCGCGATCGGCAGCGCGGACCTTGATGTCTCCGTCTGGGACGTGACCGGCGAACACCAGGTCGAAGCAGCGCGTCTGGAGTTCAGCGGGGCTGTCACCAAGGTGTGTTTCAGCCCTGACGGACTCCTGCTCGCCGCGAGCGGAACGAGCGGCCTGACCGTGTGGCGGACCACAGACTGGCATCGGACCTCCCTGAGCACGGACAGCACACGGGGAGTCGCTTTCTCCCCCGATGGCCGCCTGCTCGCCGCACTCAACAGCAATGGCGTCGGGCTGTGGTCCGGCGACACGCTCGAATTCCTCCGCCCGGCGGGCGGAGGACGGGGGTTCCGCTCCAACGTGGCGTTCTCGGCGGACGGATCCCTCCTGGCCTTCGGCTCCTTGAGCTCACTCAAAGTAGTCGATTTGGTGTCGGGGCGGACTGTGAGCCACCAGACCGCGAGAAGCGCGGACACCACCTCGCTGGTGTTCCACCCTTCGGATGTGTCGTTGCTGGTCAGCGGTGACGCAAATGGTCAGGTACGCCTGTGGAGAGCGCCCGCGCGGAGCGGCGCCGCCGCCCCCCGGCTGCCCCAGTTCGACCCCTCCGGTGCCGTCGGCTCGCCCGACGGTCGCCTGATCGCGATCCTCAACCGGACGACAGCCCGTCTGGAACTCCGCGATCCGGCCACCGGCCACGCCCTCGCGTCGGCCGGGCCCATGAGAAACGTCCTCAAGATGGCGTTCTCCCCCGACAGCCAGACACTGGTCGCCGTCTCCTACGCCGGCGTCCTCCATGTCATCCGCACAGGTTCGGGGCCGCTCCCACCTGCAGAGACCATGCGAGTGGAAGGAGCCGCTTCATCCACGTCCCCGCTCACCTTCTCCTCCGACAGCAGGCTGTTCGCGCTGATGGTCGAAGAACCCCCTTCCCGCACCAGCGTGATCAAGGTCTGGGCGGCACACGACCTGCGTCTCGTCCAGCGGATCCCGCTCCCCGGGCGGCCAAGCCACTTCGGGTTCGCCGGACCCGAGAAGCTGTTCGTCACGATCGACGGAGCCGTCGCCGTCTACGGCTGCGACGGCACGCACGCACAGGAGACCCCCGCATGACCCGCGTCCTCGGCATCCACGGCGTCCGCAACTACAAGGCCGCCGACAGCGCGCCCCACCTCGGCAGTGCGCGGCTGCGTGCCGACTGGCTCGGGGCGATCGGGGCGGCCGGTCCGGGGCTCGATCTGGAGACGGCCTACTACGCCGACCTGCTGCGCAGCGAGCAGCAGGGCGCGGAGCCGGCCGACGACGAGCTGGCGCTGGTCGAGCAGTGGGCGAGGGTCTGGGGGATCGACCCCAGCGGGGCGCAGGGGCGGGCCACGGGCTGGCTGCGGTGGATCTGCGGGCAGGTCGCCGAGCGGACCCGGCAGAATCCCGCGGTGGTGGAGAAGAGCGTCAGGCTGTTCTTCCCCGAGGTGGCGCGGTACTTCGCCGCCGGGCGCGAGCCCGTGCGCGCGCGGGTGCGGGCCGCGCTGGTCCGGCACCGGCCGGAGGTCGTCGTCGCGCATTCGCTGGGCAGCGTGGTCGCCTACGAGGCCCTGCACGACCTGGCGGGCAAGCTCGACGTACGGCTCCTGCTGACGCTCGGCTCCCCGCTGGCGCTGCCGAACGCGGTCTTCCACCGGCTCGATCCCGGTCCGCTGGAGGGCCGGGGTGCCAGGCCTCCAGGGGTGCGGCAGTGGGTGAACATCGCCGACGTCGGAGATTTCGTGGCCGTCCCGAAGGGTGAGCTGGCCCGGGTGTTCGACGGGGTGGAGGAGCGGCCGGAAATCAGCATCGCCCCGCTGTGGCCGCACAGTGTGCTCGACTACCTGAGGCATCCGGCGGTGGCCGAGGCCATCACGGCCGGCCGGCACTGACGCCGCAGCCCCGCCGCCGCCCCGCCAGCGAGGCCCTAAACTGGGGCGAATGCACCAGTTCACCGATCCCCAGGCCCCCCGCGACCCCTTCGTACGGGTCCGGGGCGCCCGGGAGCACAATCTGCGCGGCGTCGACGTGGACATCCCGCGCGACGCGCTGACCGTGTTCACCGGGGTGTCCGGGTCCGGCAAGAGCTCGCTCGCCTTCGGCACGCTCTACGCCGAGGCCCAGCGCCGGTACTTCGAGTCGGTGGCCCCGTACGCCCGCCGGCTCATCCACCAGATCGGCGCCCCGAAGGTGGACTCCGTCACCGGGCTGCCGCCGGCCGTCTCGCTGGAGCAGCGCCGCTCCTCCCCCGGCTCGCGCTCCTCCGTCGGCACGGTGACCCTGCTGTCCAACTCCCTGCGGATGCTGTACTCCCGGGCCGGAACCTATCCCCCGGGTGCGCCGCGGCTGGATTCCGACGCATTCTCTCCCAACACCGCCTCCGGCGCCTGCCCTTCGTGTCACGGACTCGGCCGGATCCACCGCACCAGCGAGGAACTCCTCGTCCCCGAGCCCGACCTGTCGATCCGTCAGGGTGCCATCGCCGCCTGGCCCGGCGCGTGGCAGGGCAAGAACCTGCGGGACATCCTGGAGACGCTCGGCCACGATGTGGACCGGCCGTGGCGGGAGCTGCCCGCGAAGGACCGCGAATGGATCCTGTTCACCGAGGAGCAGCCGGTGGTGACCGTACACCCGGTGCGGGAGGCCGAGCGGATCCAACGGCCGTACCAGGGCACGTACATGAGCGCCCACCGCTACGTCATGCGGACCTTCGCCGACAGCAAGAGCGCCACGCTGCGGGCGCGCGCCGAGAGGTTCCTCGACGATTCGCCGTGTCCGGTGTGCGAGGGGCGGCGGCTGCGCCCGGAGGCACTGGCCGTGACCTTCGCGGGGTACGGCATCGCGGACCTGGCCGGGATGCCGCTGACCGACCTGGACGGCGTACTCGCCGCCGCCACCCTGGACGGGGAGGCCGCCCGGGTGCTCGCCGAGGACCTGCGTTCCCGGATCGGGCCGGTCACCGAGCTGGGGCTGGGCTATCTGAGCCTGGACCGGACCGCGCCGAGCCTCTCCGCGGGCGAGCTGCAGCGGCTGCGGCTGGCGACGCAGCTGCGGTCGGGGCTGTTCGGGGTGGTGTACGTGCTGGACGAGCCGTCGGCGGGCCTGCACCCGGCCGACACCGAGGCACTGCTCGGCGTACTCGACCGGCTGAAGGCGGCCGGGAACACCGTCTTCGTCGTGGAGCACCAGCTGGACGTGGTGCGGCACGCGGACTGGCTGGTGGACGTGGGTCCGCTGGCCGGGGAGCACGGCGGGCAGGTCCTCCACAGCGGGCCGCCGGCGGCCCTGGCCGGCGTGGCGGGGTCGGCGACGGCCCGGCACCTGTTCGCGGCGCAGGAGCCCGCCGGGGCGCCCCGGCCGGTGCGCACGGAGACCGGGTCGGTGCGCCTGACCGGGGTGGACCGGCACAACCTGCGGGGACTGGACGCGCGCTTCCCCCTGGGGGTGTTCACGGCCGTGACGGGGGTGTCCGGTTCGGGGAAGTCCACGCTGGTGGGGCAGGCACTGGCCCGGGAGGTCGGCGAGCGGCTCGCGGAGCCGGACTTTCCCGTACGGCGGCTCGTGGAGGTGGACCAGAAGCCGATCGGCCGGACCCCGCGGTCCAATCTGGCCACGTACACGGGCCTGTTCGACGTGGTGCGTCGGCTCTTCACGGCGGCGCCGGAAGCGAAGGCCCGCGGCTGGAAGGCGGGCCGGTTCTCCTTCAACGTGGCGGGCGGCCGGTGCGAGACCTGCCAGGGCGAGGGCTTCGTCTCGGTGGAGCTGCTGTTCCTGCCGAGTACGTACGCCCCGTGCCCCGACTGCGCCGGCGCGCGGTACAACGCCGAGACCCTGGAGGTCCGTTACGCGGGCCTGAACATCGCGGAGGTCCTCGCGCTGACGGTGGAGTCCGCGGCCGGGTTCTTCGCGGAGGTCCCGGCGGCGGCGCGGAGCCTGCGCGCACTGGAGGACATCGGGCTCGGCTACCTGCGGCTGGGGCAGCCGGCCACCGAGCTCTCGGGCGGCGAGGCACAGCGGATCAAGCTGGCCACGGAGCTGCAGCGGCTGCGCCGGGACCACACGCTGTACCTGCTGGACGAGCCGACGACGGGTCTGCATCCGGCCGATGTACGGGTGCTGCTGCAGCAGTTGCACGGGCTGGTGGACGCCGGGCACTCGGTGGTGGTCGTGGAGCACGACATGGAGGTGGTGGCGGGCGCGGACTGGGTGATCGACATGGGTCCGGGCGGCGGCACGGCGGGCGGCCGGGTCGTCGCGGAGGGCACCCCGGCGCAGGTGGCGGCGGCGGGCGGGGGCCGCACGGCGGCGTACCTGGCGCGGGCGCTCGGCGGGTAGGTGTGCCGGTCAGTTGGCGGTGGCCGAGACGCGCAGCCGGTTGTGGTCCGAGACGGCCGTGTCGAGGGGCAGGGCGTCGGCGCTCGCGGCCCCGAAGTGCGGGGCGCTGAAGAAGAGGTAGTCGAGCTTCTTCGCGCCGAAGGTCGTCTCGCCCGAACGGCACGCGGAGGTGGTGGCGGGCGGGCAGACGGCGGGGTCGAAGAACTCCGGGTCGCTCTCGTCGGCCTCGGTGAAGTCTCCGTGGGCGCCGTCGCCGCGTTCCGGCAGGTAGAAGCGGGACAGCGTGGCGGTGCGCGGGGAGTGGTTGAAGTCCCCGCCGAGGACGACGGCGAATCCGTCGTCCAGCCACCGGCGGGCCTGCTCCGCGAGTCGGTCGGCTTCGGGCACGGCGAGGGTCCCGTCGTCCCAGTAGAGGTGGACCGAGCAGGACCAGGTGGGCCGGTCCGCGAGGGAGGCCAGGGCGCAGGGCACGGTGATCGGTTCGCGTTCGCCGCCCACCGTCAGGTCGAGGTCGGCCGTGTCCGAGACCGGGCCGCGGACGAGGACGGCGTTCCCGTACGCGTGGCCCTCGCAGATGGCCGCGTTCCCGGCCGGCAGGGTGGCGGAGTAGAAGCCGCCGTAGCCGAGCGGGCCGAGGCGGTCGAGGAGCGCGCGGTACTGGTGCTCGCACACCTCCTGGAGGAAGAGCTGGTCGGCGCCCCAGCCCCCGGGGTCGGCCTCGGCGGCCACTTCCGCGATCCGGCGCCGCGCGTCGTACGGGGGGCCGGAGCACATGTTGCCGCAGATGTTGTAGCTGGTCAGCCGGACCGTGCCGGCGGCAGCGGCGGCGGCAGCCGCGGCGGTGCGGGTGTCGGTGGCCGGGGCAGGGGCCGCGGCCGCGGTGGGTCCGGGCCCGACGAGCAGGCAGAAGGCGGCGATGAGGGTGACGGCGAGGACGGCCAGGGCGGCAGGGGTTCGGCGCACACCCGTGATGCTTCCCGCGGCCACCGCCCCTACCCCAACGCGGGTTGAGCGCAAGGCAGATGCTCCCCACCGAGACCGCATGCGGACTACCGGGGCCCCAAGACCTACGCGTCCCCTGGCAGCAGGTGCTGCGGCAGTTCGCGGAAGCTCCACTGGCCCCGGCGGCGGGTGAACATCCAGACGAGGTCGTACCGGTCGGGCCAGGTCGCGGGGGTGCCGGGGACCTGGTGGGCGCCGAGGGCCCGGATCAGGCGGGGGACGCCGGTGTGTTCCCAGCAGACGAGTACGGGCATGGGCGCGGCCAACGCGGCCTGGACGAGCGCCGGTTCGGCTCCGAGGGCGAACTCCCGGCGGACCGGGGTGCGCAGCGCGGTGGACAGCGCCGTGACGGTCTGCCTGCACCGGGCGGGGGCGCCGTCCTTGCCGCCGGCCGCGAAGACCGCGGCGGGGCGGGGCAGCGAGGAGCCCTTGGCCGGCGGGAAGAGGCGCGGGAGCTGTTCGGCCCGGCGCCAGCCGCGGCCGGCCAGCGAGCCGGGGTCGTCCTCGCCCTCCTCGTCCCAGCCGGAGTCGCCGGCGTACGGCTTCTCCGCGTGCCGGATCACCATGATCAGGGCGTCCTTGGGTCCGGCCTGCGCGCCGGGGGCGGGGGTGCGGGGGTCTTCCCCGCCGGAGCAGCCGGCCGCGGTCAGCGGGGCGAGGGCGGCGGCCAGTACGGCTCGGCGGCGCGGTCCGGACCCGGCGGGGGCTTCTGGCATGGGGCCACTGTCCCCCATGGCCCGGGCGCCGCCGGGGCGCGGCGCGGGGTGGGCCGCGCCGGTCAGCCGATCGGCGCAGGGCCCGGCCCCGCCACCGCGTGGGAGGGGGTGGTGCGTCGCACCACCCGCCTGAGCAGTCAGCGGTGGGCGGTCAGCGGGGGCCCTTGCGCACCGCCCGCAGCCACTCCTTGTTCATCGCGGCGATCGACGGGAGCGGGATCCCCTTCGGGCAGGCCGTGGCGCATTCCCCGGTCAGGGTGCAGCCGCCGAAGCCCTCCTCGTCCATCCGGGCCACCATGTCCAGCACCCGGGTCTCCCGCTCCGGCGCGCCCTGCGGGAGCACGTTCAGGTGGTTGACCTTGGCGGAGGTGAAGAGCATCGCGGAGCCGTTGGGGCAGGCCGCCACGCAGGCGCCGCAGCCGATGCACTCGGCGTGCTCGAAGGCGAAGTCGGCGTCGGGCTTGGGCACGGCGGTGGCGTGCGCCTCGGGGGCGGCGCCGGTGGGGGCGGTGATGTAGCCGCCGGCCTGGATGATGCGGTCGAAGGCGCCGCGGTCGACGACGAGGTCCTTGACCACCGGGAAGGCCGCGGCCCGCCAGGGCTCGACGTCGATGGTGTCGCCATCAGTGAAGGACCGCATGTGCAGCTGGCAGGTGGTGGTGCGCTCGGGGCCGTGGGCGTCGCCGTTGATGACGAGACTGCACGCGCCGCAGATGCCCTCGCGGCAGTCGTGGTCGAAGGCGACCGGGTCCTCACCGCGCAGGATGAGGTCC
Organism: Streptomyces sp. NPDC001513; assembly: GCF_042894695.1. Taxonomy (NCBI): domain Bacteria; kingdom Bacillati; phylum Actinomycetota; class Actinomycetes; order Kitasatosporales; family Streptomycetaceae; genus Streptomyces; species Streptomyces sp. NPDC001513. Next base: position 67,408 of record NZ_JBIAVU010000002.1, read on the forward strand.
TCGTTGAGGGTGTCGAGCATCTCCAGGAAGGACATGTCCTCGGAGATCCCGTCGACCTCGTACGAGGCCATGTGGCCGGGGGCGTCGGCGCCGCGCTGGCGCCAGACGCGCAGGGTGAGCTTCATGCGTAGCTCCGCTGGGTGGGGTGGACGTACTCGAAGACGAGGTCTTCCTTGTGCAGGACGGGGGCGGCGCCGGTGCCCTGGTACTCCCAGGCGGCGGCGTAGCCGAACTCCTCGTCGCGGCGGGCGGCCTCGCCGTCCGGGTTCTGGGACTCCTCGCGGAAGTGGCCTCCGCAGGATTCGGCGCGGTGGAGGGCGTCGAGGCACATCAGCTCGGCGAGTTCGAGGTAGTCGACGACGCGGTTGGCCTTCTCCAGCGACTGGTTGAACTCCTCTCCTCTGCCCGGGACCTTGATGCGCTGCCAGAACTCCTCGCGGATCTCCGGGATCCGGGCGAGGGCCTTGCGCAGCCCTTCCTCGGTGCGGGACATGCCGCAGTACTCCCACATCAGCTCGCCGATCTCGCGGTGGAAGGAGTCCGGGGTGCGGTCCCCGTCCACGGCGAGCAGCTTGGCGAGGCAGTCGCGGACCTCCCGTACGGCGGCGGCGGCCTCGGGGTGGGTGTCGTCGACGGCGTCCTGGTGCGGGTGGCGCGCCAGGTAGTCGTTGATGGTGGAGGGGAGCACGAAGTAGCCGTCGCCGAGGCCCTGCATCAGGGCGGAGGCGCCGAGGCGGTTGGCGCCGTGGTCGGAGAAGTTGGCCTCGCCGATCGCGAACAGGCCGGGGACGGTGGTCTGGAGGTCGTAGTCGACCCACAGTCCGCCCATCGTGTAGTGCACGGCGGGGTAGATCCGCATGGGGACCTCGTACGGGTTCTCCGCGGTGATCCGCTCGTACATGTCGAAGAGGTTGCCGTACTTCTCGGCGACCTTGTCGCGGCCCATGCGGCGGATGGCGTCGGCGAAGTCGAGGTAGACGCCCTGGCCGCCGGGGCCGACGCCGCGGCCCTCGTCGCACACGTTCTTGGCGGCGCGGGAGGCGATGTCGCGGGGCACGAGGTTGCCGAAGGAGGGGTAGATCCGCTCCAGGTAGTAGTCGCGCTCCGCTTCCGGGATCTCGGCCGCGGGGCGGGTGTCGCCCTTGGCCTTGGGGACCCAGATGCGGCCGTCGTTGCGGAGGGACTCGCTCATCAGGGTGAGCTTGGACTGGTGGTCGCCGGTGCGCGGGATGCAGGTGGGGTGGATCTGGGTGAAGCAGGGGTTGGCGAAGTACGCGCCGCGCCGGTGCGCCCGCCAGACGGCCGTCGCGTTGGAGTTCATGGCGTTGGTGGAGAGGTAGAAGACGTTGCCGTAGCCGCCGCTCGCCAGGACCACCGCGTCCGCGTAGTGGGTGGAGATCCCGCCGGTGACCAGGTCGCGGGCCACGATGCCGCGGGCCACTCCATCGACGACGATCAGGTCGAGCATCTCGGTGCGGGCGTGCATCTCGACGTTGCCCGCGGCGATCTGCCGGGAGAGGGCCTGGTAGGCGCCGAGGAGGAGCTGCTGGCCCGTCTGCCCGCGGGCGTAGAAGGTGCGGGACACCTGGACGCCGCCGAAGGAGCGGGTGTCGAGGAGGCCCCCGTACTCGCGGGCGAAGGGGACGCCCTGGGCCACGCACTGGTCGATGATCTCGACGGAGATCTGGGCGAGGCGGTGCACGTTGGACTCGCGGGCGCGGAAGTCGCCGCCCTTGACGGTGTCGTAGAAGAGGCGGTGCACGGAGTCGCCGTCGTTGCGGTAGTTCTTGGCGGCGTTGATGCCGCCCTGGGCGGCGATGGAGTGGGCCCGGCGCGGGGAGTCGGAGAAGCAGAACTGGACGACGTGGTAGCCCTGTTCGGCGAGGGTGGCGCCGGCCGCGCCGCCCGCGAGGCCGGTGCCGACCACGATGACGGTGTGCTTGCGGCGGTTGGCCGGGTTGACGAGCTTGGCCTCGAAGCGGCGGCGGTCCCAGCGGTCGGCGATCGGACCTTCGGGGGCCTTGGTGTCGGCGACGGGCTCGCCTTCGGTGTAGTGGGCGTAGTCGTTGCTCATGGTCAGCTCACCACTCCGGTCATGACGGCGACGGGCACGGAGACGAAGCCCGCGAAGAGGACGAGGGCCAGGGCGTTGGCCAGGGACTTCAGCGTCCGGTCGCGCCGGGCGTTGCCGGCTCCGAGGGTCTGGGCGGCGCTCCAGAATCCGTGCCGGATGTGCAGGCCGAGGGCGGCCATGGCCACGATGTAGATGGTGTTCCCGTACCAGGTGGAGAAGGTCGCGAGGACGTTCTCGTACGGGTGGCCCGCCCAGGCGCGCTCGTTGACGGTGAGCGTGGTGAGGTCGAGCAGGTGCCAGACGATGAAGAGGCCCAGGATGATGCCGCCCCAGCGCATGGTGCGGGTCGCGTAGCTCGCGCGGCGACGCTTGTGGGCGTACTTCACCGGGCGGGCCTTGATGTCGCGGCGGCTGAGCTGGTAGGCGGACACGGCGTGCGCGACGACCGCGGCGAGGAGCGCGACGCGGACGATCCACAGGGCCCACTCGTGGTGGAGGAAGGGCGAGCCGAGGGTGCGCAGCCAGTGGGCGTAGCCGTTGAACTCGTCCGCCCCGAAGAAGATCTTGAGGTTGCCGAGCATGTGCACGACGAGGTAGCCGAGCATGATCAGGCCGGAGACGGCCATCACGGACTTCTTGCCGACGGAGGAGTCCCAGAGTGTGCGCGTGGTGGACGGCCGTCGATCCGTCCGCGTTGCCAAAGCCATGTCCTCGACGGTAGGGACCGAGGTCCCGAAAGGTCCAAGACATGGAGGAGCTCAATTCGATAGGTATTGTCTATGTACGGCGTTACGCTGGGCTGATGCAGTTCCAGCAGCTCCTCTACTTCGTGGCCGTCGCCGAGACCCGGCACTTCACCCGGGCCGCGGAGCGGGTGCACGTGGCCCAGCCCTCGCTCTCCCAGCAGATCAAGGCGCTCGAACGGGAACTGGGCGCCGAGCTCTTCAGCCGGGCACGGGGCAACATCGCGCTCACCGACGCGGGCGAGACGCTGCTGCCGCTGGCCCGGCGGATCCTGGCGGACGCGGACACCGCGCGGCTGGAGGTGCAGGAACTGGCGCAGCTGCGGCGCGGGCGGGTCCGGCTGGGCGCCACCCCGAGCGTGTGCACGGGCCTGCTCCCGGACGTGCTGCGCGCCTTCCACGCCGCGCATCCGGGGATCGAGCTGCTGATCGAGGAGAGCGGTTCGCTGGACCTCGTACGGGAACTCGCGCGCGGGGCCCTGGACCTCGCCCTGATCGCGCTGCCGCTGCCGCCGTCGGCTCCGGCCCTGACCACGGTGGAACTGCTGACGGAGGACCTGGTGGTGGTCTCGTCGACGGAGCGGCCGGCTCCGGGCGGGGGCGGCGAGCTGACCATACGGGGCCTGCGCGACGAGCCGATGGTGATGTTCCGGCACGGCTACGACCTGCGGGAGCTCACGGTGACGGCGTGCCGCGCGGAGGGCTTCGAGCCGGTCTTCACCGTGGAGGGCGGCGAGATGGACGCGGTCCTGGGCTTCGTCCGGGCGGGGCTCGGCATCGCGGTGGTCCCGGCGATGGTGGTGGACCGTGCCGGTCCCGGTCTGCGGGCGACCCCACTGGCCGGGTCTCCGCTGCGCCGCACGGTGGCCCTGGCCCACCGCACCGACGTGGCTCCCCCGCGCGCGGCCCGCGAACTGAAGCGGATGCTGGTGGGCTGACCGCGCGGGGGCCGGGGCCATCACTGGGCTCCGGACGGGGCATGACCGGACTGTGGCCGGGCTGGAGCAGGGGTATGGGCAGGGCTAGGGCTGCGGTATGGGCAGGGCCTTGTCGAGGCCTTCGGCGAGCATCCCGAAGGCCTCGTCGGCATCGGCCACCGCGGCCGGGTGGGCCTCGTCGGCGCTCTGCCCGGCTTCGATCCGCCGCCAGTTCACCCGGCCCAGCTCGTGACGGACCGCCACCAGGTGCATCGCCGCCAGGCGGGCGGCGAGCGGGGGCACCGCCTCCGCCTCCAGTCCGGCCGCAAGCAGCTCCACCTCGCGGTCGGTGTAGCGGCTCAGCCGGTTCTGCAGGCCGGCGGTGCTGTAGATCAACTGCTGGAAGGCCACCACGTTCGGGTGGTCGCACAGCCCGGTGATCGGGTCCCGCTCGGCCAGGGCCGCCAGGAAGTGCGCGTGCACCGCACCCACCGGCGTGCGGCCCCGGGGCCGCTCGCACACGATGCGCGCCACCTCGTCCTGATGATCGGCGAACCGGTCGAGCAGCAGGTCCTCCTTGCTCGGGAAGTACCGGAAGAGCGTGGGCTTGGAGACCTCGGCCGCGGCGGCGACGTCCGCCACCGACACGGCGTCGAAGCCCCGTTCCAGGAAGAGCTCCAGCGCCGTCGCCGCCAGTCGGTGACGCGTACGGAGCTTCTTGTTCTCGCGCAGACCCGTCGTGTTCTCCATGCACACAACGTAGCACGGATTTGTGACCGAGTTATTTTTTTAACCGGGTTGCTTTTTCTGTCGGGAGCCGCTTTCCTTGAGACATCGACGAGGAGAGGACATCCCATGGCCGACGTACTGATCGCCGGATCCGGTCCCACCGGACTGACGCTCGCCTGCGACCTCGCACTGCGCGGATTCGCCGTGCGCGTCATCGACCGGCGCACCGCTCCGCACCGCGAGTCCCGGGGCAAGGGGCTGCTGCCGGGCAGCCTCGACGTCTTCCGGGAGCTCGGCGTGCTCGACACCCTGGCCGCCATCGGCAGCAGGAGCGTGGTCCTGCGCAAGTACTTCGACCGGGAACACATCAACGACACCCCCACCACCGGCGGCCTGCTGATCGGGCAGTGGCAGATCGAAGCGGCCCTGCGCGACAGGCTCGCCGGGCTGGGGGTGCGGGTCGAATACGGATCGGAGCTCGCCGGGATCACCCAGGACGAGTCCGGGGTGCGCGCGAAGCTGGCCGACGGCACCGCGATCGGGGCCCGCCATCTCGCCGGGTGCGACGGCGGGCACAGCACCACCCGCAGGCTGCTCGGCATCCCCTTCGAGGGGAGCGGCCAGGAGGAGCCCGCGATGGTCATCGGCGACGTCCGGGCACCCGGGCTCAGCCGGGACGTCTGGCACCAGTGGTTCAGCTCGGACGGCACCGGAATACTGCTCTGCCCCATGCCGGGAACGGACAGCTTTCAACTCCAGGCCTCCCCCGAGCAGGACGAGCACGGCGAACTGCTGCCGCCCTCGCTGGAGAGCTTCCAGCGGATCTTCGACCGGCACGCCGACCTGCCGGGGATCCGGCTCGCGGATCCCACCTGGCTCTCCTCCTGGCGGGTCAACGCCCGGATGGCCACGCGGATGCGGGAGGGCCGGGCCTTCCTCGCCGGGGATGCGGCGCACGTGCAGCCCATAGCCGGCGGGCTGGGCATGAACACCGGCATCCAGGACGCGGCCGCCCTCGGCCGGACGCTGGCTGCCGCGCTCACCACGCCCGGCGGTGACGAGGTGCTCGACGCGTACGAGTCGGAGCGGCTGCCGGTGGCCGCCGACGTCCTGGCCGACACGGCGGAGCGGTACAAGCGGGTCATGGAGGCCGTCCGGACCCCCGGCCGCGGGACGGAGGTCGGCCTGGACCGGAGCGAGCCGCCCGCCGGAGCCTGAGGCGGCCCCGGCCGGCACCGAGCCCGGACTCGCGGCGCCTGGCCCGGACTCCCGACCCTTGGCCCGGGCTCGCGGTGCCTGGCTCGAACTCCCGATCCTTGGACCGGACTCGTGGCCCTTGGCACGGACTCATGGCCCCTGGCACGGACTCGTGGCCGTTGGACCGGATTCCCGGCGCCGGGAATCCGAGGCCGTGGCGCCCGGCCCTCCCCGCGGTCCGTGGAGGAGACGTCAGGAAGGCGTGGGCACCGCGTCCGAGAGGGAGAGGGCATGGATGCGGTCGGGGGCTCCTGGGCGGGCGTAGTACCAGCCCTGGGCGGTGTCGCAGCCGAGGGCGCGCAGCTGGGCGGCCTGGGCTCCGGTCTCCACGCCCTCGACCGTGACGGCGAGTTCGAGGCTGTGGGCGAGGGCGACGATCCCCTCCACGATCTTGACGTCGACCGGGTTGGCGGGCTGCTGCTGCATCCCCTGGGTGAAGGAGCGGTCGAGCTTGAGGACGCTGACGGGCAGGCGCCGCAGATTGGCGAGGTTCGAGTAGCCGGTGCCGAAGTCGTCGAGGGCGATGTCCACGCCCAGGGCGGCGAGCCGGCGCAGCGGCTCCAGGAGTTCGTCGTCGGCTCCTATCAGGGCCGATTCGGTGACCTCCAGGCACAGGGCGCCCGGGGCGAGCCCGGACTTCTCCAGCACCGCGACGGTGTCGGCGACGAGGCCGGGGTGGTGCAGCTGGGTCGGCGAGAGGTTGACGTTGACCCGCAGGGCCGAGCCGCCGTTCTGGCCCTGCCAGATCCGGGCCTGGCGGACGGACTCCTCCAGCACCCAGCGGCCGAGCGGCACGATCAGGCCGGTGCGTTCGGCGAGCGGGATGAAGCGGTCCGGGCCGAGCACCCCGTACTGCGGGTGCGCCCAGCGCACCAGGGCCTCGGCCCCGCGGACGCTGCCGTCGCGCATGTGGACCAGCGGCTGGTACTCGATGAAGAACTCGCCGCGTTCCAGCGCCGCCGGCAGGGCGTTGGTCAGGCCGTGGCGGGTGATCGCGCGGGCGTCGGCCTCGGCGTCGGCGAATTCGAAGCGGTTGCCGCCGGCCGCCTTGGCCCGGTACATCGTGATGTCGGCGCTGCGCAGCACCTCCGCGGGGGTGCGTTCCTTGGCCGGGCCCTCGACGATCCCGATGCTGCCCCGGACCGTCAGTTCCCGGCCCTCCAGCCGGATCGGGGTGGACAGGGCGGAGAGGATGCGGACGGCGAGGTCGGTCACCTTCTGCTCGGTGTCGGGGCCGGTGGTCAGGGCGACGAACTCGTCGCCGCCGAGCCGGGCGACGACCTCGCCGGGGCCGGTCGCGCAGCTCTGCAGCCGGTCGGCGACCTCCACCAGCAGCCGGTCCCCCGCCGAGTGCCCGAGGCTGTCGTTGACCGCCTTGAAGCCGTCGAGGTCCAGGTAGCACAGGCCGTAGCGGCTGCCGCCGGCGCCGCTGAGGGCCTTTTCGAGCCGCTCGAAGAACAGCGTCCGGTTGGGCAGTCCGGTGAGGGCGTCGTGGGTGGCCTCGTAGCGCAGGCGCAGGTTCAGCAGCCGGCGTTCGGTGGTGTCCTCCATCAGCGCCAGCTGGTACTGCGGCTTCCCGTCGGCGTCGCGCAGCAGCGACACCGTCAGGTTGGTCCAGAGGACGGTGCCGTCGTGCCGGTAGTACGGCTTCTCCACGCGGTAGCTCTCGCGCTCGCCGCGCACCAGTTCCCCGTACATCCGCCAGACGTGCGGGGTGTCGTCGGGGTGGCCCCACTCGCTGACGTTGCGGCTGCGGACGTGGCCTTCCAGGCCGCCGAACATCTGCAGGAGCGTGTCGTTGACCTCCAGGACGTTCCCGTCGAGGTCGGCGATGCCGATGCCGACGGCCGCGCCCTCGAAGACGGCCCGGAAGCGCTCCTCGCTCGCGTGCAGGGCCTGCTGTGCATCGGTGCGGGCGGTCAGCGCGGAGCGGGCGATGGCCTCCTGCTCCCGGAGGGTGCGCTCGCGCAGGGCCCGGGCGTATCCGGCCGCGATGCCGTGCTGGAGCCGGGCGCAGCGCGCGTGGTATTCGGCGGTGGCCTCCGCGCCGGAGCCTTCGAGTCCGTCCGGACCGCAGTAGAGCACCAGGTACGACTCGATCACGCCGAGGGTGCCGGCCAGGGCCTCGGGGTCGGTGCAGTGCACGGCGACGAGGTCGGCTCCCACGCGGTGGGCGACGGCGGCGTCGAAGGGCCGGGCGTGCAGGGCCTCGGTGAGCGTCCGGGTGAGCGGCACCAGGTGCAGCTCGAACTCGGGGCGGGTCAGCGAGGTCGCCGTGACCGGGAAGATCGCCCGGCCCCAGATGGTCGCGAAGCGGGCGATCCGGTCCTCGATGCCGCCGTGCGGCGCCGCGGCGGGACCGGCGGCCGGTGCCGCGGCCACTGGGGCCGGTGTGACGGCGGGCACCACGGCAGCGTCCGGCGCGCCCGCGGTCTGTGCCGGAAGTCTCACGCCTTGCGTCCCACTCCGCCGAAGCCCGAAAAGGCATAGGGGTCTTCCGGTGTCTCGCCCTCCGCCTCGCCGCCGGGTCCGTCCGGCCGCCAGTCGGGCATGGAGACCAGTCCGGGCTCCAGCAGCTCGAAGCCGTCGAAGAACCGGCCGATCTGCTCGCCGGTGCGCATGACGAGCGGGTTGCGGATGTCCCGGTAGACGTCGACGACGCCGCCCGCGACCTCCTCCGTCAGCGGGATCCCCTCGTACGAGGCGTGCGTGAGGATCAGCAGGCTGCCGGGGGCCAGCGCCTCGCGCAGTCCGGCGACGGCGGCGTACGGGTCGTCCGAGTCCTCCAGGAAGTGCAGGACGGCGACGAGCAGCAGGGCCACCGGGCGGTCGAAGTCGATCAGCCGGCCGACCTCGGGGGCGGCCAGGATCTCCTTCGGCTTGCGCAGGTCGGCGGCGACGATGTCGGTGCGGTCGTCGTCGCCGAGGACGGCGCGGCTGTGCGCGACGGCCACCGGGTCGTGGTCGACGTAGACCACGTGCGCCTCGGGGCTGGCGGCCTGGGCGACCTCGTGGACATTGCCGAAGGTGGGGATGCCGGAGCCGATGTCGAGGAACTGCGTGACGCCCTCGGCGACGGCGTGCCGGACGGCGCGGCGCATGAATGCCCGGTTCGCCTGCATGATCTTGGGCAGTCCCGGCATGAATTCCATGGCGCGGCGGGCCGCCTGGCGGTCGACCTCGAAATTGTGGGACCCGCCCAGGTAGTAATCGTAGATGCGGGACACGCTCGGCACCGATATGTCGATGCCTGGCGGGGCCCAGGCCGGGCGCTCCATCGGGGTCTCCAAGCGTTGTTCCTGCGGTGGTCCGTCCGAGGTCGGACTCCTGTCCGAGCCGAATGTACTGATCATTGCCCAACAGGGCGAGCAAAAGCGGAAATTGGCGATCCGTTCTTCGTCACACACCAAAGGCGCCCGGCATGCCCCGCAGGGCGAATGACCGGTACCGACAAATCCCTTTTGGGAATTGACCGGTGCGTGATCGGGATCGCCGCAGGACCGGCCCGCAACTGGCTCAAACCTCTCGGGTCACCAGTCCACCCGTTCAGGCGAACCGGGGGCCGAGCCTCGCGTGCGCGGGCGCGCGCGGGCCCATGCTCCCGGGGTGAACAGAGCCTGTGCCCAGCGCCTGCTGGCGGTCCCGGTCCTGCTGTGGGCGGCCTTGTCCGCCACACCGGCCGTGGCTGATAGCTGCGCCTACGCGACCACCTGCTCGGGGGACGGCGCGACCGCCACCGCGGTGGTCGCGGTGGCCGGCGGCAGCAGCCGCGGAGGCGGCCCGGGTGGCGGACATCACGGCGACGACCGCGGCTCCGGCCACGGAAGGGGCCGTGGCGGGGACCACGGCGGGGGCCATCACGGTGGTCCCCCTTGCCCGCCGCCACCGCCCCCTCCACCGTGCCCGCCGAAGCCGCCGCCACCGCCTCCGCCCCCTCCACCACCACCTCCGCCGCCGCCCACGCCGCCGCCCCCTCCACCACCGCCACCGCCACCCAAGCCCACGCCCGCCCCGCCCCCGAAGCCCACGCCGCCGCCCAAGCCGGCGCCCAAACCCGTACCCAAGCCCGTCCTGCCCCCACCGCCCCCGCCGAAACCGGCGCCCCCGCCGCCCCGCGCGGTCACGGTGCCCACACCGCCCCCGCCCGCCCCCGTGGTGACACCTCCGCCGCCGAAGGTGGTGGCCCGCCCGGCGTACCACGCACCGGCCCGCAAACCGGCCGAACACCACATCTCGCCGGTGACCTTCACCCTGCTGACCGCGGCTCCCGCGGTGCTCGCGATCGTCGCGCTGCGCCCGCGTTGACCCGCCCCACCTGAAACCGATCGGGAGTCATCTTGTCGGAATGGCTCGTCCTGTCCCTCGCGATGGCCGCGGCCTGTGCCGTGGTGCTGTCCATCGCCTTCTTCAACCACCGCAGGATCGGCGAGGACGACGATCCGAACGAAACCCCGGACGTCATCGAATACATGACGATGATGATCGGCGTGATCTACGCGATCGTGCTGGGCCTGGCGATCGCCGGTGTCTGGGAGGGCCGCGGCGCCGCCCAGGAGTACGTGCGCCAGGAGGCGCAGGCCCTGCACGAGATCAGTGTCCGCTCCGAGGTCTACCCGGCCGAGGTGCGCAAGAAGATCCGGTCCGACGTCGACGCGTACGTGACGTACGTGGTGGACACCGAGTGGAAGGAGATGGCCGACCACGGCGACCTCACGGACCGCGGCGGGGAGCTGCTGGAACGTATCCGCCGGGACGTCACCGACTACGAGCCGCAGACCGACCACGAGGGGCAGGCGTACCAGCCGCTGGTCGACCAGGTCGCGGTGGCGGACGACGCCCGCAGTGCGCGCGGCCAGAGCGCGGGGGCGACCATGCCGGGAGTGGTGTGGTTCGGGCTGATCGCGGGCGCCCTGGTGACGGTGGGTCTGATCTTCACGCTGCAGATCAGGCGGTCGTTCCGGGAGCTGCTGCTGGCCGGCCTGTTCAGTGCGCTCATCGCGTTCCTGCTGTTCCTGATCTGGGACTTCGACGCGCCCTTCGGGCGGGGCATCGCGGCCACCGCCGAGCCCTTCCTCGCGCAGTTCCCGCACCTGGACCTCGGCGGCTGACGGCCGCCCGGCGAACCGGCCCGGCAAACCGGGGACGGGCCTCCCGTCCCCGGTTCGGCCTACGGCCATGCCCCATTCGCCCGTTCCTGATCGCGGGTCACCGCAGGCGGACCTAGCGTGGCGGACATCGAGGCGCACGACCCCCCACGTGCGGAAACCGTTCCGCGGCTGCTCCTCGGGGATCCGGAGACTCAAGCATGGGTGCGATACGCAGCTCCGCCATCGTCCTGCTCAGCGCCGGCGCCACGGGCGCCGTACTCGCGCTCGGCGCCCTCGGCGCGTCCGCCGCGACCCCGGCCGGGGCCGGGGCCCGCCAGGTGACCTCGTTCGGCTTCACGCTCACCCCCTCCACCGTGGCCCCCGGCGGCCAGACGGTGCTCGCGGTCAGCGGCTGCAACTCCGCCTACTCCACCGCCTCCTCCGGGGTCTTCGACACCGTGAGCATCGCGCGCGGGCAGACCGCACGGGTCACCGTGGACCGGGACGCCCGGCGCGGGGCCGTCTACTCCGTCTCCTTCACCTGCAACGGGGAGACCGGCTCGGCCGACCTGACGATCGCCGGCGGCACGACCCGGCCGACCACGAGTTCCACGCGGACCGCCACCGCCACCGCGATCGCCCCGCGGACCAGCACCCCCACGAACGCCACGGCCGCCGGTTCCGCCCGCGGTGTGCGCGGCGGCCTCGGCGGCAGTGTGGCCGGCATGGATCCGGTGGAGTTCGGCGCGGGCGCCGGCCTCTTCCTCACCGCCGCGGGCGGTGCCGCGTACGCACTGCGCCGCAGGGGCTCCGGCCGAGGCCACTGAAGAACCCGCCCGTGTTCCCCGCTGCCGCCGGTCGCCCCGGGCCCGGGCGAGGGCTGGGGGTGACCGGCGGCAGCGGGGAACACGGGCGGGGCACCACACCCGACCGGAAGGGCGTCCGGTCAGGCCCGGCTGCGGAGCGGACGGCGGCGGCGCATCACGTGGGCCCCCGCGCCGAGCGCCGCGGTGCCGACGAGGCCCGCGCCGATGGCGGTCTCGGCGGTGGACGGGCCGAAGGATCCGCCGATGCCGCCCTGCGAGGGGTTGCCTTCGAGGATCGTGAAGCGGTGCGTGGCGACCAGGGGGTTGTCGTTGCACCGGACCGACAGCGTGTGGTGGCCGGGCGAGGCGTGGTTGAAGATCCGGACGTTCGCGAAGCCGATCGACCCGGCGGACAGGTTGGCCGGCGGAAAGTTCCCGGGCGAGGAGACGGTACCGCCGTGTCCGCAGCCGGACGCGCTCACCTGCATCGTGGATCCCTGGTGCACGGAGTACGGGTTGACGGAGATGTTGCCGGGGCCGTTCCCACCCCCATTCCCACCCCGGCCCCCGGGGTCCTGGTTCGCCGAGGCGAGTGGGGCACTGAGGCCGATCACGGCGCAGGCTGCCGCCGTCACGGTAAGAGCGCGCAAGACACGCATGGTGGAACCTCCAGCGGGAAGCGCCCCGGAGCGTCCGCCCCGGATGATCGACGAGTACGCCTCCCACGTCGAACCTTCCGATCGCCCCGCAAGCTCCGCATTTCCGGCTTTGGGCCGCCCGGTTGAGCGACACGCCGAAGCGCGGACGGCACAGCTGACGGATCCGCAGGTCACGACCCGTCAGGCATTTATGTGACGATTACCTGGATGGACGCACCCCTTCCGGCCCCCTCCGGGGCCGCGGCCACCCGTTCGCACCTCCCCCCTCGCCGTCCCGCCCGGTCGCCCTTAGCGTGCGTGAAGCAGGGCGTACTAGGGGCGGGACAGGAACGCGGGTCGGGACCCCCGCGTCGGGAAGGGAGAACGATGGGCGAGGACGAGACCGGGCAGTCACGCAAACGCTCACCGTGGGGCGTACTCGCCCTGGTCATGCTCACCGGCCTCGCCATGGTGCGGAACGGGGTGGACATCGACGGCGGACCGCCCCAGCCCACCGCGGCCTCGGCCGTGGCGGTGACGGCCGACCAGCTGCCGGCGAACCCGCCGGTGGCGCCCGCGGGCATGGAGGTGCTGGAGCACTCGTCGGTGCAGCGCATCCGGATCCCCACGATCAACGTGGACGCGCCGGTGATGACGGTCGGACTGGACGCGGAGGGCTGGATCGACGCCCCGCCGCCCCAGGACCGCAATCTCGCCGGCTGGTACCTCAACGGCATCTCGCCGGGCCAGCGCGGCTCGGCGGTGATCGTGGGGCACGTGGACAACGCGCAGGGCCCGGCGGTCTTCTACGGCCTCGGCTCGGTCAAGCCCGGCAACCGCATCGAGGTGCAGCGGTACGACGGGCGCACGGCCGTGTTCGAGGTCTACGGCGTGGAGGTGTTCTCCAAGGAGGCCTTCCCCGGAGCCCGGGTGTACGGGGACACCGGGCACCCGGAACTCCGGGTGATCACGTGCGGCGGCGGCTACTCGAAGGCCCGCGGCTACGACGGCAACGTGGTCGTCTTCGCCCGCATGGTGGAGGCCCGCTGAGCGGTCGCCCGCCGGGGAGCGGGCCGCTCAGCGGGGCGGCAGCGTCGGCAGGGTCATCCGGTGGCCCCGTGCCAGCAGTTGGGGCAGGTAGGAGGAGATCGCCTGGACGCTCTGCGAGCGGTTGCCGCCCGCGTCGTGCGACAGGACGATCACGCCGGGGCCCGCGCCGCCGAGGACCCGGGAGATGATCGTGCCCGTCCCCGGCTCCTTCCAGTCCAGGGTGTCCACGGTCCAGGCGAGCGGCTCCATGCCCAGCTCGGCCCCGATCTCGAAGGCGGCCCGGTTCCACGCCCCGTACGGCGCCCGGAACCACACCGGTGCCTCGCCTACGGTCTGCTGTACGACCTCGCTCGTGCGGCCGATCTCGGAGGCGAGGGCGGGCCGGCTGAGCTTGGGGATCTGCGGGTGGGTCCAGGTGTGGTTGCCGATGACGTGTCCTTCGGCGACCATCCGGCGCAGCAGGTCCGGGTGCTCCGCGGCCATCTCCCCGCAGACGAAGAACATGGCGCGCACGCCGTACCGGGCGAGGGTGTCGAGGATGCCCGGCGTGTAGCGGGGGTCGGGGCCGTCGTCGAAGGTGAGCACCATGGAACTCGCGTTGCTCGCGTCGGCCGGGAGCTCCAGGATGGGCCGGGTCCGGACGGCCGGCTTCACGGCGGCGGGCCGGGCCGGTGCGTCGGAGGTCATGGGGCGCAGCCGGTAGGCCTTCTCGGGCAGCCCCTGGGGGAAGGCGGCCCCGGGTGCTCCCGCCGCGGGATTCGGCCCCGGCCCGGCGGCGCCCGGCGCACCCCCGGCACCGCCCGCCCCGGGCGTACCGGGCGTTGCGCCCTCGCCGCCCGAGACCAGTCCGGCGGCGGCCGCGACTCCGAGGAAGACGGCGGTACGCAGGAGCGCGCGCCGCCCTACTGTCGGCTCGTCATTTTTCATTATTACTACGTATCAACGACATCGCCGCAGATGTCGAGAGGCGCGGACGCGCCCCGTCCCCGTCACCCGCCCGGACCAGCCGGGCGGCCGGTCAGCCGCGCCGCACCAGGGGGAACGGGAGCGTCTCGCGGATCGTCAGGCCCGTGAGGAACATGACCAGGCGGTCCACGCCGATGCCCAGGCCGCCGGTCGGCGGCATCGCGTACTCCAGGGCGTCCAGGAAGTCGTTGTCGAGCTCCATGGCCTCCGGGTCGCCGCCCGCCGCGAGCAGGGACTGGGCGGTGAGCCGGCGCCGCTGCTCGACGGGGTCGGTCAGCTCCGAGTACGCGGTGCCCAGTTCGGTTCCGAAGGCGACCAGGTCCCAGCGCTCGGCGAGCCGCGGGTCCTTGCGGTGCTGGCGGGTGAGCGGGGAGACGTCGGTGGGGAAGTCCTTGTAGAAGGTGGGCAGTTCGGTCTTCTCCTCGACCAGCCGTTCGTACATCTCCAGGACCACGTCGCCGCGGGTGTCCTCGGGGGCGTGCGGCACGCCGGCCCGGTCGCACAGCCGGCGCAGTACGGGTTCCGCGGTGTCGGCGTCGACCTCCTCGCCGAGGGCCTCGCTGATGGCTCCGTACATGGTCTTGACCGGCCAGGGCCCGGAGATGTCGTGGACGACGAGCTTCCCGTCCGGTCCCGCCTTGTGGGCGATCGGGGAGCCGAAGGCGGCGGTGGCGGCGCCCTGGATCAGTTCGCGCGCGAGGTCGAGCATCACGTCGTAGTCGGCGAAGGCCTGGTAGGCCTCCAGCATGGTGAATTCGGGGTTGTGCTTGTAGGAGACGCCTTCGTTGCGGAAGGTGCGGCCCATCTCGAAGACCTTTTCCATGCCGCCGACGCAGAGCCGCTTGAGGTACAGCTCGGGCGCGATGCGCAGGTACAGGTCGAGGTCGTAGGCGTTGATGTGGGTGCGGAAGGGCCGGGCGTTGGCGCCGCCGTGGATCTGCTGGAGCATCGGGGTCTCGACCTCCAGGTAGCCGCGCTCCAGCAGCCCCTGGCGCAGGGCTTGGACGGCGCTGGAGCGGGCCCGTACGACGTCGCGGGCCTCGGGGCTCGCGACGAGGTCGAGGTAGCGGCGCCGGACCCGGGCCTCGGGGTCGGCGAGGCCCTTGCGCTTGTCGGGCAGGGGGCGCAGGCACTTGCCGGTGAGCTGCCAGGAGCGGACCACGAGGGAGGGCTCGCCGGCCTTGCTGGCACCGGCCTCGCCGCCGACCAGGACCTGGTCGCCGAAGTCGACCTGGGAGGTGAAGGAGTCGAGGACCTCGCTGCCGGACTCGTCGCGGGTGAGCATCAGCTGCACGTCGCCGGACCAGTCGCGCAGGACGGCGAAGACCACGCCGCCGAGGTCGCGGACGACCATCACGCGCCCGGCGAGGGTGGCCTGCTCGCCGGACCGGGCGCCGGGCGCGAGAGCGGGGAGGGCGGCTTTCAGCTGGGCGACGGTGTGGGTGCGCGGGCGGATCCCCACCGGGTAGGGGTCGATGCCGGCGGCCCGGAGGCGGTCCAGTTTGGCGTGGCGGACGCGGACCTGCTCGGGCAGCCGCTCGGCCGGCACTGCCGGCCCCTCCTGCTCCACCGCGTCCAGGCCGAGGGATTCGATGGAGGGCAGTCCCTCGGTGGAGGCGATGTTGGTGAGGCCCTTGGGGTGGCCGTTGCCCCACAGGGTGCGCAGGCTGGGTACGGAGACGAAGCCCTCGGCGATGCCGGAGGCGAGGCTGACCCGGGCGAGCGAGCCGGCGTCCTGGTAGCAGAGGAACCGCGGGTACCACTCGGGGCCGTACTTGACGTTCGAGCGGTACAGCGCCTCCAGCTGCCACCAGCGGGAGAAGAACAGCAGGAGCTTGCGCCACAGCTTGAGGACGGGTCCGGCGCCGATCCGGCCGCCCTCCTCGAAGGCGGACCGGAAGACGGCGAAGTTCAGGGAGATCCGCCGGACGCCCAGGCCCGGGGCCGCGGCGCACAGCTGGGCGACCATGAACTCCATGACCCCGTTCGGGGCGGCGCGGTCGCGGCGCATGAGGTCGAGGGAGATGCCGTCCCTGCCCCAGGGGACGAAGGAGAGCAGGGCGATCAGTTCGCCCTGGGCGTCGAAGGCCTCGACGAGCAGGCAGTCTCCGTCGGCGCGGTCGCCGAGCCGGTCCAGGGCCATGGAGAAGCCGCGTTCGGTTTCGGTGTCCCGCCAGCGGTCGGCCCGGTCGACGATGGTCTGCATCTCGTCCTCGGAGAGGGCCGAGTGACGGCGGATGAGGGTGGTGGCGCCGGTCCGCTTGACCCGGTTGACGGCCTGGCGGGTGACGCGCATGTCCCGGCCGTCGAGGTCGAAGTGGGCCACCTGCAGGATGGCCTCGTCGCCGAGCTGGAGGGCGCTGAGTCCGGAGCGGGCGTAGGCGGTGGCGCCGTCCTCGGAGGCGCCCATGACGGCAGGCTGCCAGCCGTAGCGGCGGGCCACGGCCAGCCAGGCGTCGACGGCCGGGGTCCAGGCGGCGGGGTCGCCCACCGGGTCCCCGCTGGCGAGGCAGACGCCGGCCTCGACGCGGTAGGTGACGGCGGCCTTGCCGTTGGGGGCGAAGACGACGGCCTTGTCGCGCCGGGTGGCGAAGTAGCCGAGGGAGTCGTTGCGTCCGTAGGCGCCGAGGAGGGCGCGGATGCGGGGTTCCTCGTCCCCGTGCAGGGCGGCGGTCAGCCGCTGGGAGCGGAAGAGGGTGGCGGCCGCGTTCAGCAGGGCGAGGGCGCCGAAGAGGCCGAGCAGGAAGTACAGCGGGCGGGGCGGGCTGCCGTCGAACTGGCGGGCCGAGAAGAGGCCGCCGAAGACCTCCTTGGCGGCCCAGTCCAGCCACTGGCCCCGGGGCAGCGTGCCGGGGAAGAGGGCGACGAGTCCCCAGCCCACGAGGACGGCGGCGAGCAGGCCGAGGCCCAGCACGAGCAGGGCGTGCCACAGCGCTCCGGGCCGGGAGGCGGCGTAGAACTCGTCGCGGGCGGCGATCAGCACGGCCGTCGCGGCGACGGCGATGGCCATGGAGGGGATGCCGATCCAGTAGTCGCCGACGGCCATGTCCAGTACGTCGTCGAGCATCAGCAGGGCCAGATAGGTGATGACGATCCACCAGGCGACCTTCTTGCGGGTGCCGAGGGCCGCGGCGAGGAGGAAGAGGAACACGGCGTAGGCGAGGTTCGCGCTGACCGGGACGACGATCAGGTCGAGGAAGCGCACGACGGGCCGCAGGAGCCGCCGCAGCGCCGGGGAGAGCGAGAGCAGCGCGCACAGCAGGCCGAGCGCCCCGAAGAACGCCCCGAACCCGTCGGGCACCCGGTTCAGGAAGCGGTTCCGGGTCCCGCGCGTCTCCTCCACGGTGGCACTCATGGTTCGCACTGTAGGGAGGGCCGCGCGGGTGCGCGCGCCGAGCGGAACGGGGCATCGCCTAACCTCGGCAGGGTGACGGAGCACGTGAACACGGGATTCGAACGCGGTACCGACGGACCGAAGGTGATCCTGGCCGGGGTCGACGGGTCCGACTCCTCGCTGCGGGCGGCGGCCTACGCGGCGGGGCTGGCCCGGCGGCAGAACGCGCTGCTGGCGCTGGTGTACGTCCAGCCGGTGATGCCGGCCGGGGCCGCCCTGGGGGCGCCGGTGGCCGACACCACCGGGGAGATCGCGGAGGGGCTGGTGGCCGAGATCCGCGCGTCCGCGGAACGGCTCAAGGGCATCTACGAGGTGCGCTGGCAGTTCCACACCTTCCGCGGCGACCCGTACGCCGGGCTGGTGAGCGCGGCGGAGGAGCTGATGGCGGACGCGGTGGTGGTCGGCGCCTCCGAGCAGGCGGGGCACCGCATCGTGGGCTCGGTGGCGATCCGCCTGGTCCGGGCGGGCCGCTGGCCGGTGACCGTCGTCCCGTAGGGCCGGGGCCCGGGCACTACCGGGCGCTACTGGGCGCTACTGGGCGAGGGTGAGGCCGTCCTTGGCGGCGCCGCGGCTGAGGACGGCCTCGATGATCTCGTCGCGGGCGCTCTCGTGGTCGTCGCGGTCCGAGGGCCGCGCGAGGTCGACGACCCGGCCGGCGGACAGGTCCATCATCTGCGGCACGAACTCGGCCTTGGTGACCTGCCAGCGCTGCCCCTCGGCGGCCGGCGGGGCGAAGGTGAAGCGGCCGATCGAGCCGTAGTTGCCCCGCATGTCCCGGGCGCCCGTGTAGTTGAACATCTCGCCCGCGACCTGGTCGCCCATGCCGTAGATGATCCAGGTCCCGTTGACCTTCTCGTAGGGCTGCGGGATGTGCGCGTGCGTGCCGAGGATCAGGTCGATGTCCGGCCGGCCGCCGGTCTGCGAGGCGGTCAGCGCCTTGCCGAGCGAGAGCTGGGTCTCGTCCGGCTCGGTCTGCCATTCCGTGCCCCAGTGCACGCTCACCAGCACCACGTCCGCGCCCGCCTTCCGGGCGGCCCGCGCATCCGCGACGATCTTGTCCTGCTTCATCAGGTTGACCGCCCAGGGCTGGCCCTCGGGCAGCGGGTAGCCGTTGGTGTCGTAGGTGTACGCGAGGTGCGCGACCTTGGCGGAGCCCGCCGTGTACGTGGTGACCGTGGCCGCCTCGGCCGCCGTACGGGCCGAGCCGGCGTGCTTCAGCCCGACCTTGTCGAAGCGGTCCAGGGTGCGGCGCAGCCCCGCGGCCCCGTCGTCGAGGGTGTGGTTCGAGGCGGTCGAGCAGCCGTCGTACCCGGCGTCCTTCAGCCCGTCGGCGACCTCCGGCGGGGACTTGAAGGCCGGGTAGCCGGAGAACGGACCGCCTTCCTCCCCGTAGATGGTCTCCATGTGGCAGAGGGCCAGGTCGGCCGCGGAGACCACGGACTTGACGCCGGAGAACATCGGCCTGAAGTCGTGGCCGTCGCCGTCCGCGTCGTTCGACGCGCGCTGGATGACGGAGGTGTGCGGCAGTACGTCTCCGCTCGCGACCAGGGTGAAGCCCTTGCCGGCCGGGGCGCCGGCGGCGCTGGAGGGGGGCCGTCCGGCGCTCTCGCCGAGGCGGGCGGGTGCGGGGTCGCCGGTGCCCGAGCATCCGGCGGCGGCCGCGGACAGGACGAGGGCCGACAGGAGGGCGACCGCCTGGGGCCGGGTTCGCTTGGTCATCTACCCAGCTCTCATTAGTACGACTATCTGATATCCGATCACCTGCAATCCATAGAAGTAGACGCCGCAAGTCAAGGAACGGATCCGGACACGGGCACCGGGCCCACCCCAATGGCGGACACCGGCGGCGCCGCCTGCCGTTCGCCGCGCCGTTCGACCGTTCACCGCCCGGCACGGCCGCCCGGCGGACGACCCGGGTGCTTGGGCGCATCGCCCGGGCGGGACGGTTCCCGGGCGGCTCCCCGCAGGTCAGGGTGGACGAAACGCCTCCGCTACGGACCCCGTACGGACCCCTGCCGGACCCCTGTACGGACCCCTGTCGGACCCCCACGCACCTCGGAAGGAGCCCCTCGTGCCGCTCTCCCCCGCCCTCCCGCACACGGACCCCGAGGCGCTGGCCGAACTCCAGCGCGACCACGGGCGGGCCCTGTTCGGATTCCTGCTGGGCCTCACCGCCGGCGACGCCCAGCGCGCGGAGGACCTCGTACAGGAGACCCTCGTACGGGTCTGGCAGCACCCTGAGGCCCTGGCGAGCGGGCACGACTCGATGCGGCCGTGGCTGTTCACGGTGGCCCGGCGGCTCGCCATCGACGCCCGCCGGGCCCGGCTGTCCCGGCCGCTGGAGGTGGACGCGGAGGGGCTGGAGCAGGCGCCGGCGCCCGAGGACGCGGTGGCCGGGTCGGTCACGGCGATCGACGTCCGGCGGGCCGTGGGGTCCCTGGGGCAGGAGCACCGCGAGGTGCTGATGCAGGTCTACTTCCGGGACCGGTCGGTGGCGGAGGCCGCCGCCGAGCTCGGCATCCCGGCCGGCACCGTCAAGTCCCGTACGCACTACGCCCTCCGCGCCCTCCGCAAGGGCCTCCAGGGGTACGGCTACGGCCTCGGAGCCTGAGCTTCCGGCACCCGGGGACATCCGGGCAAGGGACCCGGGAACGCCGTGAAGGGGCGCGGACCGGACAAAAAACGCACGGAATTGGGCATCAGAGCGTCCAAGTTGCGTAAACATCCCCCGCTCGGCGAGCCGCTCGGTGAAGGCTCGGGCTGACGACGACGGGATGCTCGAAGCGTGAGAGAAGGTGGAACGGTGCAGCCCGAGGGTACGAACGGCACCAGTGACGGCGGGCTCGCGGTGCCCATGGCCTGGCTCTACGCCGAGTACATCGCGGACGAACTGCTGCGTACCGGCCGGCTGATCCCGGTCAGCACCCTGGAGTTCCGGGCCGGACGCGACACGCTCGCCCTGACGATCTACCTCTCGGACGCCGCCGGCGAGCTCTCCGGGATCCGGGTGGTCTCGCAGCTCGACGAGTGGATGTCACTGACGGCGTACGGACACCCCTGGCGCGACTGGGTGCACACGCGGTTCCTCGCGCTGGGCGAGGAGGCCAGGGAGCGCGGCCGCGGCGAGGATCCCGACCTGGAGCTGGCCCGGGCGGCGTGGCGCTGGCTGGACCGCACCGAGCTCTTCGCCACCAACCTCGACCCCGGGCGGCACGGCCACGCCGACACCCCGCCCGGACTGGACGAGAACGCGCGGGTGTGGACCCCCGCCTGGCAACTCGGACTGCCGCTGGGCCACTTGGCGATGCACCTGTTCTGACGGCCCCTACGGGGACCGTTCGGCCGGGTCGGTCACCAGCCCGGTGAAATCGGCCTCGTTGCGCTCCGCCCGGGTGACGTACCACCGGGCGATGAGCCACATCACCGGATACACCAGCAGCCCGAGCGCCACCCACACCAGCGGCCCCGACGCGGCCCTCGGCAGCACGAACACCAGCGGCAGCGTCCCGACGAGCAGCGCGAGCGCGGCCACCGCCCCCAGTCCGGCGCGCAGCTGACTGCGCATCAGTGCCCGTACGTAGGTGGCCCCGAGGGTGGTGTGCTCGGAGATCTCCGAACGGGCCGGGGCGTGCGCGGGCGGCCGGCGGCGGGCGCCCCGGGGCACCCCGGTGACGATCTCGCGCCGGGGGCGCGGCTGCGGCTGCTCCTCGGCCATGGCGTGGGAGTCTACGCAGCACCCCGCTATTTGAGGAGCCGCGACAGCCTTCGGTCGGCCAGCGGCTTGCCGCCCGTCTGGCAGGTGGGGCAGTACTGGAGCGAGGAGTCCGCGAAGGACACCGAGCGCACGGTGTCCCCGCAGACCGGGCAGGGCTCCCCGTCCCGGCCGTGTACGCGCAGCCCGGACTTCTTCTCGGCCTTGAGCTCACCGGCGGCGACGCCGTGCGCACGGGCGACGGCCTCGCCCAGGGTGGCGCGCACGGCCTCGTAGAGGTGGGTCACCTGGCCCTCGTCGAAGGAGGCGGCCAGCTTGAAGGGGGAGACCTTCGCCGCGTGCAGGATCTCGTCGCTGTACGCGTTGCCGATGCCGGCGATGACGCTCTGGTCGCGCAGCACGCCCTTGATCTGCCGCCGCTCCCCGGCGAGCAGCGCGGCGAAGGCGTCCCGGTCGAAGTCCTCGGCCAGCGGGTCCGGGCCGAGCCGGGCGATGCCGGGGATCTCCCGGGGGTCGTGGACCACGTAGACGGCGAGGCGTTTCCGGGTCCCTGCCTCGGTGAGGTCGAAGCCGCCGCCGCCCTCCAGGACGACCCGCAGCGCGAGCGGCCCCTTGCCCGGGCGCGGCGGCTGCGCGGGCAGGGTGTCCTGCCAGCGCAGCCAGCCGGCCCGGGCCAGGTGGGTGACGAGGTGGAGCCCGCCGATCCGCAGGGCCAGGAACTTGCCGTACCGGGCGGTGGCGCCGGCCCGCTGTCCTTCGAGGGCGGAGAGCGGCGGATCGTACGTCTTGAGCACGCTGACGGCGAGCGGGAGGACACGCTCGACCACCCGCCCGGTGAGGTGCTCGTCGAGGTACTCCCGCAGGGCCTCGACTTCGGGCAGCTCCGGCATGGGTCCAGCCTGCCGCCGCCTCAGGCGAAACGCGAGCTGGGCACGGGGCCCGGTGAGGAGACGCGGTCGCGCGGGGCCGAGAGCCAGCCGGTGCGGACCGCCGTCACGAACGCCCGGAAGGCCTCGTCCGGGTCGGCCGGGGTCGCGCCGTCGCCCTCGTCCGGGGCCGGGTCGGCCGTCGCGATCTCGGCGGCGATCTCCTCCTCGGGCCGGTCGTCGTCCTGCCAGGGCGGGGCGACGTACTGGCAGAGCAGCGCGCTGGAGTCGGCGCTCACCGCGGGCGGATCGGTCCAGCAGGTGGCGTGTTCGTGGAGGATCTGGCCGTCGGCGCGCTCGCGCAGGGTGCGGACGAGTTCCTGGTCGGCCGCGTTCAGGTCGTAGGCGACGACGAGGGTGTCCGTACGGTTCGGTTCGTACGGGACGGCGGGCAGCCCCAGCACCCGGGCGGCGGCGAGCCCGAGGATCCTGTCGGACCGGCCGGGCAGCAGCGAGACGCTCGCGGGGGCGCGCTCGGCGGCCTCCAGCGCGAGCGCGAGCCGGGCCAGGCCGCGGCGGCACTGCTCGGGGCTGTCGCCGAGGTAGGCGTACCGGCCGGTCATCCCGGCGTCCCAGCCGTACGGGGACAGGGTGCCGAGCAGCGCGCCGGTGAGGCCGTAGTGCCAGCCGCGCAGGTCGGCCGGGCCGAGCGGGTCGGGGTGCCCCGCCCTCCCCTGGGCCCTGCGGGACTGGCCGCTGCGCAGCACCTGGCGCGCCTGGCGCTTGCGCGCGCCCGACCACTGCGGGTCCTCGGGACGGGGGAGGTCGAGCAGCAGCCCCTCCGCGGCGTCCAGGTCCCCGGCGAGCAGGGTGTGGTGGATCAGCAGGTACGTCTCGGGCCAGGCGGGCAGCCGGTCACCGCGGCCGGAGAGCAGCGCGGCGGCCTCGGTGTGCCGGTGCTCGTCCTCCAGGGCGGAGACCAGCTCGGCGAGGAGCGGCCGCGAGTCGGGGAGCAGCCGGAGCGCCTCGCGCAGGGGCGCGACGGCGAGGAAGGCGACGCCCCGCTCCACGCAGGCGTAGCCGAAGTCGTAGAGGGCCTGCGGTTCGTCGGCCCGCCCGGCGGCGGCCCCGGCGGCCTCGGCGAGGTCCTCGAAACCGGCGGTCTCGGCCAGGGCCCGGGTGGCCTGGGCGAGTTCGGCGACGGGAAGGGTCTCCGCGCGGGGGCGAAGCGAACGGACGGCTCCGGGCAGGTCCCCTGCCTTGAGCAGCCGGCGGACGTCATCCATGGCGATAGTCATCGCCGTCGATCCTCACGGACCGGGCGGCGCCCCGCAACGGACTTTCCCCGCGCGGGGCATGGGCTCCCGGACCGGGCCGAGATCCGAAAGAGACGGCCTAGCCCATGACGAACTCGCACCACACGCACTTGCCGCCGCCGCGCGGCTCCACGCCCCAGACGTCCGCCAGCCGGTCCACCAGCATCAGGCCCCGTCCCGAGACGCCCGCCTCCCCCGCCTCGCGCCGCCGCGGCAGCGCGCTGGAGCGGTCCTCGACCTCCACCCGCAGCCTGCGCTCGTGTCCCGCCAGGACCCGCAGGGTGACGATCGCCGGGCCGTCGGTGTGCATCAGGGCGTTCACGATCAGTTCGTCCGCGACGAGCTCGATCTCGTCGGACCGCTCCCGCGCGCCCCACGCCCGCACCGCCGCCCCGATCATGTGGCGGGCCGCCACCAGGGCCTCGGGGTCGCCGGGTGCCACGTGCTGCTGGAGGCGGCTGCCGGCCTGGGGGGCGGCGGTCACCTCGCGGCGTAGCAGGAGCAGCGCCATGTCGTCGTTCCCGCCCCGGTCGTCGGCGACCTCGCAGAGCCGGTCCGCCAGGAACTGCAGGTCCGACGGGCCGCTGCGGACCTGGGAGGCCAGCAGCCGGATGCCGTCGTCGAGGTCGGCGCCGGGCTGTTCCACCAGGCCGTCGGTGCACAGCAGGAGCGTTTCGTCAGGGTCCAGTTCCACCGTGGTCACCGGGTACTCCAGCCGGCCGAACTCGGCCGAGAGGCCGAGTGGCATCCCGCCCTCCACCGGGAGCCGGCGGCAGTCCCCGTCGCGGGTGCGCAGCAGGGGGTCGATGTGGCCCGCCCGTACCAGCTGGAGGACCCCGGTGGAGAGGTCGGCCTCCACGTAGGTGCAGGTGGCGAAGCGGTCCGTGTCCAGTTCGTGCAGGAAGACGGAGGCGCGGGCCATGACCGTGCCGGGCGAGTGCCCCTCGGCCGCGTAGGCGCGCAGGACGATCCGCAGCTGGCCCATGACGGCGGCCGCGTGCGTGTCGTGGCCCTGTACGTCGCCGATGACGGCGCCGACCCGGCCGCCGGGCAGCGGGATGACGTCGTACCAGTCGCCGCCGATGTCCCGGCCCATCCGGGCGGAGCGGTACCGTACGGCGATCTCCCCGCCGGGCACCGACGGGATCCGCCTCGGCAGCATGGCCTGCTGCAGGCCCTCGGCGAGGTCGTGCTCCTGCTCCAGCAGCATGGCCCGCTGGAGGCTCTGCGCGATGCTGCTGCCGAGTGCGACGAGCAGGTTGCGTTCCTCCTGGGTGAAGCCGTCCTTGTCCTGGTAGAGCAGTCCGATCGCGCCGATGGGGCGGGCCTGGGCGATGAGCGGCAGGTAGGCGGCCGCCGAGATCCGCATGTACGAGATCTTCGCCCAGAGGTCGGGATAGCCCTCGGCGAACTCCTCCGCGGAGTCGAGGAAGCGCGGCTGGAGCGAGCGGACGACCTCGCTCATCGGGTACTGCTCGTCGACGCGGGTGTAGCGGGTGCCGGGCACGAAACTGTCCTGGGGGCCCTCGGCCACGAGGTGGATGCGTCCGGCCTCGACGAGGCCCATCACCATGCCCATGGAGCCGAGCCGCTCCAGGCCGTGGGCGTCGCCGATGACGTCGATGACGTCCCGTACGGTCCGGGCGTGCGCGAGGGCGGCGGTCGTGGACTCGACCACCGACGTCTGGCGGCGCCGTTCCTCGTCGAGTCCCAGCCGCTCCGCCGAGTGGCTGAGCTCGTCGGTCGCGTCTCGGACGATGCCGATGATCCGGTACGGCCGCCCGTCCGGGCCGCGCATGACGCGGCCCTGGGTGTGCGTCCAGCGCAGCCGCCCGTCGTGGCAGCGGATGCGGAAGTAGGCGCCGTAGCTGTCCACCTTGCTCTTGAGGGCGGAGGAGACGAGGGCGTCGAGGCGCGTCGACTCGGTGGCCGGGACGCGCGGGGAGAGGGACTCGGGCCGGCCGTCGTACTCGTCGGGGGTCGTGTCGAAGACGTCCAGGGCCGCTTCGTCCATGTGCATGAGACCGGTCACGAGGTCCCAGTCGAAACTGCCCATGCGGTTCAGCGAGAGCGACCGGTCCGGGTGTGCGGGCCAGTCGTCCGGCAGCGATACGGTGGTCGGCACCGATCCACCATGACACACCGGCCGGTCAGGCGCTCTCCAGCGAGTGGCTCCCGTCCGGGCTTCCGTCCGAGGGCTGCGGCTGCAGGTTCGGGTCGGAGTAGGGGTCCGTGTACGGGTCCGTGTACGGGTCGGTGTACGGGTCGACGTACGGATCCAGCGGCTGCGGCATCGACCCGTCGGGCTCGGGCACGAGACCCGGGTCGTTCGGGTCGAACGGAATGTCCGGGGGGAGGTCCGAGGGCACGTCGCCGCCCGGCAGGTCGGAGGGGACGTCCGAGGGAGCGTCCGAGCGCGGCTGCTGCGGCCGGGGGACGGCGTCCGACGGCGAGCCCGGGTTCTGCGGGACGCCGGGGGTCCGCGGCGGGTTCTCGCCCTGGGGGTTCTGCGGGCTCTGCGGGGCCGATCCGGTCGGTTGGCAGTCCGGCGCGGCGCCGGCCGGGTCGTTCCGGCACGGCTGGGCCGAGGCGGACCCGGACGGCATGACGGGGCCCGTCGGGATCCCGTCGGCGGGGTCGTACTGGGGCAGCGTGCGCGGCGGCCGGTCCTGGGCCCCGTCGTCGCCCCGCTTGCGTTCGATCCAGGTGTTGTCGGCGACGTTGACGATCACCAGGTTGTTGATCACGTGGGTGGTGGGTTCGACGACGACGACCTGGTTGGGCTGGTAGCCGCTCCACGGGTCGCCCTTCTGGACCGGGGACCCCTTGGCGGCGAGCGGGGAGGCCAGCGGGTTTCCGCAGCCGCAGCGGACCCGGGGCATGCCGTGCTCGTCGACGAGGACCGCGGTGCCGGCCTGCAGGACGGACTGGAAGCCGTCGGCCCCGCCGTCGCGGAAGGCGTGGTTGGTGACCCGGGTGTCGGCGCGCAGCACGACGGGCGTCAGGCCGCGCAGGAACTCGGGGATGCTCGCCTGTTCGATGTCCGCGGCCTGGGCGAAGGCGCGGGCCTTGGCGTCGTCGGTGGTCAGGAAGCGGACCTGCTGTTCCACGTCGCAGCTGCCGAGCCGCTGGGTGCCGCCGTACAGACCGGGGGTGGCCGCGTTGATCGTGCGGATGCCCTGTCCGGTCGGGTTGGGCAGCGGGGGCTGTACGGGGGCGGACTCGGCGGTGGCCGAGGAGGCGGTGAAGGGGTCGGGGCCCGCGGAGGCCACGGGCTGGAGGTAGACCTCCTGGATCTCGGGTCCGGCGGCGCTCTTGGGCTCCTCGGGGGCGCCGCAGCCTGCGGCGAACAGCCCGAGGAGGGCCAAGAGGGCCGCGCCGGCCGGTAGGTGACGGCCCGACGTCTGACGAGATGTCGGAACTGACGGTGCGTGCACGTGGATCTCCCTTTTCGCCCCGGTTGCTCCCTCCTGTCTGCCGCATGTGCGCGAGAGCCGCAACCGGAGAGCGTCTTGAACATGTTCAAGGAAGGCCGTAAGGTCACCATCATGAGTTGAACGCGTTCAAGGCGTTCGGCCGCAGCGTTGGGGGAGTCCAGGGTGTCGGTACTGGTGAATGTGATCGTCACCCTGGGCATGCTCTACGTCGTCCCGGCGGGCCTGCGCCTGATCGACCCGGCCGGGCTCCACCGGACCGCCCGCCTCTGGCCGCTGCTCGCCGCCCCCGGGGCGCTCTGCCTGTGGCTGCCGCGCGGACTGCCCGCCACGGCGCTCGCCACACTCTATGCGGCGGCCTGCCTGGCGCTCGCGGCCCGGGCCCCGGTCCGGCTGCTGCGGGACCGTCCCCCGGGGCGCTTCCCTGACCCGTCCGGGATCGCCGTCGCCACCGCGCTGGTCTCGCCCTCGATCGCCGGGACCGCGCTGGTCGCCGAGCGCGCCGGGTACCGGCTCTTCGGTTTCGACCTCGACATCCTGGCGCTCACCGTGCCGCACTTCCACTTCGCCGGGTTCGCGGCCGCGCTGGTCGCGGGGCTCGTGTGCCGGGCCGTCCGGGACCGGCCCGCGACGGGGCTCTCGCGCTGGGCGGCGTACAGCGTCCCGGCCGGCACCCTGCTCGTGCTCCTCGGCTACTTCGTCGACGACTGGGCGGAGCTGGTGGGCGCGGTGGTGTTGACCGGCGGGATGTGGGCCGTGGCCCTGCTGACCTGGCGGGAGATCCGGCCCTCGGCCCGGGACCGGGGCACGCGGGCCCTGCTCGCGACCTCGGCGGCCGTGCTGGTGGCCACCATGCTGCTCGCCCTGTGGTGGGCGGCCGGCGAGGCCACCGGGATCGTGCACCCCACGCTGACCTGGATGGCCGCGACCCACGGCCTCGGGAACGCCCTCGGATTCGCCCTCTGCTCGGTGCTGGCCTGGCGCCGGCTCACCACCGACCACTCCCCCCGCGCCGACCACGCACCGCAGACCGCCCACCGCTGACCAGCCACCACCGACCACCCACCGACTGGAGACCTCGCCATGACCCGCCTCATCAGCGCCGGCCGGGACACCGTCAACTACCCCGACCAGGGCGCGACGGCCCACCGGCCGCTGCCCGACGGCTACCACCACCTCGGCCACCGCACCCGCCTCGGACACGGCCGGGCCGTCTTCGAGGCCGCCGGCACCGCCGTGACCACCTTCCACGCGCACCGCGCCTCCGGCATGCGGGTACGGGCCGATGCCGGAGCGGTCCGGCCCGGCAGCCGTGTGGTCGTCGGGATCGGCCTCGGGCCGCTGCGCATCGACGCCCCGTGCGAGGTGGTCTGGACGGTGTACGAGCCCGCCCGCATCGGCTTCGCCTACGGGACCCGGCCCGGCCACCCAGAGTGCGGGGAGGAGTCCTTCATCGTGGACATGGACCCCGACGGCACCGTGTGGTTCACGGTGACCGCCTTCAGCCGCCCGAACAGCTGGTACACCCGCCTCGCCGGCCCGGCGGTCCCGTTCCTCCAGCTGCGCTACGCCCGCCGGCTGGGCCACCGCCTGCGCAAGCTGGCCACCGCCGCCTGACCGGTCCGATACTGGAGGCGATGGACTGGTTCACGGCGCCCGGATACTGGCTCGCCCGGCTGGTCTTCCAGCGGGCCCTGGCCGGGATCTACCTCGTCGCCTTCGTCGGGGCCGCCCTGCAGTTCCGGGCCCTGATCGGGGCGCACGGCATGCTGCCCGTGCCGCACTACGTGCGGTACGTGCCCTTCCGGCGCGCCCCGAGCCTGTTCCAAGTGCACTACTCGGACCGCTTCTTCGCCGGCTGCGCCTGGACCGGCGCGGCACTCGCCGCGGCGCTGGCCGCCGGCGCCGGCGACGAGGTGCCGCTCGGCGCCGCCATGGCGATGTGGGCCCTGCTGTGGGTGCTCTACCTCTCCGTCGTGAACGTGGGGCAGACCTGGTACTCCTTCGGCTGGGAGTCGCTGCTGCTGGAGGTGGGCTTCCTCGCCGTGTTCCTCGGCAACGCCCGGGCCGGGCCGCCGGTGCTGGTGCTGTGGCTGCTGCGCTGGGTGCTCTTCCGCGTGGAGTTCGGGGCCGGGCTGATCAAGATGCGCGGGGACTCCTGCTGGCGCAAGCTGACCTGCCTCTACTACCACCACGAGACACAGCCGATGGCCGGGCCGCTGAGCTGGTTCTTCCACCACCTGCCGAAGCCGCTGCACCGGGTGGAGTGCGCGGCCAACCACGTGACCCAACTGGTCGTCCCGGTGCTGCTGTTCACCCCGCAGCCGGTGGCCTCGTACGCCGCCGGGATCATCGTCGCGACGCAGCTGTGGCTGGTGCTGTCCGGCAACTTCGCCTGGCTGAACTGGCTGACGATCACGCTGGCCCTCTCGGCCGTGGACTTCACCGGGCTCGCGGGCCCCCCGCCGGCCGCCGCCTCGCAGGACGCGCCCGTGTGGTTCGTGGTCCTGGTCTGCGCGGTGACCGCCCTCGTGCTGTTCCTCAGCCGCCGTCCGGTGCTCAACATGATCTCGCGCCGGCAGGTGATGAACCGCTCCTTCGACGCACTGCACCTGGTCAACACCTACGGGGCCTTCGGCTCGGTCGGCCGGGTCCGCATGGAGGTGGTGGTCGAGGGCACCGCGGACCGGGTGCCGCACGAGGACGGCGGGGATTGGCGGGAGTACGGCTTCCGGGGCAAGCCGACCGAACTGCGCAGGATCCCCCGCCAGTTCGCCCCGTACCACCTGCGGCTGGACTGGCTGATGTGGTTCGCGGCGATCTCCCCGGGCTACGCGCGGGACTGGTTCGGGCCGTTCGTGGAGCGGCTGCTGGCCGGCGACCGGGACACGCTGCGGCTGCTGCGCCACAACCCGTTCCCGGACGCTCCGCCCGTCTACGTCCGGGCCCTGCTCTACCGCTACCGGTTCACCACCTGGCGCGAGCTGCGCGAGACGGGAGCCTGGTGGCACCGCACGCTGGTGCGCGAGTACCTCCCGCCGACCCGCCTCGCGGACGCCTGGCTGTCAGAGCCCGAGTAGCGCGGCCTCCCGCTCGGGGGAAAGGCCGAGGACCGGGCGGTCCGGCCGCTGCGGGGCGACTCCGCCGAGCGTCCGCAGCCAGGCCCAGGTGTCGGCGACGGTCTCCTCGACCGGGCGGCACGTCAGTCCGGCCGCCAGCGCCTTCCCGGCGTCCGCGCCGAACACGTGCGCGCGAGACGGGCCCTCCGGGATCCAGACGGGCAGCTCGGTCCAGGGCTCGACGCCGGCCTCCAGGAGCCGGTCCGGGTCGGTCCAGCGCAGCTCGGCGCGGCCGCCGGTGGCGGCGGCGCAGGCGTCGAGGAAAGCCCCCATGGTGGCGTGCCCGGGCGGGGAGACCAGGTCGTACGCGCCTCCGCGCCCGGCAGCGGCGGCGTCCAGGGTCCAGCGCGCGAGGTCGCGTACGTCCACGTACTGGATCGGGAGTTCGCGGGGGCCGGGGGCGAGCACCGGGCCGCCGCGGGCGGTGCGGTTCAGCCACCACGGCAGCCGGCCGATGTTCTCGTACGGGCCGAGGACAAGTCCGGCGCGCACCAGCAGGGCGCGGTCGCCGAAGGCGTCCAGGGCGGCGAGTTCACCGCCCCGCTTGTCCTCGGCGTAGGCGGTCGGCCCGGCGTCCGGCGAGCCCTCGACGAGCGGGCCGTCCTCGCCCTGCCCGGCGGGGGTGGGGGTCCCCCCAGCGGAGCGAGGGGAAGGGTAGGCGTACACCGAGCGGCTGGAGACGTACGCGTACCCGCCGGCCCGCCCCCGCAGCAGGCGCGCGCTGTCGCGCACCGCGGTGGGGGCGCCGCTCCAGGTGTCGACGACCAGGTCCCACTCCCCCGCGTCGAGGGCGGCCAGACCGCCGGGGGCGGTGCGGTCCCCGTGCAGGGCCTCGGCGCCCGGCGGGGGCGCGTGGTGTCCTCGGTGGAAGACGGTCACCTGCCAGCCCCGGTCGAGGGCGTCCTCGGTGACCGCGCGTCCGACGAATTCGGTACCACCCAGCATCAGCAGCTTCATGCCGGCCAGCCTGCCCGGCGCGGGTGGGGCGGGGGAAGCGGTGATCGCCCTCGGCGATGACGCTCAGGGCGTACGCGGGACGGGAACCTTCCGGAAAGGGCAGCGCCCCCGGTGCCCGTGGGCACGAGGGGGCGCTTGGCACCGCGCTGCGGGCTAGTCGATACCGGGGAGGATGTGCGCTTCCGCCAGGTCGTCCTCGTAGCCGGCCAGCCGGATCGGGGCGGATCGGGCCCAGACCTCAAGGCTGCCGAGTTCGTCGGTACGGGGCTTCGCCCGCGTCACCGTCCGCTCCATGACCGTCGGTTCGGGCTTGGTCTTCTCAGTCACCGCGCACTCCTTTGTGTCGCGCAACCCGGCAAGCGGACCGCGAGCCGGGCAAGGGATAAAGGGTTTCCGGACGCGGTGGCGCCTTAGTGGAGCGCGGCCCGGATGGGGGCCGTCTTGATGCCCCAGAGTACACATATGAGCGGACCTCCGCTCGATAGGAAGGCAAAATCCGCTGCGCCCTCTTACTTTCGCTCCTAGTTCAGCAAGTCGTCGGGCTGCGGGTCCGTGGCGGGTGATCTGCTCGACCCCGGACGAGCAGGATGTGACGGAGGGGGTCGGCGGTGGCGGAGTCCGGGGTGTCCGAAGCTCAAGTTCCGTACTTCACAAGCGTGTTGGAGCTGATGGAGCTCCTGCGCGGCAGCCCCGACGACCGGGGTCTGCGGACCGCGGCCCTGCTGCGCCGCTCGCACCCCTTCGACAAGGAACTGCAGCTCGCGGGCCTGCTCCACGACATCGGACGGCTGCTCCGTCTGAGTGACGGGACGGTTACCGTCGGGGTGGCGGCCGAGGCGATCCGCCCCCTGCTGGGCGGGCGTGTGGCCCGGCTGGTACGCCTGTCGGGCGCCCTCGTCTCCGTCGACGGCGGGGCCGGCTCCGACGCCGAGGCGGTGGCCACCCTGCACCATGCCCGGGACTCGGCCGCCGCGGCGGACCTGGACGCGGGCGTGCTGGAGGACTGGCGGCCGCTGCTGGACCTGGTCGCCGCCGGAGCCTGCCGGGTCGGGCCCGCCCGGAACGCACTCGACCCCCTCGGGGCACCGAGGGGGTCGAGAAGGTCCGTGAGGGGTCTCCCCTAGGTGAGGGGTCTCTCCTAAGAGGGGGAGGCTCCGCGGTTACCAGTTCGCCGGGGCGTAGTCCTTCAGGAAGACGCCGAACAGGTCCTCGCCGAGCTCGCCGCGGACGATCGGGTCGTAGACCCGGGCCGCGCCGTCGACCAGGTCGAGCGGGGCGTGGAAGCCCTCCTCGGCGAGGCGCAGCTTGTCGAAGTGCGGGCGCTCGTCGGTGATCCAGCCGGTGTCGACCGAGGTCATCAGGATGCGGTCGGTCTGGAACATCTCCTGGCCGCTGGTCCGCGTCACCATGTTCATCGCGGCCTTGGCGGCGTTGGTGTTCGGGTGCCCCGCGCCCTTGTAGCCGCGGCTGAAGACGCCCTCCATCGCCGAGACGTTGACGACGTACGCACGCCCGCTGGACGCCTTCCGGGCGGCCTCCGCCATGGCCGGCCGAAGGGCGCTGATCAGGATGAACGGCGACGTGTAGTTGCACAGCTGGGTCTCGAGCAGCTCGACCGGGGAGATCTGGTCGATGGTCTGCACCCAGGTGTTGCTCTCGACGACGTCGGGCAGCAGGCCGCCGGCGTCGATGGCGGTGCCGGCGAGGTGCCGCTCCAGGCTGGCGTTGCCCGCGACCAGGGCGAGGTCGGCGACCTTCTGCGCTTCGAGCCCGCTCACCCCGACGGGCAGCGCCGCGAGGCCGTCGACCGCGCCGGAGTTGAAGGCGCCGATGACCTGGTGGGCGGGGAGCTCACCGGCGGGCAGCGGGGCGGCCTCGCCCTCGACCAGCGCCGCGTAGGCGCTGGGCAGGCGGCGCACGGTCTGCGTCGCGTTGTTGATCAGGATGTCGAGGGGACCGGCCGCGGCCACCTGGTCGGCGAGGGCCACGGCCTGGGCGGGGTCGCGCAGGTCCAGGCCGACGACCTCCAGGCGGTGCATCCACTCCGCCGAGTCCTCCATCGCCTTGAAGCGGCGGATGGCGTCCTTGGGGAAGCGGGTGGTGATCGTGGTGTGGGCGCCGTCGCGCAGCAGCCGCAGCGCGATGTACATGCCGATCTTGGCCCGGCCGCCGGTGAGCAGCGCGCGCTTGCCGGCGAGGTCGGCGCGGGCCTCCCGCCTGGCCCGGTTCTCGGCGGCGCACTCGGGGCAGAGCTGGTGGTAGAAGTAGTCGACCTCGACGTAGCGGGTCTTGCAGACGTAGCAGGAGCGCGGGCGCTGGAGTATCCCGGCGATGCGGCCGGCCTCCGTGACCGAGGAGGGCAGGATGCCCTCGGTCTCGTCGTCGATGCGCTCGGCGGAGCCGGTGGCGGTGGCCTCGGTGACGGCCTTGTCGTTGGCGGTCTTGGAGGCGCGGCGCTCCTGGCGGCGGCGCTGCTTGACCGTGCGGTAGACACCGGCGGTGGCGCGGCGGACGGCGATGGCGTCGGGGTGGTCGACATCGATCGTGTCGAGCTCTTCGAGCACGCTGAGGCAGAGCGCCAGCCGCTCGGGGTCGATGCCCGGCCCGTAGTCCTGCCCCTGCTGCCGGCTTTCTTCGGTCACCGTCATGGCCGCTGCGTTCCTTGATCACTCGTCCGCATCCGCCTGCTGCGGAAGTCCTCAAAAGGGGAACTGTACGGATCCCACGCGCCCGGAGCCAAACCCGCTGCCGGAATCCTCACGGACCGAGAGCGGACGGTCACCGTAGGGGGCTGCCGTGGTGAGTCACGGGCGCCGCAGGGGTCGTGTTCCCGCCGCTGTAAGGGCCACGCTGGCGTACTCCCGTACTACGCCGGGAGTATGACCGGTGACCACCTGTGGGCGGAGGAATAGCGCAGATGGGTCGGGCATTGTGGACCTTATGAGTGCACTGGCGCTGGCGGTCCTGCTCTGCCTCGTGTCCGCCTTGGCGTACGCGGGTGGTGCGATCGTCCAGGAACGGGTCGCGGCGAGCACGCCGGACCGCCCCTACGCCCCGCTGCGGCGGGGCGGCTGGTGGGTGGCGGTGGGGCTGAACGGCCTCGGTGCGCTGCTGCACGTGGTCGCACTCGCGTACGGACCGCTGAGCCTGGTGCAGCCGCTGGGCGCGCTCACCATCGTCTTCGCCCTGCCGCTGGCGGCCGTGTTCGTACGGCGCCGGGCGGGCGCGGCGGCCTGGCGCGGGGCGGTGCTGGCCACGGTGGGCCTCGCCGGGCTGCTGGCGCTGACCGGCGGGGACGGGCGGGCGGAGCAGGCGCTGGCGGGCGGCGAGCGGAACGTGCTGCTGACCGTGACCGGGGCGGCGGTGGCCGTGCTGTTCGTGGCGGCGCACCGGATGCACCGGGCGGTGCTGCACAGCGTGCTGCTGGCCGCGGCGGCCGGTACGGCCTTCGGCATGGCCTCCGTGTTCACCAAGTCGGTGGCCGAGAACGTCGCCCCCGGGGCGCTGGGCGGCCTGTGGCCCGACCTCGTGGCGATCGCGGCGCTGGCGGTCGCGGGGCTGCTGCTGTCGCAGGCGGCCTACCGGGGCGCGGGGCTGACCGCGCCGCTGGCCACCGTGACGGTGATCAACCCGGTGGTCGCGGCGACGGTCGGCATCACGCTGTTCGACGAGGGCTTCCGCTACGGGGCCGCCGGCACCGCCTCGGCGGTGGCCAGCGCCCTCGTGGCGGCGGCCGGTCTGGTCCTGCTCACGGCCGTGCCCCCGCGGGTGCGGGGGTCAGATGCGGACTCCGTGGCCCCGGAGGTACTTCAGCGGGTCGATGTCGGAGCCGTAACCGGGTCCCGTGCGCATCTCGAAGTGCAGGTGCGGGCCGGTGGTGTTGCCGGTCGAGCCGGAGCGGCCGATCCGCTGGCCTCCGGAGACCTGCTGGCCGGCCTTCACGCCGAGGGCCGAGAGGTGGGCGTACTGGGAGTACCGGCCGTCGGTGTGCTTGATGACGACCTGGTAGCCGTAGGCACCCGCCCAGCCGGCGGAGACGATCTGGCCGGGCCCGACGGACTTGACGGTGGTGCCGGTCGCCACGGGGAAGTCGACGCCCGTGTGGTAGCCGCTGGACCAGTGGGAGCCCGAGACGCGGTACGCGGTGCCGAGGGCGGCGTCGACGGGGGCGGAGAAACCGCCCGCATCCGGCTTCTGCTCCGCTGAGGCGGGCTCCGGCGCGGGCTTCTCCACCGGCTTTTCGGCTGGTTTTTCGGCCGGTTTCGGCGGTGCGGGCTTCTCGGCGGGCTTCTCGGCCGCCGGTTCCACGGGCTTCACCGGGTCGGCGGTCCGCGGCGGCTTCTCGGGGCCCTGCCGGGCCGGCGGCGGCGTCGACGGTTCCGCGGGCGGCTTGGCCGGTCCGGCGGTGATCCGCAGCGTCAGCCGCTGGCCGGGGAAGATCAGGTTCGGGTTGGCGCCCACGGTGGCCCGGTTGGTCTCGTAGAGCGCCTGCCAGCCGCCGTCGACGCGCTGCTCGGTGGCGATCGCGGAGAGCGAGTCGCCGGGCGCGACGACGTACGGGTTCGGCAGGACGGAGGTCCCCGTCGGACTGGGCGTGGCGCCCTGCGCCGGGGCCGCCGTCTTCACCGGCTGGGACGGCGCCACGGCCTTGGGCTGCGCCGCGGACTGCGCCTTCGGCTGCGACGGTCCCTGCGGGGCGACGGCCGGCGCCGGTCCGCTGCGGGTGAGGCCGGCCTTCTTGCCGCACTGCGGCCACGCCCCGGGGCCCTGGCCCTTCAGGACCTTCTCCGCGACCGCGATCTGCTGGTCCTTGGTGGCCAGGTCGGCGCGCGGCGCGTAGGCGGCGCCGCCGAAGGCCCGCCAGGTGCTCTGGCTGAACTGGAGGCCGCCGTAATAGCCGTTCCCGGTGTTGATGCGCCAGTTGTTGGTGGACTCGCAGGCGGCGACCTTGTCCCAGGTGTCCACGGTCGCGCCGTGGGCGACCCCGGCGCCGATGAGCGGGAGCGCCATCCCCGCGCCGCCGGCGGTGACGGCCAGCGAGGCCCGGTTGATGCTGCTCGGCTGATACCGGCGGTGCCGGCCCCGTACACCCATGGGAGCCCCCATTGAAGACATCAGGAACCGCACAACTTAACGTTGCGAACAGGGCATGACAAGGGGCGCAACGGGGCGCTCGTCAGCGGTACTTGACGGTGTGTTGCCCGTCAGGAGATCCACGGGCGGCCGCGTGGCGGTAGCGTCGGCAGTCCCGCACACGGAAGCACACCGAAGCACGCAGGAGCGCAACGATGAGCACCAGCACAGCCCAGATCGGCGTCACCGGCCTCGCCGTCATGGGCAGCAACCTCGCCAGGAACTTCGCCCGCAACGGATTCACGGTGGCCGTACACAACCGGACCGCCGCCAAGACCACGGCCCTGGTGGAGGAATTCGGGCACGAGGGCGCCTTCGTGGCCGCCGGGTCGGCGAAGGAGTTCGTCGACGCGCTGGAGCGCCCCCGCCGCATCGTCGTCATGGTGAAGGCCGGGGAGCCGACCGACGCCGTGATCCACGAGTTCGCCCCGCTCCTGGAGGAGGGCGACGTCATCATCGACGGCGGCAACGCCCACTTCGAGGACACCCGGCGCCGCGAGAGGGAGCTGCGCGAGCAGGGCATCCACTTCGTCGGCGCGGGCATCTCGGGCGGCGAGGAGGGCGCGCTGCTCGGCCCGAGCATCATGCCGGGCGGCTCCGCCGAGTCGTACGACTCGCTCGGTCCGCTGCTGGAGAAGATCTCGGCGAAGGCGAAGGACGGCACGCCGTGCGTCTCGCACGTCGGCCCCGACGGCGCCGGACACTTCGTCAAGATGGTGCACAACGGCATCGAGTACGCCGACATGCAGCTGATCGCCGAGGCGTACCACCTGCTGCGCGAGGTCGCGGGCTACTCCCCCGCGCGGATCGCGGAGACCTTCCGGGACTGGAACCGGGGGCGCCTGGACTCGTACCTGATCGAGATCACGGCGGAGGTGCTCGCGCACACGGACGCCGCGACCGGCCGCCCGTTCGTCGACGTGGTGGCCGACGCCGCCGAGCAGAAGGGCACCGGCCGCTGGACCGTGCAGATCGCCCTGGACCTGGGGGTGCCGGTGTCGGGGATCGCCGAGGCGGTCTTCGCCCGCGCCGTCTCCGGCCACGCGGACCTGCGGACGGCCGCCCGCGGGCTCGCGGGCCCGACCGCCACCGCGCTCGCGCCGGAGGCGGCGGAGGCCTTCGCCGCGCAGGTGGAGCAGGCGCTGTACGCGTCGAAGATCGTCTCGTACACCCAGGGCTTCCACCAGATCCGCGCGGGCAGCGAGGAGTACGGCTGGGGCGTGGACCTGGGCGCGATGGCCTCGCTGTGGCGCGGCGGCTGCATCATCCGGGCCGCGTTCCTCGACCGGATCCGGGCGGCGTACGACGCCCGGCCGGAGCTCGTGAGCCTGCTGGCCGACCCGGGCTTCGCGGACGAGATCGGCGCGGCGCAGGAGGACTGGCGCGCGGTGATCGTGGCCGCCGTGGGCCAGGGCATCCCGGTCCCGGCGTTCGCGGCCTCGCTCGCGTACTACGACGCCCTGCGCGCGGAACGGCTGCCGGCGGCCCTCACCCAGGGGCAGCGGGACTTCTTCGGGGCGCACACCTACCGGCGGACCGACCGCGAGGGCTCGTTCCACACCCTCTGGAGCGGCGACCGCTCGGAGGTCCGCACGGACTGACGTCCGAGAGGGCTAGCTGAGGGGCCCGGGCTGGGGGATCGGCGCGGGTCCCGGAGGCGGGGGGATCGGGTCGGGCTCGGGTACCGGTCCGGGCACGGGCGGCACGGGCCGCGGCATGGGCTCCGGATCGGGGAAGGGTTCTGGCCCCGGGACCGGCGGCTGCGTCTGCTCTACGTTTCGTCCCATGGTGTCCAGTTTCCCGCGATGGCCGCGGGTATGCGCCCTACGGCGGCGCCGGGCGCGGCGCCGGGCGCAGTGCCAGACCGGCGGCCAGGCCCGGGGCCGGGCTGGACAGCACCGGGACCGGGCTGGACAGCACCGGGACCGGGCTCGCGGTCAGGCCGGCGGCCCCGGCCATGGAGGCCTGGGCGAGCACGATGACGTCGGCGCCCGTGACGGCATCGGCGGCCGCGGCCACGCGGGCCAGGTATCCGGCCGTGTCCCCCGCCTCGAAGCATTCCCAGGCCCCGGCGACCAGGTGCGTACGGACGGACACCCGCCGCTCGCCCGCCTCCTCGGCCAGCAGGTCGGCGGTCGGGGCGAGCGTGGACTCCAGGGCGGCCAGTACGGCGATCCGCGCGCCCGTGCGCACCGCGGCGGCCGCCATCGGCCGGTCCACCCGCAGTACGGGGACACCGAGCTGCGCAGCCAGCGACTCCGCGGTCGCCCCGATGGTCGAACAGGTGACGAGCACGGGCGCGGGCCCGGCGGCGGCCAGCAGGGCCAGGAGGGCGGGAGCCACCACCCGGGGCCCTTCGGCGCGGGCCCGTTCCAGCAGCTCCGGCGCCACCAGGTGCCGCAGTACGGCTCCCGGGTGGTGCCGGTCGCGCAGCGCGTCGAAGACCGGGACGTGCACGGGCGAGGTGTGCAGCAGGACCAGGCCCGGTTCCGTCACCAGAGGTCGGAGTCCGCGGCGAGCTGGGCCTTGGCCGCCGCCACGACCTCGGCGGCCGGCTCGGGCGCCTCGTCGGGGTGCTTGTCGGCCCAGCTCGCCGCGTACGGGCAGAGCGGCACCACGGGCACGCCCTCGGCGGCGGCGATCCCGTAGAAGGTCCGCACCAGCCCCCCGGCAATGCCCCGGCCCTCGTGGGCCGGCTCGACGACGGTGTGCACCGCCACCAGGGCGTGGGGCGCCTCGGCGAGCACGAAGTAGGCGATGTATCCGACCACCGCCTCGCCCTCCACGGCGAGCAGCCGCCCGGCCTTGCGCTCGTCCCGGAACTCGATCGGTGTGCTCTGGCTCTCGCTCTGCGGCATGGTCCCCGACTCCCGTCAGACAGCCACCGCGTGGGGGCTGCGCTCCTGATCCGTACCCGGCACCGGGGCGGAGGGATCCGCGCCCAGCTCGACGATCCGGTTGTCGCCGTCCACGTGCACGACGCGGGGCTTCAGCGCCCGCGCCTCCGCGTCCTCGACCTGTGCGTAGCTGATGAGGATGACCAGGTCCCCGGGGTGCACGAGATGGGCGGCGGCCCCGTTGATCCCGATGACCCCGGACCCGCGCTCGCCCTCGATGACGTAGGTCTCCAGCCGGGCCCCGTTGGTGATGTCCACGATGTGGACCAGTTCCCCGGGCAGCAGATCGGCCGCGTCCAGCAGATCGGCGTCGATGGTCACGGAGCCGACGTAGTGCAGGTCGGCCTGGGTGACGGTGGCCCGGTGGATCTTGGACTTGAACATGGTGCGAAGCATGTGGAAACTCCCGGAATGTCAGCTCCCTGCCTGCTTTCCGCAGGTCAAGGGCGGTCTCAATCTACACCGACACGCGTCGGATCGAAGATTAAAAGGAACATCGATTCCCGCTGGCGAGAAGGCTCCTTGCCTGCACGTCCGTGCGAGCCAGGCTGTTGTGGCGCCGCCGAACAGGCGTCGAATCGGACAGCCACTTCGGAATGCTCGGGGCCCGATGCCGACTTACCTGACGACGCATCAGGCATGTCAGGGATGTAGGACGACTCGCTTCCCCCAGGAGTACCTCAGGTTTCCCCAACGTGATCAAGTAGCGGTCGCCGCGGGGCAGTTTGTGTCAGACAGTTCGCACTCTCCGCATCCGGGCCAGTTGCCGTGCCGATGTGTCTGGCTCTTCGGCCTGCCCCCAGGGGATGTTCCGCGCGCAGCTCAGGAGAGGCATCACAGGTGGATCTGGCCGAGAATTCGCCAGATCACGGCCCATGACGTGGTGAACACGCCCAGGACGGCAATACCGCCGACGGCTCCCGCAGCGAGCCTGTCGTCCCGGCACTCACGCCGGGACAACCGGCGCTTCGGCTTGCAAGCTGCCACCCGATTCCTCCCCCGGCCGCCAGTGTGGGTGAGGAACTCCGCAGGCGTAAGAGCGCCTGTTGGCCACGGCTCGCTCTCTCAGCAGCAGGGCCGACGAGGGGAGCGCCGTGCTCGCGTACGCCCTGCGCGCCCCTCTTCCGGCGCATAGGTTGCGATGTTGGTCTGTCACACCCGAGCGAGCCGTAAGGGGAACAGGTTGAAGCCAGCCGCTGACCGAAGCCATCGGCACGGTCCTGCAGGCCTTACACCATGGCCGAATCCGAGACGCGCTGCTGGGCGTTGAAGCCGGCTCGTGGAGTCGCCGTCATGAGGAGCCTCTTGGGTCGGGTGACCACGCCCGCCACGGC
Organism: Streptomyces sp. NPDC001513; assembly: GCF_042894695.1. Classification (NCBI taxonomy): domain Bacteria; kingdom Bacillati; phylum Actinomycetota; class Actinomycetes; order Kitasatosporales; family Streptomycetaceae; genus Streptomyces; species Streptomyces sp. NPDC001513. Next base: position 107,837 of record NZ_JBIAVU010000002.1, read on the forward strand.
TTTCACCGGACGGTCGGGGTGGGCCGGCCTCAGTTCGAACCGGGCGGCCAGGGCGGCCAGGGCGACTGGTGCACTGATGGCGGCGAAGGGGGCACCGACGCAGCGGTGCGCGCCGGCGCTGAAGGGGAGGTAGGCGTTGCCGCGGGTCGTGAGTGCTTCGTCGCCCGTCCAGCGGTGGGGGTCGAAGGTGTCGGGGTGCGGGTAGACGGTGGGGTCGCGGTGAATTCCGTAGAGGTTGAGCAGGACCTCCGCTCGGGGTGGGAGGCGGAATCCGCCGACGGTCACCTCGCGGACGGTGTTACGCGCGACGACGGGGATGGGGTAGAGGCGCATCACTTCCTTGACGACCCGGCTGGTGAGGGGAAGGTGCTCGACGACCTTGTCCGGCAGGGGCCGGCCGCCGTTGAACAGGGCGTCGGCCTCGCTTTGTACGGCTTGTTCGAGGTCGCGGTTTTGGGCCAGTTCGTGCCAGGCCCAGGCGAGCGTCATGGCGGTGGCGTCGCTGTTGGCGGCCAGGAAGGTGATCAGTTCGTCGATGACCGCGGTCCGGGTGATGTTCGGTTCGCCCTGGGCGGGGCAGGCGGCTTCGTCCAGGAGGCTCAGAACGTCGTTGCCGCAGCCGGCTGGGACGTGTCGTGCGGACAGGGTCACGGCGACTTCTCGCAGGGTGCGGGTGGCCCGCCAGCCGCTGGGCGTGCGCATGGGGGGCAGCCAGAGGGGCGCCGTCATCCGCAGCAGGATTCCCCTCGACAAGGTGAATGCCTTGGTGGCCAGCCAGGAGACGGTGTCTGCGGGTGCTTCGGAGCGGAAGAGGCAGCGGACCGCGATGTCGACGCTGAGTTTGAGCATCTCGTGGTCGAGCTCGAGTACGGTGCGCGGCGGCAGGCGCTTGGCGAAGTCCGAGGTGACCTGGCAGATCAGGGGCGTGGTGGCGGCGAGGGGGGTGCGGGTGAACGCGGGGGTGACGATCTTGCGGCGCTCACGGTGTGCCGTCCCGTCGAGGGTGAACAATCCGTCTCCTGTGACGGGACGGAAGCCTCGGGCCATACGCTCGCGCCCGAATGCGTTGGTCTTGTCGGCGAGGATCTCGTGGGCCAGCTCCCCGTCGCTGATCACATATTTGGTTCCGGGGCCGAGCTGCAGTTTCACCACGGGGCCGGCCTCGCCCAATTCGCGGAGCATGGGCAGCATTCCGTCCCGCATGAGTGGAAGGTGGCCCAGCAGCCTGCGGTGTCCGGGGGCGTTGGGAACGTCTCGTCCCGCGATGGGGGCCACTGCTGCTTCCGGGCTCCTCCCGCCCGTTCGTCCCGCTTCGGTTGCCGCACCGTCGGTTGCGTCGGTTGCTGACCGTTCCATGAGCATGCCTTTCTGATCTTGTGAGGACGACCGGGGCCAGGCCGTCGCTGACGAGTGGTCCGTCGGCCGTCATACGGCTGTCGAGGGAATTCAGGTGACCGGCGCGACGCCAGTCAGGGGGTGCGGAAGGCCAGGACGACGTTGTGGCCGCCGAAGCCGACGGAGTTGCTCAGTGCCACGCCCAGGTGTTCGTTCACGGCGGCTTTGACGACGAGGTTGAGGTCGAAGGCCGGGTCGGGGCTCTCCAGGTTGGCGGTGGGCGGGATCAGGCCGTGCTGCAGGCTCAGGACGGTCAGAGCGGCTTCCACCGCGCCGGTGGCTCCGAGGGAATGGCCGAGGGCGCCCTTGGTAGAGGTGACGAACGGTCCGCCGGGCAGCACGGTGCTGATCACCTGCGCTTCGACAGCGTCGTTGAGGACGGTGGAGCTGCCGTGGGCATTGACGTGGTCCACCTCGTGCGGGGTGAGTGCGGCATCGGCCAGAGCGGCGCGCATGGCTTGCTTGAGCCCGCGGCCGTCGGGGTGGGGAGCGGTGGGGTGGTGGGCGTCGGTCGTGGACGCGCACCCGGCCAGGAGAGCCCGGGGCGTGTGGCCGCGGGCGGCGGCGTCCTCGGCCCGCTCCAGGATGAGGACGGTCGCTGCTTCGCCCAGCACGAAGCCGTCCCGAGCCAGATCGAAGGGCCGGGAGGCGCCGGCGGGGTCGTGGCGGCGGGTCGAGAGGGCACCGAGCTGGGCGAACCCGGTGGCGATCAGGGGCGTGTTGCTCGCTTCGGTGCCGCCCGCGATGACGATGTCGCACTGGCCGGTGATCAGGAGGTCGCGGGCCACGGTGATGGCAGTCGCGCCGGAGGCACAGGCAGTCGCCGTCACCAGGGTCGGGCCGAGCGCGCCGCACAGGAGAGCAATCTCGCTGGCGGGGGTACTCGGCCCGATCATGGAGATCAGCAGCGGTGAGACACGTGTGGGCCGGTCGAGCAGTTGCCGGTGCTGGTCCTCCCAGGTCTGGCAAGCCCCCATGCCGCTGCCGATCACTACCCCGACACGGGTGCCGTCCCAGGTCTGCGGATCAAGAGCGGCGTCCTGCAAGGCCTCCTTGGCGGCCATGAGCGCGAGCTGCGCGGAGCGATCCAGCCGGTGAACGGTCCGGCGGCCCAGCGACTCCTGAGCGTCGAAGAACGGCACAGAGCAGCAGAAGTCGACCGGCAGGCCGACGAGCTGGCCGGCTGTGGCAGCCGTTGGCTCGCCGTCGCAGACGCCCTTCCAGGTGGACTCCACGTTGATTCCGGCAGGGGTGAGCATGCCGAGACCGGTGACGGCGATGTCGGGTCGGCTCATTGAGAACCGGCCCGAGCTCGATGCCCGAGGCGGATCCCGGGCGCAATCTTCGGCGGGATTGTCATCGCGAGTACGACTCCTGCGGCTCCACGTCGTGCGTAAGCTGCTGCACGGCCTGGGCCAGCGTCGTGTCCAGGGTCATGTGGCCGGCCCGCTCGCCCGTGTCGTCGGACACCATGACGGCCAGCTCGGTCAGCGAGAGCGAGTCCATGCACAGGTCGCGGAAGGTGCTCTGCGGCGTCACCTGCGAGGTGTCGACACCGATCTCGAACAGCATGGCGACGATCCTGTCGTACATGGGGTTTCTCCACTCGATGAAGACGGGCGCGCAGCAAGGCCGGAAAGCTGGGCTGCGTTCGTACTGGCGACGGGTCGGGGTTGTGTCGGAGGCACCGCTGTGCGCCGACGCTGAGTTGGGCACCTCAGTCCGGTGGGTCCGCTGGTCCGTCAATCTGCGGCGATCCGGTCATGAGGGGCCGTTTGCATACGGCTGGAGATGTAGCCAGAGAGCGCTGCGATGGTGGGGTGGCGCCGCATGTCGGCGATCGGGACCGTCACCGCGTACCGTGCTTCGAGGTTTGCCGTGATCATCACCTCTTCCATGGAGGTGATGCCGAGGGCGTCCAAGGGCAAGGTGGGGTCGAGGTCCGAGGCGGGGACTTCGAGGAGGCTTGCCAGGTGGCTTGTCAGCCAGTGGGTGATCTCCGCGGAGTCCGTGGGGTCTGTCACTGGTCGTCCCTGCTGTCCGTCCGTGCGGCCGAGCTCTGTTCGTCCGTGAGGTAGCGCTCGCGGCACTCCTTGCGGCGCAGCTTTCCGCTGGTCGTGCGCGGAAGGCTGCCCCGCCGGGCCGCCTTTACGTCATGCGGCCGCACGCCGTGGCGTTCAGCGATGGCGATCTGCACGCGTCGGCGCAGATCGATGTCCGTCGCGCTCTGCGGGCCTGAGGAGAGTTCCACCATCACGATGAGCCGGTCTCCCTCGGCGTCGTCGCCCGGTACAGCGAAGGCCGCTACGGCGCCTGGCACGGCTTCGGGGATCGCCTGCCGGATGGTGTCCTCGATGTCGCCGGCCACGTGGTTGGCGCCGTGGATGATGATGACGTCCTTGGTGCGGCCCAGGACGAACACCTCGCCATCGTGCAGGAAGCCCAGATCGCCGGTGCGCAGCCAGCCGCTGTCGCTTCCCCTGGTGGTCTTGAGGGTTCGGTTGAACAGCTGGGTGGAGCGCTGCTCCTCGCGCCAGTAGCCGGCTGCCACGTTGGGGCCGCGCAGCCAGAGCTCGCCGATGAAGCCCGCTGCTTGTTCGACGCCGGTCTCGGGGTCTGCCACCCTCACGTGCTGTCCGACGGGTCGGCCGCAGCCGACCACCGTGGTGGTCGGTGCCGCCGCGTCGCCGTCGGCGACAACGCGTACTTCGCCGGTGGTGAGGGCGTGGCTGTCGAGGTCGAGTTCGGTCCAGCGCTGCCCGACCCGGTTGCAGGCGACCAGCACGGTGGCCTCGGCCAGGCCGTAGCTGGGCTTGACCGCGTCCGGTGCGAGACCTGCGACAGCGAAGGCTTCGGTGAAGCGCCGCAGCGTGCCGACCCGTACCGGCTCGGCGCCGTTGGTGAGCACGCGGACACTGCTCAGGTCCAGTCCAGACGGGTCGGGGACCTTCCGCACGCACAAGTCGTAGGCGAAGTTGGGTCCTCCGCTGAAGTGGGCGCGGTGCGCGTCCAGCAGGCGCAGCCAGCGCACGGGGCGCTGGATGAATGCCAGCGGCGACATGAGTGCGACATGCGTCCCGGCAAGCATGGGGGCGAGGACGCCGATGGACAGGCCCATGTCGTGGAACTGCGGCAGCCAGCTCGCGATGGGCGTGCTGTCGGACAGGCCGCAGCCTTCCATGACCTGCCGGGTGCTGGCCACCAGGTTCCCGTGGGTGATGACAGCTCCGTTGGGGCGGCCGGTGGAGCCGGAGGTGTACTGCAGATAGGCCGGCTCCGCAGCCTCGGCCTGGTACCCGGACCAGTCGGAGGCCGGGCGGGGATCAGCCTCGTCCACGACCCACACCGGTACCCGTCCGCCGGCCAGGTCCCGGCAAGCGGGGGTGTTGGGACTGACAGTGAGCAGGCAGACCGGGTCCGCGTCCGCGAGGACGGCCGCCAACTGGTCGGTGCGCCGGGGGTCCTCCGGGGGGAAGAGCGGCACTGCGATCATTCCGGCGTACAGGCACGCGAGGAACGCAACCCCGTAGTCCAGGCCCTGGGGACACAGCACGGCGACGCGCCCGCCCCGGGGGAACCGGGATTCGAGCACGGTCGCCAACGCCCGCGCGCGCAGATCCACCTGGGTGAAGGTGAGCGTCTGCCACGTACCGCCGGAGTCCTGGCTGTAGCTGACGAAACTGAGGGCAGGACGCTCGCCGGCGCGCGCTGCGTGTCCGTTCACCACGGCCGGCAGCGGTCGCCACTCCCGTGGGTCCGGGGCCGAACGGATGCGGGAAGTGGGGCGGGGCACCGTGCCCGGCGCCGTGACGGATCCCGCAACCATGTGGTCAGGCATGTCTGGAGGGTCCTTTCACCGGTGGGCCGAGGGAGGAGTGCGCGACCGGTCGTGTGAACGGTCGCGGGCGCGTTCGCCCTTGTGCCCCCTTGCAAGGACAGGCCTTGCGCTTCGCCCCGACCTGCAGCGCGAGCCTCGGATGTGCAGCGGCAAGCTCACAGCAGAACGTGCAGCGGCTGCTTGCGAGGCGGGGGGCGACTACGGCATACGGGTGATTGATTCCCCCGTCCGAGTCGCGCAGCGTAACCGCCGGAGGCATTCCGGCAGCCGCGCCTGAGCGCTTCAAGGTCCACTCGGACCCCGCACGGCGAAGGTTCTCGGGACAAGGCAACGGCCAGTGTCCAAAGCAGGGTTGGCCTCGTTCACTCGGTTGCGCCCGTCCTTCGCCCCAGGCCCCACGGGCGGGCCTCCTCCCTTCCTTTCGACCCGCGCGCAGCCGCCGACGCTGAAGTGCCCGTACGCACGCCCGAGAGCGGAGCCGTCATGACCGTAAACAGCGACCCCCAGCCCGCTACCGCTCAGGGAGCGGAGCGGGTGCCGACCACGTCGCTCACGACCGGGAATTCGGTGGGAAAGGCAGACGCCAACCGCATGGCGGGTGAGCCGGGCCTGGCTCAGGACCGGGTGATGCTGGAGTGGGCCCGCCAGCGCCCCAATGACGGATTCGTCATCGGCGTCGCGCTCCGGGTGCAGGGGCCGAGACCCACACCGGAGCGGCTCGCAGCGCTCGTCACAGCACGCATGGCGCAGGTACCCGTGCTCGCGGAGTGCCTGGACGGGCCACTTCGCGAGGAGCGCTGGCGTCCGGCCGACGGCTTCGACATTGGCCGCCACGTGCACGTCCTCAACGGTGCGATCGACCTGCACCGCACTGCTGAACTGCTGGCGAACCAGCCGCTGGGGGACGACCGGCCGGGCTGGGGTCTTTGGCTGACCGGCACCGGACGCGATGACGAATACCTGCTTGCCTACCGTGTTCACCACGCCGCTCAGGACGGAGCAGCGGTCGCACACACGATCAGCCGGCTGTTCGACGCCCGGGTGCCTGAGCCCGCCAGCGAAAAGAGCTCCAAAGCTGTCGATCGCCAGTGGGCCACCACCCCGCCCCCGCCCCGTAAGCAGAGCAGATTGCTGGCCACAGCGGATGTCCCCGTGGAGGCGCTGCGCACTATCAGCCGAGCCTCGGGAGCCTCTCTCAACGACATTTACCTTGCCGCCCTCGCGGGATCCCTACGCGCGTGGCTGCCCCGCGCCGAACGTGGCCGGCCCGTCCCCGTACGGGTCCCGTTCAACCTCCGCCTCCGCCAGGACCGCCAGGACCGCGGCAACCGGTGCGGACTCATGCGCATCCTCCTGCCGGTGGAGGAGCGAGGCGCTGACCGACGGCTTGCCCGCATCATCGAACAGACCAGCAGCTGGCCCAGGGACCGCACCCGCAAGGTCATGGACAACATGCCGCACCACCTGTTCTGGAAGAACTTCTCCATCTCCCTCAGCCCTGAGGACGCGCTCGGGAGTGCGACCCTTCTCGGCGTCCACACCCCGCTGGCCGTCGGCGGCGCCCCCGTCACGGCAGGCCTCGCGTTGCCCCCATTGCTGAGCGGTCACCTGTTCTCCAGCGTCCTGTTCCTCTACGGAACCCGCGCCGCCTTCTCCGTCACCGCCCGGACCCAGCACCAGCACGTACGCGACCTCCCTCACCTGTGGGAACGCGAACTGGCCGAACTGGCCACCGCTACTCGCGCCTGAACGCGACGGGGTCCGCACCCGCCAGACCCGCTTGCACCTTCAGCCCACCGTGAGGTCACCGTGCCGCCTTCCCGCCCCACCGTCCTGCTCACCGGCGCAACCGGAGTGATCGGCGCAAGTCTTTTGCCGGCCCTCGCCGCACGCTACGAGGTCATCGCACTCGTCCACCGCCGCCGGCCCGAGAGCGCCACCACCTGCGTGCAGGCCGATCTCACCGCCGAGTGTCTGGGCCTGAGCGATCGCCTGCACCGGGAGCTCGCGGCCGGCATCGACGCCATCGTCCACTGTGCGGCGCTCACCGACTTCGCCCCTGGCGACCTGACTGCCTTCGAGAAGGTCAACGTCCAGGGCACCCGCCGAATCCTGGAACTCGCCGAGGCCGCACACGTACCCGTGGTCCTGCTGTCCTCCGTATCCGCCGCCCTGGACCTGCCCGGAGACGATCTCCCCGCCCACTGTATGCGCGCCTACGGCCGCTCGAAGCGGCAGGCGGAAGAACTGGTCGCCCACAGCAGCCGGCCGGTCGCCATCGTGCGCACCGGCCTCCTGTTCGCCGCACGCAACGCCCCCACCCTGCCCAGACATCAGTTCCCCCACGCCCTGTTCGACGCCCTGCTGCAAGGCCGCACCGGCGCACTGCCCGTCCTCCCCGACCACTGGTGCGACATCATCCCGATGGAAACCCTGGTCGAGTACGTCACTGCCTTGACCGAAGCCCAGCTCTGCGGCGACACCACAGCCCCCGGGCTCCACTGGGCCACGGCCGGCCCCGCCCGCCTCACGGCCGCCGACCTCGAGCGCGCCTGCAGCGACTTCCTCAAGGAGACCGGCCGGCCCGTCACCGGGTCGCTACTGGCCGATCACGCCACCTCGCGAACCCGCAGCCACGGCATGGGTCGCCTGGCCCAGCTCGGATTCCAACCGCCCGAGCAGCCCTGCCTGCCCTCCCACCTCGACCGCCTGCTGCCCACTCAACTCACCCGCAGCACCGTGCTGGAAGCCCTCCGGCACAACGTCCGACGCTGCACACCGTGGGCATCCTGACCGGCCCGGGTCGACAGTGCAGGCAGCCGCAGGACCCTGCCGATACAAGCGCGGTCTCCGTCTGCCCGGCCGCTCGAGCACCGGACACTGCAGACACAGTTGGGGCATACGGGTGATCACGAACGGCCCTGCATTTCGTATCTGACGATCAGTCGTTACCGGCGATATGAAGATCTTTAACAGCAAGAAGCGCCTCGTCCTCCTCTCACTCGCTGCCGCGGCAACCGTGGGTGTCACCGCCGTCGCAGCCGGGGCCGTAGGCCCTGGGCTCTCCCTCCGCGGCCACGGCACCCTCTGCCTCGTACCGGACGCGGCCCGCGCCCTTGAGGCACGGAAGGTGAAGCTTGAAGCCATCGCGCCCGCGACGGCCACCGGCAACTGCGTCACCCTCCCCGGCGCCGGCACGCTGCAGCCGGACCTGACGGGCGGCGAGATCCCGCTCGAGGGAGGTCTGCGCTTCTCCGATGCCGGGCACCGGCTCGACGTGACCCATGTGCACCTCCACCCCGGTGCTCGCTACGCCAGCGCCGACGTCGCCAAGGACGGCGCCCCCGCCTCGAACATCGACCTCTACCGCTTCGAGCTCTCCCTCAGCACCGTCCGGATCGGTCTCCGTACGGTGAACACCACACCCATCCCGGTGAACATCACCGAACCCGCCGCGGCAGCCTTCACCGACACCTTCGGTGCCAGCCCGGCGGCAGCCGGCGCTCCCCTCTTCACCTTCGAAGGCCACGGCGAGATCACCAACCCCATCGGCACCTTCCCCACCCCCTAACCATCCGATCCCGATCAGGAGTTCCGGGCCCGCGCCGTACGCGCGGGCCACGGACAGCACGCCGCAGCTGCCGTGCATGCGCCGCATCCGGACACGCCCCCGGCGTCGACGTGCGGGCGGGCAGGAGCGTGTAGCGGAGCACGGGGCACAAGACGCTGCACGGTCCTGCGATCTCCTTGTTCAGCGGCGGGTGGGCACCATCAGCAGCCGGTCGGGGCGTTCCACGGTGCCGACGCGGGAGTGCACCAGGCGGTCGTCGGCCGGGCGGAGGCGCCATTGGGCCAGGACGTTGGTGAGCATGAGGGTCAGCTGTGTCCAGGCGTAGCCGTCGCCGGCGCAGCGGCGGTGGCCGGCGCTGAACGGGATGAACGCGTCTTTGTGCTCAGGGGTGATGCGGCCGGGGCGCCAGCGGTCGGGGGCGAAGGAGTCGGGCTCGGGGAACAGGACGGGGTCGTGGTGGAGGATGTGGGGGCTGAGGTAGACGCGGGCGCCGGTCGGCAGCAGGGTCTGGTCGAGGGGCACCGGTTGGATGGTGCGTCGCATGAGGAGCCAGGTGGGGTGGCGGCGCAGGACCTCGCTGAGAACCTGCCGGGTGTAGGGCAGGTGAGGGATGTGCTCGGCCTGGACCTGGGTTCGGCCGGTCACGGCGTCCAACTCGGCCAGCAGCTGCTGTTCGACGTCTGGGTGGTTGGCGATTTCGTGAAAGGTCCAGGCGAGGGCGGCGCTCATGGTGCCGGTGCCGGCGACGAACAGGTTCAGGATCTCGTCGCACACCACCTCGTCCGACATGCCGGCCCCGCTTTGGTGGTCACGGGCGTGGACCAGGGTGGACAGCAGCCCGCCCGGATCCTTGTCTGTGGTGCGCCGCCGGTTGATCTCCTGCCCGATCGCGTTGCGCAGGGCGGCTACAGCCTTCTGGGCTTGTGGATCGCTGCCTGGCTCGCGGGGGCCGGCCAGGCGGGTGCGCCAGGCCGCGGCCGGGGACAGGGCGCGCCGCATGGCGCCGCTTCTCACGGCGGTCCAGGTCTTGACGGTGGCCCGCAGGTCGTCGCTGGTCTGGTTGAAGATGATGTCGAGGAGCGTGGCAAGGGTGACGGCGTCGATCTGGCGCGCCAGGTCGATAGGGGTGTCCGGCTGCCAGGAGGCGGCCCAGGCGGCGGCACGGTGGCTCATCACGTGGCCGAAGGAGGAAACGCGCTCCGGGCGGAAGGCGGGCTGGGCCAGGCGCCGTTGCCGACGGTGGAAGTCCCCGGATGAGGTGACCAGGCCGTTTCCCATCTGCTGGCGCAGTTCGTCGAACATTTCGCCCTTGTCGAATTTGCGGGCGTCGGGGACAAGGATCTGGCGGGTCAGGGCAGCGCTGGTGGCGACGTAGACGTCCTGCGGCCCGATGCGGATGCGGACCAGTTCCCCGTACTGGGGAAGGGAGCGCAGGAAGGGCAGCGGCCTGTGGGCGAGGTGGTGGGCATGCCCCAGGAGTGGAAGCCGGCCGGGGACGAGTGGGGCGGGCCGTCCGGGGTCAGTCGGGGACGTCGTCACGGAGTGCCTCCTGGCGTTGGGGGGTCATCTCGGGGTCGTGTCGCCGGGTTTCGTCGGGCCTGATCTGACTTCCGACATGCCGGTGGGTCAAGACCAGGGTGTCGACGGGTGAAGTGGCACGGACTGGCTGTTGATCGGGTCGGCGGTGAAGCGTCCGGTGACCGCCAGCCAGTGCAGGTTCGCCGCTGTGAGCCTCTCCACCAGATCCACGTGGCGGCCCAGTGCATCGAGCTGGCCCTGCGGCAGCCCGGGGGTGACGCGTAGAGATGCGGCAGCGGCGGTGAGGCCGGTGTGGCGCTGTTGGATCATGTCGGTCGCGCGGGTACGGGCGGCAGCGGCCGAGCAGTGGTGTCGGCGGGCGAGGACCGTGAGCAGGTTGTCCTGGCCGGTGGCCCGGTCGTCCTCCTGGCTGGCGAGGTCGTTCGCCCAGCCCGCGATGTCTGCCGCCGCCGATCGGAGCTCCGACAGTTCGGCTTCGAGTGCCGGTTCCTCGACCGGCTCGATGTGGCCGATGCGTTCCAGCACGGCCAGCAACGGGAACACGGTGATGGTGCGCCGCCGCAACCGGACGTAGCGCGTCATTGACAGTCGGGTACCAGCGCGGCGCAGTGCCACCTCTTCCTCGGTGGCGTCCAGGAAATCCGAGTAGTGGGCGGCGAACCGCTCCCGCCACCGGCCTGATCTCTCTGGATCGGTGTGCTGCAGCAGCTGGGCCAGGACCTTCGCGTGCCGGCCTGGCGTTGCGGACTCACGTCCGGTGGTAAGTACCTCGCGTAGGGGCGCGGTGAACTTCTCCAGCTCTACCGGTTGTGATCCCAGGTCTCGGCGGTCGATTTCGTCGTCCACCCAGCAGATGAACGCCGCCCACTGCGCGGTCAACACCACGTCCGCCGCACCGGCGTGGGGCAGCGCGCCGCCGGCCAGCACCGGGAGTCTCATCCGTACCAGCCGCCGCTCCCCTTCGTCGTCGCTGATCACACCCTCCTGCCAGGCCCAGCGCAGCAACTGGGCCGCGACCGGGTCCGATAAGCCTGATGTGGGGTCCGTCATAGGCGGATCTTGGCAGATCACCATCAACCGGGGACAGCGCACAGCAGGCCATGAACCAAAGGCCGCTGTTCTCCGCCTCCCGTAGAGGCGCCGGTCGGCGTCCGCTTCGCGCCATTCCTCGTTTGGCCGTGTTCTGCCAAGATCCGAACATGACTGACACTCCGCCTGGCTTATCAGCTCCTTCAGATCCGGCAGGTGTGACTGACGGCTCTCGGGTCGGCTTCAGGCCGCCCGCGTCGGCGCCCTCCCGGAAAGGACCCAGATGAGAATTCCGGCGATCACCGGGGGTCTGCCCCGCTGGCCCCACGGCGCGTTACCTGTCGGCCTGTGGTCGGCCACACAACGGCTGCGCACGCATCTCCTCGCCCGCGTCGGCCCTGACGGGGCGGTACGGGAACCCTGCCACAGCCGTGTTCTGGAGTCGGCTCTGTTACTGGCCCTCCTTGACCTCACCCGGGCGGATCCTACCGCCCGTCGCCGGGTGGCCGACTACCTGGCCCGGTACCGGGACTCCCCCGAGCGGCTTGACCGATTACTGGCCCGGGCCGCTCTGGGCGGCCACCAAGTGGCGGATCCACCAAGCCTCGAGGTTTTCCTTTCCCAGGCGCCGGACTTCACCGGTGCCCGCAAACGAGCCCTGCTCGACGCGGTGCTCCACCTGCTCGGCGTCGCACCTGCCACAGCCGGGCCTCCCCATCCTGAAGCGTTCTCCCCGCGCGGTCTGCACCCGTGGGCACGCGTCCAGGTCACCGCGGTGAAAGTCGTCCTCGCCGATGCCCACGGGGCGCTCGGCGACATCAACGAGGGCGAGGTGGCTCTGCTGCGTTCCACGCAGCACCCCGGAACGGTGTGGGAGGGCAACCTCCTCATCCACCTGTCCGTGTTGCACGCCCTGTCCCTCATACCCGGCCACGAGCATCTGGTGGCCCAGGGGATACGGACCGCACTGGCGCATCAGCGCCCGGACGGCGGGATGCCGTTCATCTGCGACGAGGACACCTGGGTCACCGCCACCGCCGGCCTCGCCCTGCACGCCGCCGGAGCGGGCGCACCGGTCCTGGATGCCATCGCCCGGCGCCTGGTCGCCTTGCAGCAGAGCGGCGGCGGATGGTCCTACACCGAAGGCGCCGAGCAGTCCGACGTGGACTGCACCTCGGCCGCCATCGAGGTCCTCCACGTCGTGGACGCGAGGGCGCACCGTGCTCCGATCCGCCGCGCGATCGGAGCCCTGCGCGCGGTGCGAGGCCATGACGGCGGATTCCCCACCTACTCGGCCGGGGCCCCGTCGGAAGCGGGAATGGCCGCGGCCGCGGCCAACGCCCTCACCACCCAAGGACCAGCCGAGCATGCCACAGTCGAGGCCGCCCTCGACTATCTCGGCGCCGCGCAGCGAGCGGACGGATCGTTTCCGCCGGACTGGAGCAGCAGCCGCTACCACACCGTCTTCCGGGCGGCGCTCGCCGCCACCCGTCACCCGAGCGCCGTCGGGCACGCCCTCGCCCGCCCGTGCCAGGCCCTGGTGCTGGACAGCCAGAACAGCGACGGCGGCTGGGGCCGGCAGGACGGGGCACCCAGCGACGCTCTCAGCACCGCCTACGCCCTCATCACGCTCACCACAGTGACCGGCCCCCAGGCCCCTGCGGCTGTCGGCACCGGCGCGGCCTACCTGCTCGCCCAGCAGCGCCAGAACGGGTCCATCCGTAGCGTCCCGGACTCCATCGGACCACGCCCCTTCCCATTCACCGTCCCCGTCCTCGCCGACGTGTTCGCCCTCCTCGCCCTGGGACACCTCGTCCACCGCACCAGGCCGGATACCGACCGGGGAGGGCAGGTGAGACACCGGGCGCGAGGCCGGCCCATCGGCCGGATGTGACCTCTTTCCCGGCCCGGCACCCGGCGCCCCACCGCGCCACGCATCCGCAGCCAGACCCATCAGCGCCCGCCAAGTCCCGAGTCCTGCTTCGGCAGAGCTTCGAGAAGAGATGGACGGCAGTTGTGAAGAAGAACGCTCCCCGCCCCCGTACACCGGCCGGGTTGAAGGGCAAGGTGTGCCTGGTCACAGGCGGCGCGCAAGGGATCGGCCTGGCCATCACCCACGCCCTGGTCCAGCAGGGCGCCCACGTACATGTAGCCGACATCTCCGCCGAGCACCTCGCCTCGGCGGCAGCGGGCCTGGACGCCACCGGGCTACGCGGGCAGATCACCCTCCAGCAGGTCGATGTCAGTGACCGCGCCGCGTACGAGCAGTACATCACCGAGGTACACAAAGCAGGCGGGCGCCTGGACGTCCTGGTCAACAACGCGGCCTACGTCAAATGGGCCGACGTGGCGGACATGAGCGTGGAGGACACGCAGCTGACCATGCGGACCGCCTACGATGCCACCGTCGTCGGGGTCAACGCCGTGCTGCCGCTGATGCGGTCGGCCGGCGGCGGGGCCATCGTGAACATGGGCTCCGCGGCGGGCGTCGTCTTCGTCAAAGGCCCCGCGGCAGCGTACGCGGCGTCGAAAGCGGCGATCAACGCCTACACCCAGGTCCTGGCCGGCGAACTCATCGCCTCGCCCGTCCACGTCATGCTGGTGCGGCCCGGAACCGTGGGCGGCACCGAGTTCTTCGGCCGCCACGTCCCCTCCCACCTCATGCCCCGCATCGCCGACTTCCTGCCCGTCTCCACCCCCGAACAGGTCGCCGCCGCCGTCATCAACGGCCTCCTCCACCAGCGGGAAATCGTCGACGTCCCCGGCTACCTCCCGGCGATGTACCGCGCCTACGCCATGACCCCGGGCATCCTCCGCACACTCGCCTCCCTCGGCGGCCCGGCCCGACGCGACTTCGGCCACCCCGCCCGGCGGTCGGCTTCCCGCCGGCCCCACGATGCAGTGGCAGGACCCGAAAGAGACGCGGGCGTGGGGATGCCAAGGACGGCGGGACCGATCGAGCGGACCGTTCACCGTGTCGGCTCGGCACGCTGGGCCGGTGCTCTGGCACGGGCCGCACTCGTCCCCCTCGACACCGCCCTGCAGACCCGCACGACCGGCCGGTTCAGCGTCGGCCGCGGCCTCAACGTAGCCTCCCTGCTCCTGACCACCACCGGAGCCCGCACCGGCCGCCCCCGCCCCACCCCGCTCTTCTACGTCGACCACGCCGACGGCTACGCGGTCGTCGGCTCCAACTTCGGCCAGGCCCACCACCCCGCCTGGACCACCAACCTCCTCAAGACACCGACCGCCACCGTCACCCTGGCAGGAGCGCAGATTCCCGTCACCGCCCGCCTCGTCGACGGCCCGGAGCACGAAGTGATCTGGAACAAGATCCTCACCATCTCCCCCGGCTACCAGGCCTACCGCGACCGCTCCGGCCGGAACTTGCGCATCTTCCATCTCCAGCCCGTCGGCAGCACACCCGCGCAGCAGTGAGCGAACCCGCCCGTCAGACACCGTCCACCAGCCGGCTGCCGTAACCGCCGGCTACCGAGAGCACAGGGAAGTCACCGTGGAAGAAGACCAGAGGGTCACGCCGTATCCGTCGGGCGAATCGGTCGGAGCGTTCTACGACCAGATGAGCGCGTTCTTCGCCTCCGTGTTCGGCGAGCACCTCCACTTCGGGCTGTGGGACCAGGACGACGACTCCCCCATGGAGATGGCGCAGGTACGCCTGACCGACCGCCTCATCGACCTCCTGAACCCGCCGAGCGACGAGTACGTCCTGGACGTGGGATGCGGCACCGGGCATCCCGCGATACGCCTCGCCCAGCGCACCGGCGCGAGGATCCTGGGCGTGAGTGTCAGCTCCTCGCAGGTGGCGGGCGCCACCGCGGCATCGAACAGCGCCGGGCTCTCCACACGAGTCGAGTTCGTCCAGGCCGACGCGATGAAACTGCCCTACGAGGCAGGGACCTTCGACGCCGCCTGGGCCATCGAGATGCTCTTCCACGTCCCCGACCGTCTCCACGTCCTGCGGGAAATCCGGCGCACCCTCAAGCCCGGCGGGAGGATGGTCCTCACCGACTTCGTCATGCTGGAACCGCTCACCGGCCAGGAATGGGAGCTCCTCGCCCAGGGCTTCGCCTTCTCCTCCCTCATCCACCCCGACAGTTACGCCGACATCATCACCCGAGCCGACCTCGAAGTCGTCCAGGTCCACGACGTCACCGCCCACACGAGAGCGACCACGCGGGGAATCGCCGCCCGCTTCGAGCGGGACAAGGAACAACTGGCCGCCGTCTACGGCACCGAATTCGCGGCCCAGATGGAACTGCTGCTGCCGCTGTGCCTGTCCCTCGTCACCGACAAGATCGGCTACGTCATCGCCGAAGCCCGCCGCCCCCACGACGCATAACGCACGGCCCCGGTGGATGCCTACGAGCGCAGGCATCCACCACCATCCGGCAGAGGAAACGACGATTGACGATGCGCCGCGACCGCGCCACACACATACGGCCCAGGAAAGCATCTTCGAGTGCCGGCAGCCCCACAGCCATGGTCCGGAACCGCGAATGCCACCTCGATCCATCCTGCGTTCCGCTGGCGACGCATACGATGCCTTCTCCGCCCGTCCGAGGAATCGACGCGGCGTAATAGGCCACCGCCGAGTGCGGAACGTGGGAGAACACACGACGACGCACAGACACGCACGGAGCCTGCGGGCTCGTCGGTTCATCGGGAAGCCACGAGACGCGGACGCTGCCGGAGGGCCGGCGGACCAAGGTCTCAAGCCAGGTGCCCTACCACCCGTACACCAAGACCCTGCTGTGACCAGCAGGGCAAGGGCCAAGTCTCCGGTGCAGGGGGGGGGAGGCCACCGACATTCACCCACTGCCGTCACCGAGGTCAGCACGGCGGGACATGATCGGGACCGATGCTGACCATCTGCTGACCTGGACCCCGACAGAACGGCTCTGACCTGTGGAAATGCCCAGATGTCAGGTGTCGGACTTGAACATGGTGCGAAGCATGTGGAAACTCCCGGAATGTCAGCTCCCTGCCTGCTTTCCGCAGGTCAAGGGCGGTCATCGGAGCCTACAACACCGCCCTTCATCCGGCCCATGTGTCCAGCAGTTGATTGGCCGCACGGAAGTTGTCGGGTGAATCCACGTTGCACGCGACGGTGGCGGCGGTGTTGCGGTCCGGGCTCACCTTGAAGGTGCTGTGGAACCCCTCCCAGTCGCCGCGGTGCACCAGGCTCTTGTCGGGGAGAAGGAGGATTCCGGCCCCGTACCGCCCCTCCTCGATGCCGCGCCCGCGCAGGACGTCGCCCACGCTCACCGCTCCTTCCGTGACTCCGGTGAGCAGTTCCGTTCCACCGATGCGCCCCGTGCGGTAATTGTCGGCCCAGCGGACGAATTCTCCGGGGGTGGTCTGGACGGAGCCGTCTCCGTACTGTTTCCAGGGGGAGGAATTGGGGGCGAAGGAGCCGTCCTTCTCGTCGTACGACTTCGCCTTGCCGGGGACGTCCACGGCCGGGGACAGCGTCATCCGCAGGTGCAGGGGGGTGAAGAACTCCTGCTGGAGGAAGGCCGGGAACGGCGTGCCGGTGACCCTCTCGACGACATGCGCCAGGAGGACGTAGTTGGAGTTGGAGTAGGAGAAGCGCTTGCCCGGCGGATCTTCCGGCTGCGGGGCGAGGATGGCCGCGATCGCTTCCTTCTGGCCGGCCGGATCCGTCAGCTTGATGCCCTTGGCCTCCAGCAGGTCCTGGTAGTCGGGGATGCCGCTGGTGTGACGCATCAGGTCGCCCAGCGTGACGTCCCGCGTCCAGGCGGGCGGGTCGTCGAGGAATGCGGACAGGGGGTCGTTCAGCGCGAGTCGGTGCCGCCCGGCCAGCAGAAGGACGGCGTCCGCGGTGAACTGCTTGGAGTTGGATGCCATGTCGAAGACCGTCTTCGCGGTGACGGGGCGCCCGGTCGTCAGATCGGCTTTCCCTCTCCCCGCCTCCCAGACGACGCGTCCCCGTACGCCGACGGCTGCCGCGCACCCCGGGCCGTCGGGTGAAGGCACCAACGCCCGGAGAACGTCCGCACTGCGCTTCTCGCGGTCGTCGCCGGTCGCGTATGCCTGCGGCTGTGCGACACCGGCCAGTACCACCGCGAGCACGGCGCCCCCGGCAGTGCACAGCGACACCATCCGATGCATGGACACCACCTGTCACTTCGGGGTGATCGTGAACGGTGCCCAGTCGAGGCCCGCCACGCACCCGGTGTCGGGCGCGGTCGGACGGGCGAGGAAGGACGCCAGCACCTTCTGCGCGCAGGGCGACTGCGGGACCACCCAGTGCCCAATGCCGGGGACCTGCACGGTGGTCGAACGGGGCAGCGTACGGGCCGTCTTCTGCGCCCAGGTCGCCCCGGTCTTCATGTCACCCGTCCCGTTGATGAAGAGGGTCGGCACCGAGCTGACGGGCGCCACCCGCATCGCGGCGGTGCGGTCCGGGACGTTCCAGACACGGCACACCTTGTCCTGGAAGGCCAGTTGGGGCGCCTGGGCCAGGACCGCGTCCGGCCATGCGGGGAAGGCCCGGCGGCCCGCGTTCAGCACGTCGGACGCCGAATGGTCCGGCACCCACTCGCTGCACACCACCGAGTTCGTCAGACCGTGGGCGGTCTGGCCGACGACCGGCACCGAGCCGGCGGCGCGGGCCCGGGCGAAGCGCTCCGGACGTCCGCGGCCGAGTTCGTCGATCGCCGCCGGGACCTCCGCGAACGGGATCGCCTTGGCGACCAGCAGGTTCACCAGCGCGCCGCCGTCGAGGACGACCTTCACCGGGTCGCCGCCCTGCGGCGGCCGGACGGTCAGCGTCAGCGGGTGCGCGTCCAGCTTGCGCACCTGCTCGTTCAGGGTGCGTTCCAGGTCGGGGTAACGGCTCTTGCAGGCCGGTTCCGCCGCGCAGGCCTTGTAGAGGTTCTCGAGGCCCTCCCGGGCGCCGGCCCAGGCGAAGGGCAGGGAGACGTCCTGCGCGGGGGCGATGGAGTCGAACGCCACCGCCCGGATCCCCTGCGGGTGCAGGCGCAGGTAGGTCAGGGCCAGGTTGCTGCCGTAGGAATGGCCGTACACGTTCCACTGCTTGATGCCGAGCGCCGTGCGCAGGTCGGCGAAGTCGGCCGCGTTCTCGGTGCTGTTGTAGGCACTCAGGTCGGTTCCGTCGGCCGTCAGGCGGGCCCGGCACTGCTTCACCGCGTCGAGCATGAGCTCCTCCGTCCGCGGTGCGTAGGAGGGGAGTCCGACGGACGCGGCGTAGAAGCGGTCCAGCTCCGGGCAGGCGAGGTCGGGCTTGTCGTAGAGGTTGCCGCGCTGGGCCATGACGATCAGGTCGCGGTCCCGGTTCAGGCCGGAGGAGACGAGGAACGGGATGTCGTCGAAGGTCTCGCCACCGGGTCCGCCCGACATGAACACCACGGGGTCCGGTGCGGGCTTCGCCGAGGCGGCGGGGATGACCGCGACCGCCAGCCGGATGGTCCGGCCGCCGGGGCGGGCACGGTTCTCGGGGACCTCCAGGAAGCCGCAACGGGCGGTGGCCAGCGCTTCGATCGGCTCGGGCGTCCTGGGGCAGGGACCCGGTACGAAGCGTGCCGCGGCGACCCTGCCGGGGCCGGGGCTGTTGGCGCCGGTACCGGTGTGGGGTGGTACGGCGTCCGCCGCGCTCGGGGCCGGCGCCACCAGGAGGCCCAGAGCGACCCCGGCCGCTGCTGCCCCGATTCGGAAGCTGTGCTCTGCCATACGCCACCGCTCCTCCGCCGATCAACGGCTACCCCGCGGGGCGAGGCCGCGGCAATACGGGCGGAACTCACGCATTCCGACGCTAGCAGGCGGTCCGGCCACCCGCACACGGGCCGACGGCGGTCACGGCCACCGTCGGGAGGGGTCCTCCCCCGCACGCGCCCCGCCACCGAGGCCCTGCCGGTCGGGCGTGCGCGCGGCGGCGCGGCGGGCGGGGTCGGTGAACGCCCGGTGGACGGATGCGTCGAGGAGGGCGAGTTCCGCGCGCACCGCCGGCAGCCGCTCGGACGGCAGGGTTGCGAGGAGGTCGTCCAGCAGTGCGCGCAGCCGTCGGCACACCTGGAGGGACGTGGCCCCGTATTCACGGATCTCGGTGACGCCGAGCTCCAGGTAGTTCTCCCAGCCGCGGCCCTCCACCACCAGCCGGGGCCGGCCCTCGCCGTCGGCGAGCACGTAGCGCCCGTGGACCCCGGCCCGGCCGACCACGTGCAGGAACGTGTCGATGTGGTTGAGCACCTGTACGGCGGTCGTGGGGTCGTTCACGGCGGGCGAGAGGGCGCGGATGGCGATGTCGACGAGGACGCGCAGGGCGAAGGCGGGATCCTGCTCGATGGTGCGCTCGGTTCCGAGGGCGACGAGCCCGGTCACCCGCCGCGGGTCCGGCGCCGGCGCGCGGCCGTGGGCCTCGACGAGGGTGGTGCCGGGCGGTACGAAGTCGCCGACCTGGTGGACCAGTACGAGAACGCAGTCGTGGCGGACGGCGGTGGCGATCAGCCCCGCCGCGTCGAACGCCTGGATGACCCCGCCCCGTTCGGACCGGATGAGGGCCACCGGGCCGGCGGACGACGGGGAGGCCTCCTCGTGTGCCGAGGAGTGGTGGATGCGTTCCGTCGCGCGGATGAGCACCTTCTGCCCCAGGCGACCCACCAGGTCGGCGATGGCCACGGGCCTGAGGTTGTGGGTGAACCGGTTGAGGTAGATCAGCAGGAGCACCAGGCTGACGGAGACGGCCAGACCGGACAGGGCCACGCCCAGGTCGGGGACGCTGTCCGACTCGATTCTGCGCAACAGGGAGAAGGCGTACGCGAACGTCCCGGCGAACGTGGCCAGTACCGCCTTCTGGAGGCGGTCGCGGTACCACAGGCGCATGTAACGCGGGGACAGCGTTCCGGTGGCCTGCTGGACGACGAGCACGCCGATCGTCACGACGAACCCGAGCAGCGCGACCATGGCTCCGACGACGGAGCTGAGCACACTGCTCGCCGTCGTCGCGGAGTACCGCCAGCTGTCCGGCCACCAGGCCGCGTCGTCCACGCCGGCGGCCCACTCGGCGAGCAGGACCCCCAGCAGGAGTCCGATCAGAGGGATGATCCACAGGCTTGCCTTGATGTGTTGCAGCAACCGGAAGCGTGCCGCCCAGGACATCATCGTCCGCTCCCACCTGAGACATCCGGCTCGTGTTTTTCATGCTAGAGCCGTTTCCCGGCGGGTGCAGGGAGGGGTGATCCGCTCGGCGGGCCCACCGGGAACGCCGCGCCTAAGCTGAGGGAGTGGCGTCGGAAGGGTCCTCCCATGGCTGACTACCCGCTGATCGAAAACCACGGCCTGATCGGTGATCTGCAGACCGCGGCGCTGGTGACCACCGAAGGAACCATCGACTGGTTCTGCTGCCCGCGCTTCGATTCGCCCAGTGTGTTCGGGGCTCTTCTCGACTGGGAGAAGGGCGGCCATTTCACGGTCAGACCGACGGACGAGACGTACACCACGAAGCAGCTGTACCTGCCGGACACCGCGATTCTCGTGACGCGGTTCATGACCGAGACCGGTGCCGGCGAGGTGGTCGACTTCATGCCGGTGACCGGAACGACGGCCACGGACCGCCACCGCCTGGTCCGTATGCTCCGGTGCGTCCGCGGCAGCATGACCTTCCGGATCGACATCGCCCCACGGTTCGACTACGGACGCAAGTCCCACACCCTGCGCCTCACCGACAACGGGGCGGTGTTCGCCTCGGACGACCTGGAGCTCACGCTCAGCGTGGTGCGCGAGCCCGAGGACGAACGGGTGGTGCACACCCTCACCGGCGATCACGACCTGCGCGTCACGCTTCCGCTGGAGGCCGGCCAACAGCGGGGAATCGTCATGGAGTCGGCCGCGGCGGGACCGCCGCGCGAGATCGGTGGCGCCGAGTTCCAGGAACTCTTCGCCGACACCCGGCAGTTCTGGCGGTCGTGGCTCCACCAGTCCCGGTACGCGGGCCGCTGGCGCGAGACGGTGGAGCGCTCCGCCATCACCCTGAAGCTGATGACGTACGCACCCAGCGGGGCCCTGGTGGCGGCCCCCACGGCGGGCCTGCCGGAGCAGTTGGGCGGCGAACGCAACTGGGACTACCGGTTCACCTGGATCCGCGACGCCTCCTTCTCCGTGTACGCCCTGCTGGGACTGGGGTTCACGGAGGAGGCACGGGCGTTCATCGCCTGGCTGAGCGACCGGGTGAAGGAGAAGGCCGGCGGCGACACCGACACGGGGCCGCTGAACATCATGTACCGGGTGGACGGTTCCTCCGATCTCTACGAGGAGACCCTGGACCACTGGGAGGGGTACCAGCGGTCCGCTCCGGTACGCATCGGCAACGGCGCGGCGACCCAGTTGCAGCTGGACATCTACGGCGAGGCGCTCGACAGCATCTCCTTCGCCCACCAGCACGGCATCCACCTGGACATCCACGGCTGGACCTCGCTGCGCACCCTGCTGGACTGGCTCGTGGACCACTGGGACCAGGCCGGCGAGGGGCTGTGGGAGACCCGCGGCGGGCGCAAGCACTTCACCTACGGCCGGGTGATGTCCTGGGTGGCGTTCGACCGTGCGCTGCGGCTGGCGGTCGCCCACGGCCGGCCGGCCGAAAGCGCCCGCTGGGCCGCCGAGCGCGACAACATCTACGAGCAGATCCTGGCGAAGGGCTGGGACCCCGACCGCCGGGCCTTCGTCCAGCACTACGGCAGCGACGTGCTCGACTCCTCGCTGCTGCGGATGCCGACCGTCGGGTTCATCACGCCCGACGACCCGATGTGGAAGTCCACTTTGGAGGCGATGGACCGCGAGCTGGTCACCGACAGCCTGGTCTACCGCTACAACCCGGAGGCATCGCCCGACGGCCTGCGCGGCAGCGAGGGAACCTTCTCCCTGTGCACCTTCATGTACGTCGACGCCCTGGCCCGCGCCGGGCGGGCCGATCAGGCCAGGCTCGTGCTGGAGAAGATGATGACGTACGCCAACCACCTGGGCCTGTTCTCGGAGGAGATCGCCCTGACGGGCCGCCAGCTCGGCAACTTTCCGCAGGCGTTCACCCACCTGGCGCTCATCGACGCGGCCATCACGCTGGACGAGACCCTGAACCGCATGGGGCAGGGCGGCGGTTAGGCCTCGGGCGCGGGGCCGAGCAGAACGAGGATGCCGCCCTCGTGCGGGGTCACGGCCTGCGTCTCGTCGACCGGGTCGAGCCTGCCGTCGGCGCTGACCACGAACAGCGTGTCGTGTCCCGGCGGGACCGGATCGGAGGCCGGCCGCACCAGGAACCGGGCGCCCTGTTCGTACCGTGCCGCCAGGACGTGCCGGACGAGTGAGCCGCCGAAGAGGATGGCGCCGCCCGTGTAGGGCGCGACGACACCGTGGCTCTCGTGGGGCGGTCCCACCCGGTAGACGGGGCCCTCGACGTTGTCCTCGACCACGACCGAGGCGAGCGCGTTGAAGTCGTCGTCATCGGTGAGCAGGAGGACGGCGTTGACCCCTTCCAGCCGCGCCCGCGGGTTGGTGGCCGTGGCCAGCAGGTCGCCCCTGGCCAGTTTGATTCCGGCGTCCTTGATCCGTTCGCGTTCCTCGCCCCTTCCCGCCCACATCTGTACGTCGAGCCCCGCCGACCGCAGGGCCGTGCCCAGCGCGATCGCCCACGGGGCTCCGCCCACGAGCAGCGGCCGTGTGAGGTGCGGCCGGGCGACGCCGAGCCGCCGGGCCACGGGGCCCGCGGTCAGGGCGTACAGGACGACCGTCGAGACGATCACGAGGAAGGTGATGGGAAGAATCTTGGAGGCGCCGCGCAGTCCCAGCTGGACGAGGCTGGCGGCGAAGGCCGCCGCGGTGGAGGCCGCGACGATGCCGCGCGGAGCCATCCATCCCGCGAACGCCCGTTCCCCCGGGGTCATGTCCTTGCCCAGGGTGGCGACGAAGGCCACGAGCGGCCGTACCACGAGGACCAGGAGCGCGACGAGGGCGAGCGTGGGAAGGAGTACGGGGGTCAGGGAGCCCGGGGTGACGTCGGCCGAGATGGAGATGAACAGCAGTCCGATGATCAGCTGGACCAGCGTCTCGAAGAAGGGCCGGCGCGCGGGCATGTCGAAGCCCCGGATGTTGGCCGCGGCCATGCCGGTGACGATCGCGGCGATGAGCCCGGTGTCGTCGCGGACGATGTCGCAGCCCGCCGACACGGCGATGACCGTGGCCAGTTGCGCCAGGGTGCCGAGCGTCTCGCCGAGCCGCAGCACGCGCAGGGTCAGCCACAGCAGTGCGATGCCGACGGCTCCGCCGACGAGGCCGACGGCGATGCTGATGAGGAACTGGCCGATCTGGTAGCCACGGCCGATGTCGATCTGTTGCGTCGTGTCGATGGCGTGGAAGACGAGTGCTCCGAGGATGGCGCCGATCGGGTCGGTCAGTGTCCCTTCCCAGATCAGCAGGCGCCGCACCTTGTCCGTCGGCCGCACGTACTGGAGCAGGGGCCCCACGACCGTGGGACCCGACACGACGAGGATCATGCCGACCATCGCGGCCACGCTGAGCGGCATGTCGAACAGGGCCGGGCCGACGGCGCAGACGGCCAGGAAGGTGAGGGACACGCCGAAGAGGAGCAGCCTGCCCACGATCGCCCGGGTCCGGCCGGTGAGGTTGCGCAGGTCGAGGCCGAGACCGGCGTCGTAGAGGATCACCGCCACGGACAGGGACACCAGGGCGGAGAAGTCCTCCCCGATCAGCTGCTCCGGGTGGACGACGTCGGTCAGGGCGCCCGCGGCGAAGCCGACCGGCAGCAGCAGGATCAGCGCGGGGACGCGGAGCTTTCCGGCGAGGATCTGGCAGGCGGCGGCCAGGGCCACGACCAGGGCGATGCCGAGGAGGATGTCGTCCTCGCTCACAGCGGTTTCCTTCCTCGCCCCGCGGGCGCGCCGGTGGGCTCAGTCGCCGTCGACCGCGTCCCCCCTCGTGGGGCCGGTCCGTCGCAGGTCGGAGTCGGTGAGGGGCTCCAGCTCGCCATGCGTGTCCAGCCAGTAGAGGAAGAAGACGGCCGGGGCGACGAGCAGCAGGGCGACGAGGCTGACCACCGACATCCAGATCAGCGTCTGGGAGTCGCCCGCGGCGTCCGCCACCGACAGGGACGTGGGGATGAGGTAGGGGCGCTGGGCGAGCCCCCAGGCGAAGACGGCCGCGCCGACGATGCCGACGGCGGCGAAGCGGGCCCAGTGCGTCCGTCCCCGCAGTACGAGCAGTGCCGTGGCGACGAAGAACACCGCGGACACGATCGCGAGGGCGAGCCCGGCGCCGTGGGTGAGCCCGTGCCAGACGTGGGGGGCGTCGACGCGGGTGACGAGGAGGACGCCCACGGCCGTCAGGGCGACCGCGGCGAGGCTGCCGAGGGCGCGGAGCCGGAAGTAGCCGACCAGGTCGGGCGCGTCGAAGCGCTGGGCGTCGGCGGTCAGGAACACGGCGCCGAGGAGGGCGGTCCCTGCGACGGTGAGCAGCCCGAACAGGAGGGACGCGGGGGTGGCCCACGCGTCCGCCGAGGCCTCGGTACCGGGCGCGATCCGGCCGGAGGCGATGGCGCCGACGGCCGCCCCGAGGCAGAAGGGGGTCAGCACGGAGGCGATGGCGAACATGGCGCCGTAGAGGCGTCGCCGGGACAGCCGGCGGCTGGGTTTGCGCAGGGCGAAGCCGGCGCCGCGCAGGACCATGCCGAGGGCGGCCAGCGCGAGGGGCAGCCACATGGCGGTGAACACCGTCTGGAACAGCACGGGGAACCCGGTCCACATGAGGATGAGGACGAAGATCAGCCAGACGTTGTTGACCTCCCAGACGGGTGCCATGGCGTGGTCGATCAGCCATCTGGGGCGCTTGCCGCGCTCGGCTCCGCCGGCCGTCAGGTCCCAGAAGCCCGCCCCGTAGTCGGTCCCGCCACCGCAGGCGTACGCGGCCACGGCCAGCAGCATGACGAAGGCGACGAACTCGGCCATCACGCGCCACCTCCCCCGGTCGGAGTGGAGTCGCCGTCTCCCGGGGGCGGGGCGTCGCCGGCCGGGACGGCCGGGCGGGGACCGTAGGGGATGACCGCCTCTGGTGAGTCCACCGGCCCGCCGTCCGTCTGCGCGTCGGCCAGTCGCCAGCCGTCGCGCATCTTCAGCAGCACGGTGAGGAACGCCCCGAAGATGAACACGTACACCACGATCACCAGGCCGAACATGATCCAGAGGGTGGTGGAGCGGGTGGAGGTCACGGCTTCCGCGACGCGCATGTTCTGGTAGACGATCCAGGGCTGGCGGCCCACCTCGGTGGCGATCCAGCCGCATTCGACGGTGACGACGGCGGCGACGCCGGAGCAGGCGGCGCCGCGGTAGAACCACTTGGAGGCGGGCAGCCGGCGGCAGCGCCACCAGATCAGGCCGTACCAGAGGGCGAGGAGCAGGAGCAGGCTGCCGAGCACGACCATGGTGTCGAAGGCCCAGTGGGCGATCGTGGCCTGCGTGGCGTTCGGCCGGTCGTCGGCCGGTACGGAGGAGAGCCCCGTCACCACGGTGTCCGGGCTGAACCCGGCCAGGATGGAGTCCATCTGGGGGAACTTGATGCCGCCGGAGATCGATCCGTCCGGGTGGAGCCGGCCGTAGAGGTACTCCGGAACGTGGCTGTCGGTGTCCCAGACGATCTCCAGGGCGGCGAACTTCACGGGCTGCTTCTGGAACACCTGCCGGGTGATCGAGTCACCCAGGATGAACTGGACCGGCGTGGCCACCGCGGCGAGGGTGAAGGGGACCGTGAAGCCGAGGCGGTGGTAGCGGTCACGGCGGCCGCGCAGCCAGCCGACGGCGTAGACGCCTGCCACGACGTAGCCCGCGGTCAGCAGCATCGCCACCACGAAGTGCCAGTACTGCGGCCCGAACATGGGGGTGAAGATGGCCTTCCATACGTTCACGTCGACCGGCTTGCCCTGGGAGTCGAGCGTGAACCCCTGGGGCGTGTTCATCCACGCGTTGGCCGCCAGGATGCCGAAGGCTCCCAGCAGCGCCGTGACGGGCAGCGGCAGCCCGAGCAGGAAGTGGGTGCGCGGCTTCAGCCTGCGCCAGCCGTACAGGTAGATGGCGATGAGGACGGCTTCGAGGAAGAACGCCCAGGCCTCGACGCCGAAACCGATGCCGAAGACATCGCCCCACTTGCCCATCAGCCCGGGCCAGAGCAGACCGAACTCGAACGAGAGTACGGTCCCGGTGACGATGCCGATCGCGAACTGCACGGCCATCACCGCCGACCAGCGCCGGGCCAGCAGCAGGGCCGTCGCGTCGTTCTTGCGCAGGCCGATGTAGTGCATGATCAGGGTGATGAGCGGCAGCGCCACACCCATCGGCACGAGGATGATGTGGGAGGCGAGGGTGAACGCCATGAGCTCCCGGGCCGGGAGCAGTTGGGCGGGGGCGTCCGCCGCCAGCAGGTGGAGCGTGGTGTGCATGCGATCCTTCGGCGCTCGGGACGGCGGTCGGAGGGAGGGTCAGCCGCCGGTGGCGAAACCGGGGAAGAGGGTCATCCCGCCGTCCACGTAGAGCGTGGTGCCCACGACGTAGTCCATGAGGTCGGAGGCGAGGGCCACGGCCGCGTACGCGATGTCCTCGGGATCGCCGATGCGCTCGTACGGGATCAGCCGGAGCAGGTCCTCCCGGGCTGCCGCCGTCTCCCACGCGTCCTTGTTGATCGGGGTCTTGATGGCTCCGGGTGCGATCGCGTTCACGCGGATCTTCTTGGGCGCGAGTTCCTGGGCCAGGGTCGCCATCAGCATGTACACGCCGCCCTTGGAGGACGCGTAGTTGGCGTGCCCCGCCCAGGGGATGATCTGGTGGACGGAGCTCATGCAGATGATCTTTCCGGCCGCGCGGGACACCTCCGGGACGACGCCGCGCCGCAGGAACTCCTTCGTCGCCTCCCGGGCGCAGAGGAACTGGCCCGTGAGGTTGACGTCCAGCACCTTCTGCCACTGGGCGAGCGTCATCTCCTCGAACGGGGCGTCGCGCTGCAGTCCGGCGTTGGCGACCAGGATGTCGATCGTGCCGAACTCCCGGACCATCCGGTCCATCATGGCGACGACCTGGTCCTCCTGCGACACGTCCGCCTCGTACGCGGCGGCGCGCACGCCGAACGAGGTGATCTCCTCGACCACCTTCTCGGCCTCGTCGGCGCCGGCCACGTAGTTCACGACGACGTCGGCGCCGGCCCGGCCCAGGCCGATGGCCGTGGCCTTGCCGATCCCGCTGTTGGCGCCAGTGACCAGCGCTTTCTGACCCTTGAGCAGGTGAGCGGGGATCATTCCCCGCGGTACGCCCTCGGTGGGACTCACGATCGACTGCCTCCTCGAATGCCCGGTCCGGTCCGCCCGACCGCGGTCCGGCGGGGTCCGAACGCCACGGAAGCACCCTCGTAGCCGATCGGCGGCCCGGGCGGCGTGCCCTTGGGCCACGCGGCCGAGCATCACCCCCCGGTCGGAGGAACCTCGGGGTCAGCCCAGCCGTTCCACGAGGTGGTCGCCCACCCGCAGGGCGTTCGCGATGGCCGTGAGGGACGGATTGACCGCGCCGATGCTCGGGAAGAAGCTCGTGTCGACCACGTACAGGTTGTCGAGGTCGTGCGCCTTGCAGTTCACGTCCAGGGCGGAGGTGGCCGGGTCGGCGCCGAACCGTACGGTGCCGGCCTGGTGCGCCGTGGCGCCGATCGGCATCCCCTTGTGGAGGTAGATGCTGCGCGTCAGGAGCCGGTGGTCGTGCATCCCCAGATGGCTGAGCATGCCCTGGAGCTTGTGCCGCAGGCGCCCCAGCCCCTCGATGTTGTTCTTCTCGTCGAGCACGAGACGGATGGTGCCGTCTCCTTCGAGGGTGACCCGGCTGTCGGGGAGGGGAAGGTCCTCGCTGCACAGCCAGAAGTCGACCGCGTGATGGGCCATGACCTCGAAGGGCATGTCGGGGGCCACGGCGCCCGCCCAGCGGGGCGCCTCGCCGTGGATCTGGTCGGCGTCCGACTTGCCGAGCATCTGGATGCCGCCGAGCGGGTAGTCCCAGTCGTCGGCGCCGAGGTACCAGTCGTGCAGGGCCAGGGTCTTCTGGAACTTGGTGTCGTTGGGTTCCTTCGAAATGGCCATCAGCGCGAGGTTGTTGTGGCGCATGTAGTGCCGGCCGACCACGTCGGAGCTGTTCGCCAGCCCGCGCGGGTGGCGGTCGTTGGCCGAGGCCAGCAGGAGCGCCGCGGAGTTGACCGCCCCGCAGGCGACGACCACGATGTCCGCGGTGTACGAGGCCTCCACCCCCTCCTCGTTCCGGGTCACGACGCTGCTGACGCTGCGTCCGGTCGGGTCGGTCTCCAGTCGGACCACCCGCGCGTTGGTGACCATGTCGACGTTCGGGTGCCGCAGGGCCGGTTCCACGCAGATCACCTGGGCGTCCGACTTGCCGCGCACCAGGCAGGGGAAGCCGTCCACGCGGTCGCAGCGGATGCAGACGCTGGAGCTGGTGGCCCGCCCGTGCTCGTCCTGGGTCAGGTTGACGCCGATGGGCAGGTGGAAGGGGTGCAGACCCCGTTTCTCCAGGTCGTCGCTCAACTGCTGGATCCGCGGCTCGTGTTCCACCGGCGGATGGGCGTACTGGGCGCTGTAGGACCCTTCCCACGGGTCCTCACCGTGGCGTCCGTGGACCAGGTAGAGGTGCTCGGCCTGGGTGTAGTAGGGCTCGAGCTCCTCGTACCGGATCGGCCAGGCCGGCGACAGCCCGTCGTGGTGGCGGAGTTCCCCGAAGTCCTCGGGCCGCAGCCGGAACAGGGCGGCGCCGTAGAACTTGGTGTTTCCCCCGACGTAGTAGTTGACCTCGGGCGGGAACTCGTCGCCGTTCTTGTCCAGCCAGAACTCCGGGGCCCGGTACTTGCCCTTCACGAACACGGCGGTGGAGTCCCAGTTGTCCCGCTCGCGGGGGAGGTAGTCACCGCGTTCGAGGATGAGCACCCGCTTCCCGGAGGGGGCGAGCCGGTGGGCGAGCGTACCGCCGCCAGCGCCCGAACCGATGATGACGACGTCGTAGTGCGGGGAATCGCCCACGGCGACCACCGTCCTTGCGCTCGCGGGCCCGCCCTGTCAGCGGCCCTCTCTCTGCGCGCTGCCGGGACGCGGCAGCCACCCCACCTCTTCGAACGTATCCCTCCTTCCCGGGTCCGGCGACCGGACGGAACTCCCGGACGGGACGCCCGCACCCGGCCGTCACAGCACGGCGATCGGGTTCACGGGCGAGCCGGTGGCCGACGGAAGTCTGAGCGGCGCCACCACGCACAGGAAGGACCACCGGTCCGCACCCGCGCAGGCCGTGGTCAGCTCCTCGAACTGCAGGTAGTCCATGAGGTGCAGTCCCATGGCGTGCACCGTCAGCACGTGCACGGGAAAGCCGACCCCGGCCACCGCGCTGGGGGCGGTGTCGTTGTTCCCGTCCGAGCCCAGCGCGGCGACCTGCCGCTCGGCCAGGAACCGTACGGCCGTGGGATGAAGGCCGGCCCGGGCCTCGGCGGCGTTCCACGCCCCGCGCTCCTGGCGTCGCGGTCGATGACCCACCCGTACGAACAGCAGGTCGCCCGGCCCGACCCGGACCCCCTGGGCCTCCTCCGCCGCGGTCAGGTCGGCGGCGCTCACGTGGTCCCCGGGCTCCAGCCACGGCAGGCCCCGCAGCCGCGGAACGTCCAGGAGCACGCCACGGCCGACGATGCCGTCCCGGACGACCTCGACGGAGAGCGCGCCGGCGCCCCGGGACGTCACGCTGCTCGCGGGCACGCCGTTGTAGAGCTCCCCGTCGAACAGCACGTGGCACAGGGCGTCGAGATGGCTGTCCGCGTCCCCGTGCACGTTCATCGCGAACCGGTCGCGCGCGAAGTGCAGCGCGTCGCCGCCGCTCGCACCGGTCTCACCGTCGGCGGGCGCGATCATCCGGTGGCGTGCCGGTTCGGGATTGTCCGGGCCGGGCAGGGTCTCGATGGGCGCGGCGAGCGACACCGTACGTCCGGAGCGGACCTCGGCGGCGGCGGCCACGACGCGCTCGGGCGTCAGGTGGCCGAGCGCGCCGCGCCGGTCGTCGGGGGCGCGGGGGCTGCGCTCGCGCAGCTCCTCGTACAGCGCGCGAAAGGCGTCGCCGGTCATGGCCTGCGGCGTCGACGGCCCGCCGCCCGGGGTCACCGGGATCCCCAGGGGGCCAGGACCCAGCGCAGGACATGACGCTCGCCCGGTTGCAGGACGGTGAGCGCCGTGCCGCTGCGGAAGGCGTCGGCCGGGCAGGACATCGGTTCGACGGCGACTCCGCGCCGGCGCCGCCCGGGCTCCGACAGCGTGTCCCCGGTGTACACCTGGACGTACCGGATGCCCTCGACGAGCCGTACGTCGATGCCGTGGCGCCCCGAAGGGTGCGCGAGCCGCACCGTGCAGTGGCCGGCGGGATCCCTTTCGAGCCCGGTGTACGCGGTGTCCAGGCGCTGCTCGCCGATGGGCCTGGCGGTGCGGAAGTCGTACTCCGTGCCCTCGACGGGCTCCTCACCGGTCGGCAGGCCGTGTGCGTCGCTGCCGAGCCGGTGGCGGGCCGGCACGGTCAGCAGCGCGGTGTCCACCAGGTCGGTGCCCACGGTCAAATAGGGGTGCTGGCCCACACCGTAGGGGGCGGCGGTGTCCCCCTCGTTGGTGGCGGTGACGGTGGTGTCGAGCCCCTCCGGGCCCAGCCGGTACTCGGCGCGGACCTCCAGCCGGTACGGGTATCCGGGCTGCGGGAAGAGGGTGGTGCCCACCGTGACGGCGTTCTCGCTGCGGTCGAGCAGCCGCCACGGAACCCACCGGAGGAGGCCGTGGATCGCGTTGCCGTTCTCCGGTTCGGTCAGCGGGAGCCGCAGGTCCTCACCACCGAACCGGTAGCGTCCGCCGGCGATCCGGTTCGGCCAGGGGACGAGGAGCTGCCCGCGGCCGCCGGTGACCGGCTCGTCGGCGGCGAATCCGTCGAGGAGCGGCCGCCCGCCCACGTCGTAGTGACGCAGGGCGCCGCCCAGCTCGACGACCACGGCCGTCTGCGGGCCGTGGCGCAACTGCCACTGTTCTCCTGAGGCCGTGGGGGGCATGTGCGGCTCCTCGGTCGGTGCGGCGCGGAGCCGGGCGACGACGGCGTCGACCACGGCTTCCGGGGGCTGGTCGATGTCCACCACGCAGGCGTGCTCGTCGGGCTCCGGCTCCTGGAGGTCGGCGAACTGGCTGTCCATCAGCCGTGCGGGGAAGAAGTGGCCGTGCCGGGCCAGCAGCCGGGACCGGATGAGCTGCCGTGAACCGTGCAGATGGACCAGGCGTACGTCGGGCCGTCCCCCGGCCAGCTGGTCCCGGTAGGCGCGCTTGAGGGCGGAGCAGGCCACGACGGCGGGTTCGCGCGCCGCGATGCGGCGGTCGATCGATGCCTCGACCGCGGCCAGCCACGGCCGCCGGTCCTCGTCGGACAGGGCCTCGCCGGCCGCCATCCTGGCCCGGTTCGCCGCCGTGTGGAGGTCGTCCGCGTCCTGGAAGGCCCAGCCGAGCCGGTCGGCCAGCAGCAGTCCCACGGTGGTCTTCCCCGAACCCGCCACGCCCGTCACGAGCACCACGGATGCGGGCACCGTCACGGGCCGGCGTGCCATGCTGCCTCCTTCACGAGACGGAGCCGGACGTCGCACCGGCGGTGGGGGGATGCGCGGTCGGCGGTCCCGCCGACTTGCCCACCGGTGGAACGGCGGGTCCGGGCGGCAGCAACTGGATCGTCACGAAGGCCACGACGGACGCGAGGATCACCACGGGGGTCATGGCCACGCTGCCGAGCACCAGGACGACGAGCACGATGCTGCTGACCGGCAGCCGCAGGGCACTGGTCGTCGAGGCCGCCATGCCGATGGCCATGCCCGGTACGATCCCCAGGCCCGGCAGGGGCGCGAGCAGCACGCCCAGCGCACAGCCCAGGAACAGCGACGGGAACACGGGACCACCGCGCAGGCTGCCCAGGCACAGGGCGTAGGCGACGCCCATGCAGAGCACCACGGCGATCAGGGCCCCGACCCCCCAGGCGGACGGATCGGCGGCCATCGCGCTCAGCGTCTCCTGGCCGGAGGACGCCACGTTCGCGGGCGAGCGGCCGGTGGTGAGCCCGTACACGGCGGCGCAGACACCGGCCGCCACCGCGCACAGGGTCGTATGGGCGACGGGACGCTTCGCGACGAACCGGGCGGTCGACCGCCCCCCTCGCATGATCAGGTGCATGAAGACCCCGATGGCCACGGCCATCGGGATGGACCAGAGCACGTCTCCGGGGTCGAGCCTCGGAAGGGGCACGCCCACCTTCACCGAGAGGCTGGGTGCGTCGAAACCGGTCCAGCGTCCGAAGCCGGTGAACACGAGCGAGCCCACCCCGCTCGACAGCAGCGCGGGCAGCATGACCGCGAACAGCTGGGGCCCGCCCACCCCGGCCACCTCGATGAGCAGGACCCCCGCGATCAGCGGGCTCCCGAAGATCACCGCGACGGCCGCCGCCGCTCCCGCCGCGCCCAGGAGCGCGGTGCTCTGCGCGGTCGCCGGCACCCGCGCCAGGTCCCTGAAGAGCAGGGCCAGGCCGCCGCCGAGGGCGATCAACGGGGCCTCCGGTCCGAGCGTGGCGCCGAGGGGAAGGCTGAGCAGGGCGGCGAGGATCACGCCGGGCAGGGCCCCGGGAGAGACACCGCCCGTGTGGAGTCCCCCGGCGGGGATGTGTCCGCCGCCGCCGGGCATACGGGTGACCACGAGCCCGACGGTCACGCCGGCCACGAGCAGCAGCGGCAACGGCCACCACCACGGCGGGGCGTTCCACCCCAGGGACTCCGGCAGCCCGTGCCACATCAGGTGTTCCAGCTCGTGGAGACCGACCAGGAACCAGAAGGCCACCAGCGACACCGGAACACCGATGAGGGCGCAGAACACCAGCGCCTTGAGATAGCCGGCGCTGCGCAGCAGTTCGCGCAGCCGTTCCGCCTCTTCGGGCTGGGTGGTCCCGCCGGACCCGGCGGGGTGCGGATCCGGCGCCGTCATCCGCCGTGTCCCGTCACGGCGGCGCACGCCCGTCTCGGGCCACGAAGGGTTCCGGGCATGTTCGCTCATCTCCCAGGGAGTGCGGGTGGACCGGAGCGGGCCGGGCCGCCGCGTCCGGGGGCCGCGGCAGGGCCTGGACGGGCCAGAGCCATTGCAGCATCCGGGCGGGGGCTTCGCATGTCCGGACGGGGCCTCGCCCGGCCTCGCCAGGCTTCCGGCGGCGAAGACCGCCGGCCGGGCGGATCATCGAGACGAGAGGTCGAGAGGTTCGGCCGCCCCGGTGGCGGCGTCGGGTGCCAGGAAGAAGGAATTCCATGACGGAGCCGAGTCCTCAACCCGTTGGCACCGGCCAGCCGCACGAGGCGGACCGGCTGCGTGAGATCCTCCGCGCTCCCGGCTACCTCGTCATCCTGGTCTACTCGGCCCTCCTCGGCATTCCGGTGTCGCTCGTCGCGTTCTGGTTCCTCGTCGCCCTCCACGAACTGCAACACGTCTTCTGGACGGACCTTCCGCACCACCTCGGCTGGGACACGGCCCCCTGGTGGTGGCCGCTGCCCCTGCTGCTGATCGCCGGTGTGATCGTCGGCCTGGTCGCGGCCCGACTCACCGGCGGGGGCGGCCACATACCCGCGGGCGGTCTGCACGCCGGCGCGATGCCCCCGGCCGCGCTGCCGGGCGTGGTGCTCGCCGCGGCCGCGAGCCTGCCGCTGGGCGCGGTCCTGGGACCGGAGGCGCCGCTGATCGCCCTCGGCGGCGGCCTGGCGCTGCTCTTCCGGGACCTCACGCGGACCCCGGCGACCCCGCAGACCACCGCGCTGCTCGGCGCGGCCGGTGCGGCGGCGGCCATCGCGGCGATCTTCGGCAACCCGCTGATCGCCGCCGTCCTCCTCATCGAGGTGTCGGGGATCGGCGGCCCCCAGCTGTTCGCGGTCATGCTCCCCGCCCTGCTCTCCAGCGGCATCGGGGCCCTGGTCTTCACGGGCTTCGGCAAGTGGACCGGCCTGGAGACCGGCAGCCTCAACCTCACGCTGCCCACGCCCCTGCCGTCCCTGGACGCGCCGGACGTGCTGTGGACCGTACTCATCGCCCTCGTCCTCGCCGTCCTGTTGAACCCCGTCCTGGAGGCGGGCCGACGGGTCGCGGCGTTCGTCTCCGCCCGGGTGCTCCCCCGC
This sequence comes from Streptomyces sp. NPDC001513, assembly GCF_042894695.1. Classification (NCBI taxonomy): domain Bacteria; kingdom Bacillati; phylum Actinomycetota; class Actinomycetes; order Kitasatosporales; family Streptomycetaceae; genus Streptomyces; species Streptomyces sp. NPDC001513. The sequence goes on from NZ_JBIAVU010000002.1 coordinate 142,492, forward strand.
ACCGTCCTGTGCGCGCTGGGCGCAGCGGCCTGCGCCGCCCTCTACTCCCTGATCACCGGCCGCTCACCCGCGGACGTCGCCCTCTCGGGCCAGGCCGCCCTCGGCGAGCTGGCCGCCGATCCGCACGCCTGGGCCGTCGGCGTGCTGATCGCCGTCCTCCTCTTCAAGTCCGCCGCCTACGCCCTCTGTCTGGGCAGCCTGCGCGGCGGCGCCATCTTCCCCGCGGTCTCCCTCGGAGCGGCGGCCGGGGTCCTCGTGGCTCCCCTGCCCGGGCTGGGCCCCGTACCGGCCATGGCGGCGGGCATGGCGGCGGCCACCGCGGCCATCATGCGGCTGCCGGTCAGCAGCGTGGTCCTCGTGGTACTGCTCATGGGCAGCTCCGCGATGATCCCCATCGCCATCCTCGCGGCCGTGATCTCCTTCGTCACGACCGAGCTGCTCCCGGCCGGCAGCGCCCATCCGCCCGCTCCGCTCGCCGAGCAGCCGCCCGCGGACCCGGGCGGCGCCAAGGCGGCCGAGACCCCCTGACGCACCGTCAGGGGGTCCGGTGCTCGGCGGTACGCGGTCAGGTCGCGGGAAGTTCCTCCGCCGGCAGCCGGCCGGAGCGCACCGCGTCGACCAGGGCCTGGTGGTCACGCTCGTTCTGGTCGGCGTAGGCCTCGGCGAAGGTGACGAGCGCCCGGTCGAAGGACTCGCCGCGGCCCAGGTACGAGGCGATCGCGATCCGGTCGCCCGACCGCGCGTGCGCACGGGCGAGGGTGAGTCCGCACAGCTCGGCGAAGGTCGCCAGCTGTCCGGGCGACATCGTCTCCGGCATGGCGATCCCCTTCCAGTCGCGCAGTTGGCGGATGTAGAAGTCGCGCTGCCTGCCGTCGATCCCGTCCACCCGCTCCCAGCCCAGGAACATGTCGCTCGCCGCCTGCATCAACCGCTGTCCCGAGACCACGCGCTCGCCCTGGTTGCGGTACCGGCTCGCGCCGAGGTGGTCGGCGAGCACGGAGGTGTCGGCCTCCTTGGCCTGCAGGAGGAGCGGGTCCCGGCCGTCGCGGCCGAGCAACAGCAGGATCCAGCAGCGGGTCCCGACGCTGCCGACGCCGACCACCTTGCGGGCCATGTCCACCAGCCGGTAGTCCTCCAGGAGGGTCCGCCGGTCACTCGCCATCGTGAGCCCGTAGGTGGCGAGCAGGCGTTCGAACCGGTCCTCCAGCTCGTGGCGTTCGGCTTCCGGCAGCAGTTCCGTGAGGGGCACCAGCAGCGGGGGGTCCGCCGCGATGTGCGGCCGGCCGTCGACCAGCTCCGTGATCTTGTCGAAGGCCTGGAGCGTGTCGCGCGAACGGGCCTTCGCCATGGCGCGGGTCAGTTTCTTCCGCCCGCCCTTGTCGAGCTGGCCCGTGGCGAGGGCCTCCAGGCGGTCCTGGTCGATCTTCGCGTACCAGACGTCGAGGTTGCCCATGCCGGCGAAGCCGCGCATCGCCTCGCGGTACGAGCGCACGGCGGTGCCCACGATGACCGCGCGTTCGGCGTCGTCGAAGCCGTTCGCCCGGGCCGCGATCACGAAGCTCGCCGAGAGCCGTTTGACGTCCCACTCCCAGGGACCGGGCAGGGTCTCGTCGAAGTCGTTGATGTCGAACATCAGCCGCCGCTCCGGAGAGGCCAGCAGCCGGAAGTTCAGCAGGTGCGCGTCCCCGCACAGCTGGACCGTGATCCCCGAGTCGGGGCTGCCGGCCAGGTCGGAGGCCATGATCGCGGCGGCTCCCCGGTAGAACCGGAAGGGCGATTCCAGCATCCTGCCGTAGCGGATCGGGACCAGCTCGGGTACGCGGGCCGCCGACTGCCCTTCCAGGATCGCCAGCGGGTCGGGCCGGTCCGGAGACGGCCGGTACACGGCGTGCCCCGAGCGTGGCGAGCGGTTCCGGGCCTCCTTGCCCTGGGCCGCGCGTTCCTGGGGTGTGCTGCCGGGCACCGCGCGCATGGCGGCGGTCGTGCTCTGGGACATCAGTGTGCTCCTGCCTGGACCTGCGTCCTCCGCACGCGAACGGCGCCCTGTTCGCGCGCCGTTCGAGTGGTGGCCTGGGGCGTCCGCGTCAGCCCCGGGTCTCGATCTCTGCCTCGGCGACGGCGATGGCGATGCCCAGCGCCGTGGCGATGTTGCCGGCTGCCGTCATCACGCGGGCGGTGCCCACGATGGGGGCGATGGCGACCAGCACGTCCTCCAACTGCTCGGCGGTCAGGCCCGCCTGGAGGGCGGGATCGATGTGGGCGGCGTAGGAGATGGGCGGGGCGTCCGATGCGGCGAGGGCCGCGATACGGGTGAGGAGCAGCATGTCCGGGGCGAGCCCGCACCGCTCCAGCGAGTCGACCGTCATGGCGGCGATGGTGTCCAGTACAGGGGTTTCCAATGCGGTGGACATGTCTCACGTCCTCCTGAGTGACCACGGATGTTCCTTCGTTTCAACCCTAGGACCTCACCCGGTACCCCGCATGGGGCGCGGCCTCCCGGTCCGGAGTGCGGCGGGCCGGGCCGCGGCGCAGTCTTGAGGCAGGGCAGGGCGATGGCAGCAGCGCGACAAGGCGGAGGGAGCGGCGCCGGTGGCCGAAGCCGACACCTCGGGACGCACGCCCGGTGCCATGCGCGGTGTGCTGGCCCCGCTCGCCCTCGCCCAGTTCATCTGCAGCTTCGCCGGTTCGAACATGAACGTGATGATCAACGACATCAGCGAGGACCTCGACACGACCGTGCAGGGGGTGCAGGTCGCGATCACGATCTTCCTCCTGGTCATGGCGGCGCTGATGATCCCCGGCGGCAAGCTGACCGACCGCTACGGACGCAAGCGGTGCTTCCTGACCGGTCTCGCCGTCTACGGTGTCGGCGCCCTGCTCAGCGCGGCCGCGCCGGGCCTGGGCGTCCTCATCCTCGGCAACTCGATCCTCGAAGGCGTCGGCACGGCGCTGCTCATCCCGCCCGTCTACATCCTCACGACGCTGATCTTCACGGACATGACCTCACGTGCCCGTGCCTTCGGGACCGTCATGGCGCTGGGCGGCATCGGCGCGGCCGCCGGGCCGCTGATCGGGGGGCTCATCACCTCGGCCATCAGCTGGCGGGCGGCCTTCGTGTTCCAGGCCATCGTGATCGCCCTGATCATCATGCTGAGCCGCCGCATCAAGGACCCGCTGCCGCCGGATCCCACGCGCCCCTTCGACACCGGTGGAGCGGTCCTCTCCGCCGTCGGGCTGATCCTCCTCGTCACGGGGATCCTGGCGGCCGACGACAACGTCTGGCTGATGCTCGCCCTGATCGTCCTCGGTGCGCTCGTCCTGCTGTGGTTCTTCCTGTGGGTACGGGCCAAGGAGCGGGCCGGCGAGGAGCCGCTCCTGCCGACGAGCCTGTTCCGCAACCGCACGTCCAACCTCGGTCTCGTCACGCAGAACATCCAGTGGCTGGTGCTCATGGGGACGTCGTTCGTCGTCGCGGCCTATCTCCAGGTCGTGCGCGGATACGACGCGATCCAGACCGGCGTGATCTTCACGGCGGCCACGCTCGGCCTGCTGGTGTCCTCCCTGGCCGCCGCCCGCCTGGCGCAGCGGCGCGCACAGCGCACGCTGATCATGTCCGGCTTCGTGCTGACGACCCTCGGTATCGCCCTCCTGCTGGCCATGGTGCGCGGCTCTCCGAGTCCCTGGGCCTTCGCCCCCGGGCTGCTGCTGATCGGCCTGGGGCTCGGTGTGATGCTGACCCCGTCGGTCAACATCGTGCAGTCGAGCTTCCCCGAGGAGCAGCAGGGCGAGATCTCCGGGCTGTCGCGCAGCGTGTCCAACCTCGGCTCCTCCCTCGGCACCGCGATCGCCGGCACCATCCTCGTCGCCGGCCTCACCACCCATGCCTACGCCGCCTCGATGATCACACTGGCCGTCCTCGGCCTCGCCGGGCTCGCCGCGGCGGCGTTCCTTCCCCGGGGCACGGGCCCAAGCACCGTTCCCTAGCCGTCGAGAGCTGTCGAGGCAGCGGATTGGAGACGTCCGTGAAGGACCTCAAGTTCGAACAGAAGAGTTCCCTGTCCCGTCTGGAGGCCGCGGACCAGCTCTCCGCGCTCGCGGAGGCTCTGAGACAGGGCGGCGAAGTCGAACTGGAATTCGGCTCCGGGACGCTGAGCCTGCAGGTCCCCGACGAACTCCGCACCGAGATCGAGGTCGAGGTCGGCGACGGGGAGATCGAGCTGGAGCTCGAACTCAAGTGGCCCACCGTCCGGGCCGAGGCCGCGCCGGCCCGGACGAAACGGCCGGCACGGGGCAAGGGCTCGGCGTCCCGGGCCTCGTGATCGCGTGTCACACCGCCCGCCGGCCGGCCCGCCACGGACGATCGTCGCGGCCGCCTTCGTGATCGCCCTGGCCGCCGCGCCGCCCGGTCCCGCGTTCGCGTTCACCGGCGGCAACCACGAGAAGATCACCCGGGCGGCCCTGCCCTGGGAGCCGGTCACCCTGACCGAGATGGCCGACGCCCGCGACGGGGCGGTCAATGCCGACGACCACGGCGGATACTTCCTCCTCGGCCCCCTGCACTGCGACAACGCCGACTACCTCGCATCCCGCCACGACCCGCACTACCCCCGCAGCCGCGACGAGGCGAGCACCGAGCTCCTCGCCTGCGTCCGTACCTCCGTGACCCGCTTCCGCAACGCGGTCCGGGCGGCCGACGGCCTCGTCGACGCGGACGGCAAGGTCCGGGCCGACCAGAGCGACCTGTCCTCCCCCTGCACCTGGAAGGAGACGTCCGACCGCGCCAAGTGCGAGGTCCTGGAGCAGCTCGGCCGCGGGTGGCACCCGATCGAGGACTTCTACGCGCACTCCAACTGGTCCGACCGGGCCGCTCCCGGCCCGGTCGGCCTCGCCAACCCTCCCGGACTGGCACGGACCGATGTCGCCCCCTTCCTCGACATCCGCCGATACAGCGCCATGAACGACGCCGACTGGACCCGGGAGGCGCGGGCCCGCATACCCGCGGACCTCACGACCGGCTGCTACTCCGATTTCGACTCCACCGGCGTGAAGGACCACGACTGCGCCGGCCGTGTCATGCACAGCCAGGCCCTGAACAAGGACACCGCCGCGTCCCCCCGCTCGAAGACCGGCGACAACTTCGACCACGCCGTGTCGGGGGCCACCGCCGAGATCACCCGCCAGTGGAACGGCTTCAAGGCCGAACTGCTCGCGACCTATCCGGACCACCGGCGCGGCGAGCAGATGGTCTGCGCCCTGGTCCACGACGACCCGCAGTCGAGCTGCCCCTGACACGAAGAGCGGCAGCTTTTCCCCTATTACGCCGAAATGCCCGTTCGCCTGGGTGATCACGACGGGTTCGGGGTAGCAACCAGCATGATCACTGTTGGGGTCGAGGAGGAGTACCTGCTGGTCGACCCGGAGACGCTCCTGCCCATACCGCTCGTGCAGGAGGTGCGTGCCACGGCCAGCCTGACACCGATCGCGGACGAGCGAGAGGTCCAGGACGAACTGCTCCAGGCGCAGATCGAAGTCGCCACCCCCGTCTGCACGGGCCTGGAGGAGGTCGGGGGCCATCTCCTGCGGCTGCGTCACGCGGTCGCCTCCGCCGCCCAGGCCAACGGCTGCCGCATCGCGATCTCCGCCACCGCGCCGGTCCGGGACGTCCTCCCCGTACCCGTCACCAGTACGGCGAGGTACCTGAGGATGCGGGGAGAGGCCAAGCTGCTCGTCGACGAGCAGCTGATCTGCGGGATGCACGTCCACGTGGGGATTCCCGACCCGGAGACCGGAGTGGCCGTCCTGAACCGGCTGCGCGTCTGGCTCCCGACCCTGCTGGCGATGTCCGCGAACGGGCCCCTGTGGGACGGGCGGGACACCGGCTTCGCCAGCTGGCGCACGATCATCTTCGGCCGGTGGCCGGTCAGCGGCCCGCCACCGTATTTCGCGGGGTTCGCGGACTACGAGGCGCGGGCCGACGCGCTGGTGGAGTCCGGGCTGATCCCCGATCGGGGGCAGCTGTACTGGCAGGCCCGGCTCTCCGAGCGCTACCCGACCGTCGAGGTGCGCTGCTGTGACGTGCAGCTGGAGGCGGACGACGCGGTCATGCTCGCCGGCGTCGTCCGCGGGCTCGCCGCCACGGCGATCGCCGAGGAGAAGGCAGGAGCCGCCCCCGCGCTGTGCGCGCCGGAGATCCTCCAGGCCTCGACGTGGCATGCGGCCCGGCACGGCATGAGCGGTACGTTGATGGACCCGGAAGGCCGGCTGCGGAGCAGCGGGGACGTCCTGTGCGCGCTCCTGCGGCACATCGGGCCCGCCCTCGAGGAGAACGGCGACTTCCGCGAGGTGAGTTCGCTCGTTCACCGGCTGCTGCGGCACGGCACGTCGGCCGACCGCCAGCGCCGGGCCCTGGCCGAGACGGGCCTGCCGGCGCTCGCGGACCTGATCACCACGGGAGCCACCACCGGGTGAGTCGCCTGCCGAGGTGCGATGCTGGAAGCAGTGGAGGGCCGGCGGCTGGACTTCCTGGCCGGCCCCGTCAGCAAGGGAGAATGACGTGCCTGGTCTTCTTCGAGGAATAGCGCGCACCGCGGTGGTCGCCGGTACGGCGACGGCGGTGTCCAACCGCGTGTCGCGGCGCCAGGCGGGCCGGTGGGCCACGCAGGACGATCAAGCCGCCGCGCAGCAGCAGGCGCCGCAGCAGCAGTACGCCGCCCCACCCGCACCCGCTCCCGCCCCCGCCCCCGCTCCGGCGATGGCGGATGACATGAGCAGCAAGATCGACCAGCTCAAGGAACTCGGAGCGCTGAAGGAGCAGGGGATCCTGACCGACGCGGAGTTCGCGCAGCAGAAGAGCAGGATCCTCGGGGCCTGATCGTCCGGAGGCGGCCGGCCGGGCTCACTGCGCCTGCCGGCCGCCTTCGGCTGCGTCCTCTTCCGCGTCGAGGGACGCGAGCAGGGCCTGCACGGGGATGCGGCCGCTCGCCACCATCTGCGCGCCGCTGCGCCGCAGGGCCCGGGCGAAGGGGGCGGCCCACCGGTTCTCGTAGACCAGGATCGCGGCCGCGTTGCCCGGCTGGAGGGCGTGGCCCGCTTCGTCGAGGTCGTCCTGGCCGAGCAGTTCGGACGACGCGCCCTCGAAGACGGACAGGCCGAAGGAGTTCCCCTCACCGTCGAGGTCCGTGAGTTCCAGGGCGGTGACGGTTCCGTCGGCGTCCTTCTGCACGAAGCGGAGGTCGAGGAGGTGGATGATGCCCTGGTCGACCAGGTCGACCAGCAGCGGGAACGCTTCGCCCGTCATGCGGTTTCCGGGGAACTCGACGACCAGGTAGTCGACGGGGCCCATGTCTTCGATGTCGTCGCTCATGAGCGCTCCTCGCGTGTGGCTCGACGGCCCGGTGGTGGCCGGGCGAACGCGTCGGGGGGCCGGACACGGCCCGTTCTCATCGTTCTCATTGCAGCATCCGCCGCGAGGCCCCGCACCTCAGCCGGTGAGCTGGTAGAGGCTCCTGCCGACGAGCCACAGTCCCAGGAGCAGGCACACGACGACGATCGCCTGCTCCTTGTGGCGTTCCAGCCACGCGCGCAGGCCCAGCAGGGCGCGATGGGCCTTCTCGGGTGAGAACACCATGTACAGCTCCATGGCCAGCAGGGTGGAGGTGGCCAGGAGGCAGAAGCCCATGAGGGCCAGGAAGGACTGTGCGTGGGAGAGGTCGGCCTGCACGACGGTGGCGGCCGCGGCGGCGACCATCCCCCAGGGCTGGAGGAGCACGGCGAGGGCCGCCGCGGACCATCCGGTGGCCTCGTCCATCCGGGACGACATGGACGACCCGGAGTCCTCTGCCCCCTCGGTCTCCTCCTGTACGGAGGGATCCGCCGCCGTGGCGCCGCGCCGGCTCCGGCGCCGCCGGTGCTCGCTGTACACGACCAGGCCGACTCCGATCACCAGCGTGGCCACGAGCGCCGCGATCGACGGAGGAGAGCGGGGCGGGGGCGGCTGTCCGCCGGTGAAGAGGAGGACCATCGCCATCACGGCCACGAGGCAGGCCAGCCAGGCGAGGATGAAGGCCAGGCCCTTGCGCACCCCGCGGGGTGCGGACACCACCAGGACGAAGGCCATGATGGGCAGCGGGAACAGGGTGACCGCCAGGCCGATGAGGAGCAGGTCGAGCACCATCGCGGCGCACCCCCTCGGAGGGCAGGCTCAGGCGGCGCCCACGGCCTGGTCGAGTTCGGAGTCGAGGGCGAGGGCGGCGGTGATGAGGGCGAGGTGGGTGAAGGCCTGGGGGAAGTTGCCCAGCTGTTCCCCGGTGAGGCCGACCTCTTCGGCGAAGAGCCCCACGTGGTTGGCGTAGGTGAGCATCTTGTCGAAGGAGTAGCGGGCCTGATGGACGCGGCCGGCCTTGGCGAGGGCGTAGACGTGCAGGAAGGAACAGAGGGAGAAGGTGCCCTCGGAACCCTGCAGGCCGTCGGGAGAGGCGGCGGGGTCGTAGCGGTAGACGAGGCTGTCGGAGACGAGTTCGGTCTCCATGGCGTCGAGGGTGGACAGCCAGCGCGGATCCTTGGGGGCGATGAAGCCGACCAGGGGCATGAGCAACAGGGAGGCGTCCAGGACGGTGTTGTCGTATTCCTGGACGAACGCCTGCCGCTTTTCGCTCCAGCCGAGGGTCATGACCTGGTCGAGGATCGCGTCCCGTGCCGCCGTCCAGCGGGTCAGATCGGCGGGGCGGGCGGTGGCCACGGCCTGGCGGATGCCGCGGTCCAGGGCGACCCAGCACATGAGGCGGCTGTACGTGAAGTCCTTCTGCCCGCCCCGGGTTTCCCAGATTCCCTCGTCGGGGCGGTCCCAGTTGTCGCACAGCCAGTCCAGCAGGGCGGCGCAGCGCAGCCAGTCGTCGTAGCCGATGACATTGCTGACCTGGCCGGTCTGGGCGAGGGCGAAGATGGCCTCGCCGTAGATGTCCATCTGCAGTTGGTCCGCGGCGCCGTTGCCCGAACGTACCGGTCGGGAGCCGCGCCACCCTTCCATGTGGTCGAGGACCTCCTCCGTCAGGTACGGGTCACCGTCGACGCGGTACATGATCTGGAGGGGTTCGCCGTTGGGAGCGCCGCCGTCCCGCAGCCGCCGGAGCAGCCAGCTGCGGAAGGCGTTGGCCTCGTCGGCGAATCCGAGTGCGCGCATGGCGCGGACCGAGAGGGAGGCGTCGCGGACCCAGGTGTAGCGGTAGTCCCAGTTGCGCTCGCCGCCCTCCTGCTCGGGCAGGCCCATGGTGGCGGCGGCGATCGGCGCGCCGGTCGGTGCGTACGTCATCAGCTTGATGGTGATCGCGGAGCGGTTGACCATCTGCTGCCAGCGGCCTCGGTAGGTGCACTGTGCGGTCCAGCCGTGCCAGAAGTCGCGGACGTCGTTGAACTCCTCCGTCATGTCGTGCACGTTCACCGCCGGCGGGGGCGCGCTGTCGGCGTCGCACACGGTCAGGAGGACGGCCGCGCGTTCGCCTTCGGCCAGGGCCACGCTCGCGCGTACGTCCGCCTCGTCGGCCTCCAGGTCGACCGGCCCCAGGGCTTGCAGGTACGCGGTGATGCCGGGGCCGTCGAAGCGGGCGGTGGCACCGTCGAAGGTCAGGTCGTGCGGCGCCCGGCCGTAGTCGAAGCGCGGGCGGCACTCCAGGCTGAAGCGCGCGGTCCCGCGCACGCCCCGCATGACCCGCACCACCTGGTGCCGGTCGGTGACGGTGTGCGGATCGCGCACGGGCATGAAGTCGATGACCTCGCCGACGCCCTCGGGGGTGAGGAACCGGGTCATCAGGACGGCGGTGTCGGCCAGGTAGAGCTGCTGGCTGACGACCTCGGCATGGCCCGCGTCCGCGCCGGCGGAGACGTCGGGCGCGTCGGCGGTGATGGCGAAGTAGCCGCCCCGGCGGTCGTCGAGCAGGGAGGCGAAGATGCTGGGCGCGTCGAAGCGGGGTGAGCAGAACCAGTCGAGCACGCCCTCGGAGGAGACGAGGGCACACGTCTGCAGGTCCCCGATCAGACCGTGCTCGGCGATGGGCGGGTAGGGGAGCATCGGCCTCGCCTTCCTGTGAGTCCTGGTCCGGTGTCCTGGTCCGGCGTCCTGGTCCGGTCCTCAGGAACCGAGGACCTTGGCCTTGGCCTGCTCGTACTCGGCCGCCGTGAGGTCGCCGCGGTTCTTGAGCTCGGCGAGCTTCGACAGCTCCTCGGCGTGACCGGTGGGCCCGGCGCTTTCGCGCACGTAGGAGCGGAAGGCCTGCTCCTGCTGCTGGGCCCGGTTGAGCTCGCGTTCGCCCATCCCGCGGCCCCGGACGATCAGGTAGACGAAGACGCCCAGGAACGGCAGCAGGATGACGAGGATCGTCCATCCCGCCTTGCCCCAGCCGCTCAGCCCGTCGTCACGGAAGATGTCGGCGATGACGCGGAAGAGCAGCATGAACCACAGCACCCAGAGGAAGATGAGCATCATGGTCCAGAAGAAGTTCAGCAGGGGATAGTCGTACTCCTCCGCCAGGTTGAACAGCGCGTTCTGCATGGCCCGGTCTCCTGTCGGTCGGGTGGGTCAGGCGGTCAGGCGGGCACCGGGGCGAAGGGGAACATCTCGTCAGCGCCCGGCTGTACGACGCCGTAGCTGCTTTCCGGTACCTCGTTCCAGGCGCCGGGCAGGTCGCCGAGGGGTTCGGACACGATGAGGCGGGTCTCGTCGGAGACCTCCTGGAGGAACGCCATGTCCGGGTGCAGCCTGCGCAGCGAGTCCACCTTGCTGCTGTAGAACAGCGAGCGGGAGGCGTGCCCGCTGGAGTAGCGGAAGGCCCAGACGCGTTCGCCGTCGGTCATGGCGAGCGTCATCTGGAGCGGGAACTCCACGCCGTGCTCGTGCCCGACGCGCTCCACCACTCCCGCCATCGTGGCGATGGCGGTCGGCGGGTCCTGCTCCAGGCCGTACGTGAGGGCGAGGTAGAACATCACCTCGGAGTCCGTCGTTCCGCCGATGTCGGCGTACAGGGCGGGGTCGACGAGCAGGGTGAGGTCACGGCGCATCAGGTGGAAACCGGAGATCGCCCCGTTGTGCATGAACATCCAGCGGCCGTGCCGGAACGGGTGGCAGTTCGACTGCTGCACCGCCGTCCCGGTCGACGCCCGGATGTGTGCGAAGAACAGCGGGGAGCGGACGTGGTCCGCCATCTCCCGCAGGTTGCGGTTGTTCCAGGCGGGACCGACGTCCCGGAGGAGCGCCGGGGATTCGATGTCGTCCGTGTACCAGCCGACACCGAACCCGTCGCCGTTCGTCGTCTCCACTCCGAGCTTGGAGTGGAGGCTCTGGTCGATCAGCGAGTGAGCCGGTTTGTACAGGATGGTGTCGAGCAGCATGGGCGTACCCGAATACGCGAGCCATCGGCACATGGGTCATCACCTGCGTCTCTACGGCACTGCGACGTCATGTGGATCTCTTCCGGCCATCTCATTCTCGGGTCCCTCCCCCGGGAGCGCCACGCGGGACGTCGGCCCCGTCACCGTGCCGGCCACCGGCCGCCAGCAGCGCGAGTACGGCCAGCACCGCGAGCAGGATGAGCACCAGCAGCAGGACCGTGAGCACCGTCGGGTGGTTCCACAGCGCGAACACCAGCGCGAGGACGAGCAGTACGCCGGTGGTGAGCCAGCGCCGGTGGTCCTGGACCCAGGTGCCGACGCGCCCGGTGTGCACTCCGTGGGCGGCTCCCCAGCCCGCGGCGGAGTCGGCCGCGCGCTCCGCCGTACCGCGGACGCCGCGCGGCAGCCGGCCGGCGCCGGACAGGTAGGCGCCGAGGGCGACGACGATCCCGAGGACGATGGCGGTGCGGATGCTGACCCTCAGGAACCGCACGAGCGTGTCGAAGATGGCGGCGGCCGCCGAGGGCGACTGGACCTGCTCCGGGAGGTGGTCGAGGTAGTAGCGGCGGGCGATGACCAGGCCGATGGCCAGGATGAGGCAGGCGGCGGCCGCGCACAGCATGGTGGTCACCAGGGCCCGGCGGCGGCGCCGGGCGAGCAGCACTCCGGCCACTCCGAGGATCACGGTGAGGACGGGCAGCCAGTTGCCGAGGACGTCGAGGAGGTGGACCAGGTTCCTGATCTTCGCCAGTTTGTCGGACTGGAAGAGCACCATCTGCTTGTTGACCTCGGGGATCTTCTCGGCCGGGGAGATGCCGGCCTTCACGAGGTCCTGCTTGACCTGCTCGACGGCCTCGCCGATGTTCAGGGTGACGGTGCCGCCCTCGACCTCCACCGCGCCGCGGCCCTGACCGGTGAGCGCGTGGACCACGGCGTTGTGGCCGGCCCGGTTGGCGGTGGTCCAGATCTTCTCGAACCGGTCGCTCTCGACGAACCGGGTCGCCACCTTGGAGACGGCAGCGTCGGCGGCGGAGTCCAGCTGGGGTCCCAGGGCCTTGACGGCATTGCCGACGCGGGGTGGCAGCCCCTGCGATTCGAGCCACTTCGCCAGGTCGGCCGTGACCTCGGCGCCGTCGACGCGGACGTCGGCCGCCTCCGTGATGCGGTGGACGGCGGCGGCCTCGACGTCCGGGTTCGAGGCGAGCGGGGCGACCGTGGAGACGTACCTGTCGGTGTCCAGCACGATGTCGTGGACCCACACGGTGAGCAGCGACACCGGGACGAGGATGCACGTGAGCGTGATCAGCACGGCCGAAACGGTGGCGGCCACGATCCTCCGGGAACGCGAGGCCTGCCGTCCCGGGGCGGGCGCCTCGGCGGGCGGCTCGGACGGCAGACTCATAGCGCTCCCTGGGGACGACTGAGGGGAAATGCCGCTTCCCGGTCATTGGACACGGCGCACCGCGGGTCCGCGCGTTCAGTTGGGCTCATCGTGTGAGGCGCGTGAGGCGTGTGTGCGGCGTGTGTGTGCGAGGCCGGGGATGCGTGTAAGGCGCCGGGCCGGGTCGTCCCCGGGGCCGCCGCGCGGGCCCGTCCGCCGGGCGGCATCGGCGGCCGGCGGCCGCTCCCCGCTGCCGACGGGCCGCCGAGGTTAGAAGATGGAGTATGACCGACCTCCGGCCGGAGCGCGTCCAGCCCTCCAAGGGACGAGCGCGGCGGCCACAGCGTCTGTCCTCGTTGCTCAGCGTGCGCAGCGTGGCCGGCGAGGTGTTCCTCCTCCAGCTGGCCGTCGTGGTGCTCCTCGTCGCCGCCGCGGTGGCGGCGCTCGTGGTCCAGGCCCGGAGCGACGCCATGCTGGACGCCCGGCACCGTACGCTCGCCGCCGCCGGAACCTTCGCGGAATCGCCGGGCATCGTCGCGGCCCTGCACAGTGCCCATCCGAGCGCGGTGCTGCAGCCGAGCGCGCAGGCGGCCCGGAAGGTCGCCGGGGTCGACGGCATCAACGTGTACACGCTCGACGGGGTCACCCTCACCCACAGCGACCCGAAGCAGATCGGGCGGCGCGTCGTCGGCCCCTTCTCCAAGGCGGCGGCCGGCAAGTCCTTCACCGAGACGTTCGAAGGGTCCCTGGGGCAGTCGGTGGTCTCGGTGGTTCCCGTCAAGGACCCCGACGGCCGCGTCATCGCCGTCGTCTCTTCCCCGGTCACGGTCCAGAACGTCCAGGGCATGGTGAACCGGCAGCTGCCGGTCGTCCTCGGGACCGCCGGAGGGGTGCTCCTCCTGAGCGCGGGCGGGACCGCTCTGGTGAGCCGTCGGCTGCTGCGCCGGACCCACGGCCTCGGCCCGGCCGAGATGACGCGGATGTACGAACACCACGACGCGGTGCTGCACGCGGTGCGGGAGGGCGTACTGATCGTCGGCGACGGCGGACGGCTGCTGCTCGCCAACGACGAGGCGCGGCGGCTGCTGGACCTGCCCTCGGACGCGGAGGGGCGCCCCGTCACGGACCTGGGTCTGGAGGAGGCGATCGCCGAGCCGATCGCATCGGGCCGTTCCGCGACCGACGAGCTGCACATGTCGGCCGATCGGCTGTTGGCGGTCAACATCCGGCCCACCGCCCCCTACGGGCAGGCCGGGACCGTCGTCACCCTGCGGGACACCACCGAGCTGCGGGCGCTGTCGGGCAGGGCCGAGGTGGCCCGGGAGCGGCTGAAGCTGCTCTACGACGCGGGGGTGCAGGTCGGTACGACGCTGAACGTGGAGCGCACCGCGCAGGAACTGGCGGAGGTGGCGGTCCCGCGGTTCGCCGACGTGGTCACGGTCGACCTGCTGGACCCGGTGCTGCGCGGCGAGGAGCCGCCCGAGGCGAACACCGAGATGCGCCGCACCGCCGTCGTCGGCCTCCGGGGCGACCACCCGCTCACCCCCGTCGGCGAGCTGATCCGGTTCGCCCCCGCCGGGCCCATGGCCACCGGGCTGGCCGTCGGCCGCGCGGTCCTGGAGGCCGACCTGCGCGCCTCCCACCGCTGGCGGGCCCAGCACCAGGCCAACGCACGGCAGATCCTGGACCGCGGCATCCACTCCCTGATCGTCGTACCCCTGCGGGCCCGGGGCGTGGTCTTGGGGATGGCCGGGTACTGGCGGGGGCAGGACTCCCCGCCGTTCGACGAGGAGGACGTGTCCTTCGCCGAGGAGCTGACCGCCCGGGCGGCCGTGTCCGTCGACAACGCCCGCCGCTACACTCGCGAGCACAACATGGCCGTCACCCTGCAGCGCAGCCTGCTGCCCCGGGGCGTGCCGGAGCAGTCCGCCGTCGAGGTCGCGCACCGCTATCTGGCCGCCCGGGCCGGGGTGGGCGGTGACTGGTTCGACGTCATCCCGCTGCCCGGCACCCGGGTGGCCCTGGTGGTCGGCGACGTCGTCGGCCACGGTCTCCACGCCGCCGCCACCATGGGCCGGCTGCGCACCGCCGTGTACAACTTCTCCACGCTCGACCTGCCCCCGGACGAGCTGCTGAGCCACCTGGACGAGCTGGTCGCCCACATCGACGCCGACGAGCAGGAGTGGCAGGGGATCACCGGGGCCACCTGCCTGTGCGCCATCTACGATCCCGTCTCCGGGCAGGTGACCGCCGCCACCGCCGGGCATCCGGGCCCCGCTCTGGTCGCCCCCGACGGGACCGTGTCCTTCCCCGAGGTGCCGGTCTCCCCGCCGCTGGGCCTGGGCGCGGGCATGCCCATCGAGACCACCACGCTCACCCTGCCGGAGGGCTCCCGGCTGGCGCTCTTCACCGACGGTCTGATCGAGAGCCGCGACCGGGATCCGGACGCGGGCCTGGCGGCCCTGCGCGCCGCCCTGTCCGGGCCCGCCCGGACCCCGGAGGAGACCTGCAGCGCGGTGATCGAGGCGATGCTGCCCACCAGGCCCAGCGACGACGTCGCGCTGCTGGTGGCGCGCACCCGCCGGCTGGACCCGGCGCGGATCGCCGAGTGGGACGTCTCCCCCGACCCCGCGGCGGTGTCCCCGGTGCGCAACGCCTGCGCCCGCCGGCTGGCGGAGTGGGGCCTGGAGGACATCGCCTTCACCACGGAGCTCATCCTCAGCGAGCTGATGACCAACGCCGTCCGCTACGGCACCGAGCCCATCCGGGTGCGGCTGCTGTACGACCGCTACCTGGTCTGCGAGGTCTCCGACGGGTCCAGCACCTCCCCGCACCTGCGCCGGGCCGCGGACACCGACGAGGGCGGCCGCGGCCTGTTCCTCGTCGCGCAGTTCGCCGAGCGCTGGGGCACCCGCTACACGCCCCGCGGAAAGATCATCTGGAGCGAGCAGGCGCTCCACGACGGGGCCGCGCCGGCCGCGATGGACCTCGGGGAGGCGCTCCTGGCCGGGTGGGACGACGACGCGTTCCGATAGCCGCCGGTTCGGCGGCCGCGGGGAAGAGGGCGGACACCACCTGTCGGGACTGCGCTGCCGAGGCCGTCGAACGTACGCTGGGCTTGATCGGTACGCGACCGCCCGATATGGAGCCTTTGTGCCCGCATCCCGTCTCCGGACAGCCTTCGTCGCCGCCTGCCTGGCCCTCGCGGCGGCGCCCCTCGGCGCTTGCGGAGACAAGCCCGAGGCGGGGCCCAGGACGCCCGCGGTGGCCACCTCGGCCGCGGACGCCGGCGGCATGGCGGCGCTGACCGCGGCGGCGAAGAAGGAGGGCGCGCTCAACGCGATCGCGCTCCCGCGCGACTGGGCGAACTACGGCGCGCTGATCGACGGCTTCGAGAAGAAGTACGGGATCAAGGTCACGGTGGAGAACCCGGAAGGGACCAGCCAGGACGAGATCAACGCCCTGAAGGAGCGCAGGGACGACGGCAGCGCCCCGGACGTGATCGACGTGGGGGGCTCGTTCGCCCAGTCCGCGGCCCGGCAGGGCCTGCTCGCCCCCTACCGGGTCGCCGCCTTCGACCAGATCCCCGAGGACCAGAAGGACCCGGACGCCCGCTGGTACAACAACTACGGCGGCTACATGTCGATCGGCTGTGACGCCAAGCGCGTGAAGACCTGCCCCTCGACCTTCGCCGATCTGCGCAAGCCCGAGTACAAGGGCCAGGTCGCGCTCAACGGCAACCCCACCAAGTCCGGCTCCGCCTTCGCCGGCGTGTACGCGGCGGCCCTGGCGAACGGCGGATCCTTCGACGACATCCAGCCCGGTATCGACTTCTTCGCCGAGCTCAGCAGGAACGGCAACTTCATCCCGGTGGAATCGTCACCGGCCACGATCGAGACGGGCCGGACCCCGATCAGCATCGACTGGGACTTCCTCAACCTCGGATACGCCGACACGTTCCGCGAGAAGGGCGCGGACGTCGACTGGCGGACCGCCATCCCCTTCGACGGCAGCTTCGCCGAGTACTACGCGAACGGGATCAACAAGGACGCCCCGCACCCCGCGGCGGCGCGCCTGTGGCAGGAGTGGGTCTTCAGCCCGGAGGGCCAGAACCTCAGGCTCGGCGCCTACGCGCGCCCCGTCCTGATGGACGCCATGGAGAAGGACGGCACCCTCGACAAGGCGGCCGCGGAGAAACTGCCGACGGTCGAGGGCACGCCGACGTTCCCGACGGAGGGACAGACGGCGAAGGCCAGGGAGACCGTCAACCGCGGCTGGGACGAAGCCGTCTCGGGCTGATCCGCGGCGTCAGTGCCCGGCGGCCGCCTTGACCAGGGCGACCGCCGTCCCGATCGCCGCGTCGATCCCGCCGGCGAGCAGCGCGAAGGCCGTCCCGCCGCCCATCCGGATCCCTCCGTAGCACCCCCACGCGAACAGGGTGGCGACGTTGACCCCGGCCGCCACGAGCAGCGCCGTGTCCAGGCCCATCACCCCCAGCGCCGAGGCGCCGATCAGAGCGAGCGGGCCCACCGCGGACAGCAGCAGCGGGCTGCTGACGAAGAGCATCGCGCGCAGTTCCCGTCCCCGTGCGAGGGCTCCGTGCGTCACCCGGTGGGCCTGCTGGTCGGCGACCAGCGCGGCCAGCCACAGGCCCACCGAGGCGGTCCCGATCGTCGCCGCGGCTCCGAGGAAGCCGACGTGGCTGCTGCCGGCGAGCCCGATGACGACGGAGATCATGGTGATCGTCGCGTAGAGCCGTTCCTTGAGCTGGGCGGCGGCCATCTCCGTGCTCACCGCGTCCGCAGCATGGTCCGTCACGGAACCACCGTAAGGGGCGACCGCACCGGGCACCCGGAGCAACACCGGGTGCCGGGTGCGGTCGGCCGTCAGGCGAGGGGCGTCACAGCTTGCGGCAGAGCAGGGCGTCCGGCGTCTTGCCCTTGGCCCACGCCCCGGTGAAGGCGATGCCCGCGGCGTACTCGTCGGTGCCGCACTGGCCCTTGAGGTTGCCGTACGCGAACTCTCCGCCCGGGCCCGCGGCCGGCCGGTTGTCACCCCGGTCGAACCAGACGGTTCGGCCGTTCGTACCGAGGGTCCGGCCCGCCCGGGCGCACAGGACCGCGGAGACCGCCTGGCCGCGCACGCTGTAGCCGGTCATGAACTGGTCGCGCCCGCACTGGTACTTGGTGTAGCCGCCCGCCCAGTCGCCCTGCTGTACGTTGCGTTCGTCGTTCACGACGGTCGGCGCCGGGCCGGTGGCCGGCAGCCCGGGGGCCCCGGCGTCGGTGCACAGCCCGCGCCCGTCACGGTGGGACAGGCCGACGAGCCGCTGCCCGTCGGGGCAGGTTCCCTTTCGGGCTCCCGCGTCCCAGTCGCCGAGCGCCCGTACGCGTACCGACTGGACCGCGTCGGCGTGGTCGAGGTTGAGCATGTCCCAGGTGTCGGAGACGGCGACCCGGCCGGTCTTCTCCGGCGAGGTGACCAGCCGGTTCCAGTCGCCGGCGCGCCAGTCGCCGCCGTCGAGGATCCCGGAACGGCGGCCCGAGGCATCGAAGTTGAGGATCGACCAGGTGCCGTGTCCGGTCCATCCGACCAGGGGCCAGTAGGCGAAGTCGGTGTCATTGGCGATCAGGTGGTCCACGAGGTTGCCGAACCAGGCACGTGCCTGCGGGTTGGTCTCGTCGCTGCCGATGCCGAACTCACTGATCCACAGGGGCGCGGTGAAGTGGCGGCCGGATTCGGCCGTGACGTAGAACGCCTGCCGCTGCAGGGTCGCGAACAGGTCCTCGCGGGAGAGTTCCTGGTAGCGCGGGTCGTGGGTCTCGCCCATGCCCGTCGCTCCGGTGTGGTTCGGCCCGGTGTAACCGTAGAAGTGCGCCGCGTACACCAGCTTGTTCGAGGCGACGAGGGTGTGCGAGAGGGTGCGTACCGGTTCGAGCGTGGGACGCCCGTGGGGCAGCCCGTCGGCCGGGATGCCCTGCCAGTTGATGCCCTCGACGATCACCAGGAGGTCGGGGTTGGCCTCGGTGAGGAGCCGGTCTCCGAGGCGCTGGGACGCGGCCCACCAGTCGTGGCCGTTGCCCCAGTTCCAGTTGGCGTCGTCGGTGACGGTGCGGCGGACCTCGTTGTAGAGGTCGGCGCCGACGACGCGCTTGTTGTCCTTGTAGCGCCGGGCGAGGTCGAGCCAGTCGTTCTCCCACTGCGCGGTGGACTGGCTGGTGTTCCAGCGCTCGTTGCCGTCCAGACCGCAGCAGAAGCGCGAGGTGTTGGTGTGGTTGTTGAGGATCACCGCGAAGCCCTCGGCCGTGGTGGCCGCGATGACGGCGTCGAAGACCTGGAGCGGGGTCTTGCCGCGCAGGCCCGGGTTGGCGGCGACCGAGGCGTCGGATACGGGGCGCTGGTCGTGCAGCATCTCGTTCGAGAACGGCAGCCGGATGCTGTTGATGCCGAGTTCGTGGAAACCGGCGAGGATCCGCGCGATCGGCGCGCGGTCCAGGCCGAGGGGCATCTGGTCGGCCTTCTCACCGTCGTGGTGGGTGGCCGGGTCGTTGATGTCGCCGGAGCCGTTCCAGGATCCCTGGGCGCCGTGCCAGTTCGCGGACTTGAGCTTGAAGCGGTTGCCCTCGGCGTCGACGACGTAGCGGCCGCGGGTGCTGAGGGGCGCGGTCCAGGAGTCGGACAACGCGGTCGCTGCCGGGTTCGTCGCGGCCGTCCCGGCCGTCGGGGAGGCGACGGTCGGGGAGGCGGCGAGCCCTCCGAGCGCGAGCGTCGCGGCGAGTACCGCGGGGAGTAGGGCTCTTCTCACTGTGTCCTCCGTGAGGCCTGGGGGGTGGGACGTACGTGGTCGAGCGGTGGGGCGGTGGTGAGGTGGGGCAGTGGTGAGGTGGCGCGCTCAGCCGCCGCTGCCGAGGACGGCGACGCCCCGCGGCGCGAGGGTCACGCGGCGGACGAGGGGCCGGTGGACGTCGAGCAGGTCCCGGCGGTCGGCCGGCAGCCCGACCTCCTGCTTGTCCTCGGTGTGGTTGAGCAGGATGAGGACGTCGTGGCCGGCGCCGTGCCGGATCGTCGCCTGGACGCCGGCGGGCAGGCCGGGCAGGACGGGGGCGACTCCCGCGTCGGCCAGTGCGCGGTCGACGAGGGCCCGCATCGTGGCGGGGTCGGGGCGGGTGGCGACGTAGCGGGCGGTCCCCCGGCCGTGGGCGTGCACCGTGGCCGCCGGGCGGTCGTCGTCCCAGTCGGGTCCGGCGAAGAGGAGTTCGGGGCGGGCGCCGCTGAGCTTCACGTCCTCGCGCCACAGCGACGCGGGCGGCACGGGAGCCGGGGCGGAGGCCGCCACGGCGCGCAGCGGGACCGCCTCGTCCGCCGCGGCCGGCCAGAACTCCTCCACCCGTACGCCCAGCACCTCGCCCAGCGGACCGGGACAGCCCCCCGGGTGGACCCGGTCGTGTTCGTCGACGACCCCGGTGAAGAAGGACGCGAGCAGGGAGCCGCCGTCCGCCACGAACGCGCCGATCCGCGCCGCGTTCGCGGCGGACAGCAGGTAGTGGCTGGGCAGCACGAGCAGCCTGTACGGCGAGAGGTCCGCGGAGGGATGTACGACGTCGACGCCGATGCCCGCCTCGAACAGGGGCGCGTAGTGGTCGAGGACGCGGTCGAGGCAGCGCACGGCGTCCGAGGGGTGCGAGTCGAGTTCGAGCGCCCACCAGTTCTCCCAGTCGAACGCGATCGCAACCTCGTTGCGGACGCGCGTGCCGGCCAGCTCGGGCACCAGGGCCAGTTCGCGGCCCAGCTCGCGCACCTCGGCGTGCACACGGGTCCCGGGCCCCGCGTGCGGGACCATGCCGGAGTGGAACTTCTCCGCGCCACCGCGGGACTGCCGCCACTGGAAGTACATGACGGCGTCCGCCCCCTGCGCGACGGCCTGCCAGCTCCACAGACGCATACGGCCGGGGCTCTTGCCTCCGTTGCGGCCCCGCCAGTTGACGGCGGAGGGGGCCTGTTCGGTCAGCAGCCAGGGCTTCCCGCCGGCCGCGCCGCGCAGCAGGTCGTACGAGAGCGCCGCGCCGATGTGCGCCGCGTCCCCGTGCGGGTCCGGGTAGCTGTCGAGGGCGAGGACGTCCATCTCGGAGGCCCAGGCGTGGACGTCGACCGCCTTGTGTCCGGCGAGGAAGTTCGTGGTCACCGGGATGTCGGGGGTGACGCGGCGCAGCACGTCGCGTTCGAGGGTGAAGCACGTGCGCAGCGCGTCGCTGCTGAACCGCTTGAAGTCGAGCTGCTGGGAGGGGTTGGGGTAGGTGGGTGCGGTGCGCGGGGGGAGGATCTGGTCGAAGGAGGTGTAGCGCTGCGACCAGAAGTCGGTGGACCAGGCCTCGTTGAGCGCGTCGACCTCGCCGTAGCGGGCCGTCAGCCAGCGTCGGAAGTCGGCGGCGGAGGTGTCGCAGAAGCATTCGGCGACATGGATGCCGTACTCGTTGCCGACGTGCCAGAGCCCCAGTGCCGGGTGGTCGCGGTAGTGCGTGGCGACGGCTTCGACCAGGCGGACGGCGCGGTCGCGGAAGACCGGGCTGGAGGGGCAGAAGTGCTGGCGGCCCCCCGGGGACAGGATCCCTCCGGAGGCGGTGACCGGCAGGATCTCGGGATGCTCGGCGGCGAGCCAGGGGGGTGGCGACGCGGTCATGGTGGCGAGGTCGGCGGTGATGCCGTGGGCGGCCAGGTCGTCCATGACGGTGTCGAAGTAGCGGAAGTCGTAGGCGTCGCGGGAGGGTTCGACGCGGGCCCAGGCGAAGACGGCGAGGTTGACGAGGTTGACGCCCGCCTCGTTCATCAGGCGCAGGTCCTCGGCCCGGGTGGCCTCGTCCCACTGCTCGGGGTTGTAGTCGCCGCCGAATCCGAGGCCGCCCGTTCGCGTGCCGGGGGTTCGGGCACGGTCGTGTGCCGGAGAGTTCATCTGCCTTGCCCCTTCAGGTGGTTCGGGACGCGTGGCGGCGCGGTGCTGTCCCGCTCCACCAGGGTCGGCATGACCGACACGAGGGACGAGTCCGTCGACGCGGCGCCCTCGATCTGGCTCAGGAGCCGGTCCACGCAGGCCGCGCCGACGCGGGTGAGGTCCTGGTCCACGGTGGTCAGCGGTGGGAGGAAGTAGCCGGATTCGGCGATGTTGTCGAAGCCGATCACGCTCACGTCCTCCGGGACCGCGCGCCCCGCGTCGCGCAGCGCGCGGACGAGGCCGAGCGCCATCTGGTCGTTGGCGGCGAACACCGCGGTGACCTCGGTCCGGCCGGCGAGTTCCCGGCCCGCCCGGTAGCCGCTCTCGGCGCTCCAGTCGCCGTGGACGGCCTGTGGGACCGGCGCGCCCGCCGCCCGGAGCGCGCGCTGCCACGCCTCGGCGCGGCGGCGCGCGGGGTGGGAGTCCCGGGGACCCGCCAGGTGCCACACCGTGGTGTGGCCGAGCCCCAGCAGGTGGGTGACGGCGATCTCCGCACCGGCCGCGTGGTCGGTGTGGACGCCGGGGTAGCGGTGGTCCTCGCCGCCGTCGACGACCACGACCGGAAGCCCCCAGGGGAGCATCAGCGAACCGGTGAGGATCTGCGCCTCGTTCACGATGACCCCGTCGACCGCGTGCCCGCTCAGCCTCCGGAACGCCTCCAGCACCGCTTCCTGGGTCTGTGCCTGCGGGACCACCACGTTGACCGAGTACTCGGTGGACTGCACGGCGGAGACGATCGACTCCAGCGTGCGCGCGTTTCCGTGCGCCGTGAGGTCGAAGCTGATGACGCCGATCATCCTGAACTTGCCGGTGGCCAGCGCCCGGGCGGCGGTGTTGGGGCGGTACCCGAGCATGCGGACGGCGCGGACGACCCGGTCACGGGTCGCCTCGTCGACACGGGCCGTCGCGTTGAGCACGCGGGAGACGGTCTGCGCCGAGACTCCCGCCATGGCCGCGACGTCCGCCATCGACGGCGGTCTGGGGCGGTCCGCGGCCGGGGAACGGGGCTTGCGTGGCCGCTGCCCATCCTTCGCCATGGTGCAGTTCCTCTCGCACGGTGAGGCCCGGGGCGTCTTCCCGACCGTCGTCATGTTTGCGCGAACATGGCGCGTTAGTCAACAGGTTGGCGAGCGGTTCCGTACGGATCGGCGAGCCGACCGCCACCCTTCGGACGCTCCAAATCCCTTGAAAATCAAGCTAACTGACGATCCACCAGAAGGCTTGGCCAAAACTCTTGACACCCTCAGGGAGCTGTCGACACACTTCCGAACCGCGCCGCCATGTTGGCGCTAACACGCATCGGAGGTCCTTCCCTTGAAACGCGGCGCTGTTCGGCGCAACCTCACCGCCCATGCGTTCCTCCTGCCGTTCCTCTGCCTCTTCGTCATCGGAGTCGTCGCCCCGCTGGTGTACTCGGTCAACCTGAGCCTCTATCAGGAGCGCATGATCGGCGGGAGGGTCTTCACCGGGCTGGACAACTACACGAAGGCGTTCGGGGACCACCTGTTCCATGCCGGTCTCGCCCGCGTCGCACTCTTCTTCGCGATCCAGGTGCCGCTCATGCTCGGTCTCGCGCTGGCGGCCGCCCTCGCGATCGACAGTGGCCGGCTGCGCGCGCCGGGGCTGTTCCGGATCGGCATCTTCGTCCCGTACGCCGTTCCCGGCGTGGTCGCGGCCCTGATGTGGGGCTACCTCTACGGCGACCGCTTCGGCCTGGCCGGCGAGATCGGCGCGCTCCTGCACACCGAGGTCCCCGACCTGCTCTCCGGGAACTGGATGCTCGCGTCGATCGGCAACATCGTCACCTGGTCGTACGTCGGCTACAACATGCTGATCCTCTACGCCGCGCTGCGGTCCATCCCCGCGGAGCTGTACGAGGCGGCCGAGGTCGACGGCGCCGGCGCCTTCCGCAAGGCGTTCAGCATCAAGCTGCCGGCCCTGCGCCCGGCCCTGCTGCTGGCCACGACCTTCTCGGTGATCGGCAGCTTCCAGCTCTTCAACGAGCCGAGCGTGCTCCAGTCCCTGGCGCCCGCCGCCGTCTCCACCAACTACACCCCCAACATGTACGCGTACAGCCTCGCCTTCGACGGACGCCAGTTCAACTACTCGGCCGCCGTTGCCGTGTTGCTCGGCCTGGTCACCGTGCTCGTCGCGTACGGGGTCCAGCGCACGACCGCCCGACGGGAGCGCATGCTGTGACCTCCGCACGCCGTCCGGGCCGGCCGTCCACGCCGCTGACCGTGGCCATGGGCCTGATGCTCGCGTACACGCTGATCCCCCTGTGCTGGCTCGCCATCAGCGCGACGAAGTCCAACCAGACCCTTTTCGACTCGCCCGGCCTGTGGTTCGGGGACGGCTTCCACCTGTTCGAGAACGTCCGGGACGTCTTCACCTACGACGGCGGGATCTACCTGCGCTGGTTCGGCAACACCCTCCTCTACTCGGTGGTCGGGGCGGGCGGGGCCTCGGTCATCGCGACGCTGGGCGGGTACGCCCTCGCCACGTACGAGTTCGCGGGCCGCCGGGTGCTGTCCGCCGTCGTCATCGGCGCGATCTCGATCCCCGCGTCCGCACTCGCCGTGCCCACGTACCTGCTCTTCAGCGACATGGGCATCGTCGACACGCCGTGGGCGGTCCTGCTGCCCTCCCTCGCCAGTCCCTTCGGGCTCTACCTGATGCGCGTGTACGCCACCGAGGCCGTACCCGACGCGATGCTGGAGGCCGCACGCCTCGACGGCGCCGGTGAACTGCGCATCTTCCTCACCATCGCGCTGCGCCTGCTGGCCCCCGGCTTCGTCACCGTGCTGCTGTTCACCCTGGTCGCCACCTGGAACAACTACTTCCTCCCGCTGATCGTGCTCAACGACCCGGAACTGTTCCCCCTCACTGTGGGGCTGCGCCAGTGGGACTCGCTCGCACAGGGCGGAGCCGGCGCCGGTGCCACGCCCATCCTCCCGCTGGTGATCACCGGCAGCCTGCTGGCGGTCGTCCCGCTGATCGTCGCGTTCCTCTTCCTCCAGCGGTTCTGGCAGTCGGGACTGGCCGCCGGCGGCGTCAAGCAGTAGCCCCACCGCCCACCCCTCATCCACGTCCGGTCGTCCCCGTCCGGAACGAAAGGATTCGCCATGCGCAGATCCCCGCGGCCGTCGGCCCACACCCGCACCCGTACTCGCACTCGCACTCGCACCGCGGCCGTCCTCGCGGCCCTCGCCCTCGCCCTCCCCCTCACCGCATGCGGCGGCGGCTCGGGCAGCTCCGACGACGGCCGGAAGGCCGACCCCGCGGCCGTGCGGGCCGCACTGGACCGGCCGGCCGAGATCACCTTCTGGACCTGGGTCCCGAACATCGACAAGACCGTCGCGCTGTTCGAGAAGAAGTACCCGAAGATCAAGGTCAACCTGGTCAACGCGGGCCGGTCCAAGGACGAGTACACCAAGCTGACCACCGTCCTCAAGGCGGGCACGGGCGCGCCCGACGTCGTACAGGTCGAGTACTTCGCACTCCCCCAGTTCGCGATGACCAAGTCGCTGGTCGACCTCGCCGACTACGGCGCCGCCGGGCTGAAGGACGAGTTCGCCGGCTCGGCCTGGTCCCAGGTCAGCGTCGCCGGTGGGATCTACGGCATACCGCAGGACACCGGCCCGATGGCGATGTTCTACCGCAAGGACGTCCTCGACCGGTTCGGTGCGACCCCGCCGAGCACGTGGGAGGAGTACGGCGCACTGGCCCGGAAGATCCACGACGCCGATCCGAACGTCCGGATCACCTACGTCGACCCCGGCGACGCGGGCACGTCCAACAGCCTGATCTGGCAGTCCGGCGGCAAGCCGTACACCGTGGACGGCGCCACCGACGTCACCGTCGATCTCGCGAACGACGCCGGGGCCAAGGCGTACGCGGGCACCTGGGGCCCGCTGATCGAGAACAAGCTGGTCGACTCCACCGCGAGCTGGAACGACGAGTGGTGGAAGTCGATGGCCTCCGGAAGGTACGCGACCTGGCTGGCCGGCGCCTGGGCGCCGGCGGTCCTGGAGCAGAACATCCCGCAGAGCGCCGGCCAGTGGTCGGTCGCTCCCATGCCGGGCGGTGTCAGCGCGGAGAACGGCGGCTCGTCGGTCGCGGTCACCACGCAGGCGCGGAACAAGGAGGCCTCGGTCGCCTTCGCCCAGTGGCTGGGCTCGGATCCGGAAGCCGTCAGGTCGCTCAACTCCGAGGTCGGTCTGTTCCCCGCGACCAGGGTGCTGCTGGACGACCCCGGCTTCCGCGGGGCCGCGGTCCCGTTCTTCCCCGGCGCCAAGCCGAACGAGGTCTTCGCCGACATGTCGAAGGCCGTGCGCCCCGGCTGGCAGTACCTGCCGTTCCAGGTGTACGCGAACAGCGTCTTCAAGGACTCCGTCGGCCAGGCCCTGCAGCCCGGCGGGAACCTGCCGGGCGCGCTGGCCACCTGGCAGGACCGGGTGAAGGCGTACGGCAGGGAACAGGGCTTCACCGTCAAGTAGCGCGTAGCGCGAGGCACCGCCCCTTCTCACCGGAGGAACCCCACAGCCATGACGACACTCGAACTCCCCCTCCTCGACGGGGAACACTGGTGGGGAGGGGCGGTCGCCGAGGGGCGGCACATGCCGTACCCCGACGGCTACACCTTCGACCTGCGCGACGTGCTGGCCAACCAGGGCATGCCGCTCCTGCTCTCCGACCGCGGCCGCTGGGTGCACAGCGATCACACCTTCACCTTCACGCTCTCCGACGGCCGGCTGACCGTGCGGACGCACGAACCGGACGCGGTCGTCGAACACGGCGAGGGCCACGGCGATCTGCGCGGGGCCTACCGCCACGCGCTCGCCCGCCACCACCCTCCGTCCGGCACGATGCCGGACCCGGTCCTCTTCGCCGCACCGCAGTACAACCTGTGGATCGAGACCGTCTTCGAGCCGACCCGGGAGAAGGTGCTGGCGTACGCGGAACGCCTGCTCGCGGAGGGCTTCCCGCCCGGCGTGCTGATGATCGACGACAGGTGGAGCAACGACTACGGGGACTGGACCTTCCATCCCGGCCGCTTCCCCGATCCGGCGGGCATGGTCGCCGAGCTCCACCGGCTCGGCTTCACGGTGATGCTGTGGCTCGTCCCCTACGTGACCCCGGACTCCCCCACCGCACGGCAGCTGGGCGACCTGGGCCTGCTGGTCCGCGACCGCGGAACCGGCGCGGCCGGGCGGGCCGCGGTGGCCTGGTGGTGGAACGGCTGGAGCGCCGGCCTCGACCTGCTCGATCCGCGGGCCCGGGCATGGCTGACCAGCCGTCTGGAAGCCCTGCGGGACGACATCGGCGTCGACGGGTTCAAGTTCGACGGCGGTGACGCGCCCTGGTGGCGTTCGCTCGGGTGCGCGGACCCGGAGGCCTACACGCACGCGTGGAACCGCTTCGGGGCCGACTGGCCCCTCAACGAGTTCCGGGACGCGTGGCGCGCGGCGGGCCTGCCGCTCGCGCAGCGCCAGCAGGACAAGTACCACCTGTGGGAGGGACGCTTCGGGCTGGCGAGCCTGATCCCGAACGCCCTGGCCCAGGCCCTGACCGGACACGCCTTCACCTGCCCCGACATGATCGGCGGCGGCGAGTTCCGCTTCGTCCCGGGTGAGGACGGCGAGGGATTCGACGAGGAGCTGTTCGTCCGCTACGCCCAGATCGCCGCCCTGTCCCCGATGATGCAGTTCTCCACGGCGCCGTGGCGCGTGCTCTCCCCCGAAGGCCTCGCGATCGTCCGTGCGGCCGCCCGCCTCCACACGCAGTTCGCACCGGAGCTGCTCGCGCTCGCCCGGCACGCCGCGGCCACGGGCGAGCCGATCCAGCGCCCCCTCGAATGGGCCTTCCCGCACCGCGGGTACGCGGCGGTCACCGACCAGTTCATGCTGGGCGACGGCCTGATGGTGGCTCCGGTGGTGACCAGGGGCGCGGTCGGGCGCGAGGTCGTGATCCCGCCGGGCACGTGGCTGGCCGACGACGGCCGGTCGTACGAGGGCCCGGCCACCGTCCGGATCGACGCGCCCCTGGCCCGGCTGCCGTACCTGCGCAGGACCGACGCGCCGCAGGAGTGAGGAGCCATCGGCCCGGGACCCCTCGCCCCGGGCCGGTGGCCCCGGTCCCGCGCTATCGCGTCCCGGGGGCCGGTGCGAGGCGGCGGGCGCCCGCGGCGGGAGTGACCTCCAGGATGTGCGGGAGGCGGTGGCCGGCGGACCCGAAGGCGGCGGTGACCGAGGCGGCCACGGCTCCCTCCCGGCCGTCCTCCACCAGTGCGATGACGGAGCCCCCGAAGCCGCCTCCGGTCATCCGGGCGCCGAGTGCCCCGGCGCTCAGCGCGGCGCTCACGGCGAGGTCGGTCTCCGGGCAGGAGACGCGGTAGTCGTCGCGGAGGGAGGCGTGGCCCTGGGTGAGGATCGGGCCGAGCGCGGCGGCGTTCCCCTCCCGCAGCCGGGAGACGGCCTCGGTGACCCGGGCGTTCTCGGTCACCACGTGGCGGACCAGCGGGGCGAGTTCCGCCGGCAGGGCCTCCAGGGCCCGGGCGAGTTCCCCGGTGAGTAGGTCGCGCAGGGCGGGCAGGCCGAGCTGCGCGGCCGCGCGTTCGCACCCTGCGCGCAGGGCCGCGTACGCCCCGTCCCCGAGGTCGTGGGTGACGCGGGTGTCGATCACCAGGAGCCGCAGCCCCTGCCCCCGCAGGTCGAAGGGCACCTGCGCGTGGTCCTCCGGGGTGCGGGCGTCGAGGTGGAGGGCGGCCTCGGCGGTGCAGCAGACGGAGGCCATCTGGTCCATGATCCCGCAGGGGACTCCGGCGAAGCCGTTCTCCGCGCGCTGGGCGGTCCGGGCCAGTTCGGGCCCGGGCAGCCCCAGTGCGTACAGCTCGTCGTACGCGACGGCGACCGCGCACTCCAGCGCGGCGGAGGAGGAGAGCCCGGCGCCGGTGGGCACCGTGCTGTCGAAGTGGAGGTCGGCGCCCCCGACCGGGTGGCCCGCCTCGGCGAGGGCCCAGACCACACCGGCCGGGTAGCCGGTCCAGCCCTTCACGGCGCCCGGGGCCAGCCCGGCCACGGCCAGGTCCGTGATCCGGCCGTCGCCCTGCGCGCTGTGCAGCCGCAGCCGGCCGTCGGTGCGGGCGCGGGCGGCGAGCAGGGTGGTCTGCGGGAGGGCCATCGGGAGGGCGAAGCCGTCGTTGTAGTCGGTGTGTTCGCCGATCAGGTTGACCCGGCCCGGCGCCGCCCACACCCCGTCCGGGGAGCCGCCGTAGAGCCTCCGGAAGGTGTCCGCCACCCGCTCGGCCCGGCTGTCGTCGTCCTGCCGCACGGTCCCGTTCACGACAGGGCCTCCCGAAGTCGCCGCGCGGCCTCCTCGGGGGCCACGTCGTTGATGAAGGCTTCCGTTCCGGACTCCGTTCCGGCGAGGAACTTGAGCTTGTCGGGAGACCTGCGGATGGTGAACAGCTCCAGGTGCAGCGCCAGTTCCTCGCCCTGGGTGCGCGGCGCCTGGTGCCAGGCGGAGACGTACGGCGTGGGAGGCGGTCCCTCCGGCCGCCCGGGTACGGGGAACAGCCGGTCGAAGCGGCGCAGCAGGTCCAGGTAGATGCCCGGGAACTCGGCCCGCTCGGCCTCGGTGAGGCAGGTCAGGTCGGGGACGCGGCGGTGCGGGTGGAGGTGCACCTCGTACGGCCAGCGGGCGGCGTACGGCACGAAGGCGGTCCAGTGCTCCCCGGCGGTCACCACCCGCTCGGTGGCGGCGCGGGCACCGGCGAGCAGGTCCTCGAAGAGGTTGCGTCCGGTGGCGGCGCGGTGGGCGGCCGCGGCGGCGGTCATCTTGGCGGTGCGCGGCGTGACGAAGGGGAAGGCGTAGATCTGGCCGTGCGGGTGGGCGAGGGTCACCCCGATCTCGGCGCCCCGGTTCTCGAAGCAGTACACCTGCTCGACGCCCGGGAGGGCGGAGAGTTCCGCGGTGCGGTCGGTCCACGCGTCCAGGACCAGCCGGGCGGCGGCCGGGGTGAGATCGGCGAATCCGGCCTCGTGCTCCGGGGTGAAGCACACGACCTCGCAGCGTCCCGCCTCGCCCGCGAGGGAGGGGAAGCGGTTCTCGAAGACGGCCACTTCGTAGTCGGCGGCGGGGATCTCGCCGAGCCGGCCGTCCCGGGAGGGACAGAGCGGGCACTCCCCGGCCGGCGGGTGGTAGGTCCGGCCCTGCCGGTGGGCGGCAATCGTGATCCAGTCACCGGTCGCCTCGTCCCGGCGCAGTTCCGGGTGGCTGCGCACGCGGTCGAGGGGGCGCAGGTCGGGGGCGTCGCGTACGGCGCCCTCGTCGTTGTCGAAGTAGATCAGTTCGCGGCCGTCCGCGAGGTGCGTGAGGGTCTTCTTCACCCGCCAAGACTAAACAGTTTCCAAAACAAATCAACAGCATTGTGCGTGCTATGTTGTTGCTTTCTGAGTGGATTCCCCAGATGCCCGGGAGTGACCTCGTGGCCGAGCAGCAGGCCGCGCAGCTGGCCCATCAGCGACGCGCGTTCATCCTCGACGCCGTCCGGCGCGACGGCTCGGTACGGGTGGCGGACCTGGTCGGACAGCTCGGCGTCTCGGACATGACGATCCGCCGGGACCTGGACGCCCTGGCCCGGCGCGGCGCCGTGGAGAAGGTGTACGGCGGGGCCGTCGCCACCACCGGGGCCAGCGGGCACGAGCCCGGCTTCGACGCCAAGTCCGATCTGGAGGCGGCCGCCAAGGCCGCCATCGCGGACACGGCCGCGACCCTGGTGGAACCGGGCAGCGTGGTCGCGCTCTCGGGCGGCACCACCGCGCACGCGGTCGCCACCCGGCTGCTCGGCGTCCCGCGGCTCACGATCGTCACCAACTCCCTCCCGGTGGCCGATCTGGTGCGGGCCGCCGGCCGCGACGGCGCGGGCACGGCCCCCACCCTGCTGCTCACCGGCGGCTCCCCCACCCCCTCGGCCGCGCTGGTCGGCCCGCTCGCGGACCTGGTGATCGGCTCCCTCCATGTGGACCTGCTGATCCTCGGGGCCCACGGGGTGGCGGAGGAGGCGGGGCTGACCACACCCAACCTCACGGAGGCCCAGACCAACCGGGCCCTGGTCGCCTCGGCCCGCCGGATCGCCGTCGTGGCCGACCACAGCAAGTGGGGGGTGGTCGGGCTCAGCGGTTTCGCCGCGCTGGACCGGGCCGACTGGTTCGTGACCGACGCGGGCATGCCGGCGTCGGCCCGCGCCGTCCTCACGGAGACGGTGGGTGAACTCCTCGTCGCGGGCGAGGAGCCCGGCGAGGACCGCGACCGGGATCACGACGGGGGGCGCGGCGGGGATCACGGCCGGGGCCACGGCCCGGATCACGCCGAGTAGGGCTGATCGCCGTGCCAGTGGAGTGCGCCCGTGCCCAGTCGGATCGTGGCGCGGGGCCGCATGGGCTCCTCGCCCCTGCGGGCGAGCAGCACGATCGCGTCGACCCGCGCCGCCATGCCGTCCAGTCGGGCCGCGCACTCCGCGGCCAGCCGCCGCGGGTCGTGGGTGCGCCCCAGTGACAGGTGCGGCGTGAAGGACGGGAACCGGCCCCGGCATGCGGGGAAGGGCTCCACCAGTGCCTCCTGGAGCGCCGTCCAGGGGGCCGGGCCGGCCGCGGCGGGGTCCAGCCACACGGTGGCGTAGGCGCGGTGCCGGAAGGTGCGCACTCCGCTCAGGCGGACGGAGAACGGCCGGATGCCGGCGGCCGCGGCGGCCAGCAGGGGGGCCGCCCCGGCGAACTCGTCCTCGGGGACGAAGCCGAAGATCAGGTTCACGTGCGGGGGCCAGCGGCGGATCTGGGGGTCGTGCTCGGCCCGGATGCTCTGGATGGGGGGCCACAGTCCGGCCGGCGGAAGCCACACGACGGCGGTCCGGGGCGTGGGAGCCACCCCGAGGAATCCGGGGACACCGGCTCCGCCCCCGGTGGTCGGGAACCCGTTCACACGCCCATGATGCCCCCGCACACCGGCCGGGGGCCGCGCGGCTCAGCCGGTGAAGGAGCCGTGCCGCCCGGCGCCGCCCGCGAACCGGTCGGCGCCTGCCTGGGTCTCCCCCGCGGCGAGCGGAACGAGGCCGTGCCGGTACTCGGCGGCCAGGGCTTCCGCCTCGCCCAGCCCGTGCTGTTCCCGTACGGAGAGCCGGTCGTGCCGCAGGCACAACTGCGGGAACCCGGCGATCTCGTGGGCCAGCCGCTCCGCCGCCCGGCGGGCTTCCCCGGCCGGTACGAGGCGGTTGACCAGCCCGATCCCGTACGCCTCGGCGGCGGTCACGGGGCGGCCGGTGAGGATCAGGTCCATCGCGCGGCTCTCGCCGATCAGGCGCGGCAGCCGCACCGTACCGCCGTCGATCAGCGGCACGCCCCAGCGCCGGCAGAACACGCCGAAGGTCGCGTCCTCCTCGGCGACGCGCAGGTCGCACCACAGGGCCAGTTCGAGCCCGCCCGCCACCGCGTGGCCGCTGACCGCGGCGATCACCGGTTTGGTCAGGCGCATCCGCGTGGGGCCCATCGGCCCGTCGCCCTCGGCCAGGACCCGGTTGCCGCGGTCGGTGCCGACGGCCTTGAGGTCCGCGCCCGCGCAGAACGTACCGCCCTCGCCCCACAACACGGCGACGGACGCCTCCTCGTCCTCCTCGAACGCACGGAAGGCATCGGCGAGTCGGGCCGCGGTCGGGCCGTCGACCGCGTTGCGGACGCCGGGGCGGCTGAGGATCACCGTACGGACCGGGCCGTCGCTCTCGATCCGGACGGCAGCCGGGTCGGCGGGCGTCGTCCCCGGTGTCTCGGAGGTCGTGGCCACGGCGGAACTCCCTGGGTCGTGTGGGGTGCGGACGCCCACTCTGCAGCAATCGCGCGGGCGGCACGAGAGGGCGGCGGCCGCCCGGACTGCGCCCGCCGCCGCGCGGACCTACGCTGCCAGAGGGAGGTGATGCCCGATGTCTGCACCCCGGGCAGCAGCGGCCCGATGCGCGGCCGCCGGAACCGTCACTCTGCTGGTGTTCGCGGGCCCGATCACAGGCGCCGCGAGGGCCGATGACAACGGCATCGCCGACAAGAGCGCCCCGGCCATCGCGGCGGCCGCCCGCGAGGCCATGTCGGGGCTCACGTCGATGCGCATGGCGGCCAAGGTGACCGACGGGGCGGGCACCACCGCTCTGGACCTCCGGTTCGACGCGCGGGGCAACTGCGTCGGCACCGTCACCCCTCCCGGCGGTACGGGCACGGCCGACGTCGTCAAACGCGGCGACGACGTGTGGATGAAGCTGGACGACGAGCTGCTGCGGGCCCAAGTGCCGGGCGGTACGGCCGAGGACGCGATCGCGCTCATCAACGGCCGCTATCTGCACGGCACCACGAGCAGCCCGGTGCTGAGCGACTTCGCCGAATTCTGCGATCTCGACTTCTACAAGAAGGAGTTCGCCTCGAAACCGGCGAACGAACAGCTCGACAAGGGTGCGCGGACCACCGTCGACGGCCGGCCGGCCATCACCGTCAACAGCCGGCAGGACGACCGGACGGGCAGCTACCAGGTGTCCACCGAGGACGAGCCGTACCTCCTGCGCATCCAGGGCACCGACGCGTCCGGCGAGCGGGTGGAGGCCTCCTTCTCCGCCTTCGACGAGCCCGTCCGGGTCAAGCCCCCCGCCCCCGCCGACTCGGTCGACCTGTCCGAGCTCCAGTAGCGAAAGGGATCGACCATGATCACCACTGACTTCGTCCCCGGCTCCCCCTGCTGGATCGACCTCGGCGCTCCCGACGTCCCCGCCGCCGCGGCCTTCTACGGCGCCGTGCTCGGGTGGGACTACGAGTCCATGGGCGAGAGCGAGGAGATGGAAGGCGGGATGTTCCGGAAGGACGGCAAGATCGTCGCCGGGCTCGGCAAGCTCACCGAGGAGGGAGCCCGCCCGGCCTGGATGATCTACTACAGCGTCGCCGACGCGGACGCCGCGACCCGGGCCGTCGAGAGCGCCGGCGGCAGGGTGCGCGTGCCGCCGAGGGACCTCGACGAGTGGGGGCGGATGGCGCAGTACGACGACCCGCTGGGAGGCCAGTTCGCCGTGTGGCAGCCGGGCAAGGACAGCGGGGTCCAGCTGGTGGACGAGCCGGGGTCGCTGTCCTGGACGGAGCTGTACACGAGCGACGCCGCGGCCGCCAAGGAGTTCTACGGCGGTCTCTTCGGCTGGCGGTTCAGCGACATGCCGCTGCCGGGCGGCGGGGGCACGTACTCCCTCATCACCCCCGCCGGGCTTCCCGAGGAACGCATGCACGGCGGCCTCATGGAGCTGCCCGAGGAGCACCTCGCCCTGACGGGCGGGCGGCCGTACTGGCACCCGGTCTTCGCCGTCGACGACTGCGACGCCGCGGTCGCCCGGGTCACCGGGAACGGTGGCAGCGTGCAGATGGGCCCGGAGGACGCCGAGGGCGTCGGCCGGCTCGCCGTCTGCCTCGACCCGTCGAACGCGGACTTCGTCCTGCTCGCCCCGGCCGCGAGCTGAGCCCGCGAACACCGCGCCTCCGCTCCGGAGCCCGCTTCCTCAGGCCCTGGAA
Source organism: Streptomyces sp. NPDC001513 (assembly GCF_042894695.1). Lineage (NCBI taxonomy): Bacteria > Bacillati > Actinomycetota > Actinomycetes > Kitasatosporales > Streptomycetaceae > Streptomyces > Streptomyces sp. NPDC001513. Next base: position 176,822 of record NZ_JBIAVU010000002.1, read on the forward strand.
CGGTACGCGCGCATGCCCAGGGGCATGAAGACCACGGCGATGCCCGCGGCCCAGACCAGGGACCACATGATCGCCTCGCCTGCCGGGGTGCCGAGCAGCAGGCCCCGGAAGGCGTCCGACAGGTGAGTGACGGGGTTGACGTTCACCCAGGCCTGGAGCCAGCCGGGCATCGTGTCGACCTCCACGAACGCGCTGCTCGTGAAGGTGATCGGGAAGATCAGCGTGAAGGCGAAGACCTGCACCTTCTCCGCGTCGCCGGCCAGCATCCCGATCAGTACCGCCGTCCACGCGACGGCGGCGGCGAAGGTCAGCAGCAGCAGGAGCCCGCCGAAGAAGCCCGCGGCGCCCCCGGTGACCTCGAAGCCCAGCAGGGCGCCGAGGCCGATCATCAGGAGCATCGCCCAGAGCTGTTTGGCCAGGTCGGCCGTGATGCGGCCGAACAGTGGCGCCCCGCGGGCGATGGGCAGACTGCGGAGGCGGTCGAAGACGCCCTTGGTGAGGTCGGTGTTCAACGCCATGGCGGTGTACGTGCTCATGAAGAGCGTGTTCTGGACGATGATCCCGGCGAGCGCGTACTGGAGGTACTCCTGCGGGGATCCGGCCATCTGTCCGCCGAAGACGTAGGTGAACAGGAACACGAACATGATCGGCGAAATGCTGTAGTCGACGAGTTCCAGCGGGTTGTGCTTGACGGAGACCAGGCTGCGCCACGCCAGCGTCCCCGTCTGCCGCAGGGCCGCCAGGGGGTGCACCCGGCCGCTGCCTCCGAGGGTGTCGGTCAGGGAGGTGGAGGCGGTGGTCATGACAGGCTCCCCGCGGCCGCGTACTGCTCGTCGTCGCCCTCGCCCTCCTCGGGCTCCGGCTCGGCCCGGTGGCCGGTCAGGACCATGAACACCTCGTCGAGGGACGAGCGCCGCAGGGTCAGCTCGGCCACGGCGATGCCCGCCTGGTCCAGTCGGCGCACCACGCTCGGCATGAGCTCCGGGTCCTTGACGGGCACGGTGATCTCGTCGCCCTCGATCTTGGCCTGGGGGCCCGCCTCCTCCGTGAGCAGGGCGTGCGCCGGGCCGAGGTCGGCGGCATGGGCCGGCCTGAGCTGAAGCACTTGGCCGCCGACCTGCGACTTCAGCCCGTCGGGCGTGCCGTTGGCGATCACCCGGCCCTTGTCGATCACGACGATGTTGTCGGCCAGCCGGTCCGCCTCGTCCAGATACTGCGTGGTCAGCAGGACCGTCACCCCCTCCGCGACGAGGGTGCGCAGCATGTCCCAGACCTCGCCGCGGCTGTGCGGATCGAGACCGGTGGTCGGCTCGTCCAGGAAGAGGATCCGGGGCCGCCCCACCAGGCTGGCCGCCAGGTCGAGACGTCGTCGCATGCCGCCCGAGTACGTCTTGGCGGCCCGTCCCGCCGCGTCGCTCAGCTGGAAGCGGCCCAGCAGTTCCGCCGCCCGGGCCCGGGCCTGGCCGCGCGGCAGGCCGAGCAGCCGCCCGATCATCAGCAGGTTCTCCGTGCCGGTGAGGTTCTCGTCCACGGCTGCGTACTGGCCCGTCAGCCCGATCAACGCCCGGACCCGGCCCGCCTGCCGCACGACGTCGTACCCGCCGATCTCCGCGCGCCCGGCGTCCGGCTGCAGGAGGGTGGCGAAGATGCGGACGGCGGTGGTCTTGCCCGCGCCGTTGGGGCCGAGCAGGCCGAGGACGCTGCCGGCCGGCACCTGGAGGTCCACACCGGCCAGGGCACGGGTCTGCTTGAACCGCTTCGCCAGACCTTCGGCCTGGATCGCGTACCTCATGGAGATCACCTCGGACGCGGGGTACGTGCTGCCGCTTCCCTCAACTGTGACGCACACCACTGACGGGGGCGATGCGGTCGACCGCGAGCGCGGCCCCTGTGGGCGTGGGATCAGGCCAGGGGGCGGGAGCAGGTCGACTTCGCCACGAAGGCGAGGCCGTCGTACTCCTCGGCGGGTACGAGCGGTGCGACGTGGAAACGGTAGGTGAACCGGGGGACGTTGGCGCCGAAACTGCGCTGGAGGCCGGGCCCGTGCAGCCACTTCCGCACGGCGGGCGCCGCCTTCGCCTCCCCGCCCCGCAGGTCGACCAGGTAGTCGCCCGGTGCGGCGGCCGCCAGCCGGTATTCGACCGAGCGGCCGGCGCCGCCGATGCGGTGCCGGACCGCCGGGCCGGTGGAGCCGATGCCCCGGCGGGCCCGGAACCGGCCCTTCCCGAAGAGCAGGCCGAGTGCGTAGTAGGCCTCGCCGTGGCGGCGGTGCAGCAGGCTCCCGAGTGCGGGCACCCCGGCCCCGTACGTGCCCTTCGCGATGTGCCCGTTGTGCGCCCATACGGCGACCCGGTCGCCGGTGCCGTCCACCAGCGCGTCGACCGCCCCGGCCATGTGGCGGTCCCGGACGGCGTACAGGCTCTCCTCGCCGGGGCCGGGGTCCAGCGGCCGGGTGATCAGATCGGCGCAGCGGACCAGGATCCGCGCGTGCCGGAGCGCGTCGTCGGCCGCCTCGGGACTCGTGCGGGCGGCGAGGCCCGCCCGGTGCTCCTCCAGGAAGCCGGCCAGCTCACCCGCCTCCTCGTACAGACGCCGGGCCCGGTCCGGCCGCGCCCCGGGCCGGGAGGCGGCGAGCGAGCGCAGGCTCTCCCGTACGGACGCGGCGGTCGCGGGCGCGGCCCGCTCCAGGAAGGCGCCGATCGCGGCGGCGGAATCCGCGCAGCGCTGCGGGTCGATGCCGACGAAGCGCACCCGCTCGGCGGCCGGGACCGTGCGGTTGTGTTCCCGCATCCACTCGACCATCGCGAGGATCTCGTGGGTCCGCCAGGTCCAGAAGTCCAGCCGGGAGACCAGTCGCCCGGCATCGCCCGCGCCGCCCGCCACATACGCGTCCACGGCCAGGGCCGCCGATTCACTGGCTTCCATCGCCAGCGCCCTGAATCCCATCTCGCGTACCAGGAATTCCAGCAGCCGGTGTTTGAGCAGGAAGAACTCCCGTGTGCCGTGCGTGGATTCACCGAGGCCGACGACGCGCACGCCCTTCAGGACCTCGCGCAACGGCTGGAGGTCCTCGTACGGTTCGCCGGCGGACAGGGTGGTGAGGGGCAGTGCGTGCGCGGACAACCAGCGCGTGATCTCGTCGGAGTCGGACAAGTGCGGTCTCCTCGGCCGTGGGGTACGGCAGCCCCCACTACGGCTGTCGCGCTTCGGCGGGGGCCGCTCCTGCCGTCGGGTGATCGTAGTCCGCGTTCACGGGGTGCGGTGGACCCGGGCGAGGACGAGGACGGTGTCGTCGGTCGGCGGGGCGGACAGCAGGCCGGCGAGGGCGCGGTCCGCCCTCTCCTCCAACGAGCCGCGGCCCCCGGCCAGTTCGGTGCGCAGGGCGTCCAGGCCGGCCTCGATGTCCCGGCCGCGCGCTTCGATGAGGCCGTCGGTGTAGAGGACGAGGATCGCGTCCTTCGGCAGTTCGACCTCCGTCGCCCGGAAAGGGCAGCCGCCGACGCCGAGCGGGACGCCGAGTACCTCGCCGATGGTCTCCACGGTGCCGTCCGGGTGGAGCACCAGGGGCGGCGGGTGGCCGGCGCTGGCGATGCGGGCGCGTCCGCTGCGCGGGTCGTAGACGATGTACAGGCAGGTCGCGAGCTCGATGTCGCTCTCCCGGGCACATGCGTCGAGCTCGGCGAGCAGGTCGTCGGGCTCGCTGTCGTGCCGGGACAGGGCCTGGGTGGTGATGCGGAGGCGGCCCATCGCGGCGGCCGCCGTCACGCCGTGCCCCATCACGTCGCCCACCACGAGCGCGACCCGCCCGTCGGACAGGTTGATCACGTCGTACCAGTCTCCGCCGACCTCGGTGATCCGGCTGCCGGGCACGTACCGGTGGGCCACGTCCACGTACGGGCTGCTCGCCAGGGCGGTGGGCAGCAGCGCCCGCTGCAGGGTGAGGGCGATGTCCTGGACGCGGGAGTACAGACGGGCGTTGTCGAGGCAGATCGCGGCGCGCGAGGCGAGCTCGCCGGCGAGGTTGACGTCGTCCTGGGTGAAGGCCGGCCGGTCCGCGGACCGGCCGAACATGGCGATGCCCTGTACGGTGCCGCGGGCGATGAGCGGGGCGACGAGGACCCCGGCCACCCCGCTCTCGGCGAAGAGGCGTGCGCGCGACTCGATGGCGACGGTCCGGGCCAGGAACTCCTCGTCGACCACGGCGGAGACGGCGCGTCCGGTGGCCAGCATGTCGTGCATGACGGAGCCGGGCGGGTACCGGACCTTGTCGACGCCGCTCACGAGCTCGATCGCCGACCCGGGGAGGATCGTCCCGGAGGCGATCCTGCGGGTGTACAGGGGCCGCGCCGGGTCGAAGTCCTCCGACTCGTCCATCCATTCCACGACCTCGACCACGGCGCCGTCGCAGAAGTCCGGCATCGACGCGTCGACCAGTTCCTGGGCCGTCTGGTTCACGTCGAGGGTGGTCCCGATGCGCGTGGAGGCGCCGTCCAGCAGGGCGAGCCGCCGGCGGCTGGCGGTGGCTTCCAGGATGGCCTGTTCCCGGTCCGTCACGTCGACCATCAGTCCGCCCACCCCGGGGCGCGAGCCGACCGCCTCGCTCAGGGGGAAGAAGCTCACCGACCGCACCTGGTCACGGTCGGGATGCCCCTGCGGGCGCGTGCCCACCAGCGCCCCGACGACCGGTTCGCCGCCCCGGGCCACGGCGCGGAGCATGCGCTCGTACTCGCCCCCGTCGGACATGATCATGATCTCGTCCATGCGGCGCCCGAGGTGCGCCTCGATCGGCAGGCCGTCCATGTCGGCGAGCACCTGGTTGAGGTGAACGTACCGGAGGTCCGGGTCGAGCATGACCAGACCGATCGGGCAGGTCTCGAAGAGGGCGTCGAGGAAGGCGAGGTTGGTCTTGACGCGGTCGAGTTCGTCGCTGCGGCTCGCCAGGCCCATCACCACCGGACCGCTGCCGGCTCCGGTGACGGGGAAGACCCGGAAGCCGCAGTCGAAGGCCGTGCCGTCGCGGTGCCGGGCCGCCAGCTGGCCCCTCCAGTACCCGAGGGTCCGGCCGTTCTCCGCCAGCCGGGCGCCGGAGACGGATTCGCCCCGGATCTCGTCGGCGAAGAGGAGGGCGGCGGGCTTCGACAGGATGGCGGCGGAGTCGTACCCGAAGAGCTCCCCCGCGCCGGGCCCCCAGTAGCAGACGAGGCCGCGGTCGTCGATGCCGAAGACGGCCACGCGCACGTGCTCCAGCAGCGTCCCCGGCTCGGACCAGAACGGGCCGTGAGCCTCCTCGCCCCCCGGCCGAGCCGATGGCACGAGACGACCCCTTCCGCCCGTCGATACCTCCACCCATTATGCGGACGCCGCCGTGATTGTGCGGTGGCGGGCCGTGCCCTCGGCGGGGCTTCGCCTAATCTGGCAAAAAACTGCCACATCTTTGCGAAGGGGAAATCCCGTGCCTTCTCGCCTCAATCCGTACATCAGTTTCAACGGCAATGCCCGGCAGGCCATGGATTTCTACAAGGGGGTCTTCGGCGGCACCCTGACGGTGAACACGTACGGTGACTTCGGCAGCGGGAAGGAGGCCGGGGGCTCCGACGACATGATCATGCACAGCATGCTCGAGACCGACCACGGCTTCACGCTCATGGGCGCCGACAACCCGCCGGGGTCGGAGAACCAGCCCGGGAACAACATCTCGGTGAGCGTGAGCGGCGACGAGGCCGACGAACTGCGCGGCTACTGGTCCAAGCTCTCCGCCGGCGGCACGGTCACGGTCCCGCTGGAGAAGCAGATGTGGGGAGACGTCTTCGGCATGTGCACGGACCGCTTCGGCATCATCTGGATGGTCAACATCGTCCAGCCGCCCGCCTGACCCGCACCGCCGGGTCCCGTCCGGACGGCTCTAGCAGAGTGGCGCGGTGGGCCACCCGTCCACCGTGGCACCCCGGCGGCCCGTCGTGCTCCACCCCGGCACCTGACCCGGCCGCCCGGCTCCCGCATGATCGGTTCCCTGCACCCGGAGGAGGAGCGCGTGCGCTCCTCCCCACCGCGTTCCTTCGATCACGGGAGCCCCGCCACATGTCCGACATCAACGTGCGTGCCGTACGGGCCGAGGACTTCGCCCAGTGGCGCGCCCTCTACCGCGGTTACGCCGACTTCTACAAGGTGGAGCAGACCGAGGAGGCCGCCGCCACCGTGTGGTCCTGGGTGACCGACCCCGGCCACGAGGTCGGCGCCCTGGTCGCCGAGGACGGCTCCGGCCGCCTCCTCGGCCTGGCCCACTACCGTCCCTTCGCCCGGCCGCTCTCCGCGACGGTCGGCTGCTTCCTCGACGACCTGTTCGTGGCGCCCGAGCACCGCGGCTCGGGCGCCGCCGACCAGCTGCTCGGCGCCCTGCGCGCGCTCGCGGCCGAGCGCGGCTGGAGCGTGGTCCGCTGGATCACCGCGGACGACAACCACCGCGCGCGGTCGAAGTACGACCAGGTGGCCACCCGCACCATGTGGGTCACCTACGACATGGCACCCGGCCGCTGACCCGGCACGGGGGCCGTGGACGGGCCGCCGCCCACGCCCCGGCGGTCCGTCCGGCACCCATGAGGACCTAGGAACTCGTGAGGATGACGAGCTGCTGTGTCGCGCGGGTCATCGCCACGTAGCGGCTGACGGCTCCCTCGACGCCCTCGCCGAACGTCTGCGGGTCGATGAGGACGACGAGGTCGAATTCGAGCCCCTTCGTCAGTTCCGGCGTCAGCGACCGGACGCGCGACGTCGGCCGGACCGCGCCGTCGCCGCCGACGTCGCCGACGTCGCCCGTGGTGATGACACAGGCGACCCCCTCGGCGTGCGCGGCGAGCCAGGTGTCGAGGACCGAGTCCAGCTCCGCGACGGAGCCGTGCGCGACGGGGATGCCGCTGCCGCGGATGGAGGTCGGCACGTTGGCGTCCGGAAGCGCGGCGCGGATAGCCGGCTCGGCGTACGCCATGACCTCTTCCGGCGTGCGGTAGTTGACGGTCAGGGAGGCCACGTCGATCCGGTCGAGCCCGACCCGTTCGAGCCGTTCCCGCCACGACTCCGTGAACCCCTGGCGGGCCTGGGCGCGGTCGCCGACGATCGTGAAGCTCCGGGACGGGCAGCGCAGCAGCAGCATCTGCCACTCCGCGTCGGTCAGTTCCTGGGCCTCGTCGACGACGATGTGGGCGAACGGGCCGGCCAGCAGGTCCGGTTCGGTGCGCGGCAGCGCGCTCTCGTCGACCAGGGTGTCCTGCAGGTCCGCTCCGTGCAGCATCCCCACCGCGCCCTCGCTCTCGTCGAGCACGACGTTCTGCAGCAGGCTGTCGATGGCGTCGGACCGGCGCGCGCGTTCGGCGGCGACGGCCGCGTCGTGCCGGCGCCTGCGTACGGAGGCCTCCGCGTCGCCGAGCCGCTGCCGGGCCGCGTCCAGGAGCGGCAGGTCGGACACCGTCCAGGGGTGGGTGTCCGTGCGCCGGAGCGCGCGCACCTCGTCGGGGCCCAGCCAGGGAGCGCACTTGCGCAGGTAGGCGGGCACCGACCACAGGTCCGCGACGAGGTCGGTCGCCTCGAGCATCGGCCAGGCCCGGTGGAGGGCCTTGAGCAGCTCCCGGTCCTGGAGCAGCGCCCTCCGCAGCAGGTGGGGCGGGGCGTCGCTGTCGTCCTTGTCCATGAGGATCGTGGCCAGTTCCTCCCGGATCTGGTCGTGCGCCTCGTTGTGCGGGGTGCCGGACTCCACCGCGTCGAACGCCACCGCCCAGTCGTCGGCGCTCAGCCACAGGTCGGACCAGGGCGTCTCGACCTCCATGCCCTCGGTGGGCGGCTCCTCATAAATGCGGACGGCCGCCTCGATCGCCTTCACCAGGCCGGCGGACGACTTCAGCCGGGCCACGTGCGCGTCGGTCTCGACCGCGGCCGCGGCCCCTTCGGTGACGAGGTCGCGCAGGGTGCAGGTCTGGACGCCCTCCTCGCCGAGGCTGGGCAGGACGTCGGCGACGTAGGCCAGGTAGGGCTCGTGCGGACCGACGAAGAGCACGCCGCCGCGGCGGTGGCCGAGGCGGGGGTCGGAGTAGAGCAGGTGCGCGGCCCGGTGCAGGGCGACGACGGTCTTGCCGGTGCCCGGTCCGCCGTCGACGACGAGGGCGCCGCGGGAGCCCGCCCGGATGACGGCGTCCTGGTCGGCCTGGATGGTGGAGAGCACGTCGCGCATCCGCGGCGAGCGGTTGGTGCCCAGGCTGGCGATGAAGGCGGACTGGTCGTCGAGCGCGGCGTGCCCTTCGAGCCCGTCGGCGGTGAACACCTCGTCCCAGTAGTCGCTGATCCGGCCGCGGGTCCAGCGGTACCTGCGGCGGCTCGCCAGCCCCATCGGATGCGCGTGCGTCGCCGCGAAGAACGGCTCGGCCGCGGGGGAACGCCAGTCGATCAGCAGCCGGTGCCCGGTGCTGTCGGTGAGGCCGAGGCGTCCGATGTACACGGGCTCGGCGTCGTCCGCGCCGACGACGTGCCCCAGGCACAGGTCCAGGCCGAAGCGGCGCAGGGTGCGCAGGCGACTCGTCAGGCGGTGGATCTCCGCGTCCCGGTCCATCGCCTCGCGGCCGATGCCGCCGGGCGCCTTGCGCGCGGCCTCCAGGCGGTCGGACAGTTCGGCGATCGACTGCGCGAGGCTCTCCGAGATCGCCGCGAAGTGCTGCTCGTCGCGGTCGATCAGCGCCGCGTCGGCCTTGCCGGAGAGGCGCTCGGGAAGGTCGAACGCGCTGGTTGTGGTCAGGGAGTTCACGGCATCAGCTCCGATCCGAGGTCGTACGACGGACAACTCGACAACAGCACACACACGTGGTGGATCTCCCGTTTCAGCAGGTCGGAGCTCGGTCCGCGAAGTCTGCCTCAGGGCGGGGGCCTTGCCGCAAGCCCCCCGGTGCGCTATAAGTTGAGAGTGGCAAGGAGTGGTTCCACCTCCTCGCCACTTTTTCTTTGCCCTCGCGGCCTCCCACCTTCTCGGCTCGTCGCCACCGCGCTCCCGCATCGCTGCCGCCGCGCTCCGGCACGCCCCGGACCGCGCTACTGGTGAGTACCGCAGTTGCCAGGTTAATTCCGGGAATCCGCCTCACTTGCAGGCTTATCTGACTGATACATTCCGCAGGCGCAATCCGCATGCCCGTCAGCTCACGGCGGTCCACGACCTGGTCCGCCCGGCTTCCCCACCCCCTTCGCCGCCGCGCTCGCAGGGGTGCCCCTGGCGCTCCCCCACGGCCCCGCCCGCACCGCGACTCCTCCGTGCGCCCCGGGCCGCCTCCAAGCCGAGATCCACTCCGAAAGGGACTTTTCCGATGAGGAACACGAGGAACATGCTGCTGCGGCGCCCCGCCGCGGGGAAGGCTCTGGTCGTGAGCGCCCTGCTGGCCCTGTCCATACCGGGAATCGCCTACGCCAACACGGTCGGCGTGACCGTGAAGACCCCCGGGGCCACCGCGGGCCCCGGATCCGCCTTCGCCGAGATCTCCACCAACGCGGCCTGCAGCAGCGGCCTGATCTCCGGCGGCGGTATCAACCAGGCCATCGGCACCGGCAGTTCGTCGAACGGCAACAAGATCAACGGCACCTCGCCGAGCCCCGACGGCAGCACCGAGTACCTCGGCTCCACCGGGGTCGTCGGCACGGACGTGACGTACTGGCTGGGCATCGGCGGCAGCGGCGGCGCGGTCAACGCCTCCTTCTCCAGCACCCCGTATGCAATGTGCTTCAGCAGCAGCCTGATCAACCACACCCAGGTGGTGATGAACAAGGTCGCCGGACCCACCGCCCCCTCGACGGTGGGCCTCGTCACCGCGACCTGCCCGGCCAACACCCGGCTGCTCGGCGGCGGCGCCCGCATCACCCCGGCCAGCGTGGGCAGCCTCAAGCCGATCGCCAGCTTCCCCACCTTCAACGACTCCGCCCACGCCTTCGGCCAGAAGGCGGCGGCCAACGGCGAGACCAACCCCGACTCCTGGAGCGCCGTGGGCTGGAACGGCGGCGGCGGTGACAGCGGCAACACCACGTACGCGTACGCCATCTGCAGCGGCAACAACATCAACATCAGCGGCACCACCGTCAAGGTCCGCTTCTCCGAGGTCAGCGGCCCCACCGCCGGCACCAGCGGCGCCACCGTGACCGTCGGCTGCGGCCAGAACGACGGCAAGCTGGTCAGCGGCGGCGCCGCGATCAGCGGAGGCAGTGTCACGACCACGAACTTCACCGGGCCGGGCTCCCAGGGCGACCACCTCAACGGCAGCTACCCCAGCGACTCCGGGGGCAACCCGGTCACGGACGGGACCACCACGGCCTCGTACTGGTCGGCCTTCACCCACACCGGAGCCCCCAGCTCCCCGAACACCTACTCCGACGCCTGGGCGCTGTGCGCCGACGACGGCATCTGAGCCATGCGCAGGTCGCCGCAGCCGGCCACCATCGTGGCCGGCTGCGGCCCCGCACACCCGTCTCTCAAGTACCCCCGTTTGGAACCCTCTTGAGCATGTACCGATCGAAGATCCTCAAGGCTGCCGCCGCGGCCGGCCTGCTGGCCGCCGCCTTGGCGCCGCTGCCCGCGACGGCCGATCCGGCGGCTCCGACCGCCGCCGGCCCCTGCGGCGCGGGCGGCGTCTTCACCGCCGCCCCGCCCAGCTGCACCTACACCACCGTCGGCACGGACACCTTCACCGTCCCGGCCGGGGTGAGCGCGGTGACGGTCGACCTCTTCGGCGCCGAGGGCGGCAGCGCGGCCGGCTTCGTCCTCCCCAGCCCCCCGAACGACGGTGCGCCCGGCGGACTGGGCGGCGAGACCCGCGCGGACGTGGCCGTCACACCGGGCCAGAGCCTTCAGATCACCGTCGGCGGTGTCGGCAGCTCGGGGACCTCCCGGCACGGCGAGTTCGCCCGGCCGGGCGGCCGCGGCCACGGCTCCGGTGGCGGCGGCGCCCACGGCGGCGGCGGTTCCGGCGGCGGCGCGAGCGACCTGCGTACGGGCGCCTTCGGCGGCGCCGACCGGATCCTGGTGGCCGGTGGCGGCGGAGGCGCGGGCAACGGCGGGCCGCTGCTGCACGGCGGCCACGGCGGCGGGCTCGAAGCGCAGCCCGGCGGCCAGGGCGGCGGCCCGGCGGGCTCCGGCCTCGCGGGCGGCGGTGGCACCCAGTCCGCCCACGGCGCGGGCGGCCCCCGCAACAACACGGTCGGCGCGCCGGGAGGCGCGGGCAGCGACATCGACCAGTACGGCAGCCAGCCCAACCCCGGCAGCGGCGGCTCCGGTGGCAACGGCGGCGGGGGCGGCAACGGCGGCGGCGGGGGCGGCGGCGGCTACTTCGCCGGCGGCGGCGGTTCCGGCGGCGGTCGGCCCGGCGATCTCGCCGGGGCCGGCGGCGGCGGGGGCAGCAGCTACGCGGCGCCCTCCGCCACCCGAGCCACCCTCGCCCAAGGCGTCAACCACGGCAATGGCAAGGCGGTCGTCTCCTTCCGGTACGGGGCCTCGCTCGCGGTGGCCGCGGACACGGCCACCCCGCTCTTCGGGCACGCCGTCACCCTGACCGCCACCGCCACCTCGGCCGGTCCCGAGGCGGCCGCCCCGGGCGGAGCGGTCACGTTCTTCGACGGGACGACCCCGCTGGCGAGCGTGCCGCTGGACGCGGGCCGGGCGCAACTGCGCACCGGCGCGCTCCGGCCCGGCGCCCACCCGATCACCGCGACGTACGACGGCGACACGAGCCACACACCGGCCGCGACGGCCGCGCCTTTCCCGGTCACGGTCGGATTCAGCCGGCCCTGCGTCACCACCGCACGCGTCGGCGCCCTGACCGTGCGCGCCGGGGAGGCGCTCTGCTTCACCTCCGGCGGCAGCCAGACGGGCCCGGTCACGGTGGCGCCGGGCGGGTCCCTGGCCCTTTCGGACGCCCGCGTCACGGGACCCGTCTCCGCCGACGGCGCACTCGCCCTCAGCGTCTGCCGCTCGCGCCTGACCGGCCCGGTCTCGGTCACGGGCACCACCGGTCAGGTGCTGATCGGCTCGCAGGACGAGGCGACGGGCTGCGCCGGCAACACCGTCCAGGGGCCGCTGAGCCTCATGGGCAACACCGGCGGTCTCCAGGCCTCGGCGAACACCGTCACCGGACCGGTGCGGATCAACGGCAACAGCGGCAGCGGCCTGCCGGCCGAGGAGAGTGTCCCCGCGTTCCGGTCCAACCGGGTCACCGGGCCGCTGCACTGCGAGGGCAATGAGCCGGAACTGGCGCAGACGGGCACGGTCGTCACCGGCCCCCGAACCGGCCAGTGCCGCCAGGCGCGGTAGCGGCCTGCGGCAGGGAGGAGTACGGCGAGGTACCCGGGTCCGCCGGCCCGGGTGCCTCGCCGCATCCCGCCCGGCGGGACCGGCGGGGCACCCCCTATGCTGCGGGCGTGCCGTCGTATTCCATGGGGCAGGCCGCCCAGTTGCTGCGCGTGAGCCCCGAGACCGTCCGCCGGTGGGCCGATACGGGACGACTGCCGGCCGGCCGCGGCACGGACGGGTCCCGGATCGTCGACGGGGTGGTCCTCGCCGCCTTCGCCAAGGACCGTGCCGCCGGGCTGCATCCCCTGCCGTCGGGCACGGCCGTCACGTCCGTCCGCAACTCCTTCGCCGGGATCGTCACCGCCGTGCGGCTCGACGACGTGGCGGCGCAGGTGGAGATCCAGTCGGGGCCGCACCGGGTGGTGGCCGTGGTGACCAGGGAGTCGGTCGAGGAGCTCGGCATCACGGTCGGGGCGACGGTGACGGCCCGGGTGAAGTCCACCGAGGTCCACATCGACCTGACGTAGCCGGGCCCGTCCGCCGGGTGCCACGCCGTCCGCCGGGCGAGGTGCCCGGTCACCCGCAGCGCAGCGCCGCGTACAGGTCCAGCTTGTGGTCGAGGCGGGACAGGTCGCGGCGCGTCAGGGCCTCCACCCGCTCGATCCGGTAGTGCACGGTGTTCACGTGCAGGTGGAGCGCCTCCGCCGTGCGCGCCCAGGAGCAGTTGTTCGCCAGGAAGACCTCCAGGGTCTCCCGGAGCATCCCGTCCCCGAGCGCCCCCAGGATCCGCGTCGCGAACACGGACCGCACCTCCGGCGGGACCCCCGCCATCAGCTCGGCGAGGGTGTCCAACTGCTCCACCTCGCGCACCGGGACGGCCTCGTCCGCCGCGGTCAGCGCGAACCGGGCCTGGCTGAGCGAGGCGCGCAGCCCCTCCGCTCCCGCGGCCTTGGCGCCCACGCCCAGCCGGAGGTCCGCCTGCGGGCCCCCGCACTGCCGCAGCAGCGGCCACACCGCGCGGAGCCGGTCCGCCGCGTCGCCCGCGCTGTCCGGGCCCTCGTGCAGCACCGCCACCGAACGCCCCACCGCGTACGAGGCGTTGTCCAGGTGCCGCAGGCCCTCCGCCAGCGCGTCGCCCGAGGTCGCCGTCAGGACCCGGTACGACCCGCCCGGGGGCAGCCCGGCCGCCGCGAGCGCCTCCTCCAGCGCCCCCGTGTCCGCGGGTGCGGGGCCGGGGCCCGACGGGATCCCCTCCAGCAGGGCGATCAGCTCCTGTCCGGCCAGCCGGTCGGCGGCGGCCCGGCGCGCCTGGCCGCCGCGGCACTGGGCGAGTACGTCGGCGATCTCGTGGAGCACGCGCGGAGGCGCCGCGTCCGGGTCGGGGACGTGCAGCTGCCAGGCGTCGTACGGGGAGCTCTCGGCCTCGATCCGCAGCCAGACCCCGCCCCGCGCGGAGGCGGCCGACGCCCGGGCGGCGGGGAGCTCGGGCGCCGACTCGGTACGCGCCACCGTGCGGCCGCTCGCGGTGAGCAGGTAGCAGGACACCCGGCCCAGGTGCGCGCAGGCCCGGTCCAGCAGTTCGGCGGGGCCGGCCCCGCCCTCGACGAGCCGGCTCAGCTCGCCGCGCACGTTCTCGGGCAGGGCGAAGAGCCTCGTCGGGCGCCGGCTCAGGTCGCCCCACTGACGCAGGTACACCGCTTCGGTCACCGCCCGGAAGCTGGTCCGGGCCGGGACGGCCACGATCGGCACCCGGTGGGCCCGGCAGGCGGCCACCAGCGCGTCGGGGACCCTCCCGTGGGTCTCCTCCCCGGCCAGCAGTGCGGTGGCGCCGGCATCGGCGAGGGCGGTGACGAAACGATCCGCCTTGGCCTCGTCCCCCTCCGACCACCACACCAGACCGCTCAGCACGAGCTCCCCGGGCCCCAGGAACCGGCCGGGCTCCTCCAGGTCGGTGGCGGTGACCCCGACGACCTCTTGGCCGAGAAGGGCTTCTTCTCCCCAGAGCAGGCTGAGGCCGAGGCTGTCGAGCTGGAGCAGGTCGAGGACGTGCATGGCGGGGGACTCCTTGCGATGGGCATGCCCACATTCGCGAGGTGAACAGAGGCTGGGCCATCGTAAATGCTAGGCGATGCACCCGGTGAGCCTCTTGGTTGATCCTCCAGGGCAGACCCCGGCGGCCTCGTTCGTTTCCGTGGCCGGGACCAGTCGTTTCGCCCCTGGTCCCTTGCTTCACTGGCGGAAACACCCCTGTGACCGGAAAGGCCGGTGGCGCGAATTGGATCTCAACACAGTGCTCGACGTACGCGATGCGCGCCGCCGTGAACCCTGGCGTCCCGGCGACGCCTGGCTCGGCGGCGGTACGTACCTCTTCTCCGAGCCGCAGCCGCACATCCGCCGCCTCGTCGACCTCTCCCGGATGGGCTGGCCGCCCCTGTCCTGGCAGCCCGACGGCTCCCTCGACATCGCCGCGACCTGCACCATCACCGAGCTGTCGAGGTTCGCCCTGACCCTGCCCACCACCGCCGCCCCGCTCTTCGAGCAGTGCTGCCGCGCCTTCCTCGCCAGCTTCAAGATCTGGAACATGGCCACCGTCGGCGGGAACCTCTGCAACGGCCTGCCGGCCGGCCCGATGATCTCCCTCACCGCGGCCCTCGACGGCACCGTCCTCCTCCAGGGCCAGGACGGCGCCACCCGCCGCCTCCCGGTCTCCGACTTCATCCTCGGCGCCGGGGTCAAGGACCTGAAGGAGGGCGAGCTGCTGCGCTCGGTGCGGCTGCCCGCCCGCGCCCTGGACGCCCGTACGGCCTTCCGGCAGGCCTCGCTCTACGGGCTCGGGCGCTCCGGCGCCCTCGTGATCGGCGCGTCCGACCCCGCCGACGGCTCCCTCACGGTCACGGTCACCGCGGCCACCACCCGGCCCTTCCGCTTCTGGTTCGCGCTGCCGCCCTCGGCCGCCGAGCTGCGCCAGGCCGTCGACGAAGCCGTCCGGTCCGAGGAGTGGTTCGACGACATCCACGGCCTGCCCGCCTGGCGGCGGCACATGGCGCTGCGCCTGGCGGAGGAGATCCGTCGCGAACTCACGCTGGAGGAGGCTTCCCGATGAGCTACGAGATCGAGATCAACAAGCAGCGCTTCGAGGAGGAGCCGCGGGCCGGCCAGTGCCTGCGCACCTACCTGCGCGAGCGCGGCTGGTTCGGCGTGAAGAAGGGCTGCGACCAGGGCGACTGCGGGGCCTGCACCGTCCACGTGGACGGGCAGCCGGTGCACTCCTGTCTCTATCCGGCCGTCCGCGCCGAGGGCCGCTCGGTGACCACCGTCGAGGGCCTGGCCAAGGAGGGCGGCGAGCTGCACCCCGCCCAGCAGCGGTTCCTCGACGCCCAGGGCTTCCAGTGCGGTTTCTGCACCGCGGGCTTCCTGATGACCACCGCCGCCCTCCAGGCCGAGCAGGGCACCGCCCACGACGACGGCAAGCTCGACGACCTCCCGCGCGCCTTCAAGGGCAACATCTGCCGCTGTACCGGCTACCGCGCCATCGAGGACGCCGTACGCGGGGTCAAGCACACCGAGAGCCCCTGCGCGGGCCAGGCCGTGGGCAAGAGCCTCGGCGCCCCCGCCGGGCCACAGGTCGTCACCGGCACCGCCCGCTACACCTTCGACGTCGAGGTGCCCGGGCTGCTGCACATGAAGCTGCTGCGCTCCCCGCACCCGCACGCCCGCATCGTCTCCATCGACACCACCGAGGCCCTCCAGGTCCCGGGCGTGCACGCGGTGTTCACCCACCACGACGCCCCCGACCGGCTGTATTCGTCCGCCCGGCACGAGCACCCCACCGAGGATCCGATGGACACCCGTGTCCTGGACGACGTGGTCCGTTTCGTCGGCCAGCGCGTGGCCGCCGTGGTCGCCGACAGCGAGCAGGCCGCCGAGGCGGGCTGCCGCCGCGTGGTGGTCACGTACGAGGAACTCCCGTACGTGATCGACCCGGAGGAGGCCATGCTCCCGGGAGCCCCCGTCCTCCACCCCAAGGGCCCCGAGTCGGGGATCTTCCGCGCCGAGAACAACGTGTGCGGCGAGGTCCACAACACCCTCGGCGACATGGAACAGGGGTACGCGGAGGCGGACGTCGTCCACGAGGAGACCTTCCAGACCCAGCGCGTGCAGCACGCCAGCCTGGAGACCCACGGCAGCGTCGCGTACTTCGAGCCCAAGGAGGAGGGCGAAGGCGAGCGCATCACCGTCCGCTCCTCCACCCAGGCGCCGTTCCTGACCCGGCGGGCGCTGTGCGCGCTCTACGACCTGAACGAGGACGAGGTCCGCGTCGTCGCGGGCCGCGTGGGCGGCGGGTTCGGCGGCAAGCAGGAGATGCTCACCGAGGACATCGTGGTCCTCGCCGCCCTGAAGCTGCGGCGCCCGGTGAAGCTGGAGTTCACCCGGGCCGAGCAGTTCTACGGGGCCACCACCCGCCACCCCTTCAAGATCACCATCAAGATCGGCGCCAAGGCGGACGGGACCCTCACCGCGCTGCGCATCCGCGTGCTCTCCAACACCGGCGCCTACGGCAACCACGGCCCGGCCGTCATGTTCCACAGCGTCGGCGAGTCCTTCGCCGTCTACAAGGCGCCGAACAAGGAGGTGGAGGCGTACTCCGTCTACACCAACGGCGTGCCGGCCGGCGCCTTCCGCGGCTACGGCCTGGGGCAGGTCCTCTTCGCCCTCGAATCGGTGATGGACGAGCTCGCCGTCAAGCTCGGCATGGACCCGCTCGTGCTGCGCGAGAAGAACGTCATCGGCGCCGGCGACCACATGGTGACCCCGATCGGCCACGAGGAGGACCTCTTCATCGCCTCGTACGGGATGAAGCAGTGCATGGACGTCGTCCGCAAGGCCATCGCCGAGGACCGCAGCCACGAGGACGTGCCGGAGGGCTGGCTCACCGGCACCGGCTCGGCGGTCGCGATGATCGCGACCGGCCCCCCGGGCGGCCACTTCGCCGACGCGCGGGTCAGCCTGCTGCGCGACGGCACGTACGACATCGCGGTGGGCACGGCGGAGTTCGGCAACGGCACCACCACCGTCCACAAGCAGATCACCGCCGGCGCGCTGAACACCACCGTCGACCGGATCACGGTCCGCCAGTCGGACACGGACGTCGTCCGCCACGACACGGGCGCCTTCGGCTCGGCGGGCACGGTGGTGGCGGGCAAGGCCGTGATGCTGGCGGCCAATTCCCTCGCGGAGCGCCTGCAGACCTTCGCGGCCCGGCACACGGGCGTCGCCCGGCACCTGTGCAAGCTGGAGGCCGAGGCCTTCGACTGCGCGGGCCGGACCGTGACCCTCAAGGAGCTGTACGAGGCCGCGTACGACAAGGGCAGGCTCGACGAGATCGCGGCGGACGGCCACTGGGGCGGATCGCCGCGCTCGGTCGCCTTCAACGCGCAGTGGTTCCGGCTGGCGGTGGACCCCGGCACCGGCGAGATGAAGATCCTGCGCAGCGTGCACGCGGCGGATGCCGGCAAGGTCATGAACCCGATGCAGTGCCGCGGCCAGGTGGAGGGCGGCGTGGCCCAGGCCCTGGGCGCGACCCTCTTCGAGACGGTACGGGTGGACGAGCGCGGCGAGGTCACCACGGCGGCGTTCCGCCGCTACCGCCTTCCGCAGTACGCCGATGTCCCGCGCACCGAGGTGCACTTCATGGAGACCTCGGACGCGATCGGCCCGCTGGGCGCGAAGTCCATGTCCGAAAGCCCCTTCAACCCGGTGGCCCCGGCCTTCGCCAACGCCCTGCGGGACGCGACGGGGGTGCGGTTCACGGAGTTGCCGGTGACGCGGGACGTGGTCTGGCAGAGGATGCAAGCCCACGATGGGCAAACCTCACACAGGTGCGAGCCACATCGTGAGATGAGGGTGGCAGATACGTTTCCACGATGACGAAGTCTGGGCATCGGACCCGTATGGCCAAACTCATGCTGCACGGAGACCTGGACCACCCGGCAACCCTGAGCGTCGCGGACCTGCGGGAATGGACCCAGTACCGCATGGAGGTGGTGTTCGACTGCGCCACCAACGGCCCGCAGCACCACGTGTTCGAGGGCGCGCTGCTGCGTGACGTGGTGGCGGGGGCCGGCCCCGCCTTCGACGCGCGGCGGCGCAAGGACCGCTCGCGGTTCCTGCTCGCCGTCAGCGGCGGGGACGGGCACCACACCGTCCTCGCCTGGGCCGAGCTCGACGAGGACTTCGGCGACAGCCCGGTGCTGCTGGCCACCCGCCTCGACGGGGAGGACCTCGACGATGCGGGGGCGCAGCTGGTGGTCCCCTCGGACCGGTGCGGGGCGCGCTACGTCAGTGCCGTCACGCACGTGTGGTTCGGCGCCCTGACGGCGCCCGACCTCTGACCGGGGATCAGGCGGTGGCGAGGGAGATCTCGGTCGACTTGATCAGCGCGACGACCGGCGAGCCGGCGGACAGCCCGAGCGCGTCGACCGCGTCGGCGGTGACGGCCGCGGTCAGGTGGCCGCCGTTCACGTTGACCTTCACGGCGGCCATGGCCGGGCCGGTGGCGACGTCGGAGACCGTGCCGGTGAGCTGGTTGCGGATGGAGATGTTCTCGACCGGGCCGGTGGCGAGGGCCACCTCGGTGGCCTTGACGAGCGCCTTGACGCCGGAGCCCGAGGTGAGGCCGAGGTCCTTGACGGCGTCGGCGGTGATGGCCGCGGTGATCTCCTGTCCCCCGTCCAGCCGGACCTTGACGGTCGCCATGGCCTCGCCGACGGTGACAGCGGTGACGGTGCCTGCGATCTGGTTGCGGATGCTGAGCGTCATGAAGGTTCGACCTCTTACCTGGACGTGTCGTGCGGCCCGGAGGGAACCGCCCGGGACCGACCGTAGGGCCGCTTGAACCCGCTCGCACGGACCCCCTCGCTTCCGCCGGGGGGAACCACTCTCCCGGCTGGCACCTGCCCGTGGGAGCGCCCCCGACTCCGCCCGTCCAAGCCGGCCGGACGACTACATCTCGAACTGTCGGGTGAGGTCCAGCGTGAATATCGGAGAACCGTCGAACGAGTGGGTTCCGTACTGGACGAGAAGGCCATCGGCGTCAGGTGTGTCCGGGACGTCGAAAAGCCTTCGGCCGAACCGGAGATAGGCAAGCCAGACGTCTTCCGTGTCCAGGTCGGCGAGCTCCTGCCACTCGCCTTTCAATTCGCCCTTGAGCATCCATACGGCCTCGTCCGTCGACGGTTTCCGCAAATTCCTTCCTCCTTTCAGAGCATGATGAGCAGACGGGTCTTCGGCTTGAGCTTCCGGTTCACCGAACGGCTCTGCACATAGACCTCCAACTGGGGATTGCGGCCCGCCTTCACCGAGACCGTTCCCCGGATTCCCGTGCCGAAGAGGAGACTGCGGGCCGCGTCGCCCGTGTAGGCGCGGTCCGTGTCCTTCTCGACGACGATGACTTCCTTGTCGGGCTGGACCTGGACCCGGGTGCCCAGCTGGTAGTAGCAGGACCCGCGTTCGTACGTGACGCCCGGGTGCGAGTCGACGAAGGACCGGATCTCGACCTCCGTGTCGACCTTCAGGAGGCGGTACTTGTCGGCCGGGACCGGTTCGAGGTTCGCCCGCACGTCGTCGACCGAGATGTCCTGGCCGACCGCGAAGAGGTTCTTCGTACCGCGCACGCCCTGCTCACGGCCCCGGAGGAAGCTGGTGGCGGCGGCGCGTACGGTGCCGATCGCCTCCTCGACGCCCTCCCGGGAATCCGCGTCCCAGATGGCGATGTTGCCGGCCGGGAAGCCGTAGTTCTGCGCGGTGCGCTTCGCCAGGGAGTTCGGGACCAGGATCGCGGAGGTCCAGTGCCCCGGAAGCGCGCCCATCTTCGCCGCGATCCGGTCGAGCCAGGGGCCGAGGATGGTCATGTCGCCGTCGTGCCGCCGGTCGCCGCCGGAGGCGTTCTCCTCGCCGTCCGTCACCACGATCTGGAGGAAACTGTGCTCGCCGTACTCCTCCCAGATGTGTCCCAGGTCGTCCAGGGACTTCAGGGAGGCTTCGATGAGGGCCGTCGCGCCATTGTTGACCTTGTACAGGCCCCGCATGGACGGAAGGTGCTTCACGTCCATGTCCCAGACCAGATTCTCCACCCTGTGGTCGAAGGAATAGAGGCTGATCCGCGTCTCGTGACCGAGGCTGTCCGATTCGGACTTCAGGCCCGCCACGAACTCGTCGACGACACGTATGAGTTGGCTCTGGTGCTGGTGCATGGAACCCGAACTGTCCACTACCAGCGCGACGTGGTTCACCTTGTGCTGGATTTTGTTCGCGGACATGTCTGTGCTCCTTTTTCGAGGCTCCCCGAGTGATGTCTCCACACTAGGGGGAGGCACTGACAATGGAGCTTGACGGACCATCACCCGGCGGTCAGAGCGGGTCGCCCAGGGGGCCGTACTCCTCTTCCAGGTTGCGGGCCCAGTGGGCGGCGAAGTCCGGTTGTGTGCCGTCGGCGTCGGTGAAGCCGTACTCCTCGTACAGGCCCCACGTGGCGAGGGCGCGTCCGGTCTTGGCCATGATCCCGGGGTCGGCCGCCAGCGCGGCGACCGCCCGGCCGAGGTAGGCGGGGGTCTCGGAGTGGGCGAAGTTCGGGTCCTGGGCGGCGCCGTCGCGCCAGTTGGCCTCGGTGACGCCGAAGTGGTCCAGCAGGGCCTCCGAGCGCAGGAAGCCGGGTGTGATGGCGACGGCCGCGACGCCGTGCGGCTTGAGCTCGGCCGCCTGCGCGACGGCGAGACGGATCACCGCGGACTTCGCCAGGTCGTAGAAGAACGTGCCGCGGTAGCGGGCGGTGTTGCCGTCGGTGACCTCCACGACCAGGCCGCTCTTGCGGGCGACCATGAGGGGGAGGGCGAACCGGCTGGTGATGACGTGGGTCTCCACCGCCTGGCGCAGCAGCCGGAGCCCGGTCTCCAGGTCCTGCTCCCACAGGGGGTGTTCCCAGTCGGTCAGCGGGTCCCCGCCCCATACGGAGTTGACCAGGACGTCGAGCCGCCCGTCCTGCTCCGCGGCGATCCTGTCGACGAGGGCCTTCACCTCGTCGGGACGGCTGTGGTCGGTGCGGGCGGGGATGCCCAGGCCGCCCGCAGCGGTGACCTTCTCGGCGGTCTGCTCGATGGTCTCCGGGCGGTCCAGATCGGAGCGGCCGCCGGCGCCGCTGCGGCCCGTGACGTACACCGTCGCGCCGGCGGCACCGAGCTCGACGGCGATGCCCCGTCCGCCGCCCCGGGTGCCGCCGGCGACGAGGGCCACCTTCCCTGCCAGCGGGCGTGTATCGGTCATCGTGATTCCTCCGGGTCCTGGTTGCGCCCGGACGGGATGTGCGGGAGCAGTACGGTGTCGAGCTCCTGCCGGAGCCGCTGTGCGAGGGTGCCGCTGCGGTCGAGCGCCCAGGTCAGGCCCGCCCCGGCGGTGATCGCCTGCACGGTGCGGGCCAGCGCCGCGACATCCGTTCCGGCGCGCAACTCACCGGTGTCCGCCGCCTCCGCCAGCAGTGCCTCGATCGCCCGGCCCTGGGCCTGGTGCACGGCCAGGGCGTGCTCGTAGAGCTGCGGATCGGCGAGGTCCATGCACAGGAAGGCCAGATGATGGGCGAAGGTCTCCGGCGTGTCCATCCCGGCGACCGATTCCTCCGTGAGCGCCGCCAGGGCTCCGAGCGCCGAGCCGTGCGCCCGACGCACGCGGGCGGCCCGCTCGCCGGCGTCCTTCGCGGACTGGTCGGCGAGGGCCAGGAGCAGGCCGCGCTTGGATCCGAAGCGCTGTACGAGGGTGCCGGGCACCAACCCGACCTCGCGCGCCACGGCGGCCAGCGTGAGCCCGGCCGGCCCGACCCGGCCCATGACCTGGGCCGCGGCGCGGAGGATCACCGCGTCCTCGACCCCTCGGGGACGTCCCACCAGCGCCACTCCCTCATTAATAAATGCTCGTTCATTTATTAAAGCGCGCGATCCTTACGGCCGCAAGCTCCAAACCGTCGGCGGTCACCCGGTGCGGCCCCGGACGGACCTGCTGCGGCCGGGACTCGACCTTGCGCCCCCGGCCCGGCCCCTGGCCTACTACGTGAACGAGGAGGAACTCCCGCAGTCCGGCTCGCCGCGCGCCGCGGCGCGGGCCGCGGGGAGGCCTCCAGCGGCCTGGCCTTCGACCACCTCGTGGACACGTCCCCCCGCTGACGCGGGGCCGCGGCCCGTGCGTGCGCGGGCCGGGGCAAGATAGCAGCCCTTCGCGGGACCACCGGGATGTTTGTCCGATGGTGATGTCCTCCCGCAGTCGCGCAACGCCTGGCACTAGCGTCCCGTGACACCCCCGGGAATGCGGGTGTGCACCGCACGGCACGTGCGGCTCCTCCTGCCCCGCCACTTTCCCGGCCCATGGAGCGAGGAGGCACAGTGCTGTCATTGCGGCGGAGATCCTTCAGCGGCTTGTCAGTGGCCACGAGATACACCATCGGAAGCGGTGTCGTCATCACCGCGCTTGCCCTCACACTGATCGCCCTGCTGATACCCGTGGACCGATTCGGCAGCACCGCCTCGGCCGCCGTCGCGGGTCCGGCTGCGGGCGATGACGACGGCGGCGGAACGATGAGCACGGCGTACGGACCGCTGACGGCCGCGGACCGGGACTTCGTCCGCAAGGTACGGCTCGCCGGGCTGTGGGAACTGCCCGCAGGACGGCAGGCCCAGCAGCGCGGGTCGCGCCCCGCGATCCGCACGGCCGGGGAGCACCTCGTCGACGGCCACACCGAGCTGGACCGGCAGGTCATCCAGGTCGGCCAGGCCCTCGGCGTCGATCTGCCCAACCAGCCCTCCGCGCAGCAGCAGGACTGGCTGGGCCAGCTCACCCGCGCCAAGGGGGACGAGTACGAACGGTTGTTCATCCAGCTGCTGCGCCGAGCGCACGGAAAGGTCTTCGCACTGCTGGCCGGGATTCGGGCGCAGACCCGCAACTCCATGGTGCGAGCCCTCGCCACGTCCGCCAACGCCACGGTCCTGGACCACATCACGGTCCTCGAAGACAGCGGACTGGTCGACTTCGACACGCTCTCCGACAATGTCCGAACGACGAAGTGAAGTGATCGCATGAGTCAAAAGGGCCACAAACGCCCCCGGTTGTCGAACAAGCTCCTGGCCGTGGTGTCCGCCCTCGTGCTGGGCGGTGGCGGGGTCGCCATCGTCGCCGGGAACGCGTCCGCGGGCCAGGAGGGCGACCGCTCGACGAAGCTGGCGGCCACCATCGACTGCCCCGACGTCGGGGAGAAGATCACCGCCGTGCCCGACCAGGCCAAGACCGAGGTGGACGCGGGTCTCGCCAAGCTGGACGACCAGGTGGCCGACGCCTACCGGAAGCTCGCCGCCGGCGAGGCGAAGGGCGACGCCCTCCTCGGTGAGCTCAAGCAACAGCGGGACAAGACCATCTCCGGCATGGCCGACGCGATCGGCAAGGGCGGCCAACCCCCGCAGGAAATAAAGTCGTTGGGCGGCTGCACGATGAAGGAGGCACCCGTCGCGAACGACGCAGAAGCGGGTGGCGGGGGCGAGCTGAGCGCCGCCGCCAAGAACGGCGCCGGCGGGCAGAAGGGCGGTCCCGCGAAGAGCGACTTCGTCAACATCAACAAGGTCAAGCCGAACGTCCGCACCCCCGCCGCCGCGGGGAACGCCTCCAAGGGGTCCTTCAGCTCGCAGTGCGGCCGCAACGAGAACGGCCACTTCAACCCCGACAACGTGATCGTCGCACCCGGTGTCTCCAACGGCGCCCACCACATGCACGACTACGTGGGCAACAAGACCACCGACGCCTTCTCCACCAACGACAGCCTGGCCGCCTCCGGCACCACCTGCGGGAACGGCGACCAGTCGAGCTACTACTGGCCGGTGCTGCGCCTGCGCGACGGCAAGACGGAGCGGGACGCCAAGGCCCCCGGCGGCGGCCAGGACGCCAACGTCGGCACCATCCTCAAGCCGAAGCAGGTGTCGATCACCTTCAAGGGCAGCCCCGCCGGCAAGGTCACCGCGATGCCCCGCTTCCTGCGCATCATCACCGGTGACGCCAAGGCCCTCACCAACGGCAATGCCAACGCCAACGCCTCGTGGAGCTGCACCGGGTTCGAGAACCGCCAGCTGAAGGACAAGTACCCGGTCTGCCCCAAGGGCAGCGACGTGGTGCGCACCTTCACCTTCCAGAGCTGCTGGGACGGCCGGAACGTCGACAGCGCCAACCACCGGACGCACGTGGCCTTCCCGGACAAGAACGGCCGCTGCCAGAAGGGCTTCAAGGCCATTCCGCAGCTGGTGATGCGCCTCACGTACGGGGTGGCACCGGGCGCCCGGATCGCCGTGGACAGCTTCCCCGAGCAGCTGCACAAGCCGGTGACCGACCACGACGACTTCATCAACGTGATGTCGAACGGCCTGATGAACAAGGCCGTGAGCTGCATCAACGACGGCCGCACCTGCCGCTGACCCACCCTGGTCCGTACCGGTCCGGTTCCTTGTGATCCAGACCGGTACGGACCCTTCTGCTCCCGGGGCCGGGCGCTCCTCACCCCCACCACCGCGCCCGCCCCGGGAAGGGTGTTGGCCCGGAGCCGACTCCGGGCCAACACCGCACACAACAGCCCGGCCCGGCCCCGTGACGACGGGGCCGGGCCGGGCTGCTTGCGGTTCAGATGCCGTTCAGAGGCCTTTCGGGGGCTTTCGGGGGCCCTTCGGGGGTTCTTTCGGGGGTTCTTTCGGGGGCTTTCAGAGGCCGTTGACGCGGGCCATGCGCCCGACGACGAGGGGGGTGAAGTCCGCGGTGATGACGCGCGCCGCCCTGCGGCTGACACGCGAGTGCTGGCGTCGCACCTGGGCCATCAGCCGGCGGCTGCGCAGGGCCATTTCCAGTTCGAATCGGGTACGGGGGTCGCGCAGGCCGGTACCGAAGAGCTTCTCCAGCTGGCGCATGCGGTAGCGCACGGTCTGCGGGTGCACGCTCAGGGCTTTGGCGGCCTCGGGGGCGCCGCCGCCCTCCAGCCAGGCGAGCAGGGTCACCTCCAGGCGCTCGCTCTGGCGCGGGGTCAGGTCGGCCAGCGGCCGCAGCCACCGGGCGGCCAGCGCGTGGGCGAGCGGTTCGTCCTGGAGCAGCAGCAGGGTCGAGAGGTGGTCGTCCACGAACACGGCCCGGAGTTCCAGGCCCGGGCGGGCGGGCGTCAGGGCGAACAGCCGCAACGCCCAGCGCAGCGAGGAGGCCGTGTCCCGGAGCGGGACCTCGTGGCCCACGGCCGCGAACCGGCCGCGGAGCAGCTGGTCCAGAGGGGCGCGGGTGTCCGGGTCCAGGCTGGGCACCAGCAGGCACGGCCGGCCCGCGAACGTGCCCGTGAGGGCGTCGGCCAGTACGGCGGCGAGCTGCTGGGCCTCGAGGGGTGAGGCCGGCACGATGGCCCGTACGGCCGGCGGGAGGGGCCAGCCGGCCGCCTCGGCGAGCTCGACGAGAGAGCTCTCGGAAGCGGCCCGGTCGTCGGTGAGCGCCTTGAAGAGGTCCTCACGCGCACGGTCACCCGCGCAGCCGCCCTCGCGGACGCCGTCTCGGGCACCCTCACGGACGCTCTCTCGCACGCCCTCGCGAACGCCCTCACGGGCGACCTCGTAGCGGCCTTCGTGCGTGACCTCGCACTCGTCGTTCCTCTGGAGTGGGATGCGGGCCTTGATCCGGGCCCTGGTCCCGGTCTTGGTCTCGGCCCCGACTCCCACCGTGTCCATGTCCGTGTCAGCGATGTCGTCCTCGCTCTCGTCCGGGTCCTCGTCCGGGTCCTCGTCCGGGTCCTCGTCCCGGTCCTGGTCCTCGTCCTCGTCCGGTGTCTGTTCCCGGGTGTGCTCCTGGTAGCCGAGCGCGGTGAGGAGAGCCTCTTCCACGCACTGCCTGAGCAACTCGTCATCGATGGCATCGTTGTCATCGATAAGTGCGGAAAATTCCGGAATTCCATGCAGAAGCTCCTCCACTATCTCGGCGGCCAGCGCAGGCAGTTCCTTGCGCAGGACGCGGGTCCACTCGCCACGCGGGCGGGACCAGATGCGGTTCAGAAGTTCGCACATCGTTTTCCTCGTTCGTGCCGGGGTGAGGCTTGTCCGGGGAAGAGCGACAAGCCCGCCGAGGTTGCCCCCCTCGCCAACATCGTTGTCTGGCGCGGGAGTTGCGGCCCTCGTACTCCCTCCTGGAGAGGTCCGGCCACTTACGGTCCCGTAATTTTGCTGCGATTTTGCCGTCCGGGACGCGTAGGTGACAGGCGGCGCGGTGGCCAGTCGCAACCTCCGCTGGAGGGGAATCTTCCGGTGTTGTTCGATGCGTCGGAGACGCGGTGCGAGAAATTATCACGTTTCGATAAATCCTGTGGAGCTGGTGTGCAGCTCCACGATGCTGCTGCACTCCGGCCCCAAGTTCCCTCGGCCGGCGCGGAGTTTCACAGCGCTGCCGGGCACAGAGGACACAACGACCCCCGGGTGCCCGAGCGCCAGGTGGAGTGCTCGGAGCCCAGGCGCACAGGAGAACTGGATGCCCCTGCCCCAGCCTCACATGTCCCGCTCACACAGAGCCCGCCGCAGAAGCCGTCACGCGGCAGCGGCCACGGCTCCGGCCGCCGGCCGGAGGGCCGTCCGGCGGCCCTCCCTCCTTCCCACCGCGGGCAGACTGCGCCCCGGCGTGATCAGCGCCGTCGGCGCGGCCGTCGTCTCCCTCGTCGTGGCCGCCCGCGCGGGCGCACTGACCCAACTGTGGGACTTCCTCGACTACGGGGCGGGCGTGCTCTCGCTCGTCTCGCTCACCTCCACCGTCCTGTGGGGGCTGGTGGCCAGCGACCGGCTCCTGCTGGGGTCGGGCCACCGGCTGCTCGCCCAAGGGGTGCACCGCGGCCTCGCGGTGGCGGGGCTGGGATTCCTGGCCCTCCACATCTGGGTCAAGATCGCGGAGCAGCGTACGACGGCGGCCTCGGCGTTGATGCCCTTCACGGACATCGGCCAGCCGGTCCTGATCGGCCTCGGCTCGCTGGCCGGCTACCTCTTCCTCGCCGTGGCGATATCCGGTGCCGTGCGCAGCGCGTTCGCCACCAAGGGCCGCTCCCTGTGGTGGCGGGCCCTGCACTTCGGGGCCTACCCCGCCTGGGGCGCGTCCCTGGTGCACGGGCTGAAGGCGGGCCGGCCCGCCGACGTCTGGGTCACGGTGGCCTACGCGCTGTGCCTGGCCGGCGTCGCCGGAGTGCTCGCGTTCCGGCTCAAGTCCCGCATGGACGACGTGACGTCCCGGCCGGCCGGCCCACAGACCGCGCCACAGCCGTCCGTCCCGCTGGCGGCCGTGCCCCGGCCCAGAAGGGGGACGCGTCCGATCGCCTCCGGCCGGCCGGCTCCGCCGTCCCGGCCCGACGAGCCGCCGCGCGCCGCCGTGTACGCCTCGAGCCGGGACGGCGGCGGCCTCGGCGCGAACGGCGAGCAGGTCACCACCGGGGAACGGTGGCTGTGACCGGCCTGACGAGCCCCAGCCTGGGCTGCGTGGGCGCCCCCAGGCTGCTGGCCGGGCTCGACCAGGCGCCCAGGCTCGACCGCGTCGCCCATCTGACGGCACACGGCTCGCTGCCCCGGTACCGACCGGACGAACTGGTCGACCTCTCCGACAACATCGACCTGCGGGGCCGCGGCGGGGCGGGCTTCCCCTTCGCCCGGAAACTGCGCGCCGTCATGCGGTCCGCCCGGGGAGGGGACGGGCAGACCGCGGTCGTCGTCAACGGAAGCGAGGGTGAACCGAGTTGCCTCAAGGACACCGCACTCCTGCTGCACGCCCCCCATCTGGTGCTCGACGGAGCCCTGCTGGCCGCCGCCGCGATCTCCGCCGAGGACGTCGTGGTGGGGGTCACCCGGACGGACGTGGAACAGTCGGTACGGGCCGCCATCGCGGAACGCGGCCCGGCCGGCCGCCGGGTGCGGGTGGCACTGCTCCCCGAACGGTTCGTCACCGGCGAGGGAACCGCCCACATCAACGGCCTCAACGGGGGTGACACGCTGCCGTCCGGACAGAAGGTGCGGACCAGCGAGCGGGGCCTGGGCGGCATGCCCACCCTGCTGTCCAACACCGAGACCTTCGCCCAACTCGCCGTCGCCGCGCGGCTCGGCGCGCTGGACTACCGTACGACCGGCCTGCCGAGCGAGCCGGGCACCGTCCTGCTGACCGTCGCCGGCACCACCGTCGTCGAGACGCCGACCGGGGCCGCGCTCTCGTACATCCTCGACCTGTGCGGCACCGATCCCGGCCAGGGCGTCCTGGTCGGCGGCTATCACGGCAAATGGCTCGATCCGGGGTCCGCCCGCGCCGCGGAGGTGTCCCGGCAGTCCCTCGACTCGCTCGGCGCGCGGCTGGGCGCGGGGGCGGTCCTGCCGCTGCCCGAGGACACCTGCCCGGCCGGCGAGGTGGCGCGGGTGACCCGCTGGATGGCGAACGAGTCGGCCGGCCAGTGCGGCCCGTGCGTACGGGGGCTGCCCTCACTGGCCGACCAACTGGAGGACGCGATCCGGGGAGGGGGCAGAACCGCCCTCGACATGGTGGAGACGCGGCTCAAGGCGGTCCTGGGCCGCGGCGCGTGCAGCCATCCCGACGGCACCTCACGCTTCGTGGCCTCGGCGCTCAGCACGTTCCCGGACGAGTTCCGGGACCATGCCCTCGGCAGCGGGTGCGGCCGACGGGTGCTGGGGGCGCTGCCGCTGCCCGAGGACGAGAGTCCGGAGCGGCTGGTCGTGGACTGGACCCTGTGCCGGGGGCACGGGCTGTGCGTGGACATCCTGCCCGACGTCGTACGGCTCGACGCGGACGGCTTTCCGGCGCAGGCGTCCATGCCGGTGCCGGGGCGGCTGCGGCCGAAGGCGCTGCGCGCGGTGCGGCGCTGCCCTGCCCTTGCCCTGCGCATCCAGGACTGAACCATTGCGCCGGGTTCAAT
The DNA here is from genome assembly GCF_042894695.1 of Streptomyces sp. NPDC001513. Taxonomy (NCBI): domain Bacteria; kingdom Bacillati; phylum Actinomycetota; class Actinomycetes; order Kitasatosporales; family Streptomycetaceae; genus Streptomyces; species Streptomyces sp. NPDC001513. Next base: position 206,110 of record NZ_JBIAVU010000002.1, read on the forward strand.
CTTGGCGCGATCTGACAAATTCCCAGGGAATTCAGCTTCCGCCGCTCGGAGCCCCGTATCAATTACCGGGGGCAAGAAAACGCGGAACCGAACCTGAAGGAGAGATCGTGAAGAGGATGCGTCGTGAGATATTCGCCGGGTCGGCGGTCGCGGTACTGATGCTGACGGCCGCATGCGGCACCGGGGACAATTACTCGGGAAAGGGGACATCAGTCCAGCCGGTGGGCGACAGCAAACAGGTCGGGAATGGTTACGACGACGTCTACGGAAGCGGATCCGGGGCCGACCCGTCGGGCGCCGCCGGCAAGAACGGCCCGGCCGGGCAGCTGAAGGTGCAGGAGATCGGGACGGTCGGTTCGGGCGTCACCGACAGCGAGGGGTTCACCCTCTACCGGTTCGACAAGGACACGCCCAAGCCCCCCAAGTCCAACTGCGAAGGGGACTGCGCCACGGCCTGGCCCGCTGTCGCCGCGGACGACGTCTCGGCAGGTGAGGGGATAGACAAGAGCCTCCTCGGCTCGGTCGCCCGGGCCGACGGAACCCGGCAGCTGACGCTCGCCGGATGGCCGGTGTACCGGTACGCGAAGGACGCCAAGGCGGGCGACTCGCTCGGCGAGGGGGTCGGCGGGACCTGGCACGTGCTGGGACCGGACGGGAAGCCGGCCGCTCCGGCCAAGAGCGGCGGCGCGGACAGCGGCGCCGACAGCGGGACGGGCGGCGCGGCGGAGAAGGCGGCCGAACTCAGCGTCAATCAGAATGCCCAGCTCGGCCCCATCCTCGCGGACGCGGAGGGCCGCACGCTCTACCGGTTCGACAAGGACAGCGCCTGGCCGATGAAAATCGGCTGCGTGGACGGCTGCACGGACACCTGGAAGCCCGCTAAGCCCGTGGACAAGGCAAATGTGAACGGAATTGCCGCCGAATTGGTGGGCAAGGTGAAGCGGCCCGACGGCACCGAGCAATTGACGATCGACTGCTGGCCTGTCTATACGTTCACCGGTGACAAGGAACCCGGGGACATCAGCGGCCACAACAACAAGGGCCTCTGGTTCGCCGTCACCGACAAGGGCAAGAAGGCGAAGGTCACCGGCTAGGACCGGACCGGGACCGCACCGGGACCGGGCCGGCCCCACCCGGCACAGTCCCCGGCACACCCCCTGCCCCGCCCCCCTCCACGCGTGGTGCCCGGGATCCCTCCCCACCCGGGCACCACGACCCCCGTCCCGACCAGTCAGAGAGGTCGCCATGCCCTCGTCCACCGACCGCCGCACCCGACGGACGGGCCCGTCACGCGCTACCCTCGCCGCGCTGTGCGTCACGTCCCTCCTGTGCGGCGGCTGCGGCGCCGGGCAGAGCGCCGCGCACCGCACCTCGACGGCCGCGCAGCAGGCCTCGACCGCCCCGCGCGGCACCTCGATCGAGGAGATCGCCACGGCCATCGGCTGTACCGCCGAAGTGAGCGTGGAGGCCGATGAGTTGCGGCAGGGGGGCTGCGAGACCGGACCGGGCGGCCCCTACCGCATGGTCACCTTCGCCGCCGAGCAGGGGCTGCGCTCCTGGCTGACCGAGGCCCGGATGTACGGCGGCCTCTACCTGGTCGGGGACCGGTGGGTCGTCACCGCCGGGACGGAGGACGCCCTGGCGGTGGTGCGCGACCGGCTCGGCGGCTCCGTGGAGAAGGGCGACACGCACGGCGGCCCCTCCGAGCACGCAGGATCCCCCGAGCACGCCGAGTCCCCCGAGCCCTCCGCACATGCCGAGCACTCCACCCACCCCTGAACCTCCGTGGCGTGTCGGCCAGTTGTCCTGATTTCAGCTCGTTCGTGAGGAGCACAAGGCACGACCCTTCGGGATGATTCGGGAAGGCCCGGGAGTACAACAAGGTGGAGCCGTAAGCGACTTCACCGAAAGGAACGCCTTCGTGCTCCTGAAACGCTTCGCACCACTGCTCGCCGCCGCCGGACTCCTCGCGTCCACCGTGCCCCTGCTCTCGGCGACCCAGGCAACGGCCGCCCCCGCCGCGGACCACCTGCGGCAGAAGCCCGCCTGGCACCGTTGCAGCCCCGAGCTGCCGGCCTCGTACGAGTGCGCCACGCTCAAGGTGCCGCTCGACTACCGGCGTCCCGACGGGCGCACGATCGACCTCGCGATATCCCGGATCAAGAGCGAGAACCCGGCCAAGCGGCACGGCGCCATGCTGCTGAACCCCGGTGGCCCCGGCGGTTCCGGGCTCGACCTGCCGCTGATGATGCACGAGGCGATGCCCCAGGAGGTCCGGGACCAGTACGACCTCATCGGCTTCGATCCGCGCGGGGCCGGCGCCAGCTCCCCGATCACCTGCGGACTGGACGACGCCGAACAGAACTTCGACCGCGCCTACCGTCCGGAGACCTTCGGCTCCGACGTGACGTGGGCCCGCACCGTCGCCGACAAGTGCCGCGAGAAGGCCGGTTCGGTGCTCCCGTACATCACCACCCGCAACACGGCGCGCGACATGGACACGATCCGCGCGGTGCTGGGCGAGCGCAAGCTCTCGTACCTGGGCTACTCGTACGGGACCTACCTCGCAGCGGTGTACACGCAGATGTTCCCGGACCGCACGGACCGCTTCGTGCTCGACAGCGGCGTGGACCCGCAGCGGATCTGGCGCGGCATGATCCAGGTCTGGGCCACCGAGGCCGAACCCGCCTTCGCGCGGTGGACGCAGTGGGCGGCGCAGCGGTCCGCGGAGTACGGGCTGGGCGACAGCCCGAAGGCCGTGTCCGAGACGTTCTGGGGGCTGGTGGCGCGCGCCGACAAGGAGCCCCTCGACCTTGAGGGCATGAAGGTCGACGGGGACATGATCCGTGCCGCGCGCGGGGTGTTCTTCTACCCGGCGCAGGCCACTCCCCTGATCGCCGCCCTGAAGGCCGCGTCCGAGGGCAGGCCGCTGCCCGAGGGCATGACCCTGACGAAGCTGAAGCGGCTGCTGACCGGCGGCGAGGCGGCCGAGCCCGCCTCGGACAACGGCACCGCCGTGTTCTGGGCCGTGGTGTGCGGGGACACGGGCAGCTGGCCGCGCTACACCGAGCAGTACGAGCGGGACGCGGCGAAGGACAAGGCCCGGTACCCGCTGTACGGGGACTTCGCGTCCAACATCAAGCCGTGCGCCTTCTGGGACCGGCCGATCGAGGCGGCCACGCCCATGAACAAGAAGGCGAACGTGCTGACCGTGCAGAACGAGTGGGACTCACAGACCCCGCTCGTCAGCGGCCAGGGCCTGCACCGCGCGCTCAAGGGCTCGCGGATGGTGCTGGCGGCCGGCGGTGAGGGCCACGGCGTGTACCTCGCCGACCCCACCTCCTGCGCCAACGCGCCGGTCCACGCGTACCTGACCACGGGCAAGCTGCCCGCCGAGGACGTGACCTGCCAGAACCCGCCGAGCGGTGCGCAGCAGCGCGGGTCCCTGGCCCCGTCGAAGCCGCTGCCGATCCCGTCCGGGCCCGGACGGTTCTGACACCGGCCTGACAGCTGCCCGACGCCCGGCCTGAGACCGGCGGCAGACGGCTCGGCGGACGGCTACCGGTTCGTGGGGGACGCCTCCGCGGCCGCCTTGATACGGCGGCCGAAGTCGGGGGCGTCCTTGCGTGCGGCGCCCGCCGCGAGTCCCACGAGCAGCTTGCCGATGCCGTGGCCGTGCAGGGTGTTGAAGATCCGGACCCGGGTGCGGCCGTCCGGGAGGGCTTCGAGGTCGTAGCCGCCCTCCGCGGTGACGAGGTTCTTGCTCTGCTCCGTCCAGCGGATCAGGCGCGGTGGGTCGAAGCCGTCGATGCGGAACTCGCGGGCGGTCTTCATCCCGGCGTCCTTGACGGTGCTGCGGAAGACCGTGCCGAGGGCCGTGGGGCCCTCCGGGATCCTGGTGATCTGCTGGACGCGCGGGCTGAAATCGGGGTCGTTGCGCCCGTCGGCGAGGTAGGCGAAGACCTCCTCGACCGGCCGGTCGATCTCGACGCTCGCCTCGAACTGTCCGGACATGTCGGCTCCTCGGTGTGGCTTCGTGTGATCCACCATCCCAGAACGCCCTCCTTCGCGCGCGCCGACCGGGTCGGTCGGCGGGGCCGCGGGGCGTCCGTGCGTACGGGCGGGGTGCCGATGCGTGCGGGTGCGGTGCCGACGAGTACCGGTGAGTGCTGGTGGGACGGGGACGGCTGCCCCTACGATGCCTCTGGTCAGGTACATGCCTGACGTCCAACTGAATGCCTGCGCGACTGGGGAAAGCCGGTGTGATTCCGGCGCTGACCTGCAACCGTGAGCGGCGCCTCCGCGCCGTGAGTCGGACCACCCAGCGTGCGGTGCGTACGGCTTCTCACTGTCACGGTCTGCAGCACGAAGCCCTGAGCCCCAGGCTCACCGATCACCTGTGTCCGCTTCCCCGGGCCCGGGGGCGCGGTGTGCCCGAGGCGATCGGGGCCGCGGCGCACGACCCCGATGCACGCCAGGAAGGCACTTCATGCGCCAGACTCTCGCCCGCCGCGCCCTGATCACCACGGCGGCCCTCGGTCTCGCCCTCGCCACGGCGCCGGCCGTCGCGCACGCCAAGGCCGCCCCGAACACGAACAGAGCGGTCAACGTGTCCCTCACCGTGCAGGGCCCCGACGGGCTGCTGTTCAAGGGGAAGGTCAACACCAAGGGGCACGACGTCACCACGGCGACCGGTGGCACGCACAAGTGCGACGGCACCAACGGGGCCGCGAACCCGACGGCCGTGCCCACCCCGACGGCCGCGCTCGACGACGCCGCGCGCCGGAACTACTTCGGCTGGGACGGCACCTGGTACGCGTCCTTCGACGACTTCTCCGTGGACTCCATCAAGAACGTCAGCGGCGGCGGCTCGGCCTACTGGAGCATATCGGTCAACGGCACCCCGACCCCGGTCGGCGGCTGCCAGTTCAAGCTGAAGGCCGGCGACAAGGTGGCCTTCACCTGGACCTCCTTCTGACGGAGCCCCACGACAGGAGCGCGGAGCGGCTCACCGGGCCGCTCCGCGCTCCTTGTCCGTGCCGCCGGGGGTCCCTCAACCCCGCAGCGGCACCACCGGGTCCCTCATCAGCCCCGGTCGTACGTGTGGAACCCGCGGCCGCTCTTGCGGCCCAGCAGCCCCGCCTGGACCATCCGCTGGAGCAGCGGGGGCGGGGCGTAGAGCGGCTCCTTGAACTCGGCGTACAGGGATTCCGCGATGGCCGCGACGGTGTCCAGGCCGATCAGGTCGGCGAGCTTGAGCGGGCCCATCGGGTGGGCGCACCCGAGCTCCATGCCCGCGTCCACGTCGGCGGCGCTCGCGAACCCGGATTCGGCCATCCGGATGGCGGCGAGCAGGTACGGGACGAGCAGGGCGTTGACGACGAAGCCGGCCCGGTCCTGAGAGCGGACGGTGGTCTTGCCCAGGGATTCCCGGGCGAAGGACTCGACCGCGGCCAGGGTGTCCGCCGACGTGTGGAGGGAGGAGACCACCTCGACCAGGGGCAGGACGGGGACGGGGTTGAAGAAGTGGAGTCCCACGACCCGGTCGGCGCGGCCGGTGGCCATGCCCAGCCGCATGATCGGGATGGCGGAGGTATTGGTCGCGAGGATGGCTTCGGGGTCCTCGACGATCTTGTCGAGGGCGGTGAAGATCTCGGTCTTGGCCTCGGGGTTCTCGGTGACGGCCTCGATGACCAGCTGCCGGTCGGCGAGGTCGTCCAGGTCTCCGGTGAACACCAGCCGGGCCAGTGCGTCCTCGGCGGTGAACCGGTCCAGCCTGCCGCGCTGGACGGCGCGTTCGAGGGAGACGGCCACCCGCTCGCGGGCGGCGCGGGCCGCGGTGGCATCGGCCTCGGCCACGACGGTGTCGAGGCCGGCGCGGGCGCAGACCTCGGCGATGCCGGCTCCCATCTGTCCGCCGCCGACGACTCCGACGCGCAGGAGGCGGGCCGACTGCTGTGCCGGGGCGCTCACGCGGTCACCTGCGCGGCGGTGGTGCGGACCAGGTGACGGGTGTAGGCCTCGGGGGTGAAGAAGGCGGGCAGCTGCACCGACAGCGCGGTGTCGACGAAGACCTCGCGGGCTTCGAGGACCAGGGCCTGCGGGTCCTCGGCCTCCAGGGCGGCGCACTCGGCGTCGAGGAGGTCGGTGAGGGTGCGCCGGTCGACGCGGTCGTGGCGGAGCCACTGCCAGATCTGCACGCGCGCGATCTCGGCGGTGGCGGCGTCCTCCATCAGGCCGTTCAGGGCGACGGCGCCGCTGCCGCGCAGCCAGGCGTCGAAGTAGCGCAGGGCCACGGCCACGTTGGAGCGGATGCCTTCGGAGCTCGGCGGAGCGGCGATCCGGCGGACCGACAGCAGGTCGGCGGCGGCGACCTCGACGTCCTCGCGCGTCCGCTCCAGCTGGTTCGGCCGCTCCCCCAGCACCCCGTCGAAGACCTCACGGCAGACGGGGACGAGTCCGGGGTGGGCGACCCAGGAGCCGTCGAAGCCGTCCTCGGCCTCGCGCTCCTTGTCGAGCCGGACCTTGGCGAGGGCGGCCGTGTTGGCCTCGGCGTCCTTGCTCGGCACGTGGGCGGCCATGCCGCCGATGGCGTGGGCGCCCCGCTTGTGGCAGGTACGGACGAGCAGTTCGGTGTACGCCCGCATGAAGGGGGCGGTCATGGTGACCTTGGCCCGGTCCGGGAGCTGGAAGTCGGTGCGGTGGCCGAAGGTCTTGATCAGGCTGAAGAGGTAGTCCCAGCGGCCCGCGTTCAGTCCGGCGCTGTGTGCGCGCAGCTCGTGGAGGATCTCCTCCATCTCGAACGCGGCGGTGATCGTCTCGATCAGGACGGTCGCCCGGACCGTGCCCCGCGGGATGCCCAACAGATCCTGGGCGAACAGGAAGATGTCGTTCCAGAGCCGGGCCTCGTACCGGTTCTCCAGCTTGGGGAGGTAGAAGTACGGGCCGTGGCCGGCGTCGATCTGGCGCTGCGCGCAGTGGAAGAAGTACAGGCCGAAGTCCACGAGCGAGGCGGACACGGGCCGGCCGTCGACCTCCAGGTGCTCCTCGGTGAGGTGCCAGCCGCGCGGGCGCACCATGATGGTCGCGAGCTCCGTCCCGAGGCGGTACTCCTTGCCCTCCGGGGTGGTGAAGTCGATGCGCCGCTCGATGGCGTCGAGCAGGTTCAGCTGGCCGCCGATGACGTTGTCCCAGGTGGGCGCGGTGGCGTCCTCGAAGTCGGCCATCCACACCTTCGCCCCGGAGTTGAGGGCGTTGACCGCCATCCGGCGCTCGGGCGGGCCGGTGATCTCGACCCGCCGGTCCGTCAGCCCGGGCGCGGGCGGGGCGACCCGCCAGTCGGGGTCGGTGCGCACGCCGACGGTGGCGCGGGAGAAGTCCAGGGGCGATCCGGAGACCAGATGGGCGGCGCGGCGACGGCGCTCCTTGAGGATCTCCAGGCGGCGGTCCGCGAAGGCGGCATCGAGGCGGCCGATGAACTCCAGGGCCTCGGGGGTCAGGATCTCCTCGTGGCGCTCACCCTGCGCGCCGAGGACCTGGACACTGCTGGTCAGGGGCGTGTGTGACATGCGGTTCTACTCCTCGGCGTGGGGCGGCCGGCGCCCGGGGCCGACAGGGCCCCGGGCGCCGTCGGACGGCGATCGGAAGGCGCCGGCGGGAGCCGGCGGGAGCCGGCGGGAGCCGGCGGGAGCCGGCGGGAGCCGGCGGGAGCCGGCGGGAGCCGGCGGGAGCCGGCGGGAGCCGGCGGCGCGCTCCTAGTGGAACTGCTCTTCCTCGGTGGAGCCGGAGAGCGCCGTCGTGGAGGAGGCCGGGTTGACCGCGGTGGAGACCAGGTCGAAGTAGCCGGTGCCGACCTCGCGCTGGTGCCTGACCGCGGTGAAGCCCTGCGCCTGGGCGGCGAACTCCCGCTCCTGGAGGTCCACGTACGCGGTCATGCCGTGCTCGGCGTAGCCGCGGGCGAGGTCGAACATGCCGTGGTTGAGGGAGTGGAAACCGGCCAGGGTGATGAACTGGAAGCGGTACCCCATCGCGCCCAGCTCCCGCTGGAACTTGGCGATCTGGTCGTCGTCCAGCGCGGCCTTCCAGTTGAAGGACGGCGAGCAGTTGTAGGCGAGCATCTGGTCCGGGTACTGCGCGTGGATCGCCTCGGCGAACTCGCGGGCCTGCGCGAGGTCCGGGGTGCCGGTCTCCACCCAGATGAGGTCCGCGTACGGGGCGTAGGCGAGGCCGCGGGCGATGACCGGGGCCATGCCGTTGCGGACGTGGTAGAAGCCCTCGGCGGTGCGCTCGCCGGTGCAGAACTCGGCGTCGCGCTCGTCGACGTCGCTGGTCAGCAGGGTCGCGGCGAGGGCGTCCGTACGGGCGATGATCAGGGTCGGGGTGTCCGCGATGTCGGCCGCCAGGCGGGCCGCGTTGAGGGTGCGGACGTGCTGCGCGGTCGGCACGAGCACCTTGCCGCCCAGGTGGCCGCACTTCTTCTCGGAGGCCAGCTGGTCCTCGTAGTGGATGCCGGCGGCGCCCGCCGCGATCATCGCCTTGGTCAGCTCGAAGGCGTTCAGCGGGCCACCGAAACCGGCCTCGGCGTCGGCGACGATCGGCGCCAGCCAGTCCGTGCCCCCGTCGATCGAACCCGTCGTGCCGCCCTCGGCGGTGGCGATCTGGTCGGCGCGCAGCAGCGCGTTGTTGATCCGCCGGACCACCTGCGGCACCGAGTTGACCGGGTACAGGCTCTGGTCGGGGTAGGTGTGGCCGGCCTGGTTGGCATCGGCGGCGACCTGCCAGCCCGAGAGGTAGATCGCCTGCAGCCCGGCGCGGACCTGCTGGACGGCCTGGCCGCCGGTCAGGGCGCCGAGCGCGTGGATGTAGTCCTGCTCGTGGAGCTGGCGCCACAGGCGCTCGGCGCCGCGCCGGGCCAGGGTGTGCTCCTCGCGGACGCTGCCGGAGAGCCGCACCACGTCCTCGGCGGTGTAGGTGCGCTCGATGCCGGCCCAGCGCGGGTCCGTGGCCCACCGCTGTTCGAGCTGCTGGGCCGCCGCCGTCGTGTTCGCCTCTGCCATGACCGTCACCGTCTCCATGAATCGCTTGATCTGCCAATGTTCTGGTCAGCTGTGCACCGTGTTGGCACCGTGTGCCTCACTCGGGGATCGCGGCCGCCGGACCGGCCCGGAGGCCGAACGGAGCAATGTTGCCGAGCCGCCGAGCCGGGACCGCCGGGATCTCCGACATCAGGGCATGAATCGCGCCCGGAGCGTCCGTCTCGGCTGCCGGGTCCGGCGGGCCGCAGGACTGACTCTGACAGTGGCACCGAGTGCCATCAAGAAGGGACGAATGCCAAGTTCTGCGAATCTTCACGGCCGGTTTTGCCAAGTTTGCAAACGTCGGCAGCGCCCGGATCCCGCGTAGGGTTGCGGCTGTCCCCGGCACACGTGGAGCAGGCGAGGAGCACGGTGAGCAAGACGTACGCGGGCGCGCGGCTGCGGCGGTTGCGCGAGGAGCGGCGGATGAGCCAGGCCGAGCTGGCGCGCGTCCTCGCCATCTCGCCCAGCTACCTGAACCAGATGGAGCACGACTCGCGCCCGCTCACCGTCCCGGTGCTGCTGCGGCTGACCGAGGCGTTCGGCGTCGACCCCGGCTTCTTCTCGGAGCGCGACACCAGCCGGCTGGTGGCCGACCTCCGCGAGGCGCTCGCCACGGAGGTGGCCGAAGCCCGGGTGTCCGCCTCCGACCTCGCGGAACTCGCCACCCGGATGCCCGCCGTCGCCTCGGTCCTGCTGGACCTCGGCCGGCGTGGCCAGCTGCTCGCCGAGCGGCTCGCCGGGGCCGCGGACGGCCGGGACGGCGCCCTGGACACCCCGCGCTCCCCCCACGAGGAGATCCGCGAGTTCTTCTACCGGCGGCAGAACTACCTGCACGACGCCGACCTCGCCGCCGAGGAGCTGGCCCGCGCGGTGGGCATCCGGCCGGGAGACGTCGTACGCGCCCTGTCGGCGCGGCTCACGGACCGGCACGGGGTGCGCCTCGCCACCGATTCGGACCGGCTGCACCACTACGACGAGCGCGCCCGCGTCCTGCACATCTCCAGCCGGCTCCGGCCGGGCCAGCAGGCCTTCCGGCTCGCCACCCAACTGGCCCTGCTGGAGTACGGGGAGGAGCTGGACCGGCTGGCCGCGGAGGACTTCCCGCCCGGTTCCGCGACCCACGGCCTGGCCCGGATCGGCATCGCCAACTACTTCGCCGCCGCGCTGATCCTCCCGTACGGCGCCTTCCACACGGCCGCGGAGGAGTTCCGCTACGACATCGAGCGGCTCACCGACCACTTCGGCCTCGGCTACGAGACGGTCTGCCACCGCCTCAGCACCCTGCAACGGCCCAGGCTGCGCGGGGTGCCCTTCTCCTTCGTGCGCGTCGACCGCGCCGGGAACATGTCCAAGCGGCAGTCCGCCACCGGCTTCCACTTCTCCCGCGCCGGCGGCACCTGCCCGCTCTGGAACGTCTACGAGGCCTTCGCCGCGCCCGGCCGCATCCACGTCCAGATCGCGGCCATGCCCGACGGCCAGCGCCACCTGTGGACCGCCCGCGCCGTCACCCGCCACCGCGGCGGCTGGGGCGAGCCCGGCAAGACCTTCGCCATCGGCCTCGGCTGCGAGATCCGGCACGCCTCCCGCCTCGTCTACTCCGACGGGCTCGACCTGGACAACACGGCGGCCGCCACCCCCATCGGCATGGGCTGCCGCCTCTGCGAACGCCTCGACTGCCCCCAGCGGGCGGTCCCGCCGCTCGGCCGCACCCTCGCCGTCGACGAGAACAGCAGCACCTTCGTCCCGTACCCGGTCCTCGCGGACCGCGGCTGAACGGCGGCGCGGGGCGGCTCAGTCCAGCCGCCGGGCCTCCGCCGCGGTCACGGGCTCACCCGCCCGTACGGAGTGCAGCACGTGGGCCAGTACCTCCGCGCCCCGCACCACCCGGGGCCCGGGCCGGTTGAAGTACGCCGGCCCGTCGAGGACCCAGACGGCGCCGGAGCGTACGGCGGGCAGCCCGGCCCAGCCGGGCAGGGAGGTGAGCAGGTCCCGCTCCCGCAGGGTGCGCTCGGGCGGGAAGCCGCAGGGCAGCACGAGCAGCACATCGGGGCGCGCGGCGACGACCTCGTCCCAGGTCATCGCCTTGGTGTGCTCCCCCGGCGCGGCGAGCAGCGGTTCGCCTCCGGCGCAGCCGATCTGTTCGGGGACCCAGTGCCCGGCCGGCCACAGCGGGTCGAGCCATTCGATGGCCACCACCCGGGGCCGGGCGCGTCCCGCCGTCAACCGGCGCACCCCGGCGAGCCGTGCGCGCAGCTCCTCGCGCCGCCGCTCGGCCCGTTCCCGTACGCCGAGCAACTCCCCCACGGTGACCAGGCAGTCCAGTACGTCGTCCAGGGTGCGGGGCTCCAGGCTGAGCACCCGCGGACCGGCGTCGAGCACCCGGACCGCCTGGGACACCCCCCGGTAGGAGACGGCGCAGACGTCGCAGAGGTCCTGGGTCAGGACCACGTCGGGGGCGAGGGCCGCCAGGGCCTCGGTGTCGAGCGTGTAGAGGGAGGATCCGGAGTGCGCGGCGCCGCCCACGGCGTCGGAGATCTCCCGGCTGCTGAGCGTCTCGGCGGAGAATTCGGCCGCGGTGACGACCGGGACGCCGGCGACCGCCGCCGGCGGCCAGTCGCATTCGTGGGTGCGTCCCACCAGGTCACCGGCCAGACCGAGCTCGGCGACGATGTCGGTGGCGGCCGGCAGCAGGGAGACGATGCGCATGCCCCGACTGTAGGCCGCAGCGCCGTGCACGGGGTGGTGGGGTGGACTTACTAGGACGTCCAACTATATGTTCCTGGCACAAGGTCCGCGGTGCAGGGAAGCCGGTGAGAAACCGGCACGGTCCCGCCACTGTGACCGGGGAGTGTGCTGCCATCCACACGCCACTGACGAGGTCTGTCGGGAAGGCGGGCGGCACGCGGGGATCCGGGAGTCAGGATACCGGCCGCGGAGCGTTCCGTGTTGTCCACGAGGATGGAGCAGACACGCATGGCACCGGTCCGTACCCACGACCCTGGTGATCCGGCGAAGCGAGCGGCGACCCCCGCGTTCACTTAGACCCTGTCCCACGGCTTTCCATGCGGCGCACCCGACCCGGGTGCCGCCGCCGGTCTGCCGTGCCGTCCTCGGATCCGCACCTGACGAGAGCAGGCAACCATGGTCCGTGAACTCACCCATTTCATCGGCGGCAAGCACGTCACCGGGACATCCGGCCTCTTCACCGATGTGTACGACCCCAACACCGGCGCCGTACAGGCCCGGGTCCCGCTCGCCGGGCGCGCCGACACCGAGGCCGCCATCGCCGACGCCGAGACCGCTCAGCGCGAGTGGGGCGAGTGGAACCCGCAGCGCCGGGCCCGCGTCCTGCTCCGGTTCCTCCAGCTGGTGGAGGGCGAACGCGAGTCGCTGGCACGGCTGTTGTCGGCCGAGCACGGCAAGACCATTGCCGACGCCCACGGCGACCTCCAACGTGGCCTGGAGGTCGTGGAGTTCGCCGCCGGCATCCCTCATCTGCTGAAGGGGGAGTTCACCGACAACGCCGGCGGCGGGATCGACGTGCACTCGCTGCGCAGCCCGCTCGGCGTCGTCGCGGGCATCACGCCCTTCAACTTCCCCGCCATGATCCCGCTGTGGAAGGCGGCGCCCGCCCTGGCGTGCGGAAACGCCTTCATCCTCAAGCCCTCCGAGCGCGACCCCTCGGTGCCGCTGCGACTGGCCGAGCTCTTCCTGGAGGCCGGTCTGCCGCCGGGCGTCCTCAATGTCGTCAACGGCGGCAAGGAGGCGGTCGACACCCTGCTGGAGGACCCGCGCGTCCAGGCCCTCGGCTTCGTCGGCTCCACCCCGATCGCCGCGCACATCTACGCCACGGCCGCCGCCCACGGCAAGCGCGCCCAGTGCTTCGGCGGGGCCAAGAACCACATGATCGTGATGCCGGACGCCGACCTCGACCAGGCCGTCGACGCCCTGATCGGCGCCGGCTACGGGTCCGCCGGCGAGCGGTGCATGGCCATCGCCGTGGCCGTGCCCGTCGGCGAGGAGACCGCCGACGCGCTGGTCGCCCGGCTGACGGAGCGCATCGCCACTCTGCGCATCGGCCGGTCCGACGACCCGGACGCGGACTTCGGCCCGCTCGTGAGCCGGGACGCGCAGGACCGGGTCCGCCGCTACGTGGACATCGGGGTCAACGAGGGCGCCGAACTCGTCGTCGACGGACGGGGGTTCACCCTGCCCGGGCACGAGAACGGCTTCTTCGCCGGTGCCTCGCTCTTCGACCGGGTCACCCCGCAGATGCGGATCTACCGCGAGGAGATCTTCGGCCCGGTGCTGTGCGTCGCCCGCGCCGCCGACTACGAGGAGGCCCTGCGGCTGCCCACCGAGCACCCGTACGGGAACGGCGTGGCCATCTTCACCCGGGACGGGGACACCGCCCGGGACTTCACCCGCAGGGTCGGCGCCGGCATGGTCGGGGTCAACGTCCCCATCCCGGTCCCGGTCGCGTACCACACCTTCGGCGGCTGGAAGCGGTCCGGCTTCGGCGACCTGAACCAGCACGGCCCCGACGCGATCCGCTTCTACACCCGCACCAAGACCGTCACCTCGCGCTGGCCCTCCGGGGCGAAGGAGGGCGCGAGCTTCACCATCCCGACGATGGGATGAGCCCGGTGACCATCACCCTCACCCCCGACCAGCTCGCCCTGGCCGAGGTCACCCTGGACTTCGCGCAGGAGCAGCTCTCCCCGTACGCCGTCGCCTGGGACCAGGACAAGCACTTCCCGCTGGACGTGATCCGCAAGGCGGCGGACCTCGGCCTCGGCGGTGTCTACGTCCGCGAGGAGCACGGCGGTTCGGGTCTCTCCCGCAGCGACGGGGTCCTCGTCTTCGAGACCCTCGCCACCGGGTGCCCCTCCATCGCCGGGTACCTGTCCATCCACAACATGGTCGCCTGGATGATCGACCGCTACGGCGACGACGGCCAACGGGCACGCTGGCTGCCGGACCTGTGCGCCGCCAGGTCCCTCGGCAGCTACTGCCTGACCGAACCCGGCGCCGGATCCGACGCCGCCGCCCTGCGCACCCGGGCCGAACGGGTGGGCGAGGACTACGTCCTGAACGGGGTCAAGCAGTTCATCTCCGGCGCCGGCGCCTCCGAGGTCTACGTCGTCATGGCCCGCACCGGCGGCGCGGGCGCCGGCGGGATCTCCGCCTTCGTCGTCGAACGCGGCGATCCCGGGGTCTCCTTCGGACCCGACGAGCGCAAGATGGGCTGGAACGCGCAGCCCACCCGGCAGGTGGTCCTCGACGGGGTCCGCATCCCCGCCGACCGGCGGCTCGGCGCGGAGGGCGACGGCTTCCGCATCGCCATGAACGGCCTCAACGGCGGCCGCCTCGGCATCGCCGCCTGCTCGCTGGGCGGCGCGCAGAGCGCGCTCGACCGCAGCCTGGTCCACCTGGCCGACCGCGAGGCCTTCGGGGCGCGGCTGCTGGACGCGCAGGGCCTGCAGTTCCGGCTCGCGGACATGGCCACCGAGCTGGCCGCGGCCCGCGCGCTGGTCCGGCAGGCCGCCGACGCGCTGGACCGGGGGGACCCGCTGGCCCCGCAACTGTGCGCGATGGCCAAACGGTTCGCCACCGACACCGGCTACACGGTGGCCGACCGCGCCCTCCAGCTCCACGGCGGATACGGCTACCTGAGCGAGTACGGCATCGAGAAGATCGTCCGCGACCTGCGGGTGCACCAGATCCTGGAAGGAACGAACGAGGTCATGCGCATCATCGTCGCCCGCGGGCTCACGGAGGCCCTGCGATGAGCACGCAAGCCGCACCCGCCGGGGCCGCCGACGCCTCCGACGAGGTCCTCGTGCACACGGCCGGACGCGCCGGCCACCTCACCCTGAACCGGCCCCGGGCCCTCAACGCGCTCACGCACGCCATGGTGCTCCGCATCGAGGAGGCGCTGGCCGCCTGGGAGCACGATCCCGCCGTCGAGGCCGTCGTCATCGGCGGGGCCGGGGAGCGCGGTCTGTGCGCCGGGGGCGACATCCGCTCCATCTACGAGGACGCCCGCTCCGGGGGCGTCGCCTCGGCGGACTTCTGGCGAGACGAGTACCGGCTCAACGCCCGTATCGCCCGCTACCCCAAGCCGTACGTGGCCCTCATGGACGGCATCGTGATGGGCGGCGGCGTCGGGATCTCGGCCCACGGCACCGTCCGCATCGTCACCGAACGCTCCCGCGTCGCCATGCCCGAGACCGGCATCGGCTTCGTCCCCGACGTCGGCGGCACCCACCTGCTGTCCCTGGCCCCCGGGGAACTGGGCACGCACCTGGCCCTGACGGGCACCCCCGTCGGCGCGGCGGACGCGCTGCTGTGCGGGCTCGCCGACCACTTCGTACCGGCGGAGCACCTGCCCGCGCTGGCCGCGGACCTCGCGCGTGACTCCGTACACGAGGTGCTGGAGCGGTACGTCGGGTCCGCGCCCGGCGGCGTACTCCACGGCCACCGGGAGTGGATCGACCACTGCTACGCCGCGGACACGGTCGAGGAGATCGTGGACCGGCTGTCCGGCAGCGGTGTACCGGCGGCGAAGGAGGCCGCGGCCACCCTCCTGGCCAAGTCGCCGACGGCGCTCAAGGTGACCCTGGCCGCCGTGCGCCGCGCCCGCGAACTGGGGCCGCTGGAAAGGGTGCTGGAGCAGGAGTACCGGATCTCCTGCGCGGCCCTGGCCTCCCCCGACCTGGTCGAGGGCATCCGCGCCCAGGTGATCGACAAGGACCGCAGCCCGCGCTGGAGCCCGGCCACTCTGGCCGAGGTCGCCGACGCGGACGTGGAGCGGTTCTTCGCCCCGCTCGGGGAGGGCCGCGAACTGCGCCTCGCCGGGACCGACTCCCCTCAGGAGGTGCCGTGGTGAGCAGTACCGTCGCATTCATCGGGCTCGGCCACATGGGCGGCCCGATGGCCGCCAACCTGGTCAAGGCGGGCCATCGCGTCCTCGGCTACGACCTCGTACCGGAGCTGCTGGCCGCCGCGGCGGCGACGGGTGTCGAGCCGGCGGACTCGGCCGTCGGGGCGGCCGCCGCGGCGGACGTGGTCGTCACCATGCTGCCGGCCGGCCGTCACGTCCTCGCTCTGTACGGGGAGCAGGGGCTGCTCGCCGCCGCCCGGCCGGGCACCCTGTTCGTCGACTGCTCCACCATCGACGTGGCCGACGCCCGCGCGGCGCACGAGGCCGCCGTCGCGGCCGGGCACCGGGCACTGGACGCCCCCGTCTCCGGCGGGGTGGTGGGGGCGGAGGCCGGCACGCTCACGTTCATGGCGGGCGGCGGGGCCGAGGAGTTCGCCCGGGCCGAGCCGCTGCTGTCCGCGATGGGCCGGAAGGTGGTGCACTGCGGTGTGGCCGGGGCCGGGCAGGCGGCGAAGATCTGCAACAACATGATCCTCGCCGTGTCGATGATCGGGGTCAGCGAGGCCTTCGTGCTGGCCGAGAGCCTCGGCCTGGACCACCAGGCCCTCTTCGACGTCGCCTCCACCGCCTCCGGCCAGTGCTGGGCGCTCACCGTCAACTGCCCCGTCCCCGGGCCGGTTCCGGCCAGTCCCGCGAACCGGGACTACCGGCCGGGCTTCGCCGCGCCCCTCATGGCGAAGGACCTCGGCCTGGCCGCCAACGCCCTGCGGGCCGGCGGGGTGGACGCGCCGCTGGGCCTCAAGGCCGCCGAACTGTACGCCGCATTCGCCGAGGGAGAGGGCGCCGGTCTGGACTTCTCCGCGATCGTCCGCACCCTCCGACCGCAGAACGGGAACCCCGCATGACCTACGAGACGATCCTGCTGGAGCGCAAGGGCCGGGTGGCGGTCCTCACCCTGAACCGGCCGGAGGCCCTCAACGCCCTCAACCTGAAGGTCATGACCGAGGTCGTGGCCGCCACGGAGGAACTGGAGCGGGACCCGGAGGTCGGCTGCATCGTCCTCACCGGATCCGCGAAGGCCTTCGCGGCGGGCGCCGACATCAAGGAGATGCGGCCGCGGAGCTACATGGACATGTACCTCTCCGACTGGTTCACGGCGTGGGACCGGCTGGGCCAGGTCCGTACGCCGACGGTCGCGGCGGTGTCCGGCTACGCCCTGGGCGGCGGCTGCGAGCTCGCGATGCTGTGCGACGTCCTGCTGGCCGCCGACACGGCGGTCTTCGGGCAGCCCGAGATCAAGCTCGGGGTGATCCCCGGCATCGGCGGCTCCCAGCGGCTCACCCGGGCCGTCGGGAAGGCCAAGGCGATGGAACTGTGCCTGACCGGGCGCACCATGGACGCCACCGAGGCGGAGCGGGCCGGGCTGGTGTCGCGGATCGTGCCGGCCGACGAGCTGCTCGCCGAGGCGCTCGCCGTCGCCGAGACCGTGGCGGGAATGTCCAAGCCGGTCGCGATGATGGCCAAGGAATCCGTGAACCGTGCCTTCGAGACCACCCTCGCGGAAGGGGTGCGCTTCGAACGGCGGCTGTTCCACGCGGTGTTCGCGACCGCCGACCAGAAGGAGGGCATGGCGGCCTTCGTGGACAAGCGTCCGCCGGAGTTCGTCCACGGCTGAGCCGCGGCCGGGTCCGCGAGAGCCTCGCGGGCCCAGCCTGGTCAGCCGGGATACCCGGGTCAGCCGAGCAGCGCGTAGACGGTCGAGGCCGTGGCGGCCGGTTCCTCCGAGTCCTCGGGGGTGAGGGTGATGTCGGCGAAGGCCATCCGCTTGCCGAGTTTGGTGACCCGTACGTGGATCAGCACGTCGGCGCCGACCACCGGCCGCTGGAAGCTCGTCGACTGCTGGACGGTGGTCATCGGCCCGTACCCGCCCCGGGCGGCGGAGATCGCGATGACGGTGGCCGTGTCGGCGGCGGCCATCATGGCCTGCCCGGAGAGCCCGCCGCCGTCCCGGGCCAGCTCCCCGGACCAGGGCAGGCGCAGCACGGCGTGCCGCTCGCCCGTCTCCTGGACGGTCAGTCCGAGGGCGAGCACCCAGGGGGCGAAGTGGTCGGCGAGGATCTTGTCTGCGTCTGCGGGAGAGAACGTCACCGGGGAATTCTGGCGGCCCGGCCGGACCGCCACAATCCCCTTTCGGACGGTTCCGTCAGAGCGAGGCGGCCAGTTCCGTCCCCTGCCGGATGGCCCGCTTGGCGTCGAGCTCGGCGGCCACGTCGGCGCCGCCGATCAGGTGCGCCTCGACGCCGGCCGCGCGCAGGGCCTCGTACAGGTCGCGGCGCGGCTCCTGGCCCGTGCACAGGACCACCGTGTCGGCGGGCACCAGGCGCTGCTCCCCGTCGACGGTGATGTGCAGGCCCTCGTCGTCGATCCGGTCGTACGCGGCCCCGGCGACGGAGACGACCCCGCGGTGCTTGAGCTCGGCGCGGTGGATCCAGCCGGTGGTGGTGCCGAGGTCCTTGCCGACCTTGGTGGCCTTGCGCTGGAGGAGGTGGACCCGGCGCGGCGGCGCGGGGCGCTCGGGCTTCGCGAGCCCGCCGGGGCCGGTGTACGCGGTGTCCACGCCCCAGTGGCGGAAGTAGACCTCGGGGTCCTGGGAGGCGCCCTCGCCGCTGTCGGTGAGGAACTCGGCGACGTCGAAGCCGATGCCGCCGGCGCCGACGACGGCGACGCGCTCGCCGACGGGGGCGCCGTCGCGCAGCACGTCGAGGTAGCTGACGACGTTGGCGCGGTCCACGCCCTCGATGTCGGGGGTGCGGGGGGTGACGCCGGTGGCGACGACGACCTCGTCGTAGCCGCGCAGGGTCTCCACGTCGGCGCGGGTGTCCAGACGGACCTCCACACCGCTCTCCGCGAGCTGGGTCCCGAAGTAGCGGATGGTCTCCTCGAACTCCTCCTTGCCGGGGATGCGGCGGGCGACGTCGAGCTGGCCGCCGATGTGGCCGGAGGCCTCGAAGAGGGTGACGGCGTGGCCGCGGCCGGCGGCGGAGACGGCGCAGGCGAGGCCGGCCGGGCCGGCGCCGACGACGGCGACGTTCTTCTTCGTGCGCGTCGGGGAGAGGACGAGCTCGGTCTCGTGGCAGGCGCGCGGGTTGACCAGGCAGGTGGTGATCTTGCCGCTGAAGGTGTGGTCGAGGCAGGCCTGGTTGCAGCCGATGCAGGTGTTGATGGTCTCGGAGCGGCCGGCCGCGGCCTTGGCGACGAAGTCGGCGTCGGCCAGGAAGGGGCGGGCCAGGGACACCAGGTCGGCGCGCCCGTCGGCGAGCAGTTCCTCGGCGATCTCCGGGGTGTTGATGCGGTTGCTGGTGACGAGCGGGACGCCGACCGCGCCCATCAGCCGCTTGGTGACCCAGGTGTAGGCGCCGCGCGGGACGGAGGTCGCGATGGTGGGGATGCGGGCCTCGTGCCAGCCGATGCCGGTGTTGATGATGGTGGCGCCGGCCGCCTCGACCTCCTTGGCGAGGTGGACGACCTCGTCGAGGGTGGAGCCGCCGGGGATGAGGTCCAGCATGGACAGGCGGTAGATGAGGATGAAGTCCTCGCCGACGGCCGCGCGGGTGCGCCGGACGATCTCCAGCGGGAAGCGGACGCGGTTCGCGTACGCGCCGCCCCAGCGGTCGGTGCGCCTGTTGGTGGCGCCGGCGATGAACTCGTTGATCAGGTAGCCCTCGGAGCCCATGATCTCGACGCCGTCGTAGCCGGCGAGCTTGGCGAGGCGGGCGGCGCGGACGAAGTCCTCGACGGTCCGCTCCACCTCGATGTCGCTGAGCTCGTTCGGCACGAAGGGGCTGATGGGGGCCTGGAGGGCGCTGGGGGCGACCAGGTCCTTGTGGTAGGCGTAGCGGCCGAAGTGGAGGATCTGCATCGCGATCTTCCCGCCCTCGGCGTGCACGGCCTCGGTGATCACCCGGTGCTCGGCGGCCTCCTCCTCGGTGGTGAGGCGGGAGCCGCCCTCGAAGGGGCGCCCGGCGTCGTTCGGGGCGATACCGCCGGTGACGATCAGGCCGGCGCCGCCGCGGGCGCGCTCGGCGTAGAAGGCGGCGAGGCGTTCGAAGCCGCCCGCGTGCTCCTCGAGGCCGGTGTGCATCGACCCCATGATCACGCGGTTCGGCAGGGTGGTGAAGCCGAGGTCCAGGGGGCTCAGCAGGTGCGGGTACCGGCTCTGGGAACTCATGAGGGGCGCCTCCTCGCGCGGGGGTGATGACTCTGTTCTAGCGAGGAGAGGCGGGTTTTGCAACTAAGTGCATAACCCGGTGCGGGCGCCCGGCCCCGGGATGCGGGCGCCGCACGACCTCCCCGGTGCCACCTGTGTCGGACCTCACGCGCCGGTTGATCCCCTCGTGCTCCGACCGCCCTGGCCGGTGCATCCGCAGGGGCCGTCCGCCCTCCTTGTCGGCCCCCTCCCCCCTCACTAGCGTCCAGGCGCTGAGACCTCACACCGGTGGGGTCGGAGAGTGGGGACAGATGAAGAATGCGCTACGGCGTTCCCTTGCCCTCGCCGGGGCGCTGGCCGTCCTGCCGCTGATGACCGTCTCCGCGCAGGCGGAACCCCCGGGGCCGCTGTCCGCGGAAGCGGTCGCCGCGATGGCCCCGGAACGACAGGCCGAGGTGCTGGGACCGCTGCGGGCGGCGGCCGATGCCGCGGCCCGGGTGGGCCAGGGGCCCCGGGCGGACATCTACACGCAGGTGGAGATGGCGTCCGACTACCGCACGGTCCGCGTGTACCTGACCGATCCCGGCCGCAGCCGGGAGTTCCTGGCCGCGGTGCACGAGACCGACCCCAAGGTGAACGCCAAGCTGATCCACATCGTCCAGGCGAGGAAATCCCGCCAGGAACTCATGAAGGAGATCTCCGGGTTGACCGGCCGCGCAGGTCTCCCCTTCACGGTCTCCCTCGCCGGCAGCTCCGTCGACGGCTCCGCCATCGACCTCTCCGTGGACAAGCCCGAGGCAGCCCGGGCCTACTTCGGCTCCCCGGCGGTCGCGCGGCAGCGCGAGGCCGCCGGCGCGACCCCCGTCCGCATCACCCAGGCACCGCCGTCGAGGCCGCTGAACCGCTGGAACGACACCTCGCCCTTCTACGCGGGGGCGGCCCTCGGGCCGGCCTCCGGCAGCCGGTCGTACTGCACGAGCGGGATCCCGGCCATCAGCACGTGGGACAACCGCCAGTGGCTGGTCACCGCGGGCCACTGCTACAACGTCGGCGACAACGTGTGGGCCGCCGGCGGCAACTACATCGGCCAGGTCAAGTTCAAGAAGCCGGAGATCGACTCCGCCTTCATCGAGGCACCGACGAACCGCTACACCTGGGACGGTGTGGACGCGAACGGCTACACGCGCTACCTCAACGGGGTGCGCAACGTCGCGGTCGGGGACTTCACCTGCCAGCTGGGGTACAACTCCAAGGTCGTCTGCAACATCCGTACGGTGTACGCGGGCAACGCCAAGTGGAACGTCAACGGGACCGACGTCTGGGGCAGTTACGGCGTGCCCCACTCCGGCGGCATCGTCGGCCGGGGCGGCGACAGCGGCGGTCCGGTGATCTTCGTCAACGACCCGAACTCACGGCAGCTCAACGGCATCGTCAGCTACGGCTGGGGATGCAACGCCGCGCAGGAGTGCAGCACCGGACTCGGCTGGGTCGACGTCTGGGCCATCTTCAACGGCTTCGCCATCAAGCTGAACCCGTCCTGACCGGTACGGACCGACCTGACCCCGGCCCGGCCGGCCGGGGTCACCCGTATGTCCGGACCGGTCAGACCCGGTGGAGCCGGACGGTGACGATCTGGAACGGGCGCAGGGTCAGCGGGACCGCGCCCGACGGGGTGGGGGCGCCCACCGCCGAGCCGGCCAGCGGGCGTTCCAGGAGGTCGCTCTCGACCGCGGCCGAGACGGGGAAGTCCGCCGTCAGGACCGCCGACGCACGCCCTCCGCGGGACTCGTAGAGGCGGACGACCACGTCACCGCTGCGGTCCTCGGCCAGCTTCACCGCCTCCACGACCACCGCGTCGTCGTCGACGGAGAGCAGCGGGGCGACCGGGCCCGCCCCGGTCAGGGTGCGCTCGGGCAGGTTCAGCGCGTGCCCCTCGCGGACCGCGTCCCCGATCGACGCGCCGGGCGCGAGCGAGAACCGCAGGGTGTGGGCGCCCTGGTCGGTCTCCGGGTCGGGGTAGCGCGGGGCCCGCAGCAGGGAGAGCCGGACGGTGGTGGTCTGGCCGCCGTCGGGCCGCACGTCCCGGGTGACGTCGTGCCCGTACGTGGAGTCGTTGAGCAGCGCGACCCCCCAGCCGGGCTCCTCCGCGTGGATCCAGCGGTGTGCGCAGATCTCGAACTTGGCGGCCTCCCACGAGGTGTTGGTGTGCGTGGCCCGGTAGACGTGTCCGAACTGCGTCTCGGAGGCGGTCCGTTCGGCCTTCACGTCCAGCGGGAAGGCGGCCTTGAGGAACTTCTCCGTCTCGTGCCAGTCCACGTCCGTGACGATGTCCACCGTCCTGGACCCGGCCCGCAGCGTGACCGCCTGGACGGCGGTGGAGGAGCCGAAGGAGCGGGTGACCCGGACGGTGGCGGCCGCCGGGCCGCTCTCGGCGACCTCCATGGCGTCCAGGTCCACCAGGTCCGTGACCCGGTTGCGGTAGAACGCGTCGATGTCCCAGGCGTCCCACATGTTCGGGAAGTCGGGGTGGATCTGCAGCAGGTTCGCCGCGGAGCCCGGGGCGAGGGTCTCGCGGCGCGCCTCCAGGTCGTAGACGGAGACGATCAGCCCGCGGCCGTCGATCTCCACGAGCAGCCGGCCGTTGGCCAGTACGTGCCCGCCGCCGTGGCGCTCCTCCACCGTGACCGGCTCCCCGGCCTCGGCCGGGCGCCCCGCCCCGCCGGCCGGGACACCGCGCCGGGCGTGCGGGGCGCAGTTGAAGACCAGCTCCTCGGCGCCCTCCCCGGCGAGCGCCAGCTGGGCGGCGAGGGTGATGCCCCGGAGCTCCTCGCGCAGCCTCGCGTACGTCGCGCGCGCCTCGCGGTGCACCCAGGCGATGGAGGAACCCGGCAGGATGTCGTGGAACTGGTGCAGCAGCACCGTCTTCCAGATCCGCTCCAGGTCCTCGTACGGGTACGCGTACCCGGGCACCTTCACGGCGGCGCCGGCCGCCCACAACTCGGCCTCGCGCAGCAGTGATTCGCTGCGCCGGTTGCCCTGCTTGGTCTTGGCCTGGGAGGTGTAGGTGCCTCGGTGCAGCTCCAGGTAGAGCTCGCCCGCCCACACGGGCGCGTCCTCGTACTCGGCGCGGGCCTTCTCGAAGAAGGCGTCCGGGCGCTCGATCCGGACCTTCGGGGAGCCTTCGAGGTCGTGCTGGCGCTTGGCGCGGGCGAGGTGTTCACGGGTGGGGCCGCCACCGCCGTCGCCCCAGCCGAAGGGGACCAGCGACCGCGAACCGTGGCCCTTCTCCCGGTAGTTGCGGGCGGCGTGCGCCAGCTGGGCGCCGCCGAGGTCGGAGTTGTACGTGTCGACGGGCGGGAAGTGCGTGAAGACGCGGGTGCCGTCGATGCCCTCCCACCAGAAGGTGTGGTGGGGGAAGGGGTTGACCTGGGACCAGGAGATCTTCTGGGTGAGGAACCAGCGGGAGCCGGAGAGCTTGACGATCTGCGGCATCGCCGCGGTGTAGCCGAAGGAGTCGGGGAGCCAGACGTTGTTCGTCTCGATGCCGAACTCGTCGAGGAAGAACTTCTTGCCGTAGAGGAACTGCCGGGCCATGGCCTCGCCGCCGACCATGTTGGTGTCGGACTCCACCCACATCCCGCCGACCGGCACGAACTGCCCGTCCGCGATCTTCTTCTTGACCCGCTCGAAGAGCTCGGGCCGGTGGGTCTTGATCCAGTCCAGCTGCTGGGCCTGCGACATCGCGAAGACGAACTCGGGGTGCTCGTCCATCAGGTTGACCATGTTGGACGCGGTGCGCGCGACCTTGCGGACCGTCTCGCGCAGCGGCCACAGCCAGGCGGAGTCGATGTGGGCGTGGCCGACGGCGCTGATCCGGTGCGCGGAGGAGGCGGCGGGGGCGGCCAGCACCCCGGCGAGCTCGGCGCGGGCGGCGGCCGCCGTACCGGGGACGTCCGTCAGGTCCACCGCGTCCAGGGCGGCGCCGATGGCCCGCAGGATCCCGTGGCGCCGGGCGTCGCCGGTGTCGAGCTGGACCATCAGGTCGTAGAGCACCTCCAGGTCCTGGACCAGCTCCCACACCTCGGTCTCGAAGACGGTGAGGTCCATCCGGGCGAGCCGGTAGAGCGGCTGGTCGCCGCTGGTCAGCCGGTCGCCCTCGGACGTGGCCGCGTGGTCGACCAGGACCGGGTTGGAGGCGGCCTCCACGTACCACTCGACGCGCTCGCCGCCCTCGGCGCGGTCGGCCACCCGGACCCAGTCGTTGTAGGGGTTGAGCGCCTTGATCTCACCGCCGTCGGCCCGGTGGACCAGGCCCTCGCACTGGAAGCCGGGCATCATCCGGTCGAAGCCGAGGTCGAGGACGGCCTCGACGGTGCGGCCGGCCCAGTCGACCGGGACGGCGCCGGTGACCTTGAACCAGGTGGTGCCCCAGGCCGGGCCCCACGGGTCGCCGATCGCGCAGGGCCCGTACGGGGCCGCCAGGCCCTCGGCGACGGGGACGGGCTCGCCCGGCGCCTCCCAGCGCTCGACGGTCAGCGGGACCGGGCGGGAGTGGACGGCGGGCTTGATCCGCTCCTTCAGGACCCGGCGGAGGCGGTGCTCGGTGATGCTGCGGTCGTCGTGCATGACGGCTGCTCCAGGGACGGGATGGTCGGTACGGACGGTGGGGCGGGCGGGTGGGGTCAGGTCTTGACTGCTCCCTCGCCCACGCCCTTGAAGAAGAAACGCTGGAGGGCGAAGAAGAGGAGCATCATCGGCAGGAGCGCGGCCATGGCGCCGGCCGCGATGAGCCGCTGGTCGTTGACGGTGGTGGCGCCGGCCAGGGTCTTCAGGCCGAGCTGCAGGGTGTAGTGGTCGCTGTTCGTGAGGACCAGCAGGGGCCAGAGGAAGTCGTCCCAGGCCCCCATGAAGCTGGTGATGCAGACGACGGCCAGGGCGCCCTTGGCGGCGGGGAGGAAGACCCGGGTGAAGCGGGTCCATTCGCCGGCGCCGTCCAGGACCGCGGCCTCCTCGACCTCCTTGGGCACGGCGAGGAAGGCCGCCCGCATGATCATGATGTTGAGCACGGAGACCGCGCCGGGGAGCCAGACGCCGATGAGGGTGTCGACCAGCCCCATCTCGCGGACCGTGAGGAACATCGAGATCATGACGGACTCGAAGGGGAACATCAGGGTCGCCACGAGCACGGTGAAGACGACCCGGCGGCCCTTCCACGCGGCCCGCGAGAGGGCGTACCCGCCCATCGCCGCGAAGAGCAGGTTCGAGGTGACCGCGAGGACCGCGACGGTGAGCGTGTTGCCGACGTACTGGAGCAGCGGGAAGGACTCGGCGACCCGGACGTAGTTGTCGAGGGTGGGCTGCGAGGGCAGCACGCCGTCGTACACGTTCTCGGTGCGGCCGCGGATCGAGGTGAGGAACTGCCAGACGATCGGTCCCAGCATGACGACGAGCATCAGCACGAGCGTGGCGTAGCGGGCGGCCGGGCCGGCCCACCGGCGCCTGCGGCCGTCGGCGCCGGCCCGCCGGGGCGGCGCGCTTCCCGGGGAGGGCGGGGTGCTCAACTCTCGTCTCCCTTCGACAGGCGGCGGCCCAGCAGGCTGAAGACCAGGGTCAGGAGGAACAGCAGGATGGAGATGGCGGAGGCGTAGCCGGTCTCGCCGGCGAAGCCGAGGCCGACCTGCCGGATGAGGAACGGCAGGGTGCGGGCCCCGCCGCCGGGGCCGCCGCTCTCACCGCCGAGGATGTAGATCTCGGTGAAGACGCGCAGTGCGGAGATGGCGGAGAGGGTGCCGACGAGCAGCATCATCGGCTTCACCTGGGGGACGGTGATGCTGAAGAAGCGGCGGACGGGGCCGGCGCCGTCGATGGCGGCCGCCTCGTGGAGGGAGACGGGGACGTTCCCGAGGGCCGCCAGGTAGAAGACCATGTAGTAGCCGAGGCCCTTCCACACGGTCACCAGCATCGCGGAGACCAGCAGCATCGCGGAGTCCGTCAGGAACGGGATCGGCTCGGATATGAGGTTCAGCCGCTCGAAGACGGTGTTGACGAGACCGTCGCTGCGCAGCACCCACTGCCAGATCAGCCCGACGACCACGGCCGAGGCGATCACCGGGGTGTAGAAGGCGGACCGGAAGAACCCGATGCCGGGGATCCTGGCCTGGACGAGCACGGCGAGGGCCAGAGGGAGGAAGACCAGGCACGGTACGACGACCGCGAGGTAGAGCACGCTGTTGCCGGCGGCGACCCAGAAGTCGGGGTCGGCGAAGGCCCGGCGGTAGTTGTCGAGGCCGACGAAGGTACCGCCGCGAAGGATCTGCGCGTCGGTGAAGGAGAGGACGACGGTGTTGACGAACGGCCAGAGGCTGAACAGCGCCACCATCGCCAGACCGGGGGCGAGGAACAGGTAGGGGGTCCACCACCTGCGGTGGACCAGGCCCGTATCGGCCTCCATGGCACGCAGCGCGGCCCGGTGGCGGCGCCCGCGCGCGATCGCGGCGCCGCTCCCGCCCACGGCGGTCACTTGTCGGCCGCGGCGGTCAGGAGCCTGTTCGCCGCTTCCTCTGCCTTCTTCACCGCCGTCCTCGGGTCCTGCTCGCCCGTGATGGCCTTCTGCACCTCGCGTACGACGGCGTCGCCCACCTGGTTGGTCCACTGGACGGGGGTGTTGGCATCGAGCGCGGCGGTCTTCAGCTGCTCGGCGCCGACCGCCCGGGCGAGGGTCTCCGCGTCGGTGCCGTCGCCCCGGTCCGAGAAGAACGGGTCGGCGAGGCCCCGGGCGTTGGACGGGTAGATGGTGGCCTTCCTGGAGAACTCCACCTGGTTGGGGCCGTTGGTCACCCATTTCGCGAACTCGGCCGCCGCGTCGGGGTGCTTGGTGTCCTTCCTGATGCCGAGCGACTGGGCGTAGATGCCGATGTGGCCGAGCCTGCCCGTGACGGCTCCCGCGACCCGGGTCTTCGCGTAGACCTGCGGGGCGTTCTGCTTGATGTCCTTGACGAAGCCCGGGGAGCCCGGGCCGAACACGAGCTTGCCGCCGCCGTAGAGCTGGTTGATGTCGTCGGACTTGAGGAGGGACTCCTTGGGCATGGCGCCCTTGGCGTACAGGTCCTTCATCCGCTCCACCCAGGCGACGGCCTGGTCGGTGCCGAAGGTGAACCGGTCCTGCTTCTCGCTGAGGATCGGGACGCCCATCTTCTGCCAGTCTCCCGGCAGTCGGCCCTTGGGATCGGCCATGAAGGCGGAGTACCGGCCCCCGGACGTGGCGGCGATCTGCTCGGCGTAGTCGAAGAACTGCTCCACGCTGGCCGGCGGTTTGGCCGGGTCCAGGCCGGCCTTCTCGAAGAGTTCTCTGTTGTAGGTGAGGATCTCGGGCGTCACGTACCACGGGTACGCGTACACGCTGTCCCCCTTGCCGGGCAGCTTGAACTGCTCCCAGGCGCCCGGCACGTACTCCTTGGCCGCCGCCCCGTCGAGCCTGGCGACATCGGCGAGCATGCCGCGGTCGGCGAGGAGCTGGAAGGAGTCGGTGGAGAGGTTGACCACGTCCGGGAGGGCCCCGGCCTGGGCGTCCGCGACGAGCTTCTCGTTGTAGCCGTCGCCGGGGACGTCCTCCCATGTGACCTTGGCCTCGGGGTACTTCTGCTCGAAGGCGTCGATGACCCCCTGTACGTACGCGGTGAAGGTGGGCTTCAGCTGGAGGGTCCGGAAGGTGATCTCACCGGCCACTCTGCCCGTCTTCTCGGCCTCCTTTGCATCCCCGGCGCCACCGCTGAGGCCGCACGCGGCGGTCGAGAGGAGGGCGCCGGTCACCAGCGCGGCCACGGCAATACGGGTCGGGTTCGAACGGGTCATCGTCGCCGCCTTTGCAGAAGTCCGGCCTCTTTGCCGGAGGCGTTGCCCACCGTCGCCCGAAGTCAGGACCCCGTCAATGAGGCGGAGCCATCATTGGCCGGTGACACCCGTACGGCGAATGCCCCAACAGTGCGCAAGGGTGCGCCAGTTGACCTCAACGCGACTGGACTGACCTGGACTGATGCGCTTTAGTACAAACCCGGTTGAGTGTGATATCGATTCGATAACGAAGCTGGCTCGCCATCAGCTCCCCTCTGCATATGGCCGGTTCGCGAGGCGGCCCACTAATGCGCTTTACCCACGCCGCGCGAAAGCGCTTTAGCGTCGGGGCACCCCTCCCGCGGGGGCCGGGCCCTCGTCCCGATGTTCGCTTCACACCCGCGAGTTGGCGGATAATGCTTCAGACCCCCTGGTCACGACTGGTGACCGCCCCTTCGGGGGGTGGCCGGCAGCCGCGCGAAGCGGCTGCCCCGACGTAGTGAAAGGCGATCGTGTGAGCCCCAAGCACCCCCGCCCGGCGCAGAAGAACGACGACCAATTGCTGCAATCCTCCCGCTCCGCCGCGGGTCCGCAGCGGGCGGCGTCGCCGCCGGTGGGGCTGATGGGACTCCAAGCCGGTGCGGGCAACGCCGCGGTCGTGCAGATGCTCCGCCGGGCCGGGCAGTCCTCTGACCGGGAACAGCACCAGCACACCGACGGATGCGGACACCAGCAGACCCAGCAGCCCGCGGTGCAACGGTCCGCCGTCCACGACGTCCTGCGCACTCCCGGGCGCCCCATGGACCACGCCACGCGCTCCGACATGGAAGCCCGGCTCGGCGCGGACTTCTCCGATGTGCGCATCCACAAGGGCAGCGCCGCCAAGGCCTCCGCCGCCGAAGTGGGCGCCCGCGCCTACACTTCCGGCAGCCATGTCGTCATAGGCGACGGCGGCCACGACAAGCACACCCTCGCCCACGAACTCACCCACGTCATCCAGCAGCGCCAGGGCCCCGTCGCGGGCACCGACAACGGGACGGGGCTGAAGGTCTCGGACCCGTCGGACCGGTTCGAGCGCGAAGCGGAGGCCAACGCCAAGCGGGTCATGGCGGGCGGCTCCCACGCCGCCCCGGACGTGCAGCGCCATGCGGCGCCCGCAACCGCCTCCGGCGCACGTCCCTCCGTACAGCGCGTCGAGAACCCTCAGGACCGGATGACGGTCGAGTACTGGGAGGACAAGGCGGGACTGGGCGCATCCAGCAGCAGCGCCGCGAAGGACCGCGCCAAGCAGATCGCCGCGTCCAAGGCGGCCGCGAAGAAGTTCAAGGCCCACAAGCCTCCGCGGACGATCGACGAGATCGTCAAGACCGTCGGCCCCAAGCTCCTGGCCGATCTGGCGCAGATGGGAGCGGACTCCGGGAGGATGGAGCTGTACCGGTCCATGAGTTTCGAGGAGGCCCACAGCGCCCTGACCTACTGGGGCGACACGGCCTCACGTGACCGACTGCTGGAGTACGTGGCGGCCGGTGAGGGCACGGCGAAGGGCTTCAGGGATGAGAAGCTCGGGGGCCTGACGATAGGTGCCCATCTCGGCGACCAGGGTCAGGCCGACGGGTACTACGACACCCAAGGCGCTCCCTACGCGGTCCAGCTGAAGTTCACGCTGAAGCCCGGGGCCCACGAACTCCTCTTCAACCAGGACCACATGGCTCTCGGACCGGGTTACAAGAACGACCTGATCCGCAAGGCGAACGAAGGCGGCGGGGCCTACAAGAACGCGAGCGCGAACGAGGGCACCCTGGGCGGGTACGTCGGCGTGAAGGCCGAGGACAAGGAGCCCTACAGCCTGGGCATCGCGCAGGGGGCGAACGGCAAGAACGGCAGGGAGCTCGGTGCGAGCCAGCTGCTCTTCCAGATGTTCGTCGAGAATGTCGAACTCGTGAAGAACAGGTCGGGGCAGGACCTGCCGTAGCCGCGTCAGGACAGAGCGCCGCGGATGCCCCGGACCGGCTCGGTCCGGGGCATCCGCGTGCGGCGGGGGCGGCGCAGTGCCTACTGCATCGGGTACTCCGCCTTCTCCGCGAGCTTGCCGTCCTTGAAGCAGAAGCGGAGCACGGTCTCCTTGCCGTTCTTGGTGTCGCCGCTGGAGAGGTACCAGGAGCAGGTGCTGCCCTCGGGCTCGGCCGGTCCGCCCTCCTTGAGGGCGCTCTTGACGAAGCTTTCGCCCGACGGGAGCCTGCCGCGGACCTCGCTCTCCGCGTCGCCGGTCTTCACGGACGCGTAGACCGTCGGGTCGACCAGGGTCTTGTCGGCCATGTCGAGGACCTTCCCCATCCCGAAGACCACGGCCACCGCGAGGCCCACACCCAGCACCAGCGCCACGCCGCACCCGATCAGACAACCCTTGCGCTGAGCCACGCCCGTTCCTCCATGTCGCTCCGTGTCCGGCGGCGGTCGCCTGGACACTCACACCCTCACAAGGGGCGGCGGCCCGGGGCTGTCCTCGAAAGTCGTCGGCCGTCACAACGATCGTCGTTCGAGGTCGGGCCGCGCTTCCGGGTATACAAGGAGGAGATCGACTATTCGGGCAAAGCGAGAGGAAGCACCGTGAGCGAGCAGGACACCGTCGAGCCTCTGATCGTCGTCGGCGTGGACGGTTCGAACCACTCCAAGGAGGCCCTGCGCTGGGCCGTCGCGCAGGCCGGGATGACGGGCGGCCGGGTGCACGCCGTCATGGCCTGGGAGTGGAACCGCAATCCGTTCGCCATCGCTCCGGTGGCCGCCGAGGTCGCGGACGCCGAGGCGGTGACGGCCGAGGAGGCGGCCCGGCGGAAGCTGGCGGACACCGTCAACGCGGCCGTCGGCGCCTCGCCCGGCGTGCCGGTGTTCCGCCGCGTCGAGCAGGGATCCCCGGCGCAGATCCTGGTGGACGCCTCGAAGGAGGCGGACCTGACGGTGGTCGGCACCCGCGGGTACGGCGGCTTCAAGGGCGCCCTGCTCGGCTCGGTGAGCCAGCAGGTCGTGCAGTACTCCGCCGGCACCGTCGTGGTCGTCCGCGAGGCCGCGGACGAGGAGGGCTGAAGAGCACCGCCGGCCGGCGGCGGGGTCAGGCCGTGGGGGTCACCAGGTCCCCGGGGTCCGTGTTGGCCCCACACAGGATGACGGCGACCCGCTCGCCGAGCGGCTCCGGCGCGCCGCGCAGCGCCGCCAGGGCCGTGGCGGCGCCCGCCTCGACCACGATCCGGTGCTCCTCCCAGAGGGCGCGCCGGGCGGCGGTGATCGCCGTGTCGGGCACGAGCACCGAGGTCACGTGCTTCTCCTGCGCGGCGGCCAGCGCGTCCGCCGAGACCCGGGTGGCCCCCAGGGAGTCGGCGGCGACCGAGTCCACGGCCACGTCGACGACCCGGCCCGCCGCCAGGGCCGCGTTCAGGGCCCGGCAGTTCTCCGGTTCGGCCGCGATCACCCGTACGCCGTGCTCGCGCGCGGCGGTGGCGACGCCGGCGAACAGTCCGCCGCCGCCGACCGCGACGACCACGGTGTCCAGCCCGGGCAGGGCGGCCCGGATCTCGTCGAGCAGCGTCCCGGCGCCCGCCGCGATGAGCGGGTGGTCGTAGGCGTGGCTGCTCAGCGCCCCGCTCGCGGCGGCGAACTCCTCGCAGGCGGCGAGCGCTTCGGCGTACCGGTCGCCGACGAGCCGTACCTCGGCCCCGTATCCGCGCAGCCGGTCCACCTTCACGCGCGGGGCGTTGGCGGGCAGGAACACGGTCGCGGGCACGGACAGCGCGCGGGCCGCCCAGGCGCAGGCGAGACCGGCGTTGCCGCCGGAGGCGATGGTGACTCCCGCGGCCGGGAGGGCGCCCGCCTCGTGGTGGGCGGCGAGGAAGTTGCGGGCGCCGCGCGCCTTGAAGCTGCCGGTGTGCTGGAGGTACTCCAGCGCGTACCAGACCCCCTCGTCGGCCGCGGGGGCCACCACGACGGGCCGTGTCCCGCCGGCGATCCGGTCGGCGGCGGCGCGTACGGCGGCGTAGTCGAGCTGCTGTGCGGGTGCTGCTTGCACGGTCTGTCTCCCGATCAGGTGGTGGGCCGGGCGGCCTCGATCAGCTGGCGCAGGGCGCCGTAGTACACCTCGTGGTCCGTCAGGGGCGGCAGTACGTCGGCCAGTCCGCCGGAGAGCACGGGGAACTCCGCCGGATCCAGCGCGGCCAGGGCGGCCCGCGAGGCGGCGGTAGCGGCGGCCGGGTCGCGGTGGTCCACGAAGGCCGCGCTGCCCAGGGTGAGCAGGTACATGCGGCGGTAGACGGTCATCGCCTCGGCGGCGGTCAGCCCGGCGGCCACGCTGTCGGCGAGGGCGGGCTCGACAAGCCGGGCGAGGAGCTGGCGGCCGAGCCAGGGCCGGCCGCCGCGCAGCACCAGCAGTCCGGGGTGGGCGGTGAGCAGCAGGTAGAGCGCGCGGAACCGCTGCTCGGTGGCCTGCGCCCAGTCCGTGCCGGCGGGGATCTCGGGGAGCTGCGCGGCCAGGTGCTCGGTGCACAGGTCGAGCAGCCCGGCGAGGTCGGTGCAGCGGCGCTGGACGGTGGCGTGGGAGACGTCGAGCCGGTCGGCGAGGGTGCGGAAGCTGAGGCGCTCCGGCCCTTCCTCGTCGAGGATCCGCAAGGCGGCGACGGCGATGGCCTCGGGGGTGGCCCGGTCCAGGGCGTCTGATCTGCGCGGCATGAGATACACCGTAACATACGACGTATCGACTCTTTCGTGTGACATCGATTGCAGCCATATTGCTGGTCATTGGCTGACAATCAGCGACTTTTGTTGACAGTGGGTAATCGCATCGCTGCACTGGGCGCACGCCTGCCCCCACGTCAAGGAGACTCAGTGCCGCCTCGCCTGCGTGCGTCGCTCCCCTGTCTGACCGCGGCCGCCCTGTTCGCCCTCGCGCTCTCCCCCGCCCCGGTGGCGGCCGAGCCCCGGGCGACCTCGGACACCCCGCTCGCGCTCACCCCGCCCATGGGCTGGAACAACTGGGCGCACTACATGTGCGACATCGACGAGGCCAAGGTCGTCGCCAACGCCGACGCGCTCGTGTCGACCGGGCTCGCCGCCAAGGGCTACGACACGGTGACGGTCGACGACTGCTGGATGACCAAGAGCCGGGACGCGCGGGGCGCTCTGGTCGTCGACACGGCGAAGTTCCCCCACGGCATGGCCTGGCTCGGCGACTATCTGCACGCGAAGGGCCTGAAGTTCGGCATCTACCAGGACGCCGGCTCCCTCACCTGCGAGAAGTACCCCGGCAGCGGCGCGCCCCAGGGCGGCGGGGCCGACCACTACGCCCAGGACGCCCGGCAGTTCGCCTCCTGGAACGTCGACTACGTGAAGATGGACGGCTGCAACCTGTGGGTGCCGCCGGGGCAGACCAAGGAGCAGGCCTACCGGGACGCCTACAACGGCGTCGCGAAGGCGCTGCGCGACAGCGGCCGGGACATGGTCCTGTCGGCGTCCGCGCCCGCCTACTTCCAGCAGGGCGAGTGGGGCGGCTCCGACTGGCACAAGGTCCTCGGCTGGGTCGGCGAGACCGGCCAGCTGTGGCGCGAGGGCAAGGACATCAAGGTCTACAACCCGGCCGCGCCCGCCACCTCACGGTGGAGTGCGGTGCTGGGCAACTACGGCTACAACCGCTGGCTCGGCCGGTACGCGGGCCCCGGCAACTGGAACGACCCCGACTTCCTGATCGCGGGCGCCCCCGGGCTCACGGCCGCCGAGAGCCGCAGCCAGGTCGCCCTCTGGGCGATGATGGCGTCCCCGTTCATCCTGTCCTCCGAGGTCTCCCGGCTGACCTCCCAGGGGCTCGCGGCCCTCGGGAACACCCGCATGATCGAGCTGGACCAGGACCCCATGGGCCGTCAGGGTGCGGTGGTCTCCTCCAACGCCACCTTCGAGATCCTGACCCGGCCGCTCGCGAACGGCGACCGCGCGGTGGCCGTGCTCAACCGCTCGGCCACCACCCGGGACATCAGGGTGCCGCTCGACGAGATCGGCCTGAGCGACTGCACGGCCGACGCCCAGGACCTGTGGAACGGCACCCGCCGGGAGGTCTCCGACGCGCTGACCGGGAGGCTGGCCGGGCACGACACCGCGGTCTGGCGGCTCAGCCCGCGCGGCTGCGCCGAGGCCGTGCCGACCGGGCAGGTCGTCGGTGACGGCGCCCGGTGCGCCGACGGCGCCAACACCACCGGCGTCGGCGCGATCGTGATGGCCGCCTGCACCGGGGCCCCCGACCAGCGCTGGATCCTGGGCGACGACGCGAGCCTGCGGCTGGCCGGCGAGTGCCTCTCCGCCGGCGACGACGGCCTCGTGGAGCTGGCCGACTGCGCGCCCGCGCAGGACCGGCAGGCCGGCCAGAGCTGGACGCACCTGCGCGGCGGAGCCCTCGTGGAGCAGGCGAGCGGGATGTGCCTGACCGCGCCGGCCGCCGCCGCGACCCCGGACGCCCCGGCCGCGCGACTGCGGCTGACCGCCTGCGGCGACCACCGGGTCGACCAGGCCTGGGCCCTGCCGGTCTGACGGCCCGGGCGCAAGGATGAGGAACCCGATGACGCGAGGCGGGCGCCGGCTGCCCGGCCCCCGCCCGCTCGCCCTCGCCGCTCTTCCCGCGGCGCTGCTGGCGCTGATCTGCGCGGGGCCCGCCCCCGGGGCCACCGCCCCGGGGGCGGGATCGCCCGCACCCGCCGCCGTACGGCCCGATGCGCCGGCCGATGCGCGGGGGGCCGTACGGACCGCCGCGCAGGCGGTCGCGCCCCGGAGCCGGAGCTTCGACACCGCGCCCGCGCGGGCCGCCTTGGAGCGGCTGCTCCCGCGCCACCACGGCCAGTTCACCCTGGTGCCCGACACGGCCGCCGGCGCCGACACCTTCACCGTGTCCGGGACCACCGGCGCGATCACCGTGCGCGGCAGCACCGGAGCCACCCTGCTCACCGGCGTCGGCTGGTACCTCCAGCACGTCGCCGGGGCCGACATCGGCTGGCCCGGCGACAGCATCGGCCTGCTGCCCGCCCGCCTGCCGACCGTTCCCGCGCCGGTCACCCGCAGCGCGCAGGTCCCGCACCGGTACGCGCTCAACGACACCGACGACGGATACTCCGGCCCGTACCGCACCTTCGAGGAGCACCAGCGGCAGATCGACCTGCTCGCCCTGCACGGCATCAACGAGGTGTTCGTGCAGGTGGGCGCGGAGTACCCGTACTACCGGGCGCTCCAGGGCTTCGGCTACTCCGCCGAGGAGCTGCGGCAGTGGATCCCCGGCCCCGCCCACCAGAGCTGGTGGCTGCTGCAGAACCTGAGCGGATTCGGCGGCCCGGTCACCGAGCGGCTGATGCGGGAGCGGGCCGAACTGGGCGGGCGGATCGCCGAGCAGCTGCGCGGGCTCGGCATGACCCCGGTGCTGCCCGGCTACTTCGGCACCGTGCCGCCGCACTTCGCCGCGCGCAATCCCGGGGCGGACACGGTGGCCCAGGGCGACTGGGCCGGCTTCGACCGTCCCGACTGGCTGGACCCCGCCTCGCCCGTCTTCCGCAGGCTCGCCGCCGCGTACTACGCCGAGCAGCGCGCGGTGTTCGGGGACAGCACGATGTACCGGATGAGCCCGCTGCACGAGGGCGGACAGACCGGGTCCGTCGACGTCGGCGCGGCCGCGGGCGCCATCCAGCGGGCGCTGCACGCCGCCCACCCGGGCGCGCTGTGGGCGGTGCTGGGCTGGCAGGACGACCCCACCCCGGAGCTGCTGGCCGGGGTGGACACGTCGAGGCTGCTGATCCTGGACGGGCTCTCGGACCGGTACAACCGGCTGGACCGCGAGGCCCGTTGGAGCGGCGCCCCGTACGCGATGGGCACCATCTACAACTTCGGCGGGCACACCACGATCGGCGCGAACACCTCGGTGTGGCTCGAACGGTTCGGCCCCTGGCGTGCCAAGGACAACAGCGCGCTCGCCGGGATCGCCTACCTGCCGGAGGCCACCGGGACCAACCCGGCGGCCTTCGACCTCTTCACGGACCTGGCCTGGGAGCCGGGGGTGATCGACCAGCGGAAGTGGTTCGCCGATTTCGCGGCCCGCCGCTACGGCCGGCCCGACCCCGCGGCCGCCGCAGCCTGGGAAGAGCTGCGCAAGGGGCCGTACAGCACCTCCTCGGGGCTGTGGTCGGAGTCGCAGGACAGCCTGTTCACCGCCCGCCCGAGCCTGACCGCGGCCGGGGCGGCGTACTGGAGCCCCAAGTCGATGCGCTATCCCGCCGGTTCGGTCCGCAGGGCGCTGGACCAGCTGCTGAAGGTGGCCCCGGAGCTGCGCGGCTCCAGCGCCTACCGCTTCGACCTGGTCGACACCGCCCGACAGGCACTCGCCAACCACTCGCGGGTGCTGCTGCCGAGGATCAAGGCCGCCTACGAGGCCAAGGACCTGCCCCTGTTCCGCAAGCTCACGGCCGAATGGCGGGAGTGCGAGACGAGGCTGGACGCGGTGACCGGCTCCGACCCGAACTTCCTCCTCGGCAGCCGGCTCGCCGGGGCCCGCTCGTGGGGCGCCGACCGGGCGGAGCAGGACCGGTACGATTACGACACCCGCTCCCTGCTCAGCGTGTGGGGCCGCCGCAGCACCAGCGAGGGCGGCTTCCTGCACGACTACGCGAACCGCGAATGGAGCGGCCTGGTCTCGGAGTTGTACGCGCGACGGTGGGCGCTCCACTTCGGGGCGCTGGAGGAGGCGCTGGTGCGGCGGGCCGCGCCGCGGGCGATCGACTGGCCCGCCTTCGAGGAGGAGTGGGCCGGGCGGACCACCCGGCACCCGGACCGGCCGAGCGGGGACCCGTACCGCCTGGCCGCCGCGGTCGCGGCGGCCCTCCCGCCGGCGTCCACCGGCTGACCCGCGCCGGCCCGCTCCGACCCGCTCCGCGGGCCCGCCCGGTGTCCGGGCGGGCCCGCGGAGCGGCGTCACGGCCTGCCTTTCGGGTGCGACGGCGCCCCCTGCGGCGGCACGGCGCCGCCACGGGACCGCCCGGGCGCGGCACACTTGCGGTGTGGAGGCAGACCCGAGCCGGTCCGCGCGGCCGCGGCGCGTGATGGGCGCCGTCAGCGGGATCGTCGCGGCCGTCGCCGGGCTGGCGTTCGCGCAGCTGGCCGCGGCCGCCGTGCGGCCCGAGTCCGCGCCGGTCACCGCCGTCGGCGGGGCGGCCGTCGACCTGACGCCGGTGGCCGTCCGGGAGTGGGCCATCCGGCTGTTCGGCCCCTCCGACAAGCTGGTGCTGACCCTCGGCATCGTCGTCGTCCTGGCCGCGGTGGCCGCCCTGGCCGGGCTGCTTTCCGTACGCCACCTGCCCGCCGGGATCGCGGTCGCGGGCGGGTTCGGGCTGCTGGGGGCGGCGGCCGCGCTCAGCCGTCCGGAGGCCGGATGGCGGGACGCGCTGCCCTCGCTGCTGGGCGGGCTGATCGCGGCCGGGGTGCTGTACCTGCTGGTCACGGCGGCGACGCGGCCCCGGCCGGCCGGGACGGGGTCCGGGGGAGGGGCCTGGTCCATGGACCGGCGCGGCTTCGGCCGGCTGGTCACCGGCGTCCTCGCGGCCTCGGTCGCGGCCGGCTTCGCCGGGCGGCGACTGGGGGCCCACGGTTCGGCCGGCGCCACCGCCTCGCGGGCCCGCTTCGTCCTCCCCCGGCCCACCGTGCCCGCGCCGCCGGTGCCGGTCGGCGCGGACCTGCGGGTGCCGGGACTCGGCCCGTTCCTCACCCCCGACCGCGACTTCTACCGGGTGGACACCGCCCTGGTCGTCCCCCGCGTGGACGCGGACACCTGGCGGCTGCGCATCCACGGCGAGGGGGTCACGCGGCCCCTCACCCTCGACCTCCGCCAGCTGCTCAGCCGGCCCCTGGTCGAGCACGACATCACCCTCACCTGCGTGTCCAACGAGGTCGGGGGCCCGTACGCGGGCAACGCCCGCTGGCTCGGCGTGCGCCTCGCCGACCTGCTCCGCGAGGCGGGGGTGCGACCGCCGTCCCGGGGCGGTCCGGCCGACCAGCTGGTGTCGCGTTCGGTGGACGGCATGACGATCGGCACGCCCGTCGAGGCCGTCATGGACGGCCGGGAGGCGCTGCTGGCCGTCGGCATGAACGGCGAGCCGCTGCCCTTCGCGCACGGCTTCCCGGTCCGGATGGTCGTACCGGGCCTGTACGGGTACGTCTCCGCGTGCAAATGGCTCACCGAGCTGCGGCTGACCACCTTCGGCGCGTACGACGCCTACTGGGTGCGGCGGTCCTGGGCGCAGCAGGCCCCGGTCAAGACGCAGTCGAGGATCGACACCCCGCGCCCGTACGCCGACCTGGCGCCGGGCCGGGTGGCGGTCGCCGGGGTGGCGTGGGCGCAGCACCGCGGGATCGAGGCGGTCGAGGTACGGGTGGACGGCGGCCCCTGGCGGCAGGCGCGGCTCGGGGCCGCGGACGGGGTGGACACCTGGCGGCAGTGGGTGTGGCCGTGGGAGGCGACGCCCGGGCGGCACACGCTGGAGGTCCGTGCAACGGACGGCACGGGCGCGGTCCAGACGGGGGTCCGCGCCGGGACCGTGCCGGACGGGGCGACCGGGTGGCACTCGGTGGAGGTGCAGGTGAAGGCCCTCGGCTGAACCGCCCGGGCGGCCGAAGCGCCTCGGCGGCCGGACTGCCCCGGCGGCGCATCCACGGAATGCTCACCGCCATCTGTGGAGTGGCCGCCCGGATCAACGGCAGTTGCGGGCTCTACGCCTCCTGGCACGACCTGCTGGGCACCGACGACGTGCAGGACGCGGGAGCGATGACCGGGCCGACGGTGGGACGGGCCAGGTTCACGCAGAACGGGGACGGCAGAGATCTACCCGGGCGGGGTGAACACCGACTGCGGCAACACCCCGCAGCGCAGGATCGCGGACTGGCTCGCGCCGGACGTGCCGGACCTGGTCGCACGGAACCCCGAGTGCGGGCCGGGGGGCGCCGGCCTCGTCACTCCCGGAACGCCTCCGGAGTGCACCGGGCGGTACCCCCGGCTAGCGTGCGTGACGGGGCCTGCAACCGCGAGGTGGGGGAACTTCGCCTTCGACCCGCATGGAGGCACCACGGTGCGCCGTTCCAGGATCCTCGCCCTCACGTGTCTGAACCTGCTGCTGGGCGCTTCGCTGGTGGGCGGCTGCACCCTGAGCCGCGCCGAGAGCGCCGCGAAGGACTGCCCGGCCGGCCAGGTCTCCCGGGGCGGTACGTGCCTTCCGGGCGATACGGAGGACTTCACCGCGCGGCAGGTCACCGAGGCCCTCGGGAAGTACAAGCTGACGGCGGCGATGGCCGAGGTGTGGGTCGACGGCGAACGCGTCGCGACGTCCGCGGCCGGGGAGACGATGACGGGCTTCCCCGCGACGACGGACATGCGGTTCCGGATCGGGGCGATCGCGATCCCCTATCTGACGACCGCGCTGCTCAAACTCGTCGACGAGGGCGAGGTCGCGCTCGACGACAAGATCTCCCGCTGGCGCCCGGACCTTCCGCACGCGGACGAGATCACGCTGAAGATGCTGGCCTCGACCTCCTCCGGGTACGCGGACTACGTCACCGACAAGGGCTTCGTCGACGCGCTCTACGAGAACCCCTTCCGGACCTGGACGGCGGAGGAGCGCGTGAAGATCTCGGTCTCCAAGCCCCTGGTGCTGCCTCCCGGTTCGGGCTTCGTCTACTCGCACGCCAACTGGGTGATCCTGGGCGACATCATCGCGAAGGTGCGGCGCAGGCCCCTCGAAGAGGTGATGGTCGAGGACGTCCTCAAGCCGCTCGGCCTGAGCCACACGGCCATCTCCTCGAAGGCGGACATCCCCGAGCCGGTGCTGCACTCCTTCGACAACGAACGGGGCGTGTTCGAGGACGCCACGTACTGGAATCCGTCGTGGACGCTGGCGCCGGGCTCGGTGATGACGGGCACCCTGGAGGACGCGGCGAAGTCCTTCGCCGCGATCGGTGAGGGAAAACTGCTGACGCCCGCGTCGCACAAGGCTCAGCTCACCGGCGTCGTCAAGGTCAAGGGGGACACCTGGTACGCGCTGGGCCTGCCCGTGCAGAACACCTGGATCGTCCAGAACCCGTCCTTCGCCGGCTACGCGGGCACGGTCGCCTACCTGCCGTCCAGGAAGATCGCCATCGCGACGGTGGCGACGCAGGGGCTCGGCAGCACGGTCCAGAACGCCAGCTCCCTCGTGCTGCAGGCGATCGCCGGCCACCTGGCCCCGGAACGGCCCCTCACGCTGGGATGACGGTCCGCCGCCCGCCGGGACCGGTCTCGGCGGGCGGCGGGCGGCGGGCGGCGGGCGGCGGGCGGCGGGCGCGTCAGTTTCCGGACAGGCGGACCGGCAGCGTCTCGACGCTGTTGCCGATGAAGCTGCGCTGGTGCGGGAGTTCGGCCTCGGGCGTGGCGAGGTCGAGGTCGGGGAAGCGGCTGAAGAGCCGCTCCAGGGCGGTCGTGGCCTCCAGGCGGGCGAGGGGGGCGCCCACGCAGTAGTGCGCCCCGTGCCCGAAGGAGAGGTTGCGGGCGGCGCTGGGGCGGGTGATGTCGAAGCGGTCGGCGTCCGGGCCGTGGAAGGCCCCGTCCCGGCCGGCCGCGGTGTAGCCGGCGAGCACCGGGGTGCCCTGCGGGATGACGGTGCCGTCGACGGTCAGGTCGCGCGTGGGGTAGCGGAAGGGGAACCAGCTGACCGGTCCGTCCCAGCGCAGGGTCTCGTCCACCACGTCCGACCAGGTCGCCTTCCCCTCCAGAACGAGGGCGAGCTGGTCGCGGTGGGTGCACAGGGCGCGTACGGCGTTGCTGATGAGGTTGAGGGTGGTCTCGTGGCCCGCGACGAGCATCAGCCGCATGGTACCGATGAGTTCGGCCTCGCTGAGCTGGTCGCCGTCGTCCTCGCGGGCGGCGATCAGGGCGCTGGTGAGGTCCTCGCCCGGGGCCTCCCGGCGGGTGGCGGCGATCGTGCCCATCAGCTCGACCAGCTCCCGCACGGCGGCCATCGCCTCGGCGGGGGTGGTGTCGGTGGCGATGATCACCTTGTGGGACAGGTGGTGCAGCCGTCCCCGGTGCTCGGGGTTCACCCCGAGCAGCTCGCAGATGACGCTCATCGGGAGCGGGAGCGCGAAGTGCTCGCGCAGGTCGGCTACCCCGTCGGGGGCTTCGGCCGCGGCCCGGGCCAGGTCGTCGAGGAGCTCGGCGGTCAGCTCCTCGACGCGTGGCCGCAGCCTTTCCACCTGGCGGGCGGTGAAGGCCCTGCCGACGAGGGCGCGGAGCCGGCGGTGGTCCGCGTCGTCGGCGGTGTGCATGCCCTGGGCGTTGGCGAAGGCCCGCAGCGGCCAGTCGCGGGGGATGCTGCCGTCGTGCAGGGCCGGGAAGTGCCGGGCGTCCTTGGCCACTTCGGGGTGGCCGAGGAACTCCTTCAGCGCGTCGTGGCCCAGGACGACCGCTCCGGGCACCCCGCCGGGGAGCACGACCTGCGCCACCGGGCCGTGCGCGGCGCGCAGCCGGGCGTTGAGGGCGTGCGGGCAGCCCCCGGCGGGGTCGATGACGTGCGGGGCGTCCGGGGCGGACGGGACGGGTGACATCGGGGACGACAAGCCGGCTCTCCTGACCTGATGAAAGAAACTCGGTCAACAGTGCGGCCTCGGGGGCGGGTTGGACAAGACCGTCCCCGTCGCGTCTCAGAACCAGGTGAGGGTGAGCGCGAAGGCGGTGCCGGCGGCGGCGCCGGTGGAGTCGGTCGCGGTGGCGGTGACCTGGACCGTGCCGCTGCCCCAGGGCTTGCCGGTGATCCGGCCGGAGGCGGCGTCGAGGGTCAGGCCCCAGGGCAGGCCGGTGGCGGCGTACCGGACGGGGGGCTTTCCGCCGGTGGCGGTGAGCTGGATGGTGCAGGCCTGGTTGAACTTGCACGTCTGCGGGCCGGGGTTGGCGAGCCTCAGGTCACCGGGGGTGGGAGTCGGGGTGGGAGTGGGGGTCGGCGTGGGCGTGGGGGTCGGCGTGGGCGTGGGGGTCGGCGTCGGGGTGGGTGTGGGGGTGGGGGTGGGGGTGGGGGTGGGGGTCGGCGTGGCGCCGCAGCCCGGGGTGGCCTCCGGCGGCAGCGGGACCCGCCAGACCTGGGTGTCGTTCTCCGACCCGACGAGCAGGCTCGTGCAGTCGGCGTACGTCACCGTCTCGCCCTGCGACTGGGCCGGGAGGGCGACGTCCGCGAGCTTGGCCCCCGCGGTGTCGTACACGGAGGCCGTGTTGGCGCCCAGCGGTCCGCCGCTGCGCAGGGCGTACGAGGTGCCCGACGGGGAGAACGCGCCGTCGGTGGCGAACACCGGGCCGGGCCGGACCGCGGTGAGGGTGTTGACCTGCCCGGTCACGGGCGGCAGCGGGGCCTGGTACAGCTGGCCGGCGGCTCCGATGACCTTGCTCGCGAGGTAGAGCCGGCCGGTCACGGGGTCGGCGAGCAGGGACTCGGCGTCGTGCCTGCCGTCGGCGTAGGAGAAGCGGTACGTCACCGGGGTGACCGTGGCGTTCGCCAGCTGGTCGGGCTCCGGGAAACCGTGCACGGTGATCTCCGCGCGGCCGCTGAAGTTGTCGCCGATGTCCCCCACCAGGATCGCCGGGGCGCCCGAGGCGTCCTTGCCGAGGGCGAGGCCCTCCCAGTCGGTGTTGCCGACGCCGGAGAGGGTGAAGGTGGCCAGCAGCCGGCCGGTGGTGGCGTTGCAGTCGACGGCGAAGACCTGGTTGGTGTTCCCGCTGTCGTTGACGGCATAGAAGACGCCGGGGTGTTTGCGGCTCATGGCGAGACCGCTGAACTCGGCCAGGCCGCCGGGGAGGGTGCACTTCTTCTCCGGCGCGAGCGCTCCGGTGCCGGAGACGGCCGGTGTGGCGGAGGGGGCCGGGGAGGCGGTGGCGCTGGCCATCCAGGCGACCGCGGGCAGGATCGTGGCGAGGGCCGCGGTCGCGAGGGCGGCGGCCCGTGGGGGTGTCAGGAGTCGGGACATGCGCACAATGTGAGGGGACATCAGTCGGTGTGCCAGACCCGGTTGCCTCCTGTTCGAGCATCGTTCAATGCCGAGGGGGCATGCCCCGTCAGCGCACCGGCTCCCGGACCGGTCCCTTGTGTCCGGCCTGTGCGATGAACGCGCGGGCCGCGCGGCTCAGCGGCCGGCGGGCGTGGGCGATGCCCACCGGGCGCAGCAGCGGCGGGGTGAAGGAGCGGATCTCGGCGCGGCTCCCGAACGCCCTCTGCACCACGTCGCGGTACCAGATGAGGGAGCCGCGGCCGTCCGTCACACCGGTCACCCAGGCGAGGCGTTCGTCGACCTCCAGGGAGGGGACGGGCCGTACGCCGAGGCAGCTGAACATGGCCTCCATCTCGGTGCGCCGGCCGGTCCCCGGGGTGGGCAGGACCATCGGCAGCCCGTCGAGCATGCGCAGCGGCATCGGGTGGGGCAGCCGGGAGCCGAGCGGGGAGATCAGCACCACCTCGCGCTCCTGGATGAAGTGGGTGGAGAGCTCCTTGTCGACGGGCAGGTCCACCAGGGCCAACTCCGCGCGTCCCTGGATCAGTTCCTCGACGAGGACCTCCCTGCTGCCGTGCTGGTGGAGCCGGACGTCGACCGTCGGGTGCCGCTCCGTGAAGGCCCCGACCAGGTCGGCGGCCAGATCGAGGGCGAGGGTGGGGGTGGTGACGAGGGTCAGGACGGCCCGGGTGTCGCTGCCGTGCGGGGTCCCGATGTCGTCGATGGCCTCCACCGCGTTGAGCACGGTACGGGCCAGCCGGACGACCCGGGCCCCCTCCGGCGTGAGGTCCACCCCCCTTCCCCGGCGGGCGAGGAGTTCGACGCCCAGATCGCGTTCCATGGCCTGGACGGCCCGGGACAGGGCGGACTGGGCGACGAACACCGAGGCGGCCGCACCGGTGATGGACCGGCAGTCGGCGACGGCGACGAGGTAACGGAGCTGCGCCAGCGTGGGGGTCATGACCGGACGGTAACCTCGCGAGGCTGTACCTGTAAGGGCTCGTCGGGTGAACAACTTCCCGGTGGCCGGTTTGCCATCATGCCCGGGCGGCGGCAAGGCATGCCGGTGCGGCATGTCCGCGGGGACGCGGTACGCCGGGCCGGGCCGCGGGGTCGGCCGACCCGGGCGTGACAACACCGCAGGCCACGGCTCGGCCGGGGCGGTTCGCGGGTCCGCCCGGGCTGTGCGCCGGGTGGTCCGTGGGCATCGCCGGAGCGAAACACCGCACTCCGCATGGCTGTTGACAGTGCGCGGAGACCACCGCACGATGCAACGCGGCATGAGGGTGTTTGACCACTGTTCAAGCCTGCCGCACTCCGGCAGACGTGCGAGACCGCCGCACTCCCCTCCTCGCGCTCTGTCGCGTTCCCCGCTCTCCGCTCTCGGCTCCGCCGTTCTGCCGTTCCGCCGTTCCGCCGTCCTGGACTCCGCCATGTCACACAGCACTGGAAGAGGAGCGCCCGTGACCCCCCACTCCCCGCAGTCCGCCGCCACCCGCGATCTGGTCGTCGCGGTCAGCCCCTTCGAGGAGCCCTGCCCGGCCGTCGTGACCGCCGCCGAACGCGCCGGGGCCCTCGGACTGCTCGACCTCGGCCGGGACGCGAACGCCG
This sequence comes from Streptomyces sp. NPDC001513, assembly GCF_042894695.1. NCBI lineage: Bacteria > Bacillati > Actinomycetota > Actinomycetes > Kitasatosporales > Streptomycetaceae > Streptomyces > Streptomyces sp. NPDC001513. The sequence continues at coordinate 250,778 of NZ_JBIAVU010000002.1, forward strand.
CGCGGAGCGGACTCGCGGAGTCGGGCCGCCGGCTCGGCAGCAGCGGCAGGTACGGGGTGCGGGTGCCCGCGGGCTGCCCGATCGGGCCGGCGGAGCTGCCGGCCGAGGTCGACACCGTGCTGCTCGCCGACCCCGCGTGGCACACCCCGGAGCGGGTGGCCGCGTGGGCGGCGGCGGCCGGCCGGCCCCGGGTGTGGGCCGAGGTCACCAGCCTGGCGGAGGCCACGACCGCAGTGGCCGCGGGGGCGGACGCGCTCGTCGCCAAGGGGCACGAGGCCGGCGGCCGGGTGGGCGCGGCCACCACGTTCGTCCTGCTCCAGCAGCTGCTCGGGGACCCCGCGATCCGGGTACCCGTACGGGCCTGCGGCGGGATCGGGCCGCACACGGCGGCCGCGGCCGTCGCGGGCGGCGCCGCCGGGGTGCTGCTGGACGCACAACTGGCCCTGACCGTCGAGGGGGAGGCCGCCCTGCCGGTGGAAGTGGCCTCCGCACTCAGGGCGATGGACGGTTCCGAGACCCGGATCGCCGACGGGCACCGGGTGTTCACACGGCCCGACCTCACCCCGCCCGAGGGTCCGGCCCACCTCCTGCTCGGGGCCCGGAACCTGCGGACCCGGCTGCTGCCCGTCGGCCAGGACGGCGCCTCGGCGGCCCGGCTCGCCGAGCGGCACCGGACCACCGGCGGCGTGCTCCTCGCCGTACGGGCGGCCATCGGCGGGCACCTGGCCGCGGCGGCCCGGTCCGGGCCGCCGGCCGTCGCCCAGGGGCCGATGACCCGGGTGAGCGATCAGGCGGCCTTCGCCGAGGCGGTGGCCGTCGCGGGCGGCGTCCCGTACCTGGCGCTCGCCGTGATGGAGGGCCCGGACGTACGCCGGCTCCTCGCCGAGACGGCCCAACGGCTCGGGGAACGCCCCTGGGGCGTGGGACTGCTCGGCTTCGCCCCGCCCGAGCTGCGGCGGGCACAGCTGGCGGCCGTGACCGAGGCCCGTCCACCGCACGCGATCATCGCCGGCGGCACCCCGGCGCAGGCGGCCCCGCTGGAGGCGGCCGGGATCCGCACCCACCTGCACGTGCCCTCGCCCGGCCTGCTGGAGCGCTACCTCGCCGAGGGGGCGCGGCGGTTCGTCTTCGAAGGGCTGGAGTGCGGCGGCCACGTCGGGCCGCGCGCCTCGTTCCCGCTGTGGGAGGAGCAGATCGAGCGGCTGCTGTCCTGCCCCGAACCGGAGGCCCTGGACCTGCTGTTCGCGGGCGGGATCCACGACGAACGGTCCGCCGCGATGGCGATGGCGGCCGCGGCTCCGCTGGCCGAGCGCGGCGCCCGGATCGGGGTGCTGATGGGCACCGCCTACCTGTTCACCGAGGAGGCCGTGGCGGCGGGCGCGGTACTGCCCGGCTTCCAGCGGGCGGCGGTGGAGTGCGCGGACACCGTACTGCTGCGCACCGCGCCCGGGCACGCCACCCGCTGCGCGGACACCCCGTACGCCGAGACCTTCGAGGCGACCCGGCGGCGGCTCGCGGAGAGCGGCGTCGAAGCACGCGAGGTCTGGGAGGAGCTGGAGCGGCTCAACCTGGGGCGACTGCGGATCGCCAGCAAGGGCCTGCGGCGCGCGGCGGACCGGATGGAGGCCGTCGACGAGGAACAGCAGTACGCGGAAGGCCTGTTCATGCTCGGCCAGGCCGCGACCCTGCGCACCGCGACCACCACGATCGCCGCACTGCACGCGCAGGTCACCGAGGGAGCCACGGCACTGCTGGAGCGTCGAGCCCGGGACTTCGCCGGCGAACCGCCGGAGACGGCCGACCCCCTCGACATAGCCATCGTCGGCATGGCCTGCGCCTACCCCGGCGCGCCGGACCTCGCCGCCTACTGGGCGATGGTCCTCGCCGGGACGGACGCCGTCACCGAGGTGCCGGCCGAGCGCTGGGACCCGGAGCTCTACTACGACGCCGACCCGGCCCGGGCCGGGGAGCGCACGCCCTCCCGCTGGGGCGGCTTCCTCGGCCCGGTGCCCTTCGACGCCCTCGCCCACGGCATCCCGCCCGCCTCCCTCGCCGGGATCGAGCCGGTGCAGCTGCTGGCCCTGGAGATCTCGGCGCGGGCCCTCGGCGACGCCGGCTACGGCCGGGAGCGCACCTTCGACCGCTCGCGGACCTCGGTGGTCTTCGGCGCGGAGGCCGGCACCGAACTGGCGGGCGCCTACGGGCTGCGCGCCCTGTACCCCGCCTATCTGGGCGAGCTGCCACCCGCCCTGGACGAGCAACTCCCCCGGCTCACCGAGGACTCCTTCCCCGGGATCCTCGCCAACGTCATCGCGGGCCGGGTCGCCAACCGGCTGGACCTGGGCGGTGCGAACTGCACGGTCGACGCCGCCTGCGCCTCCTCCCTCGCCGCCCTGGACCTGGCCTGCCGCCAACTGCGCGACGGGGACAGCGACATGGTGCTGTGCGGCGGCGCCGACGTGCACAACGGCATCAACGACTACCTGATGTTCGCCTCCGTCCGCGCCCTGTCGCCGGGCGGCCGCTGCCGGCCCTTCGACGCGGCAGCCGACGGGATCGCCCTCGGCGAGGGGGTGGGGGCACTCGTCCTGAAGCGGCTCGCGGACGCGGAACGGGACGGCGACCGGGTCTACGCCGTGATCAAGGCGGTGGGCTCCGCCAGCGACGGCCGGTCCCTCGGCCTGACCGCACCCCGCCCCGAAGGACAGCGACGGGCCCTGGAGCGGGCCTACGCACGGGCCGGCATCGCCCCGGCCGAGGTGGGCCTGATCGAGGCGCACGGCACCGGCACGGTGGTTGGCGACAGCACCGAACTGGCCGTCCTCGGCGACCTGTTCACCGCCTCCGGAGCCCCGGCCGGTTCCTGCGCCCTGGGCTCCGTGAAATCCCAGCTCGGCCACACCAAGTGCGCCGCGGGTCTCGCCGGACTCATCAAGGCCGCACGGGCCGTCCACTCGGGCGTACGGCCGCCGACCCTGCACATCGACACCCCGAACCCGGCCTGGCGGGCGGAGACCAGCCCGTTCTCCTTCGACAACGAGGCGCGCCCCTGGGCCGTACCCGTCGAGCGGCGGATCGCCGGGGTGAGCGCCTTCGGCTTCGGTGGCACCAACTACCACGCGGTGCTGGCCGGTTACGGCGGTGCCGAGGAACCCCGGCACGGCCTGGAGGAGTGGCCGGCCGAGCTGTTCTGCTTCCGCGGCGCGGACCGGAAGGCGGCCGGCCGGGCGATGGCACGGCTCGCGGCCCGCCTGGAGGAGAACGACGCGGCCGGACGCCCCTGGCCGCTGCGCGACCTCGCGGCGGAGACCGCCACCGGCTCCGATCCGGTACAGGTGGCGATCGTGGCCGCCGACCTCGACGAACTGGCGGCCCGCCTCGAACAGGCCCGCACCTTCACCCACGGCACGGGCATCCACCTCACCCGCGAAAGGGACGGCCTGACCGCCTTCCTCTTCCCCGGTCAGGGCAGCCAACGCCCCGGCATGCTGGGCGAGTTGTTCACGTCCTTCCCCGCCCTGCGCACCCTCCTGGACTCGGCTCCGCCCCCGGTCGTGGCCGCGATGTTCCCACCCGCGGCGTTCACCGCCGAGGGACGGGCCGCCCAGAGGAGGGCGGTCACCGACACCCGCGTGGCCCAGCCCGCCCTGGGACTGGCCGGGGCAGCGGCACACCTGCTGCTCGGCGAGCTCGGCGTACGGCCGGACTGCGTGGCCGGGCACTCGTACGGGGAGCTCACCGCGCTCTGGGCGGCCGGGGTCTACGACACCGGGAGCCTGCTGCGGCTGAGCGCCCACCGCGCCGAGGCGATCCTGACGGCCGCCGGCGCGGATCCGGGCGGGATGGCCGCGGTGTCGGCAACGCCGGACGAGGTCGCCGCCCACACCGACTGCACCATCGCCAACCACAACGCCCCCCGCCAGTGCGTCATCTCGGGCCCCACGCCCAGCATCGAAGAAGCGGTCTCCGCGCTCCGCGAGGCGGGCCTCTCGGCAGAGCCCCTCCCGGTGGCCTGCGCCTTCCACAGCGAGGTGGTGTCCGAGGCATCGAAGGCCCTCGCCACGGCCCTCGCGGACACACCGATGACAGCCCCGGCCCTCCCCGTCTGGTCGAACACCACAGCCGACCGGTACCCGACCTCACCCGCGGACATCCGGAACCTCCTGGCCCGGCAGGTCGCGGAGCCGGTCCGGTTCGTCGACGAGGTGGAGGCCATGTACGCGGCCGGCGTCCGCACCTTCGTGGAGGCGGGCCCCGGCCGGGTCCTCACCGCCCTCATCAGCCGCATCCTGGCCGACCGCCCCCACACCGTGATCCCGCTGGACGTACCCGGCGAGCACGGCCTGGCGCGGCTGGTCACGGCGCTGGCGGAACTGACGACGGCCGGCGTGCCGGTGGCACCGGAGGCCCTGTTCCGCGGCCGCACCTCCCGCCTCCCCGAACGCGCCCCGCGCCGCCCGGGCTGGCTGGTCGACGGCCACCTGGTCCGCACCGCATCCGGCACCCCGGTCCCCGGCGGCCTCCGCCCCGCGCACCGCGTGGCCGCGCCGGCCCCACACCTTGCCCCGCCCACGGAAACCGGAGCGAACGGAGACGCGGCCATGACCCCTGGTGCCGAGGAGACGATCCTGGAGTACCTCCGCAGCACCCGCGAACTGGTCGCGGCCCAGCGAGACGTCCTGCTGAGCTACCTGGGCCTTCCCGCACACGGGCCAGGGGCTGTTTCAGCCGGGGCCGGGAGTGTGTCGGGGCGATCCCCGCAGGGCGCCGAACACAACAGGCCTCCGCTCTCCGACCCCTCGTCACGTTCGGCGTCCGAGGAGACGTCCCGGCGCGCGCCCGGCCCCACCTCTCCGACCGACCCCGCCGAAGGACCGGCCCCCGACCGGTCCCCCGAGGCGGTCATGCAGGTCGTCCTGGACATCGTCCACACCCGGACCGGCTACCCCCTGGACATGCTCGACCCCGGGCTGGACCTGGAGGCGGACCTCTCCATCGACTCCATCAAGCGCGTGGAGATCATCGGCGCCCTGGCCGACCGGATCGGGCTCCCCCAAGACCCGGGCGGCTCCGCAGAATCCGCGGTCGAGGAACTGTCCCGCATCAAAACCCTGCGCGCCATAGTCGACTGGATCACCACACACACGGCCCCACCCCCGCAGGCGCACCCGCACCCGCACCCACACCCGGCCCCGACCCCGACCCCGACCCCCCAGCCCACCACACCCCCACTCACCCGCCTCCGCGTAGAGACGGCCCCCGCCCCCGCACCCACCCCCGACCCGGAAGCCCTCCACGGCCTGCGGATCGGCGTGGTCGACGATGGCCAGGGCCTCGCCCGAGCGCTCTCCACGGCGTTGCGGGCCCACGGGGCCGAACCGCACCCCCTCACCGAACCCGAGCCCGGCTTCGACGGCATCGTCGATCTGACCGCCCTGCGGACCGGCTCGGAGCCCGTCCTCCCCCAGCTCTTCCCCGCACTGCGCCGCACCCTGACGGGCGGCACCCACCGGCTGCTGCTCGTCACCGCACCCGGCACCCCCGCCGCCGGCCTGCACGGCTTCGCCCGCAGCGCCGCCCTCGAATTCCCCGGCACACTCATCCGCGCGGTGGACGTCCACCCCAAGGAGGCCCCCGAGCAGATCGCCGCGCAACTCCTGGCCGAACTGGGCTGCGACTCATCCCACGCGTCCGTCGGCTACACACCCGAGGGCACCCGCACCACCCGCACACCCGTCCCGTCCCCGCTCCCCCCGGCCGAAGGCGCCGCACAGCCCCTCGGCCCCGACTCCGTCGTCCTGCTCACCGGCGGAGCCCGCGGAATCACCGCCCGCACCGCCCTCGCCCTGGCCCGGTCCACCGGATGCCACGTCGAACTCCTCGGCCGCACCCCGGAACCCGCGGCCGCCACGGACGAGTTCGCCCAGGCCCAGGACCGTGTCGCGCTCCGCGCCGCCCTGATCGCCGCAGGGCTCCGTACGCCCGCCGAGATCGAGGCCGCGGCCTCGCGGATCCTCGCCGAGCGCGAGGTGCGTGCCACCCTGGCCGCGCTCACCGCGTCGGCCGCCTCCGTCCGCTACCACTGCGCGGACGTCACCGACGAGCAGGCCGTACGGGCCGTCGTGGGCGACGTACGGGAGCGCCACGGACGGCTCGACGGCATCGTGCACGGCGCCGGCGTCCTGCGCGACGGCCTGCTGAGCGACAAGCAACCGGCCGATTTCGCGGACGTGTTCACCACGAAGGTGACCGGCGCCCGGCACCTGGCCGCCGCGGCCGCCGAGCACGGCCCGGCGCCCGCCCCCCGCTTCCTGGCCCTGTTCGGGAGCGTGGCCGGGGTCTACGGCAACCGCGGCCAGACCGACTACGCCGCGGCCAACGACGCCCTCGACGGCCTCGCGCACACCTGGGCGGAGTCCTTCCCGGGCCGGGTGCTGTCCGTGGACTGGGGCCCCTGGGCCGCGGAGGCGGGCGGGATGGTCACCCCCGAGCTGGAGCGTGCGTACGCCCGGCGCGGCATCCCGCTCATCGACCCGGCGGCCGGCTCCGCCGCGTTCCTGGCCGAACTGTCGCACGGAACCGACGTACAGGTGGTCCTCATGGCCGCGGCGCAGTCGGAACCGGCACAACCGGAAACGGCACAACCGGTAACGGCACAACCGGTAACGGCACAGACGGCCATGGCACCGATGGCTTCGGCTCCGGAGGGCGGGAGCCGATGAGCAGCCGGCGCGACGACACCGCCCCCCGCCCCACCGACGCCGCCATCGTCGGCATGGGCGCGGTCTTCCCCGGCGCCCCCGACCTGGCCGCGTACCGCCGCAACCTCCTCGCCGGTACGGATTCCATCGGCGAGGTCCCGCCGGACCGCTGGGACCCCGAGGTGTACTACGACCCGACCGCCGCGGGACCCGCCGGCGGACCCGCCGCCGGTGACCGGTTCTACTGCCGTCGGGGCGGCTTCGTCGACGGTCTCGCCGCCTTCGACCCGACCCGTTTCGGGATCATGCCGGCCGCCGTGGAGGGCGCCGAGCCGGATCAGATGCTGGCCCTGCACGCGACGGCGGAGGCGATCGCCGACGCGGGCGGCGAGGACCGGCTGCCGGCCGACCGTTCGCGGATCGGGGTGGTGCTGGGGCGCGGCGGGTTCATGGGCGTGGCCACCGCGCGCCTCGACCAACGGGTGCGCACCGCGCACCAGTTGGCGCAGACCTTGCGGGAGCTGGCGCCGGAGCTGGGCGAGCGGCGGATCGCGGCGGTGCGCTCGGCCTTCCAGGACGCGCTGGGGCCGGAGCGGCCGGATGCCTCGATCGGGCTGGTGCCGAGCTTCACGGCCGCCCGGACCGCGAACCGGCTGGACTTCCGCGGCCCCGCCTACACCCTCGACGCGGCCTGCGCCTCGTCCCTGCTGGCGGTGGACCAGGCGGTGGGGCTGCTGGCCACGGACCGCTGTGACGCGGTGGTCGCGGGGGCGGTGCACCACTGCCACATCGCGACGCTGTGGAGCGTGTTCACGCAGTTGCGGGCGCTGAGCCCGAGCGAGCGGATCCGGCCCTTCGACCGCCGGGCCGACGGGACCCTGCTGTCCGAGGGGACCGGGGTGGTGCTGCTGAAGCGGCTGGCGGACGCGCAGCGGGACGGCGACCGCGTGTACGCGGTGATCCGCGGGACGGGCGTGGCCGGGGACGGCCGGGCGGCGAGCCTGATGAGCCCCCTGGTGGCCGGCCAGGTCCAGGCGCTGGAGCGGGCCTGGCGGGAGGCGGGGCTGGATCCGCGGGCGCCGGGCGCGCTGGGGCTGCTGGAGGCGCACGGGACGGGCACCCCGGTCGGTGACGCGGCCGAACTGGACACCCTGGCCCAGGTGTTCGGCCCGCCCGAGCCGGGGAACGGGCGCGGCATCGGCTTCGGTTCGGTGAAGTCGATGCTCGGGCACACCATGCAGGCCTCGGGCATGGCCGGGCTGATCAAGGCCGCGCTCGCGGTGCACGAGGGGGTGCTGCCGCCGACGCTGCACCTGGAGGAGCCGCACGCGGACCTGGCCCGGACCCGGATGCGGCCGGTGACGGAGGCGGAGCCGTGGGAGCGCGGGCCGGAGCCCCGCCGGGCCGGGGTCAACGCGTTCGGGTTCGGCGGGATCAACGCGCACGTGGTCCTCGAGGAGGCTCCGGCGGCCGCGCGTCCGCCGCTTCCGGTGCGGCGGTTCCTGCCGCTGGGGGCCGCGGCCGCGCCGGTGGGGCCGGCCGCGCGGGCCGACGTACTCCTGCTCGGTGCGGACACCCCGGCGGAGCTGTCGGCGCGGCTGGCGTCCGCTTCGGCGGCGTCCGCTTCCCCGGCCTCCGGCGGTGACGGTCCCTGCCGGGTCGCGGTGGTCGGGCCGACGCCGCAGCGGCTCGCGCTCGCCGCGAAGGTGGTGGCGCGGGGCCGGCCGTGGCGGGGGCGCGGGGACGTGTGGTTCACCCCGGAGCCGCTGGGCGGCCGGGTGGCGTTCCTGTTCCCGGGCCTGGAGCCGGAGTTCGCCCCCGTGGTCGACGACGTGGCGGACCGGCTCGCGCTGGAGCCGCCCCGGCTCACCCGGGGCGCGACCCTCGTGGAACGGGCCCTGGACGCGATCGCGACGGGCCGCTTCTTCGCCCGGGTGCTGCCCGGGCTCGGCATCGAGGCCGATGTGCTGGCGGGCCACAGCCTGGGCGAGTGGGCGGCGATGGTGGCCGCCGGAATGTATCCGCAGGAGGCGGCCGACACCTTCCTGGACTCGCTGCGGCCGGACGATCTGCGGGTCCCGGACCTCGTGTACGCGGCGCTGGGCTGCGGTGCCCGGCGGGCCGAGGCGGCGCTGCACGGCATGGACGCGGTGGTGGTGAGCCACGACAACTGCCCGCACCAGTCGGTGATCTGCGGGGATCCGGACCAAGTGGCCTCGGTGGTGCAGCGGTTGCGCGCCGATGGGGTGCTCGGCCAGGAACTGCCGTTCCGTTCGGGCTTCCACACGCCCATGTGGGAGCCGTACCTCGGCCAGGTCCGCGCCGCCTTCGGCCGGCTGCCGCTGCGGGCCGGCTCCCTCCCGGTGTGGTCGGCGACGACGTGCGCGCCGTTCCCGTCCGCCCCGCGGGAGGTACGGGACTTGGTGGTCCGCCACCTCCTGGAGCCGGTCCGCTTCCGCGAGTTGACGCTGCGGCTGTACGAGGAGGAGGGCGTGCGCACGTTCGTCACGCTGGGGCCGGGCAGCCTGCCGGGGTTCGTCGAGGACACCCTGCGCGAGCGTCCCCACCTCTCGGTCTCCACCTCCTCACCCCGCCTGGCCGGCCTCGCGGCGCTGAGCCGCACCTGTGCCGCGCTCTGGGCCGAGGGGTACGCACCGCGCTGGGGGCTGCTGGCCGATGCGGTCCCGGCGGCCGGTTCGACGCTTCGCCCCGGCCCGGCCGCACCGCGGCCGGCAGCCGCCGGGCCGGGGCTCCGGATGCCCCTGGACCTCGGGTCCCCGCTGGTCCGCCTCGGCGAGGCGGCCCGCACCTCCCTGACCGGCCTCCTCACCCCGGCCCCGGCCCCGGCCCCGGCCTCGTCGGTGGCCGCCGCCGCGAGCCCGGCCCCGACAGCCGGCCCGGCGGCGGGAGCGGTCCGGCCGGTGCTGCTGTCCGCCCTGGACGCGGTGCTGGCCGACGCCGGTTCCGCGGCCCGGGCCGTCACCGAGGCCTGGTCGGCCGCCGCCGACGCGCCCGCTCCCGGCGGTCCGGGTGCGGGAGGGGCCGCGGGGAAGGAGCTCCTGCGGCTCTCGCTCGCCGCGCTGCCCTCCGTACGCGACCACTGCGTGTACCTCCAGCCCGGCGGCTGGCCGGAGGACTCCGACCGGTTCCCCGTCGTGCCGATGACCACCATGCTGGAGCTGGCCGCCGACGCCGCCCGGCGGCACGCCCCGCCCGGTCTCGCCGTCGTCGGCTACGAGGACGTACGGGCCCTGCGGTGGCTCGCCGTCGAGCCGGCCGTCGACGTCGAGGTCCGCGTCCGCGGTGACGGGCCCGGCCGGGTGCGCGTCACCCTCGGGGAGTACGCCTCGGTGGTCGTGCTGCTCGGCGAGCGGTACGGACCGCCGCCCGCGCCCGACGACACGCCGCTGCGCGACCCCGGGCCCGCGCCCGTCAGTGCCGCGGCCCTCTACCGGGACCGGTGGATGTTCCACGGGCCGCGCTTCGCCGGGGTGCACGAGGTGCGCACGGTCGGCTCGGACGGCATCCACGGCGTGCTGCGGGCCCTGCCCGACCAGGGGGCGCTGCTCGACGCCGCCGGGCAGCTCTTCGGGCACTGGATGCAGCTGCGGCTCCCGGTGGACCGGCTGGTCTTCCCGGCCACCGTGGACCGCGTCCGGTTCTTCGGGCCGCCGCCGGCCCCGGGAGAGCTGGTCACCGCCACCGCCCGGATCCGCGAGGTGCACGACGTGACCGTGCGCGGCGACCTGGAACTGCGGCGGGCCTCCGGCGGGGTGTGGGCCCGGATCGACGGATGGACGTACCGCCGGTTCGGCGCCGACGAGCGGGTCTGGCCGATGAAGTTCACCCCGGAGGTCTGCGGGATCGGCGAGCCCCGGCCCGAGGGCTGGTGCCTGGCCCGGCGCCGCTGGACCGATCCCGCCTCGCAGGAGCTGGTGATGCGCCGCTACCTGGGGGCCGCCGAGCGGGCGGTCTACGAGCGGCTGTCGCCGCGGGCCCGGGCGCCCTGGCTGCTGGGCCGGATCGCCGCCAAGGACGCGCTGCGCGGGCTCCTGTGGGACGGCGGGGCCGGGCCGGTGTTCCCCGCTGAGGTGCCCATCGGCAACGACGCGGCCGGCCGGCCGCTCGCCGAGGGCCCGCTGGCCCGGGGGTACCGGCTGTCGATCGCCCACAAGGACCGGATCGCGGTCGCCCTCGCCGACCCGGCGCGGGCGGTCGGCATCGACGTGGAGCCGGTGACCGCCGACCCGGACGCGCTGATCCGGATCGCCCTGGGGCCGGACGAACTCCGCCTCGCCGAACGGCTGGCGGCCCGCGGGGGCACGGGGCTGCCGGCCGCGCTGACCGCCCTGTGGTGCGCCAAGGAGGCCGCCGCCAAGGCGGCCGGGAGCGGGCTGGGCGGACGGCCGCGGGACTGGCGGGTGGCCGGCGACCCGGATTCCGGCGGCCTGCTCGTGACGTCCCCGGACGGGCACCCGTACCCGGTCCGCACGACACGGATCGGCACACCGCTCACCGACACACCGCCCGCCGACACACCGCGGACCGCCCCGCAGGCCGGCCCGCCGCCCGACCACGTCGTCGCCTGGACCGCCCACCCGGCCGCACCCTCCCCCGTCCCCTTCCACCTCACGGAGAACCGTCATGGCAACTGACATCCTCGCCGAGATCACGGACATGCTCGTGGAGATCGTCGGCGACGAGTACCTCCTCGCGGAGGAGGTCACGATGAAGACGACGTTCAACGAGGACCTCGCCCTGGAGAGCATCGAGTTCGTCGCCCTCGCCGAGCTGCTCCACCACCGCTACGGCGCCGACGTGGACCTGATGGGCTTCCTGGCGGAGAAGGACATGGACGCGATCCTGGCCATGTCCGTGGGTGAGCTCGTCACCCACATCGGCCGGATCACGCACACCTCCCTGGCCCGGGTCTCGGCGGGGACCTCGCCCGCGTCGGCCGGCTGAGCCCGCCATGGCCGTCGTCCTCGCCAACTCCCTGCGCTTCCACGTCCAGCGGCTCCCGGCCGCCGACGGAGCCGACGCCCCGGACCGCCCCGTCGTGGTCTTCCTGCACGGGCTGGTCGTCGACAACCTCTCCTCCTTCTACTGCCCCCTGGCCGTACCGGTGGCCCGGTCCGGGCACGAGGCCGTTCTCTACGACCTGCGCGGCCACGGCCGGACCGAGCGCCCGGCCTCCGGCTACGACAGCCGCACCGCCGTACGGGACCTCTTCGCCCTGCTCGGCGCGCTGGGCCTCGGGCAACGCCCGGTCCACCTGGTCGGCAACAGCTACGGCGGGACCCTCGCCCTGCACGCCGCGCTGGCCCGGCCCGACCTCGTCGCCGGGCTCACCCTCCTCGAACCCCCTTTGGGCGGGGCGTGGGTGGAGAACATGGTCGACACCCTGTCGGCGGCCGCGCTCAGCCTGGAGGACAGCCCGGTCCCCGCCGAGCTGCTCACCCTGCGCCTGCGCAAGGCCGCCAACCTGACGGCCATCGCCGACGCCCTCCTCAACCGCACCACCCTCATCGACGACATCGCGGCGAGCCGCACCTTCACCCCGGCCGACTACGCCCGGCTGCGCTGCCCGGTCCTGATCGTCTGCGGCGAGCACTCCGAACTGGTCCCGGGCGCACGGGAGCTGGCCCGCCACGCCCCGCGGGGCGCGCTGCGGATCCTGCCGGGGCTGGGGCACGACGTGCTGAAGGAGAGCAGCGGGGTGCTGCGGGAGTGCGTGCTGGCCCATCTCGACGCGACGGCCGCGCCGCCCGCGACGACCGTGACGGCCACGGCGGCGGAGGCGGAGGCGGAGGCGGCTGCGCGGCCGCGGGCGGGAGCGCTGGTCCCGTGAAGGTGCTGTTCACCGTGCCCCCGCTGGCCGGGCACGTCAATCCGACCGTGGCCGTCGGGGCCGAACTGGCCGCCCGCGGGCACGAGATCGCCTGGGCGGGGCCGGCCTCGGCGCTGACCCGGCTGCTGCCGGCGCAGGCCCGGATCCTGCCGGCCGGCGAGGACGCGGGCGGCGGATACTCGGCGCTGCACGAGCGCTGGCGCGACCTGCGCGGGGTGGGGGCGCTGCGGTTCCTGTGGGAGGAGGCGCTGGTGCCGCTGGCCCGGGCGATGGTGCCGGGGGTGGAGCGGGCCGTCCGCGCCTTCGGGCCGGACGTGCTGGTCGCCGACCAGCAGGCCCTGGCGGGGCCGCTGGTCGCCCGGCGGCTCGGCGTCCCGTGGGCGACCTCCGCCAGTACCTCGGCCGAACTGACCCGGCCCTTCGCGGACTTCCCGAAGGTCGGGGAGTGGGTGGCCGGGCAGATCTCCGGACTGCTCGCGGAGTTCGGTGACGCGGCGGCGGAGTCGGGGGGCTGGGACCCGCGGTTCTCGGAGCGGCTGGTCCTGGTCTTCTCCACGCCCGAACTCGTCGGCACGGCCGGGGACTTCCCGGTTCACCACGCCTACGTAGGACCGGCCTTCGGGGCCCGGCCGGCTTCGCCCGGATTCCCCTGGCAGCGGCTGGACCCGGCGCGGCGGCGGGTGCTGGTGTCCCTGGGCACCCTCAACCAAGAGGCCGGCGCCCGCTTCTACGGGGCGGTGCTGGGCGCTGCCGAACGGCTCGCCGGGGAGGTCCAGTTCGTGCTGGCGGCGCCCTCCGCGCTGATCGGGCCGGTGCCCGGGCATGTCCTGCTCCAGGAGAGCGTCCCGCAGCTGGAACTGCTGCCGCACCTGGACGCGGTGGTCTGCCACGCCGGCCACAACACCGTCTGTGAGGCCCTGGCCCACGGGCTGCCGCTGGTCGTCGCGCCGATCCGGGACGACCAGCCGATCGTGGCCCGGCAGGTGGTCGAGGCCGGAGCCGGCATCCGGGTGCGGTTCGGCCGGACCCGGGCCGAGGAACTGCGCGACGCGCTCACGGCCGTGCTGGACGATCCCGGCCCCCGCCGGGCCGCCCGGCGGATCCAGGCCTCATTCGCCGCGGCGGGCGGGGCTGCCGCCGCGGCCGACCGGTTGGAGAAACTGCTATGACGCCACCCCCGCTCTCCCGGGTCCGGTGGACCTCCGCGGTGTTACTGGCCGCGCTCGCCGCCGGCACCGTACGCGCCGGGCGCCGACTGCGGGCGATCCCGGTGCTGCCCGAAACCCCGACCGCGGCGGCCGAGGTACCGCGGCCCGCCGGGTGGCGGCTGCTCACCGCCCACGGTGTCGAGCCCGACGCGGCCACCTTCCTCGCCGCCTGCGCGCACGCCGAGGCGGAGGGGCTGCGGGTGCTGGACCTGCTGCCCGCCGACCTGCCCGCCGAGCGGGCACTGGGACTGCTGAGGCTGGTCGACCCCGCCCGGTACCGGTGGGACCGGCTCGGCGAGGGGCGCGGGGCCGGCTTCGCCGTGCTCGTCGCCGAGGAGGTGCTGGCACGGGCCGGGGCGGACGCGGTCGGGCCGCGCCCCGTCCCGGCGGAACTGCTCGCGCTGACCCGCCGGTTGAAGGAGTACGCCGCCGACGCGACGGGCCTGGCCATCGCCCCCGGCCTGAGCTGCGGCGGACCCGCGGAGCCCGGGGGGCCCGCGCGGGTCGCCGAGCTGCGGGCCCAGGGGCTGCCGCCGGGGGCGCTGGCCGCCGCGCAGCTGGGCGGGCTGGCGCTGCTGGCGGGCGCCGCGCTGCGCCAGGGCCGGTGGGGGGCGGCCGCGGCCGGGCTGTACTGGCTCCAGCCGTACCTCGCCCTGCGCGGTCCGGGCTCTCCGCTGCGGCCCGCCGGTCTGGCCCGGGCCACCGCGGCCCGCCCGTTGCGCTCCCTCGGGGCGGCCCTGCGTACGGCTGCAGCGGCCGGCCGGGGCGGATCGGGCGAGGACCGTGTGCGGGACACCGCGCGGGCCGCCGCCTATCAGGCCGAACTGGCCTCGGGTACCGCGCGGTTCCTCGAACCGCGCCGGGCGGACTGCCCGTGGTGCGGCTCCGACCGCCTCGCCGTCCGGGTCCGGGTGCCCGACCTGCTCCAGGGCAAGCCCGGCCTGTTCACGCTGGAGCAGTGCGAGGAGTGCGGGCACGTCTTCCAGAACCCCCGACTGACTCTGGAGGGGTTGGAGTTCTACTACCGCGACTTCTACGACGGGCGCGGCGGCGAGGGCGCGGGCACGGTCTTCGGAAGGCTGGGCGCCGCGTACCGGGGGCGCGCCGAGATGCTCCTCCCGCACGCCGATCCGGGGTCCTGGCTCGATGTGGGCACCGGGCACGGGCACTTCTGCAACGCGGCGCGGGCCGTCTGGCCGCTGACCCGGTTCGACGGGCTCGACATGGGCGACGGGGTCCGCGAGGCGGAGCGCCGCGGCTGGGTGGAGACCGGATACCAGGGGCAGTTCCCGGAGTTCGCGTCGAAGCTGGCGGGCCAGTACGAGGTCGTCAGCATGTACCACTACCTGGAGCACACCCGGGATCCGCTCGCCGAACTGGACGCGGCGGCCGCCGTGCTGGCCCCCGGCGGGTTCCTGACCATCGAGCTGCCCGACCCGGAGTCGCGGATGGCCCGGCTGCTCGGCCCGGTGTGGCTGCCCTGGTTCCAGCCCCAGCACCAGCACCTGATGCCCGCCGCGAACCTGCGCGAGGCGCTGGCCGACCGGGGGTTCACCGTTCTCGCCGAGGAGCACGGACCGGCCCACCAGGGCAACGACTTCTTCGGTGCGGTGGCGCTCGCGGCGACCGGGCTGGCCCCGGACCCGGACCGCCCGTGGGGTCCCCCGGCCACGGCCCGCGCGCGGGTCCTCGCCCACGCCGTACGGCTGGCCGCCCTGCCGGCCTTCGCGGGCGCGGCGGTGCTCGACGCCCTGCGCACGGCGGCGGCCCACCGCACGGACGGCGGCAACGCCTACCGGATGCTGGCCCGCAAGGACGTCTCGTGAGGGGCGCGGAAGCCTCCGGGTCGCACACCGCCGGAGGCGACCCGGGCACCGGGCCCGTCACAGACGGGGGCGAAAGGGAATCAGTCGGCCCCGCCGGAGGCGACCTGGCTCGGCGGGCCACCGTCGATCCGCTGTTCCGGCTCGTCGCCTACGCCCTGGAGGCCGCGCACGGACGGCCCCCCGCCGCCGTGTGGAGCGCCCCGTACGCCTTCCACCTGGGCTCCCCCGGGCTGGTCGCGGCGGCCGGCTGGCCCACGGCGGCCGCCGCGGCCCCGCGCTCCGACGGCCTGGTGCGGCTCAGCTCCCTCGCCCACCCCGCGGACAGCTGCGATCTGCCGCTGACACTGTCCGGGCCGCCGCCGGCCGCCCCCGACTGGGCCGTGCGTCCGTACGCGGTGCTGCGGGCGCTGGCCCGCGCCGGTTACGGCCGCGGCGGGTCGGACCTGCACGTGCAGGGCTCGCTCACGGGAGCTGCCGGGCTGGCCACGGCGGAGCCCGCCGAGTGCGCGGTGGCGCTGGCGGTGGCCGACGTCCACACGGCGGCGGGTGCGCGGCCGGACCGGGCGGAACTGGCCGGGCTGCTGGCCGGTGCGCTGCCGGACGGGGACGACGGGCTGCGCCGGGCGGTGCTCTTCGCCCGGCCCGGCCGGGCCCTGCTGGTGGGTCCGGAGCCCCGGCGGCGACAGCGGTACGTGACCTTCGATCCGGCGGCCTCGGGAGACCGGCTGGTGCTGGTCGCCGTGCGCGGCGAGGCCGCGGACCGGCCGCGGGAGCTGGCCCGGGCCGTGGCCTGCGCCCGGCGGGCGGGTGCGCTCAGCGCCTGGCAGCCCGGGCCGCGGCCGGGGCGGAGCGTGCTGGTGCTGCTGCCCCATACACGACTGACGGCGGTACGGGCCGCGGTCGCGGAGGACTTCCGCGGCCGCGGGCTGCCCGTACCGCGCTTCCTGAACATCGCCGTGGCCGGTGCGGCCCGGCGCGAGGAATGACACCGGGTCGCCGGACCCACGACAGGGAGGAACACCCATGCCCACCCCCTCACCATCCCGCTCGCCCAGGGCCGAGCTGAGACGCCGGGCCCGCTGGTCGGCGCTCGTGGCCGGGCTCGGCGCGCTCGGCCTGCTGGGCGCCTTCACCGTGGCCAACTCACAGGCGGCGGAGAACGGTTCGGCCGCTCCCGCGGCGGCGGCCGCGGCCGCGCTGCCGACGTACGACCACGTGGTGGTCGTCGTGTACGAGAACAAGCAGTACGGGGAGATCATCGGCAGCGCGAACGCCCCGTACATCAACCAGCTGGCCAACGGCGGGGCGAGCCTGACCGGCATGAAGGCGCTGACCCACCCCAGCCAGCCGAACTACTTCAACCTCTTCTCCGGTGCCACGCAGGGCATTACGGGCGACGGCTGCTACACCCCGCAGTCGATGACGGCTCCGAACCTCGGCCAGGAGCTGATCGCCGCGGGCAAGACCTTCGCGACGTACAACGAGGACCTGCCGAGCGAGGGGTCCACGGCCTGCACGAACGGCCAGTACGCGCAGAAGCACAACCCGTGGTTCGCCTTCAAGAACGTGCCGCTGAACACCGGGAAGACCTGGGCGCAGTTCCCGCAGAACAACTTCGCGGCGCTGCCGAACCTCTCCTTCGTGGTCCCCAACCAGTGCAACGACATGCACTCGTGCTCCGTGAACACCGGAGACACCTGGACGCGGAACAACATCGACGCCTACGCGCAGTGGGCGAAGGCCAACAACAGCCTGCTGGTGCTCACTTGGGACGAGGACAACTACCTCGGCTCGAACCAGATCGCCACCGTCTTCCACGGCGCGAAGGTCAAGACCGGCAAGTACGCCACGGCCTTCAACCACCACCACCTGCTGCGGACCTTCGAGGACCTCTTCGGGACGACGACGCACGCGGGCAACGCGGCCAACGTGCAGCCGATCAGCGAGGTGTTCGACACCTCGACGGAGCCCACCCCGACGCCCACACCCACCCCGACCCCGACACCCACGCCGACCCCCACTCCCACCCCCACCCCCACTCCCACCCCGGGTGATCTGAAGCTGGCCAACCCCGGCCCGCAGACCTGCAAGTTCAACCAGTCCTGCACCATCCAGCTCTCCGCCACCGGCGGCAAACCCGCCTACCGGTACGCGGCCACCGGCCTGCCCTGGGGCCTGTCCGTCGACCCCGGCTCGGGACGCGTCTCGGGCAAGCCCTGGGGCAGCGGCACGGTCCAGATCACGGCGACGGCCACCGACTCCACCGGCACCACGGTCACCGCCGCGTTCCCGCTCACCGTCAACTGGTTCTAGGCCGCAAGAGACGGCCCGGCCGCTCCCGAGGAGGCATGCGTGTACCTGTCGACCAGCCGGGCCGCGGACATCGCCGGGGACACCCCGGCCCCGAAGGGCCCCCTGCGGGCCGTCCCCGGCACGGTGTTCGCGCTCGGACTGGTCAGCCTGGTCACGGACGTCTCCGCGGAGATGGTCACCGCCGTCCTGCCGCTGTACCTGATGGCCGGGCTCGGCATGTCGCCGCTCGCGTTCGGCGCCCTGGACGGGCTCCACCAGGGCGCCACCGCGCTGCTGCGCCTCGCGGGCGGCCGGATCGCCGACCGCACCCACCGCCGCAAGCTCGTCGCGGGCACCGGCTACGCGCTGTCCGCCGTGTGCAAGGCGGCCCTGCTCGCCGTCACCACCCCCTGGTCGGTCGCGGCGGTGCTGGCCGCCGACCGGACGGGCAAGGGGCTGCGCACCGCCCCGCGCGACGCGCTGATCTCGCTGTCCGTGCCGCCGGAGGAGCAGGGCCGTGCCTTCGGCGTGCACCGCGCGCTGGACACGGCGGGCGCGCTGCTGGGGCCGCTGGCCGCCTTCGGGGTGCTGTGGGTGGCGGTGGACGGGTACGAGGCCGTGTTCACCGTGAGCTGCTGCATCGCCGTGCTGGGGGTGGTGATGCTGGCGCTCTTCGTACGCGAGGCCCCCGCCCCCGTCCCCGCCTCGGCCGCGCCCCGGGCTCCGCTGCCCCCCGTACGCACCCTGCTACGGCTCCCCGGCCTGCGGCGGCTGTGCCTGACCGCCGCCGTGCTCGGCCTGTTCACCGTCGGCGACGCCTTCCTCTACCTGCTGCTCCAGCGCCGGCTCGACCTGTCGGCCGCGTACTTCCCGCTGCTGCCCGTGGGCACGGCGGCCGTGTTCCTGCTGGCCGCGCTGCCCGTGGGCCGGCTCGCCGACCGGCTGGGCCGCCGCCGGGTGTTCCTCGGCGGGCACGCGCTGCTGCTGGGCGCCTGCCTGCTGCTCCTGGCCCCCGTACCGGCCGGGGCGCCGCTGGTCGCCGGCGTGCTCGCCCTGCTCGGTCTGTTCTACGCGGCCACCGACGGCGTGCTGATGGCCGCGGCCGGACCGCTGCTCCCGGCCGAGCTGCGCACCACGGGGCTCGCGGCGCTGCAGACTGCGCAGGCGCTGGCCCGGTTCGCGGGGTCCCTGCTCTTCGGTGCGGCCTGGACCCTGTGGGGGCCGGGCCAGGCCCTGGGCCTGGCGGCGGGCGGGCTGCTGCTGTCCCTGGCGGCGGTCGCCGTGTCCGGCGGGCGCGGGACGGGGCGGCCGTCGTAGGGTCGGGGCATGCCTGACACACAGCGGACTCTCGAAGGCAGGGTGGCCCTCGTGGCCGGGGCGACGCGGGGCGCGGGACGCGGCATCGCGGTCCAACTGGGCGCGCGGGGCGCGACGGTGTACGTGTCCGGGCGGAGCACCCGCGGGAGGCGCTCGGAGTACGACCGGCCCGAGACGATCGAGGAGACCGCCGAGCTGGTGACCGCGGCGGGCGGGCGCGGGATCGCGGTGGTCGCCGACCATCTGGTGCCGGCCGAGGTCGAGGCGCTGGTGGGGCGGATCGACGCCGAGCAGGGGCGTCTCGACGTCCTGGTCAACGACATCTGGGGCGGGGAGCTGCTGTTCGAGTGGGACAGCACGGTCTGGGAGCACGACCTGGACAAGGGGCTGCGGCTGATGCGCCTCGCGGTGGAGACCCATGCCGTCACCAGCCATTTCGCGCTGCCGCTGATGCTGCGCGAGCCGGGCGGGCTGGTGGTGGAGATGACGGACGGCACCGCCGAGTACAACGCGGTCAACTACCGGGTCTCGTTCTTCTACGACATCGCCAAGTCCTCGGTCCTGCGCATGGCGTTCGCGCTGGGGCACGAGCTGGGGCCGCGCGGGGCCACGGCGGTGGCGCTGACCCCGGGCTGGCTGCGCTCGGAGATGATGCTCGACCACTTCGGGGTGACGGAGGAGAACTGGCGGGACGCACTGACGAAGGTCCCGCACTTCGCCATCTCCGAGACGCCGTCGTACGTGGGCCGGGCGGTCGCGGCGCTCGCCGCGGATCCGGAGGTGGCGCGCTGGAACGGGCAGTCCCTGTCCAGCGGGCAGCTCGCGCAGGTGTACGGCTTCACGGACCTCGACGGCAGCCGGCCGGACTGCTGGCGCTACATGGTCGAGGTCCAGGACCCCGACCGCCCCGCGGACACCACCGGCTACCGCTAGCAGTGTCCTGCCGGTCGGGGGCGGCTCGTATGGCGTCGGCCCACACCTCACCGCGGTCCACTGTGGCGGCTGTGGACATGGGATGTCCGGCGATGCGTCTCTAGCGTTCCGGCCATGACGAGCCAATCTCACGCAGCTCCCGGATCCTTCGCGCACGGCGGCGGCGGTGTGGACCTTTCGGGGCGCACCGCCCTGGTGACCGGTGGCGGAAGCGGTATCGGACGGGCGTGCGCGCGGGCACTGGCCGACGCCGGCGCCCTGGTGCACGTGGTGGACCTCGACTCCGAGGCGGCCGCGGCCGTGGCCGAGGAGGTCGGCGGCCGTCCGCACGCCGTGGACCTCGCCGACGCCGAGGCGGTGCGTACGCTCCCGGACGAGGTCGACATCCTGGTCAACAGCGCCGGGCTGCAGCACGTGGCGGCCTTCGAGGACTTCCCGCCGGCCCGGTTCGAACTGATCCAGAAGGTGATGGTCACCGCGCCGTTCCTGCTCATCCGGCAGTGCCTGCCGTACATGTACGGGGCCGGCTGGGGCCGCGTGGTGAACATCTCCAGCGTGCACGGCCTGCGGGCCAGCCCCTTCAAGTCCGCCTACGTAGCGGCCAAGCACGGACTGGAGGGACTGAGCAAGGTCGCCGCCCTCGAAGGCGCCCCGCACGGGGTGACCAGCAACTGCGTCAGCCCCGGCTACGTCCGCACCCCGCTGGTCGAGCACCAGATCACCTCGCAGGCGGCCGCCCACGGCATCGCGCCCGAGGACGTGGTCACGGACGTCCTACTGGAACGCACCGCGATCAAGCGGCTGATCGAACCGGAGGAGGTGGCGGCGGTGGCGGTGTGGCTCTGCGGTCCGTTCACCGGCTACATCACCGGCGCGTCGATCCCCGTCGACGGCGGCTGGGGCGCGCGCTGAGCAGTTGCCCCTCCCGCACCGTCTATAACAAAACTTGACCGTCCAGTAACGGCGAGAATATCCGGTTTGTCAAAAAGCGCGGGTGCTTTAATGATCTAGCTGCCATGAAGCGAAATCGCTTCTGCCGATTGACCGTCGGCACGGGGGGCAGCGAAGAATACCGCGCGTTCAGGGGGAGTTCGGACCTCGGTCCGAAGACTTTGGGGTGACGTGTTTCGCCATGCCGTTTGAACGGCCGTGTGGGCGGAGCATGTCCGACGTTTATTTGTGCTGCGTCCATTCCCCTCGGTCCATCACGGCTTCGGCTTCCACTGAATGCGTCCAGGGGGCAGTTCGGTGACGGTTCATACGCGGGCGATTTCCGCTTCGTGCAGCGCGCCCCCTTCTTCGAGGCGCCCCGACACGGCTCGAAAGCACTCAACGAACATTCGGGGACCCCTCTCTTGAAACACGCAAGACGAACACGCACATCCGTGGCGGCCGTCGTGGCCTGCGCCGCCCTCACGGCCGGACTGCTCCAGGCCACACCCGCGATCGCCGCGCCCAAACCGAAGCCCGGCCCCACCGCACCGCCGGCCGCTCCCGGACCCGTCGAGGATCCGGTCAAGAAGCTCGGCGACGACTGGAACACCAGCCCCGACCGCGCGGTGACCGCCGCCGCGGACACCGACGGCCTGCGCATCCTCGTCGCCGACAGCAGCCAGGCGTACGCGTGGAAGACCGTCGCCACCCTGTCCGAACCGGCGATGCCCGCGGACTCGTGGATCGGCAACCAGTGCGTGATGGACCGCGAGCACGCCGCCGTCGTCTACGCGCCCCGCGGCTTCACGAACAAGCCCGACCTGATGCAGGGCGGCGCCTTCACCGCCATCGTCAACCTGGCCACGGGGCAGGTGACGAAGCTGCCGTTCACCGCGTCGCTGGCCTACTTCGACCCGTCCTGCAACACGAGCACGCACACGGCCGCGTTCACCGCCTTCCGGGACATGAACGACCCCGGGAGCACCCGTACGCGCGTGCTCACCGTGGACACCGCCGGGAAGACCACGAGCACGGCCGCGGCGAAGGGACAGATAACCAGCGCCGTCCCGGTACAGGACGGTACGGTCGCCGCACTCGGCAGCCACCTGGTCCACCTCGACGGCTCGGGTGCGGTGAAGAACCTCGCCGACGCGGACAGCGTCCCGTTCGACATCCGGCCCGCCGCCGACGGGAAGATCGCCTTCGTCGACCGCAAGGACGACGCCACGCTGAACGCCAAGGTGTTCACCGGCCAGGGCAAGCCGGCCGCCATCGCCTCGGGCAAGCTCGGCGACCTCGACCTCATGCAGGGCGAGGCGGGCCGGGTGTTCCTCACCGGCCACCCCACCGACGTGCCCGTCACGGCGGGAACCGGGGTCACCCGCGTCGATGCCCCCGCCGACACCGACGTGTCCTCCCACGGCCGGCTGGCCGTCGAGCCGGTCCTGACCGCCGGCATCCGGGCCGGCCTGGACCGCGTCAAGAACGCGGGCAAGGACTTCACCAAGGCCGAGGAACCCGTTCCGCAAACCGCCGCGGCCGCCGGTGACCAGCCGGTGACGGTCACCAGTACCGCGACCGCCACCGGGACGAAGCTCACGCAGAGCGTCCGGCAGGAAACCGCCGACGGTTCCGGGACCACGGCGTCCCCGTCCCTCACCGCGGCCTCCGGCACGCCGGCCAAGGCCCCCGCGTCCCCCTCCCCCGGTACCGCCGGCGGGCCGCAGAGCCCGTCGATGCGCGGTGCCGCGGCCGCGGCAGGCGGGGCGAACGACCCCACCGACGGCGACCGTTGGTGCTCCGTCTCCCGCAACGACGTCAAGGTGCAGGCGCTGCAGCCGACCCCGAACCAGGTCGAGTGGGCCGTCGACATGGCCGTACGCGGCAACCTGCGCTCCAACTACATCCGGCAGGGCGGCTACCGCAACCAGGCCGGTCTGCTCACCGTCGACCCGCAGGGCCTGTTCCCGCCGCCGGCACTGAACGGCGGGGGCAAGATCCCCGCGAACGTGCTGCTCGGCATCATGGCCCAGGAGTCGAACCTGTGGCAGGCCGAGTCAGGTGCGATCCCCGGCCAGATGGGCAGCCCGCTGGCCGCCGTGGACGGCTACTACGGCCACAAGGCCGACCCCGACAACCCGGCCGCCTACTGGCAGATCAACTGGGACAAGTCCGACTGCGGCTACGGCGTCGGCCAGGTCACCGACGGCATGCGGCTGCCCGGCCACCCGAAGGACAAGGAGACCAGCCTCTCCCCGGCCCTCCAGAAGCTCGTCGCGGTCGACTACGCGTCGAACGTCGCCGCCTCCATGAAGATCCTCGCCGACAAGTGGAACGAGGTCCACACGGACGGACAGCGGGTCACCGTCAACAACGACGACCCGTCCCTGGTGGAGAACTGGTTCACCGCCGTGTGGAACTACAACCTCGGCTTCAACCCGCCGTCGGACGCGTCGCAGCACGGCGGACACTGGGGCCTCGGCTGGTACAACAACCCGGCCAACCCGCTCTACAAGAAGAGCTGGGGCCACCCGTTCATGAACACCGACGTGGACGGTCCGGAGGCCAACAAGGACGCCGCGCATCCGCAGGACTGGCCGTACGAGGCGAAGGTGATGGGCTGGGCCGCGTGGTCCGTCGACACCGGCTTCTCCTACGCCACCTCGGGCCGTCAGGACTGGCCCGGCGAGTCCGGGTTCTCCTCGGCCGGATTCCGGCCGGCCTGGTGGAACACCATCGCCGACCGCGCCGCCGTCTCGCCGCCGCTCGACACCTTCTGCAACAGCAAGAACAACTGCAACCCGAAGACCCCGCCGAACTGCCCGGACGCGGAGTGCTACGCGCAGTACTGGTGGAACCAGCCCAACACCACGTGGAAGGACAACTGCGCCAGCAGCTGCGGCCACGAGTCCATCAAGTACCAGACACTGATCTCGGAACCGGGACGGGGCACCCGGCTCAAGTCCGGCCAGCCGGTCTGCGACAAGGCGCCGTCCGGCGCCAAGATCGTCGCGTCCGTCCCCGACGGCACCGAATCCTGGGGCGACTGCGGACCGATCTCATCGGCGGGCAGCTTCCAGTTCGGGTTCAACCCCGGTACGCAGGGCCGCTACCAGGCGAAGGCCGACCTGCACCAGGTGGGCGGCGGCTACGGCGGCCACTACTGGTACACCCACACCCGTGACGCGGCCCATTTCGGCGGCCCCGGCGGCTACATGACCATCAACGGCACCTGGACCCTCGGCCAGAACCTGAACTGGGCGCGCGTCCTGGTCCACCTGCCCGACACCGGCGCCCAGACCCGGCAGGCCACCTACACCGTGCAGGGCTCGGACAGCACCAGCAGGCAACGGGTCGTGCTCCAGCGCGCCGGCGGATGGGTCAGCCTCGGCGTGTTCCACTTCATCGGCACCCCGCAGGTCGAACTGTCGAACACGACGTCGGACGGCAAGGCCGACGAGGACATCGCCTGGGGCGCGGTCGCCTTCCAGCCCCTCGCGGGCAAGCCGGCCAACTCCGTCACCGCGATGGGCGACTCCTACTCCTCGGGTGAAGGGGCCACCGCGCCGGGCGGCGCGGACCTGTACCCGGAGACCGACCGCTTCGACAAGCTGAACGAGAGCGGCATCGAGAAGTGCCACCGGTCCAAGCTGGCCTGGTCGAGGCAGGCGAAGCTGCCGGGCTCCTCGACCTCGATCGGAGCCATGGCCGACGGCCTCGACCCGCAGATGGACTACCACTTCGTGGCCTGTTCCGGAGCTCGCACCTTCAACATCCTCTCCGACGGCCAGTCCGGCGAGGTGGCACAGCTCGACGCCGGATACCTGGACCAGAACACCAGCCTGGTGACCCTCAGCATCGGTGGCAACGACGCCCGCTTCGTCGACATCATGAAGAAGTGCATCGACATCCCGATCCTGTCCATGTCCACGTGCCCGGCCGCGGAACTGGAGAACATCGATCCCGCCACCGGCGCCAAGTCCGGCGGTTCCACGGGTGCCTTGAGGGCCTGGGCGCCGAAGTGGCTGCACGACGGGGTGCGGCCGCAGATCGTCAAGACGCTGAACGCCATTCACACCAAGGCGCCGTACGCGAAGGTCGTCCTCATGGGCTACCCGCTCCTGGTGGAGAAGGACCACAGCTGCCTTCCCAAGGCCTATGAGGACGGCGAAGCCGAATGGATCCGCACCGTGGCCGACGGTCTCGCCACCGAGATGAAGGGGGCGACTCAGGACGCCGGAACGTGGGCGGTCTTCTCCGACCCGCGGAAGAACTTCGACACCAAGGCCATCTGCGGTAACCCCGAGACCATTCACGGCATCGTGATGACCGGCCGGGAGAAGGCGGACGCCGAGCTTCCGAACCCGTCCATGCAGTCCTTCCACCCCAAGCCCGCGGGGGCTCGTATCTACGCGGACACCCTGGAACAGACCCTCAATGGAAAGTGACGAATAACTGATGCGGGGGCCTGAGTACGCGTACTCAGGCCCCCGGCCATCCGTGCGGAAAGGCTGTCGGCATGAACACACACACCACGGAGCCCCGGCCCGTCGTACCGGGAGCGATCGGAGCGGCCGTCACCGGTGCGGTGCTGGCCTACGGCGCCGTGCACTTCTTCTCCTGGGTCGAGCGTCAGAACGCCCAGGCGTGCGAGACGTCGGACGGCCTCTGCTGGACCTGGTGGGACTGGGCGGCCGTTCCCCTCGCCCTGACCACCGCCCTGATCGTCCTGATGACCGTCTACAAACGGCTGGGCATCGGGCCCCGGGCCGCCGTCGTCCTGCCGACGGTCCTGCTCGCGGTGTTCCCCCTGGCCGCCGCACGGGCGGACCTCGGCTGGTGGGCCGCCGCCCTCGCGGGCGGAGCCTGGGCGGGCAGTCTCGCCCTGGCCGCGTGGGACCGCCACCGGGCCCTCGGGCTCTCGGCCGCCGCGGTGCTCCTCCTCGCCTCGCTCGTCGTGCTGTACCGCTGACCCGCACGGCGGCGGCACGGCCTCAGCGTCCTGCCGTAGGGTGCGGGCATCCCGGCAGCTCCGGCCGGTCCTTCGTGCGTACGACGGGCAGCCAGGCCGTGGGAGGTACGGACCCGGGCGGAAGGCGGACGCGGAACCAGCGGGTCGACTGCAGGTCCTCCTCGTTGACGACGGGCTGCCCGTCGGGCAGCTGACACTCGGCGGCGAGAACGTCACCGTGCCACACCCGGATCGGTACGACGTTGTCCGCGGCGTACGGCCGCAGGGGATCGACCGCCAGCCCCAGACTGCACTGCGGGTCGCGGTCGGCCCGCTCCTGACAGCCCCGCTCCGCGTTGAACACGCGGACCGTGCCCGCCGTCACGCCCGTCGCGCCCGCCCGGCCGAGCAGCGCGGACGAGCCCACCCGTACCGCGTCCGACCACAGGGTCGCGCCGGCGATCCCGCACAGCGCGGTGGCGAGGACGAAGGCGCGGGCCCGCCGGCCCCGCGGCCGCCGCCCGGCCCCTGCCCCCGCCTCGTGCGTGCCCTGTTCGGCGGCGATGCGGGCGAGCAGGCTCTCGGCGGTGTGCGGGGCGCGCGCCGCGTGGGTCGGGGCGAGGCAGTCGGCGGCCAGGGCGCGCCAGAACGGCGGCACGGCGTGGTCCATGCGCAGCGGCGCGCGCCCCTCGCCGTACTCCTGGACGGCGGCGCCCCGCGCCGTGGGGGTGGCTCCGTTGAACGGGGAGGCACCGGACGCGAAGACCTCGTGGATGACGATGCCCAGGGCCCAGATGTCGGCGGTCGGCCGGACCTGTACGCCGAGTTCCCCGAGGGGCGCCCGCCAGCGCTCGGGCGGCAGGTAGTCCAGAGTGCCCATGGGGGGCGCGTACCCGTGCGTCCCCGTCATCTCCGTGGCGAGCCCGAAGTCCGAGAGCTTCACGGAGCGGTCGGCGCCCAGCAGCACGTTCTCCGGCTTGAGATCGGCGTGGACCCAGCCCGACCGGTGGAGATGCGCCAGTCCCTCGCAGATCCCGGCGATCAGCCGGGCGCGATCGGCCTCGGCCACCCCCGCGTCGAGCAGTTCCCGCAGGCTGCCCGCGGCCCGCTCCATGACCAGCACGATGGCGCCGTCCAGGGAGGGGCGGTCCGGTGCGGCGAGGACGAAGGAGTCCAGGAGGCCGATCAGCCGGGGATGGCCGGCCCTGCGCCCGAGTTCGACCTCGCGGCGGGCCGATTCCACGATCCTGCGTGCCTGGCGCGGTGCGAACCCGGCGGTCGGCATGATCTTGAGCGCGACGTCGGCGGGTCCCGCCGGCCGGCCCGCGGGGGCCCCGCCAGTCCGGTCCGGGTGCCCGCCGGTCCGGTCCGGGTGCCCTTCGGCCTGCCGTGCCGCGTAGACCGTGGACCAGCCTCCGACCCCGATCATCTCGGTGATCGTCCAGTCCCGTACGCGGTAGCCGGGCGGGAGCAGGTCCCCGCGTTCGCATGCGGTGGTGTCGCGCAGGCCGTGCGGCGGCGTCATCGCGCGCTCTGCCGCTCCCGCCCGCCGGCCCCCGTCAGGGGCGGCAGCAGCGTGAGGTGCTCCTCCCGTACGAGCCCGAACCGCAGCGCGAGCCCGACGATCTCCTCCCGCTTGCCGTTGCGGCGGTCGCTCCTGCCGGGTTCGCGGAGGTCGGCCGCGCCGATGCGGAGTTTCTCCTCGGCGAGGTAGTCGATGTGGGAGCTGATCGCCCGCGCGGTCAGCGTGCCGCCGGTGACGTGCCCCCTGAGCCGCTCGACGATCTGCGGGGTCGTGGGGACCGCGACGCGGGACTGGTCGCGCAGGCGCGGTTCGCAGAGCGCGACGAGGACGAGGAAGTACGCGGCCGTCTCGTCCAGGGAGTACGCGGTGACCGTGAGGCGGCCCCAGGGGGCGCCCATGGCGTCCGGGTCCAGGTAGACGTGGTCGGGCGCGAACACCTGGAAGGACACGGTGACGTCGCCGCGGGTGGGCAGCACCACGCGCGCGAACTCGAACGGGACCGGCGCCCCGACCCGTCGCGGCGCGACCCTCAGGTACTCCCCGGCTCCCTCCGGGTTCTCCACCAGGTAGCTGTGGGTGGCGCTGTGGTTGGTCAGCTGCCAGTGGTCGTCGGTCACGCGGATCTCCCCGGCGAGCCGGGAGATGGCCGCGTCGGCGAGGCGCAGCTCCACGGGGACGGTCGCGGAGCCCCGTCCGAAGCGGGCGACCTCGCCCGGTCCGAGCCGTAACGTCACCGCCTCACCGAACGGTTCGCCGCCGTCGGTGCCACCACTTCCCTGCGGGAGATGGACGACTACGCCGCTCACCGCGCCCCCTGTTCCACGCGTCGTACCGGTCCGACGAGTGGAACAATACTCATCTCCCCAGGGAGTTCAGGGGCGCACTTCGGCCACTTCGGGCGGGGTCGCCGCCGGCGGCGGGCCACCCGCCCCGGCTGCCCCGGAAGGCTCCCGAAAGCCCCCTTCCCGGAAGGTTCCCCGGGCGCGTACGCCCCCTCCCGATCGTGTCGGGGTGGGGAACGTCACCGTGTTCGGCGGGCTCACGGCTCCGCCGGACCGCCCCCTGGCCCCTTTCACCTGGCTTTCACGTGGCTTTCACTTGGCGAGATCCGCACTCCGCGCTCAGAGGGCGGGGCTGCCCGACACCACGGGTGCGACGGTGCGGTCGCCGAAGGCCGTCCACGGCCGCCACCCGCCGCTCGGCCGGTCCTGGACGCGCGTGCGTACGCGGCCTTCGGTGGTGACGGCGAAGACGTGCGTCCGCCCGGTGGAGTCGAGCGCGGCCGTGGGCGTGGCGGCGAGCCTGATGCCGGGCTCGCCGAACTCCCCGCCGGGAGCCCAGCTTCCGCCCGGGGTGGTCTGCCAGCGGTGGCTGAGCCGGGCGCCGCCGGGCGCCAGGGAGAACGCCTCCAGGCGGCCGTCGGCGTTGGCGGCGAACGCCGGGGCGGCGGCGCTCCAGCCGGACAGGGGCAGCCACTCGTCCCAGCCGCCGCTCGGCACCGACTGCCGCCGGGAGAAGGTGCCCGTGCCCGACGGTCCGATCGCGGCGACGGTGAGCCGGCCGCTGCCGTCCGCGGCCACCCGAGGTGCGGCGCCGGCCGCGGTACCGAAGCGCTGCCAGGCCGCGGTCCAGGCGCCGCCCGGGGTCTCCTGCCACCGGTGGTGGATCCCGGCGCCGCCCGGCGAGAGGACGAACACCTCCAGCCGCCCGTCGGCATTGGCCGCGACCACCGGTGGCGCGCCCGCGGCCCCGCCGAAGCCGGGCTCCCACGGGTCCCAGGCCAGGGATCCGGGCGACCCCTGCCGACGCCGGGCGACGGAGGCTCCGCCGGGGCTCAGGGCGAACACCTCCAGCCGGCCGCCGGCGTCGCGGGCGACGGCGGGGGCCGCGCCGGCCGGGCCGCCGAACTCCTCCCACTCGTACCAGCCGCCGTCCGGGCGCTGCACCCGGTGGTGCAGGTTGACGCCCTCCGGGGCGAGCGAGAACACCTCCAGCCGGCCGCCCGTGGTGCGGCCGAGCGTGGGCACCGCGCCGGCCGGCCCGCCGAAGGGCTCCCACGGCGACCAGGTATCGGTGTCCGGGTCGAGCTGGACGCGCCGCAGCATCGAGCGGTCGGAGGCGTCGAGCGCGAACACCGTGAGGCGGCCGGCCCCGTCGAGTCCGGCCACCGGGTTGTCCGGGCTCTGCCACGGCGGTGGGGTGTCCCGCCAGTACAGGGGCGCCACGTGCAGCCCGTTGCGGAACCAGCCCGCGGCGCTGACCCACCACGTCTCCCCGTCCGCGACCACTTCCACGGCGTGACCGGCCACATGACCCGCGTGGCCGGTGAGGTCGAAGCGGAACGGGTCCCGGGACGCCAGCACGTCCGTGCCCTCGTAGCCGCCGCGCGGTCCGATGAACAGGTAGTACCAGCCGTCGCGTTCGACGACGTACGGGGACTCGGTGACGGAGACGGTCGTGTCCGTCGTCGCGTCGGTGAACGCGACGCCCGGCTCGCTCCAGTGCAGCAGATCGGCGGACCGCCGGTGGGCCACGAGGTGGTGACCGCCCGCGCCCGACAGTTCCGTGTAGTACATGACCCACTCGCCGCCGACCCGCAGCACCATCGGGTCGCGCGCCGCGAGCCCCCGGAACAGCGGGCCGGACGGCTCGCGCGTCCAGGTGAACAGGTCGTCCGACGTGGCCAGGCTGATGGCGGCGCCGGTGTGGCCGCCTCCGGCGTAGAACATCCAGAACCTGCCGTCCGCCTCGACGACGTGGGGTGCCCACAGGTGTTCCTCACCGAAATAGGACGGGTCGAGGGTGAGCGCGTCGGCATGGGTGGTCCACGGCCCGTTCGGGCTCGGCGCGGAGGCGTGGGCAAAGGTGATCTCCCGCGTGCTGTCCGGGGATTCGCCGCGCGGGGCGCTGTCCCCGACGATGCCGAACAGGTGCCAGCGGCCCCTGGCCTTGATCAGGGTGTGGTCGTTGAGGTAGCGCGGGCCGCCCGCGGTCGACGGATCGTAGACGTACGCGAAGGGGCCCGCGGCGGCCCACCGAGGGGGCGGTACCGCGTCGGCGGCCCCGGCCGAGGCCCGGCCGGCCCCCAGGAACGGGAACGCGCCCGCCCCGGCGGCACCCTTCAACAGGTTCCGTCGGCTGATCGGAGGCATGAGTGTTCTCCAGAGGGACCGCGTCGCCGGCCGTGCCCGTGCGGGCACGGCCGACCACGGCCGGGTGTGGGGCGGTCGGGTGTGGGCGGTCGGGAGGCGGGTCAGTCGGGAGGCGGGTCAGTCGAGGCCAGGGCCGGCCGTGTCGCTCAGCCAGCTCCACTCGGACCAGCTGGAGAAGCCGGTCTGCCACTTGTGGTGGACGCCGGCGCGGCTCGTGCCGAAGATCTCGATCCGCCCGTCGGCGTTGGCGGCCGCGGTGACCTCGGTTCCGCCACCGCCGAAGGCGGACCAGTCGCCGTAGGGCGCGTTCACGGCGCGCTGCCAGGTGTGCATCGCCGTACTGCCGTTGATGGCGAAGACCTCGACCCGGCCGTCCGGGGTGTGCTCGCTGGTGAGCTGCGCGTCCGCGGGACCCCCTGTCGGCTCCCACTCGGACCAACTACTGAGACTAGTCTGGTACTTGTGGAACACGCCGGCCGGGCCGGAGGCGAAGACCTCCAGGCGGCCGTCGGCGTTGTGGGCGGCGGTGAGGTCGCGGCCGCCACCGCCGAAGGTGTCCCACGGGGACCAGCCGCCGTTGGGGTCCGTCTGGTACTTGTGCTGGAAGCTGTCGCGGCCCAGGGCGAACACCTCCAGACGTCCGTCGGGGGACTTCTCCATCTCCACGCGGCTGTCGGCGGGGCCGCCGCCGGTGGGTTCCCATTCCGACCACCCGCCGCCGGGGGCGGTCTGGTACCGGTGGAAGAGCCCGGCCGGGCCGGAGGCGTACACCTCGATGCGGCCGTCGGCGTTGACGCCGGCCGCGGTGTCGCGCCCGCCGCCGCCGAAGTTCTCCCAGTTCGACCAGCCGCCGGAGGGAGAGAGCTGCCAGCGGTGCTGGAAGGTGGCGCCGCTCAGGGCGAACATCTCCAGCCGGCCGTCGGCGTTGGGGGCGATCGCCAACTCGGCGTTGCCCGGCCCGCCGAGCGGTTCCCAGGCCGACCAGTTGCCGTTCGCTTCCTGCTGCCAGGCGTGGTGCACACCGTCGGCGCCGGCGGCGAACACCTCGAGGCGGCCGTCCGCCGACCGGGCCGACACCACCCGGCCCGACTCCGCCGGATACACCAGCGGCTTGGGCCGCGGACCGCTGCCCGGGACGCAGGGCAGCACGACGCCGCGCTCCGCGAGATAGGCCTCGGGGTCGATGCCGTACGAGGTGGTCTGGTCCCCCCAGATCCGCAGATGGAGGTGGGGACCGGTGGAGTTGCCCTCGGCGCCCATGAGGGCGATCTGCTGGCCGGCCGTGACGTGGTCGCCGACGAAGACGTCACGCCGGGACACGTGCCCGTATTCGGAGATCCTGCCGTCGGGGTGCAGGACGCGGATCCACTGGCCGTAGTCGCCGGTGTACCCGGAGATCGTCACCTCACCGTCGCCGACGGCGTGGATCGGCGTACCGACGTCGTTGGCGATGTCCACACCGTTGTGTCCGCTGTGGTAGTGCTGCGACACGATGCCGCCGGCCGGGCACGCGGCGGCCGCGAGGCCGGCGGTGGTCCGGGCCTCGGCCGGCATCGGGGCCGCCAGTGACGACAGCAGGGCGGCCGTGGCCGCGAGAACGCAGGTCAGTGCGCGTCGGGAGAGTCCGGGAAGCACGCCGGTCACGCCTTGCGCAGCCGGTCGACGATGCCGTCGATGTCGCGCTGCATCATGTCGTGGCGGATGAAGTGCCCGCCGGGCAGCTCGTACCACTCGTGCGGGATCCCCGCGTTCCCGAGGAGGGAGCGGAACTCCCGTTGCCCCGCGAGCACCTGGGTCTCGTTGGCCGTGTCGAACCAGTTGATCGGGTCGGGGCTGGTGCCGGCGACGAGGAAGACCCGCTTGTTACGGTAGCTCTCGATGCGCTGTACCGGGTTGTCCGCGTTCACCCGGGCCTCGTCCCACAGCGGCGCCCCGTAGACGGTGCCGCCGTTCAGGTCGAGGAGCGCGGAGGAGGCGTTGGCCCAGTGGACCACGAGGCCGTTGTCACGCCGCAGGCTCGCCGGGCCGGAATGGGCGCTGACCGAGGCGAAGTGGCCCCAGTACTTCGCGGCGTACTTCAGGGCGCCGAAGCCGCCCATCGAGAATCCGGACACGGCCCGGCCGTCGTACTCGGCGTACGTGCGGAAGTTCGCGTCGACCCACGGGATCAGCTGCTCGATGTGGAAGTGCTCCCAGTTCCGCGGGCCGGCGTTGGAGTTCACGGGGTTGGAGTACCAGCCCGCGTGGCCGCCGTCGGGCATCACGACGATGAGCGGCTTGCCCGCCGTCCAGGCGCGGATGCCCTCGCGGTCGAAGGTGATGAAGTCCTGGTCCGTGCCGCCGCCGTGGAAGAGGTAGAGCACGGGGTACGTGCGTCCGCTCCAGTGGTAGTCGTCGGGGAGGAGCACGTTGACGGCGGGGTTCCAGCCGATCGCCCCCGTCTGGAAGCGGTAGTACCACATGCGGGCGTCGACCTCGCCGCGCTCGACGATGTGCAGGCCGAAGCCGTCACCGACGGCGGAGGCGGTCGACGCGGCGGCGAGGACTCCGGCGCCGCCCATGGCCAGCGCGGCCGAGAGGCCTCCGGCGGTCTTGAGGATGCTCCTGCGGCTGGGGTGCTGCGCGCTCAAGGTGACCTCCTGGTCGGGAGTCTGACGATGTGTCGGGTCTGCGGCCGGCGCCGGCCGCTGCGGCCGACACCGTCGCCACGTTAGGACCGGGCCCACCGGGCGGGGCATCCGGAACGATCCGGAGTGACATGCCGATCCCGCCGTCCTTTCATCGAGGTGCTCCACGACAGAAGGGAAGACAATGGCGTTGGATGGTTTACGTCGCGTGTTCGCCAGACTGGCCTTCGTGGCCGGTGTCTGGGCGTTGGTCATGGCAATGACCGCCCCGGTCGCCCTCGCCGAGAGCGCGCCCGTTCCGGGCCCGGGCGATGACCGGTTCGGCGTCTCCCGGTACTTCAGCGGCCCGCAGGGCCTCGCCATTCCGACCGTGCCGTGTGATCCGGCCGGCCCGTCGGCCGCCGACGGCATCATGGCCGACCAGCTCAACCCGCAGTTGCACGCGAAGATGGCCGGCTACATGAACGCGTACAAGGTGTCCTGTGCGCGGATGGTCACCCAGGCGGTGAAGGACCGGGGGCTCAACCAGAGGGCCGCGGCCATCGCCCTCGCGACGGTCATCGTGGAGACCAGCGTCAACAACTACTCCCAGGCCGTCGACCACACCAGCCTCGGGCTGTTCCAGCAGCAGGACTGGTGGGGCACCCGGGAGGAGCGGCTGAATCCGGCCTACGCGACCAACGCCTTCTTCGACCGGGTGGACCAGCTGTATCCGGGCGGCTCGTGGAACAACGAGGCGATCGGCGAGGTGGCCTGGCACGTGCAGCAGCCGAGAGAGGACCTGCGCGGTCTGTACGCGATCGAGGCGGACGACGCGATCGTCATGGCCAACGCGCTGTGGTCCGGTACGGGCGGCGGCCCCAGGCATCCGTACGGATCGGGCCGGGTGGTGTCGGGGCGGTCCGCGGACGGGCGGCTGGAGGCCTTCGCCGCCGGCGCCGACGGCGTCTACCACGCCTGGCAGACCGCGGTGAACGGCGGCTGGTCGCAATGGCGGTTCGAGGGCGGCCCACGTGACGCGCAGCTGGCCGTGGCGTCCAACGCGGACGGCCGGCTGGAGGTGTTCGCGCTGTCGGGCAGCACCTTCGACCACATGTGGCAGACCGCGCCCGCCGGGGGCTGGTCCGCCTGGGCGAACTTCGGTGGCGGTGGGTACCGGCTGGCCGCGGGCAACAACGCCGACGGGCGCATCGAGGTGTTCGCCTCGAACGCCAACGGTGTGTTCCACCGCTGGCAGACCGCGCCCAGCGGCGGCTGGGCCGAGTGGGAGGGGGCCGGCGGCGGCCCGGCCAACGCCCGGCTCACCCTGGAGAGCGCACCCGACGGGCGGCTGGAGGTGTTCGCGCTCTCGGACGCGACCTTCGAGCACCTGTACCAGACCGGGGTCAATGGCAGCTGGTCCGCCTGGGAGAACTTCGGCGGCGGCGGACGCGACCTGGCCACCGGCCACAACCAGGACGGCAGGCTGGAGGTGTTCGCCTCCAACGCCAACGGCGTCTTCCACCGCTGGCAGACCGGCCCGGCCTCGTGGTCGGAATGGGCCGGCATGGGCGGGATCCCCAACGCCGAGCTGACGGTCTCGCGGTCGGCCGACGGCCGGGTCGAGGTGTTCGCCATCAACGCCAACACCGCGAGCCACGCCTGGCAGACCCGTCCGAACGCGCCGTACTCGGAGTGGGAGACCTTCGGTGGCGGCGGCACCGAGATCGGGGCGGCCAACAACGCCGACGGCCGCATCGAGGTGTTCGCCACCAGCCACACCGGCGTCTACCACCGGTGGCAGACCGGGTTCGCCACCTGGTCGGAGTGGGGCTGGCTGAGCGATTCCGGCCCCGCGGTCAACTAGCCGCCCTCCCGCGGGTAGCTGCGGCTGGATCAGGTCGATCAGTGCGTGATCCTTCGCGACTGTGT
This sequence comes from Streptomyces sp. NPDC001513, assembly GCF_042894695.1. Taxonomy (NCBI): domain Bacteria; kingdom Bacillati; phylum Actinomycetota; class Actinomycetes; order Kitasatosporales; family Streptomycetaceae; genus Streptomyces; species Streptomyces sp. NPDC001513. The sequence goes on from NZ_JBIAVU010000002.1 coordinate 286,005, forward strand.
CTGCTCGCTGAGCGGCGTGCGTTGATCGTTCTTCGCGACACGGGCCGGTCTGGGACGGTCGGAGGTGTTCAAACCGTCCATGCGGGTGAAGCCGACGCGCCGCAGCCAAGGGCGTAGATGTCCTGATATGCACTGCGGGGCGACCTGGTGGGGCTAGAACTGTGCGGTGCCCCCTACGGCGCTGATCGACCATCCGAGTCGATGCCTGATTCTTCCGTGTCCAAGGCAACGCTGTTCTGGCGCGCCCTGAGCACGGTTCTGCACGCCGAAGGGGCAGGGACGTGCCGGGGATGCCCGGCAGACAGCACGTGCCGCCCGGCGCATGCACGCCTGGTCGGCGATTTCGAGAGGACGGCTTCGTGAGCCACCCCCAGGACGACGACAACACGATCAGCACCGTCACCGCAGCGCACTTGAGCCGCATCGCCCGGCAGGGCATCTACAGCTCGGCCACCGCCATCGACCCGGACGCCGCCAATGTCGCCCAGGCACTGGTCGCCACGCTGAACGGCACGGCCGAGCAGACGGTGCTCACCCCCGAACTCCAGCAGCTGACGGAGCAGGTACGCCAGAGGGCGACCATCGGCTTCCCCCACATCACGGCCGACGACGGCGTACGGCTGTCGGCCCACACGATCAAGCTCAACACCTCGGATCCGCGCCCCGTGGTGATCGTTCCGTCGGGATGGACGCCCTTCGGCTGGGTCCTGTTCGAGTACGCGTACCTCCAGCTGGCACTGCGCGGCTACCACGTGCTGGCCTACACCCCCCGCGGTATGGGTCTCACGTTCCCCGCCCCCGATGGTTCCTACGTCGACGCCCCCTGGACCTCCGGCGGCACGATCGACGTGGCAGGGCCCTCGGACTGGGCCGACGGCTCCACCGCCATCGACTACGCCCAGCAGCACTTCAACCCGAGCAGGATCGCGTTCCTCGGCGAGTCCTACGGGTCGGGCATCAGCCAGCTGGTCGCGGCGCACGACCCGGCCGGCCGCGTGGACGCGGTCGTGGCCCTCAGCACGTGGGGCGACCTGGCCGACAGCCTCTACCAGAACGACACCCGCCACCTGGAGGCGGTCCAGAAGCTGATCGACTTCACCGGCGGCCCGATCGAGCGGAAGTTCGACGAAGCCACCCGGCAGATGCTGGAGGACTTCCAGGCCGGCCGGAACCTCGACGACGTGGTGGCGTGGGGCAAGGAGCGGTCGCCGGCGTCGTACGCCGCCCAGACCAACGCCCGCGGCATTCCCACCTTCATCTCGAACACCTGGCACGAGACGCTGTTCCCGGCCAACCAGGCCATCACGCACTTCGAGCGGCTGACCGTGCCCAAGCGGCTCAACCTCTGGATCGGCGACCACGCCGCACCCGAGGGCGCCGGCCTCACCATCCCGTTCAGCGGGCCGAACCTGCCCGTCGAGGAGGCGTTCGCCTGGCTCGATCACCATGTGCTCGGGGCCGACAACGGCGTTGCCGCCTGGCCTGCGGTCAACAGCCAGATCATGTTCACGTACAAGACGGCGAACGACACCATCACCGAACCGGCCGTCCGCGAGCCCAAGTCGTCCTGGGCGGACGTCACCACCTCCACCGAACGCTGGTACCTCACCGCCTCCGCGGCGGACCGGCAGGACGGCGGCCTCGGCACCGCACCGGAAACGGGATGGAAGCGCGAGTTCACCGCCGGTGAACTCACCGAAGCCACCGCGGTGGACGCCGTCATCACGACCGGCCAGGCGGAGTGGAAGGGCAGCCCGAAGGCGTACGCAACCGACAAGTTCGACCGCCGGAACCTCGCCGTGTGGACCAGCGGCCCGCTCCAGGGAGCCCGCCGCATCCGCGGCATCCCCGAGCTCACCCTGACCGTCCGCAGCTCCGCCGCCGCCACGACCCTGGTGGCCTACCTGTTCGACGTCAGCCCCGACAACACGGCCCGCATCATCACGCACGAACCCCTCACCCTGCCGGAACTCTCCCCCGGTGAGAACCGCAGCGCCACCTGGAGGCTCCAGGCCGCGGGCTACGACCTCGCCCCCGACCACCGGCTCATGCTCGTCGTGAACAGCAAGGACCAGCTCTACTCCGACGCGAACACCGGCGGCAGCACCACCACGATCACCTCGACCGACGCCACCGCCGCCCACCTGGAACTGCCCCTCGGCTGACCCGGCAGCACCGAGCACCACACCTGGGCGAACCAGGCCGGAGGGCTACTCGACGCCGCGCGCGCCAGTCGGTCGCGTCGGCCGCCGATGGCCCTCCGGCACTGCTCGACTTCCCGCACAGCTTGAGATGCAGTCCCGCGCCGGTACCGCGTTCACGGCAGGAAGTGGATCCACTGGCTCGCTGTCGCGGCGAGGCCGCTCACGCTGACGCCCCACGTCAGCAGCATGAGCGACACACGCATCCGCAAGTGCCGCCCGGCGCTGACGTCAAGGCCCGTACGGTTCAGCTGAAGGTGCCAGGAATGTCCGGCTGCGACTGTGCTGTGCCGCGTCTGACTCATGTCGTTCTCCGTTCGGTCCAACTGGTGTACCGGCTTCGTGAGCAGTGGAACTGCCAGAAGAGTGCCTGCTGTTGTGTTGTCCATGCGGTGCGGTCACGTCTTCGCCGCTAAGGTCGGGACAAGCCCTGGTTGTCCCGGTGTTGTCCCGATCGCAGCGGGGGGGAGGGTGAGGGGACGGGACTGGGGGACGATTTCTTGGCGAACGCGCAGCGTGGCCGGCCGTGGAGTGACCTCGGGGCTGACGCGGACATCACCGAGGAGGCCGCCCGGCTGGCACAGTTCCTTCGCGAGCGGGTGACCGCCAGCGGGGCCGGTCTCCGGTCGCTGGAAGGCAAGATGCCGTATTCCCGGTCTCAGATCAGCCGCATCCTCGGCGCGAGGGTCCTCCCTGACGAAGCCTTCATCGACGCGCTCCTCGCGGCGACCGCGGGCAAGGACGCGCGGACGCGCGAGACGCATCACCTGCGGGCCGAGGCACTCCTGGCCGAGGCACGCGCCCCGCGGCAGGCGTCCCCTCCGCTTTCGCCGGAAGTGGCGGCCGAAGTCGCCGCCGTGCAGACCAGGCACCTTCAGACCTATGAGCGGCTGACGCAAACACTCGAGCAACACAACGAGTTACGCGAGGCCCTCAGCAGGTCGGAGAAGATCGTCTTCGTCCTGTCGGCCATGCTCCAGTTCCAGAACCAGCGCATCGACACACTCACCCAGGAGCGGGACGGCCTCCTGGGAAGCCGGGCCGCCTCGGTCACCGAGGTCCAGGAAACGCTGCGCCTCGCCCGTGACCAGGGCATACGCACTCGTGAGGAGTTGCAGCGCGCGCAGCAGCGACAACAGCGGGCGGAAGCTCTTCTCCGCCGCTCACAGGCCGAAGTCAAGCGCCTCAGAGGTGAGCTGGAGCGCCGTGGCGTTGGCGGCACCTCCACCGGCGGAGGCATCGGCGATGAACCGCAGGCCGTCTCTGTTCCGCTGCACCCGGCCGTGGCGTCCCTCGACGACTCTCCGGCCGGAGCCGACATGGCCAGAGCACTCGACCAAGCAGCGGCGATCGGGGTGGAGGACAAGAAGATCCTCGATCAGGCGGAGCACCGCCTCGCCCACTCCCCATTCCCCCGAGCGGCGCTCCTCGAGGGGTTGCTGGAGCAGCTCCCCGAAGGCGCCATCGCCCAAGCCGCAGCCGCCGCCCTGCCTCACCTGGATCTTCCGCACGACGGTGACGCGCGCCGCGTGCTCCACGACCTCAGTGGCCGGACCGTGGGCCGACGGGTGTTCTGCCGACTGAGGCGCCGACGCAAGCCGATGGCCCAGGGCGTGGCCACCGCCGTGATCTCACTCGCGGCAGGCTTGGCACTGAGCACATTCGGTGCACCGGCCCACGACGACGGCAAGGGCGGGCCTGTGGCGAAGCCGTCTGCTTCCGTCACCCCACACGCCTCTTCCCCCGTGTCCACGGGCCCGCTGCCACCCAGCCCCATCAGCATGAGGCTGTCCATGAGGCTTTGGACGTCGGCGGACGACACCGCGCAGCGCACGGCAGACCTCCGCAAACAGATTCCCCGCATCAATGCGGCCCTGAAAGGCCAGCAGCCTGTCATGGTGCTCATCTTCACGAGCTCGCCCTCAGAGTCCCTTGGGTTGGCCTCCGCCATGTCCCAGGATTTGGCACGGCTGCTGCCCGAGGAGATGACCTCCATGCGGCAGGCACAGTTCAAGGCCTATTGGCGGGGCGGCACGTCCGGCAGCGTCCAGTTGGAGATCTACACACCTGCAGGCGCAAGTGTTCAGCCTTCGGCTTCGGATCCGTCGCCCAGCTCATGATCCTCACAGGGTGCCTGATCGTGTCATGTCGAAGTCCGGCGACGCCAACCCGGCGCCCATGAGGGTGAAGACCAGCCCTTCGACGGACGCAAGGCGGGAAGCTGCCCCGGACGGCCTGACGGGTCTCGAGCCAAGTCCGAGGGACAGGGTCAGTACTTCGTGACCTGGGAGCGGAAAGCGTCCATGGTCAGGATCTTGGCGGCAGCGGGAAGAGCGATGGTGAACTTCTCCCCGAAACCGTCGTACGTGGTGGTACTGGTGCGGCCGTCGCGCTGCGATTCCAACAGGAGCAGCCGTTGCCGGTCCTTGCCGATGAGGTAGACGTCTTCGGACTTCCTGCGGACCGGGCGAGGCCGATCTTCGTGAACATGGGCGGGCAGTCTCCATCCGGTCGGTCCTGTCGGCGTCAGCTGGTGAGGTCGTGTGGCAGCGCACGGATGTCGGGGTCAACGGGCCGCTGCGGGCTTGGCGCAGCCGAATCCGGCCTCGGCCGCCTTGGTGAAGGCGGTGAACAGGTCCCGTGGAGCGGGCGCGCCGGCGCCCAGGGATTCGGTGTAGCGGGGGCCGGGCTCCATGGCGAAGTACGTGGGCTTGCCGGAACATTCGGTGACCGTGTGGGTGGCGTCGAATCCCTGTCCTGTGAACCCCTCGGACTTTCGGATCCCCGCGATGACAGCGGGGTCCTGGGTCGCCGAGAAGGTTGCGTAGGCCTGCTCCGCCCCCTCCCCCGCGGCAGTTCCACAGCTCCAGGTGGAGCCGGCGTCCTGGAAGGTCTCCCGCGCGACGGCCGGGAGCGTGAAGCCGGGCAAGCCGCACACACTGTCTGCCGTGGCCGGACGTTGCGGCGCGGCGGGTGCGATCCGGTCGGGCGCGCTCAGCGGCTCACCCTGCGCACAGCCGGCCCTGCCACTGATCCGGTTCGCGGTGTCGGTGAGCAGCCGGACCAGTTTGGCCGGGTCGGCTCCCACCTCTGCGTACGCCTCGGCCACGCCCGCCTGTCGGTCGGTGCAGGCCGCAGGGAGCTGTACCCAGGCACGGCCCGGGGCCACGCCCCCGCCCGGGAAGAACGACACCGTGGAGGGATCGGGCCAGCGGCCGCCGGTGAAGGCGAAGTCGCCGCGCTCGCGGGTGCCCTGAACATGCAGGCGTCCGGTCTTCGAACCGGGGAGCCCCGCCGCGCTGCGTTCGATGATGCAGTCGAATCCGGTTTCGCCGTCGGCCGGTGCCCTGCGCGGTCCGGGGCGGTCGGAGATCCTGCCCGGCCCCGTGAGTACGGCCTCGGCCTCCTCGGTGGCCACCGCGCCTCCGCAGAGCGTGGAGTCGCCGAACGCGTTCGTGTTGAGCCAGAGGTGCAGCCCGGTCAGGGTGCCCGCCACGGTTGCCAGGGCAAGGGTGGCGGCGCGCATCCTCCGACGTGGGCGGCGGGGCGACTGCTGCCCGGGTTTGGTGGGCATGGCCCTCTACTTCCTTGTCCGGAGCGTGGAGTACGCGTCCTCGCGGCCGGTGATATAGCTCTGCCGGGCCTCGCCCTTGGCGTGGTTGTGCGCCACCGTGTTCTCGGCGTGCTGCTGGGTCGCGAAGGAGTCGATCAGGGAATTCGTGGCGCCCATGCCGGCTGATGTGGCTTTGCTCTCCTGCTTCAGGGCCACGGCCTCGTGCTCGGCCGCGACGTCCTTGGACCATTCGTACGTCGCGGCGTCGATCATCCGCTGCGCCGGGTCGCCGATGACCGGGAACTGGGTGATCAGTCCGCCGAAGCCGTGGTAGCCGTACCGGGCGGCATCGTTCATGTTGCCGATCTTGGTGTCACGGTCGTCGAGGGTGACGTCGGAGCCGATCGCGTTCATCGCTCCGAAGACCTCACCGACGTGGCGGGCACGGTTGTCCCAGTCGCCGACGACGTTGCCCGTCTCACCGGGACCGGCAGGCTTGGCGTGAGTGAGGTAGTCGGCCGAGTAGCGGCGCTCCGACTCGTACATCACGTCGTACGCGGTGATGGGATCGCCGCCCGGACTGGTTCCGACCTCGCCGTCGGCGACTCCGCGCATGACGCGGAGCAGGCTGTGCTTGCCGCTGGTGATGCTGGAGTCGTCACCCTGTGCGGTGATGCCGGACCCGCCGAGCGGGCTGCCGGGCGAGGTGCCGCTGAGGATGGAGTGGGTGTCGGCGGTGTAGTCGATCAGGGCGCGGCCGAGGGGGGTGTCGTCGAACTTCCAGTCCCGGTCCTTGAGCAGGTACTGGATGTTGTCGTTCTTGCCGTCGGGGCCGGGGTCGAAGTACGAGGTGGAGGCTTCCGGGTTCTTCGACATGATGCCGAGCACTCCGTCGAGGGGGTCGTTGGCGAACCAGCCCTTGTTGCTGCCGCCGAAGTCCCCGTTGAGATCCCAGATGTCGGGGTCGCCGCCCTGCTTCTTGTCCTCGGCCTTGCGGATGTCCGAGGCCAGGTCGTGCAGGAACGGGGTGGAGTAGCCGTCGCCGTTCTGCATGAGGGTGACCAGGCTCTGGTAGCCGCGGACCTTCTGGCCGTGGTCCCGGCTGATGGCGTTGGGCGAGTCGCCGATCTGCTTGAGGTCGTAGCTCTCCGGCCCGGCCTTGTCGAGCTGCGTGCGGAAGTTCTTGTAGAAGGCGGACTTCGGGTCCTGCATTGCGTTCGACAGCGAGTTGGCCAGGCCCTTCTGCAGGTCCAGGTAGCGCTGCCTGTTGCCCTTGTCGTCTCCGCACGCGTGATCGTTGAGCTTGTTGGTGAACTTGAGGGTGTTCTCCGCGCCCATCCCGTTCAGGAAGGTCTGCGTGAACTCCGGACGTGAGGAGTTGTCTCGGAAGGATCGGTTCAGTTCCGCGTAGTCGGCTTCCGAGACCTTCTCACCGCTGTTGACACGGGTGGCTATGTCCTCGGCGTTGCGGGCTTCGTAGACCTCGATGTCACCCTGGGCACCGGCGTTGAATCCGTCGAGGGTCTCGTCGGCGCCCTTGCCCAAGGCGTCCTTGTTGCTGTCGACGACCACCGCCTCGAGGGCGATCTTGACGCCCTGATCGGCCTCCGACATCGCCTTCACGCGATCGTTGATGTGCTGCTGCCACTTGGCGACGGCGTTACGGATGGTGGTCTCGCCATCCGGGTCGTGGTGGATGGCACTGCGCTCCTGCGCGGTGAGCTTGGTGTAGTCGTAGGCGACGTCGCCTTGCTCGGATACGGTCATGCCGGCCTTGACGGCATCGTCTCGCGCGCTCTCGACCCGCTTCTTGAGCTCGGTGAACTGGCCGTGCGCATCGCGCAGGAGGCTTGCGACGGCCTTGGCCTGGATCTGCGCGGCGGAGTACTCGTAGCGCGTGGCCGCGAAGCTCGTATGGGCCACCCCGACACTGATACCGCTCCAGCTCTCACCCATGGTGATCTTCTGGACGCTGTCACCGTATCGGCCCTCGACCTTCTTCAACTCCGCGGCCGTGGTATCCCACTTGCCGGCTGCCGTCGTCAGCAGGCCCAGGTCGGTGGTCATCACTTCGTAGTACGTCAGCATCCGCTCGCCCCCTACAGCACGTTGAGTTTCGACTGACCGATCGGCCGAAACTGGTTGCCCAGGCCGATGTCATTGCGCACGAAGAGGCCGGAGGCGCCCCGCAGGGCGCTCTTCTCGGACCCCAGCCTCCCCATCAGCACCGCGACCTGCTTGTCCCACGTGTCGGCGACCTTCTTCAGGCCCGGGGCGGTGTCCCAGCCCTCGAAGCCCTTGATCGCGGTGTTCGTCGACTCGTCCGCCTGCTCCGTCGCCGCCTTCGTATGCGGCTGCAGCTCGGTCTCGATCGTGTTCGCCGCCGCCGTCTTCTCCGCCGGCGTGGACGCGAAACCCCCCGACGCTCCGGGGGCCGAAGGCCCACCCGGTGCCCCGTTCAACCGCATCTCCACAGACCGCTCCGCCAGGGCCATGGACTGTCCGCGCCATTCCCGTTCGAAGTCCCCCGACATATCGCCTCCCTCGACGTTTCTTGATCCAAACATGGCAACTGCACATGGACCAAGGTGTGTTGCATCAAGGAGACGTATGGGTTGACGGGACAAGGACTTGGCACTTGGGAACACTCAAGCGTTCTCCGTGGGATTCCGCTCGGGCTCACGCTGATCGTCATCAGCCTGCTCTTCGCCGGAGCGGCGTTGATCCTCATCGCCGGGCACGACAAGCAGGCCGGCCCCGGCGGAGGCCGCCGCCTCCGTGCTCAGCCGAGGGTGGCGAGGTTCTGGCGGACCTGCTGCGCGAGGGCGGGCGGCAGTTTGGCGTAGCCGCTCTGGGCGGCTCCGTCGCCCTCGGCCACGACGGAGCCGAGGAAGGGGCGCGTACGGGACAGGGCGGCGCCGTCGTTGCCCCGGTCGCACAGGACGGCGTAGCCGATCTGCATGATCGGATAGGCGCCCGCGGCCTTGGTGGTGAAGTCCGGCTCCAGGGCGAGATCGGCCCCGGTGCCCGTGATCCGGGCGGTGGCCACGGCCTTGGTGGCCGAGTCCGTGCCGACGTCGACCGGCTCGGGCGCGCCGGTCGCCAGCCGGACAGTGGTCAGGCCCGCCGACTCGCCGCCGTACCGGGTGAACGAGACGGCCCCGGCCGTCTGCTTGACCGCCTGGGCCACGAGCGCGCTCGACACGCCCGGACCCCCGTTGACGGCTGCCAACGAGGCCTGGGGAATGCTCCCCCAGCCGGTGGGGACGACCTTCGAGAGGTACTGGGTGAAGGCCAGCGTCGTGGAGGACTCGTCGGTCGGGGTGACCACCTGGATCACGGTGTCGGGCAGCAGCCGGCCGGGGTTGACCGCCGCGATCTCCGCATGGTTCCAGCGGGTGATCTGGCCGCGGAAAATCCGAGCGAGGGTGGGCGCGTCCAGCGTGAGCGAGTCCACGCCCGGCAGGTTGACGACGACGGCCACGGGCAGCACGCCGAGCGGCAGGTGGACCGGTTTCCCGCCGGGGCAGCGGGCGGCGGCGGACTCGGCCTGTGCCGTCGTCAGGGTCCGGTCGACCACGGCGAAGTCGGCCGAGCCGGCCCGGAACTGCTGGATCCCGGCGCCGGAACCGGTGGGCGCGTAGTTCGTCCGGGCGCCGGGGCAGGCCGCCTGGTAGCCGGCCGACCAGTGGTCCATGGCCACCTTGAAGGAACTGGCCCCGGCTGCGTTGACGGCCCCGGCGGGCCCGCAGGCTGGGGCGCTCGGGCCGGGGCTCGCCCCTCCGGGGGCCGCGGCGGAGCCACGGCCCCCCTTGTCGTCGTCCCGCAACCCCTGCCAGGCCGCGATCCCGCCGGCCCCGAGCGCCACCACGACCGCCACGGCCACGGCGACCCTGGTCCGCCGCCTGCGCCGGGGCGCCTCGACGTCCCGCCTCAACCAGCTGCGATGCTCCAGGTCCCGCTCCTGGTCCACCGCTCCTGCGTCCCGCGCCGGCTCAGGCCCGCCGGACACGGGCGGCGCGCCCGCCCCCTCGGGCACCGGCGGCGGACCGGCGGTGACCGTGGGCGGGGGCCCGAAGACACCCTCGGGCGCCAGGGAGACGCCGACCGTCGGGGCCCGGAAGACAACCCCGTCCGGCAGGCCCGGGGCGGTAACCCCGTCCGACGGAGCCGGTGCGGCGGGAGCCGCGGGGGCGTAGGTCCCGCCCGCCGCGGACGGCCCCGCCGTGGACGGCCCCGCCGCGGAAGGCCCCGCCGCCAGGAGGGTCAGGAGTTCGGCGAGCGTGGGGCGGTCCGCCGGGTCCTTGGCCAGGCAGGACTCGACGAGCGGGACCAGTTCCGGGGCCAGGCCCGTCAGGTCCGGGTCCTCGTAGACCACCCGGAAGCCCACGGCATGGGCGTGGTCGCCGTCGAACGGGCCGTGGCCGGTGGCCGCGTGGACCAGGACCGAGCCGAGGGCGAACACGTCCGCGGCCGGGCCCACCTCGCCGCGCCGGAACTGCTCCGGCGCCATGAACGGCGGCGTGCCGACCACCACCCCGGTCCCGGTCAGGGCCGTCACGTCGGAGCCGTCCACGGCCCGCACGATGCCGAAGTCGATGACCCGCGGCCCGTCCTGCGCGAGCAGCACGTTGCCGGGCTTGAGGTCCCGGTGCACCAGCCCCACCCGGTGGATGTCCCGCAGCGCCTCCACCAGCCCGGCCGCCAGCATCCACACCTCGACTGCCGGCAACGGGCCCTGCCTGTGCACCCGTTCGGCCAGTGAGGGCCCGGGCACGAAGAGGGTGGCCAGCCACGGCGCCTCCGCGTCGGCGTCCGCGTCCACCACCGGCGCGGTGAACGCCCCGCTGACCTGCCGGGCGGCCGTGACCTCCCGGCGGAACCGCTGCCGGAACGCGGGGTCACCCGCCAGCTCGGGCCGGATGACCTTCACGGCGACCTGCCGCCCGGACAACGACTGCGCGCGGTAGACCACGCCCATCCCGCCGGCGCCGAGCCTGTCCTCCAGCCGGTAGCCGCCGACCGTGCGCGGATCACCGTCCTGCAGCGTCACGTTCCCAACCCCGCCATCCCCCACCAGCTGACGTACGAACGGGATCAGGGTAGTCCCGACTCTCCCTACGCCGCGCAATCTTCCCCCCGGCCCGGACATCGTACGGACGTGTTCATGCAGCGCCTGTCCGATCTCGTGAGAGCTGCCGAGTTCTGCCCTCTTCCTGGGATGCTTGCGCAGCGTGGTGCGCAGTTCAGGGGTGGTTCGACGGCCCGGACCATGGCATCGGGGACGTGGGCAGGGGCGAGCCGGCCCAGTACGGCACGTGGGGCACACCGCACACCGCCAACGAGCTGCGCCCGCTGCCCGGTGTCGCCCTGGGCGGCATCCCTTTCCACCTGCGCCGTCTGACAGGATGCGGACCATGAGCTACTGGGACCCGCTGCCGGCCGTCCGGGCCGCGGAGAGCGGGCCGCTGCCCGCGCCGGACGGTGGCACGTGGCTGCCCTCCGCGGAATTCCGCGGCCGCTGGTGGAACCCCCGCCCCGACCGCTGGGCGGAACGCGACTGGCGCAACGTGCCGGGGCCGTTCTACGGGGCCGGGACCGACACGTGCTGGATGGGCCGGCTGATCGCGCCCGCGCACGTGCTCTACGACGACGAGTGGGGCGCCGAGTTCGTCTACCGGCAGCCCCGTGACGCGGCGCAGGCGCTGGCGCTGCTGGGCGCGGTCGCGCAGGACCCGATGGTCGGGTACGCCTGCGACGGTGACGACCACTGGACTCCGGAGCTCGTCCGTGACTGGTGGAGGGAGCGGGGCCGGGTGCGGGAGTGGGCCGCGGCCCTGGACCGTACGTGGTCCGTCTCGAGCCGGGAGGAGGAGCGCGAGGCGGCCGGCGGGGGCCGGGAGTACGTTGCGTACATCGACGCAGGCCTCGCCGGGGACCTGCGCCACTACCTCTTCTGGCTGTCCGAAGGCCGTCCGGCCGACCCCGGCGAACCCTTGCCGGCCCTGTCTCCGCGCGGGGACTAGCAGAGGGGCGGGGCCCGGGTCGACGGGTCGCGCGCTCGGCAAAGGCTCGCCCGATGGTGGTGCGGCGGACGTGCCGTCTCGCGCAGCGCGTCGGCCCGATCGGTCGGCCATGGGGCGTGCGGTCCGTCGGCGGCGGTGATCCGGCGCCTGAACGACTCGCCCCGGTCGACCCCCGTCCGGCGGGACCCGGCACGCCGACCGCACTGGACCAGCCCTTGGGGTTCGCCATGAGCTTGACAGCAGGTCACGAGGAAGGAGCCCTGCCCGGTCCGACGGCATCGGCGCGGGGCCGGCAGGCGCCGAGCGCGGTCGAGCGGGGGCTGTACGAAGCGAAGGCGCGCGGCAACCGGCCCGCGTACTACGACCTCGTCGCACGGGCCGACCTGTACATGATGCAGTCGCGGGCGTACGCCGACGCGAACGCGGGCAACACCCGCTTCCGCCCCTACTGGAACCCGCAGACCCGGACCGTGTGCCTGGCCGTCCACACCGGCGGCATGCTGCCGCCGCCCGTCGCCGACCCGGTCTACAACTGCCACGACCTGGGCTGGTTCACGGAAGTCCGGGACCAGAACGACCCGCCCTACCTCGTCGTCAACCCCGGCAGCCCGTGCGAGGGCGTCCTGCCGGCCGGGCCGGAGGGCCGCGCGCCCTGTGGCAGCGTCACTCCGCCCCGGTCGAACGTCCGGGGCCGGCCCCGGACGTCGTCGACACCCTGGAGGTGCGTGGCCCCCGCACCGGCCCCGTCGCCTTCGGTCTCGCGGCCGGCGCGCACATCAACGTGCACGACGGGCGCTGCTGGAACTCGATGGCCTACCACGGACGAATCCGGCGTCCTGAGTGGAGATTCCCCGGTCTCCCGGATAGAGGACCAGGAAGGGAACTGCCATGCTGCCGACGCGGTTGACGAACTGACCGGCAAATACGATCCAGAGGCTTCTCGGTAACCCACCCGAGTGGGCCGCGGCGAGCGTGCCCACATTTTTATAACCCCCCACCCCATTGAACGGCAGCCGACCACTCCCCCCGCGGCCCTCACGGTGTCGTTGTCAGAAGGTTTTCAAGGCACCCCGCCCATTCGATTTCGGGACACTCGGAAGTCATGCTGGTTCCGCTTGTCTCATTCGCGCCGTCCACCCAGGAACAGAGCCAGCGGTCCGCCCGCCGAACGGGGCCGTGCCGCAGGACCAGCGAGGGAGCTTCGATGCTCCCCGTGCCGTGGAGGGCCGAGTCACCCCATTTGACGAGGCACTCCTTGTAGGTCCAGTGGAGCGCCGCGGCCGCCCGCGGATCCGGGGCCGCCGCGACCGTCGCCCGCTCCGTCGGCGTGAGCATCCGGTGCGCCGCGGCAAGGCGGACCGGATTCAGGGCGGTCCCCTCGATGTCCACGGCCACCCTCCCCGGGCCCGCGGCGGCCGCCACGCGACCCGTGGTATGGCTCACACTGACGGACAGCTCCGGGAGTTCGGGAATCCGGGGCGGGCCGTGGTCCGTCGCCCCGCAGTCGGGGCACGAGTGGGTGTACGAGAGGCGGGCGGCCTCCGCCCCGGCGGCGCGGGCGGCACACGCACGGACCAGCAGGTGGGCCGCCAGGTAGTCGTCACGGTCGAGCGGAGAGGCGAACAGTGCGGCGCGCGCGTGCTCCGCGGCGGTGAGCGCCTCCCGTAGCGGGCGCAATGCGGCGAGCACGCGGGCGGTGTCCGCCGCGCGGACTTGGGTGGAGGCGGACGTCAGGGCAGCTCACCTGTCCCCGGGAAGGTCGACCCGGCGCAGCCTGCGCACCGCCGGGACGGCCAGCAGGGCCGCCGACACGGCCAGGGTCATCGCACCGCTGCCCAGCAGGACATGACCCGTGCCGAAGAGGGAGGCAGCAGGTCCCGCGAGTGCCTGGCCGACCGGCAGCATGACGAGCGAACCCGCCAGGTCGTACGCGGAGACCCTGTTGAGTACGGCCGGCGGCACCTGTGTCTGGATGCTCGTGGACCACATCACTCCCCAGAACGCCATGCCGGCGCCCGCCACCGCCATGCAGAGCGCAATCACCGGTACCGGCAAGTGCGCGCCCACAGAAGCCGGGTAGAGCGCGAATCCGGCAAAGGCGAAGGCCCCGGCGCGCAGCATCCGCAGGGGTCGCAGCCGTAGGGCGAGCAGTCCGCCGAGGATCGTGCCGGCTCCCAGCGCGGAACTGATCAGGCCGAAGGCGCGCGGCCCGTGCTCGTCGACCACGCTCGCCGCGACCAACGGCACCGCGGGCCCCCACACGGTGAGGGTGAGCACGCACCAGATCACGATGACGCTCCACAGCCAGGTACGGGCCGTGAACTCCTGCCAGCCCTCCCGGAGATCACGAAGGACACCGGTGGCGCGGTCCTTTCCGGGCGTCGCCGCCTGCGGCCGGTGCCGGACGAGGAGCAGACAGACCGCGCTGAGCAGGTACGTTCCGGCGTGCAGGACGAAGACGCCGCCCGCCGAGGAGAACGCGACGGCCACGCCGGCGAGCGCGGGGCCCGCGAGCGCCATGACCGACTCCGCGACCCGGATCGCGCCGTTCGCCTTCTGCACGTCGTCGACCAGGGCCGGGATCGTACTGGCCACACCGGGCTGGAAGACGGCCGTGGCCGCACCGCTCACCGCTCCGATCGCGCAGACCTGCCACAGCACCACGTGGCCGGAGAAGAAGAGGGCGGCGGTGAGTGCCTGCGTGGCGACCCGGGCCAGGTCGGCGGCGATCATCAGCCGCCGGGTGTCGAACCTGTCGGCGAAGACACCGCCGAAGATGATCAGGGCCACGAAACTGGCCAGCGGGGCGGCCATCGCCAGACCCACCGCGCCGGCGTCGTATCCGACGCGCAGGAGACCCGCGGCCAGCGCGACGGGCAGCATGGTCTCACCCAGCCGGGCGGCCCCCCGTGCCGTGAGGAACAGGACGAAGTCCCGCGACCGCACCGACCTGTCGGCCGGTGCCTCGCTGTCCGGGCTTTGACCACGGACCGCGTCACGCGCCGAAAAGCCGGGCATAAGCGCAGAACCCCCCTTCCCGATTCGTGAATGACCACCGGACGACAGAGCTCATGGTCAGATACCCGAACGTCCCCGAGCAACTGCCCTGCCCCATGCTGACCCCAACCTGATACGCCTCTGACAGGACCCTGACGGCAGGTCGACACGGGCATACGAGCCCGCGAAACCGCTGGACTTCCCCAGGTGTCGCGGGCTCCACTGGGCCGGTCGATCAATTGATGACGGGGGCGCACGGAAGTCATGACGGGAACTGCGGTATTCCTCGCCGGAATCGCCTATGAACTCGGTGAACAGGAAAAGTCTCTGGCGGATCTCACCTCTTTCCCCGCGGATGCCCTGGAGGGGCTGCGCGAGCTGGGGGTCTCGGACTTCCGGACGACTTCCCGCACCTCCACCCAGCTCGCGCACGCCTCGGCGCTGCGCACGCTCGAGGCGGTCGGTCCGGGCCGGCGGGACACGGTCACCCACGTGATCCACGCGACCAACAGCCACCACGACGCGGCCGCGACGCACGAGGTGGGGAGCGGCCGCCTGCAGCAGTCCCTGGGCCTGGCGAAGGCCTTCCCGCTCGGCATTTCCCTTGGGTACTGCGCCAATCTGCACACTGCGCTGCACCTGGCGGCGGCGCTGATCTCCGCGGGCGCCGCCGGCGACGTACTCGTGATCTGCGCGGACGCCCTCGGGCCCGACGACGACCGCTCGGTGAGCGGGGGCATCTCGGTGCACTGCGACGCGGCGAGCAGCGTGCTCGTGACACGTGATGCGTTGCCCGGCTCGCTGCGCCTGCTCCACACCGAACTCCACATCGATCCCGCCCTCGCGGACATCGACCCGTCCGTCAACTTCCTTCGCCACATGTCCGTGTTCGGGAAGGGATGCGCGCGGACCACGGGGAAGGCCCTGTCGGCGGTCGGATCACTGCCCCAGGGCATCTCCCGCGTCCTGCCGAACAACTACAACAACCGCGTGAACCGCGGGCTCGCGGAGATCACCGGGTTCTCCGTCGACCAGGTGTTCATGGCGAACATCTCGCGGCTCGGCCACGCACTGGCCTCCGACAACCTGATCAATCTCGCGGACTCACTCGAAATGAACCCGGCGGAACCAGGAGAACGCATGCTGCTGCTCGCCTCCGGCCCCAACCAGTGGGGCGTCTCCGTGGTGGAGGCCCAGTGACGCCCACGGCTCGGGGTCCGCTCCCGTACGAGCAGCGGCACGCCACGCTGCTGCACCACTTCCTCCTCCGGCACGCCGAGCGCCTCGGCGACCGGCCCGCCGTGATCGGTCGTGAGTCGACACTCACCTACGCCGAACTCGCCTCCCGCGCCGCCGGCCTCGCCGGGCAGCTCGCCGCTTGGGGGGTGGAGCCCGGGGACCGGATCGTGCTCGGCCTCGACCCGTCCCCCGACGCGCTCGCCCTGCTGTGCGCCTGCTCCATGACAGGCGCGGTGTTCGTCCCCGTCGCTCCCGAGACCCCCGAGGCCCGCTTCCGCTCCCTCGCCGATCGCACCGAGGCCGTCCTGCTCGTCGCCGAGGACGGGACCGGCCCGCAGTCGCCCGGGGAGGGTTCCGCCGCCCCGTGGTCCAGGGCCCGCCTGCACGGTGGGGCGCTGGAGTTCTCCCGGCCCCGCGAGGCGCCACCGGGCCCGGTCCGCATGGAGACCACCGGGCGCGACCTCGCGTACCTCATCTTCACCTCGGGGACGACCGGTGAGCCCAAGGGCATCATGATGAGCCACTCGGCGGTCCTGGCCTTCTGGCGGGCACTGGCGGAGCACTGCGCCCTGGACGGCGACGCCCGGGTCGGCAGCTTCTCGCCGCTGCAGTTCGACTTCTCCCTGCTCGACTACGGCCTCGCCCTGGGCTCCGGCGCCACGCTGGTCCTCGTGGACCGAGCCCTCTTCCACCAGCCGCGCCGGATGCTCGACTTCCTCGGTGCCACCGGCGTGACGCAGATGAACGGAGTGCCCTCGCTGTGGTCCTCCATCCTGCGGTACGTCCCGGGGGAACTGCACCGGGCCGCGTCGCTCCGTACGGTGTTCTTCGCCGGCGAGGGCTTTCCGGCTTCCGGACTCCGCACCCTGCGGGGGGCGTTCCCCGAACTGCGGATCATCAACTGCTTCGGTCACTCGGAGTCGGTGGCCTGCTCCTTCCTCGACCTGCCCAACCCGCTGCCCGAGGAGAGCGACAGCCTGCCCATGGGGTGGGGCCATCAGGGGGCGCAGCTGCTGCTGCTCGGCAAGGACGGCGACCCCGTCACCGAGCCGGGCGTGACCGGAGAGCTGTACCTGCGGGCCGACAACCTCTTCTCCGGCTACTGGCGCGACCCCGCGGCGACCGGCCGGGCCCTGGTGGCGAACCCGCTGCGCCCCCACGACCGCGAGCTGGTGTTCCGCAGCGGCGACCGGGCCGAACTCGGCACGGACGGGCACCTCTACTTCAAGGGCCGGGACGACCTCCAGGTCAAGGTGCGGGGCAACCGCATCGAACTCGAGGAGGTGGAACGGGTGTTGCGCAGCCACCCCCGGGTCGCCCAGGCCGCCGTCACCGCGGCGGCCGACGGACTGCTGGCCGTGATCGCCCGCCGCCCGGCCCCGGCCGACTCCCACACCTCCCACGCCTTCCACGCCTTCCACGCCTTCCACGACACCGACGACTCTCACGACGCGCCCGGCGCCCGTACCCCCGCAGGTCCGCTCGACACGGCGGAGCTGCGCCGGTGGTGCGCCGACCTGCTGCCGCCGTACATGGTGCCCGGCAGCCTCCACTTCACCGACTCCCCGCTCCCCACCACGCCCAACGGCAAGATCGACCGAGCGCGGTTGCGTGCGCGGTACGCCGGGAGCGGACCAGCGACCGAAGGATCTCCATGACCACCCGGATCAGCCCGCTCGACGAGTCCTCCGTGCTGGGCCGCGGGCTCACCCTGCAGAGCGCCGACAACGCCACGCTCCTCCTACGCGATCCCGAGGGCGCGACCGCTTCGTACACCGACCTGATGAGCGCCTACGGCGCGGTGAAC
This sequence comes from Streptomyces sp. NPDC001513, assembly GCF_042894695.1. Classification (NCBI taxonomy): domain Bacteria; kingdom Bacillati; phylum Actinomycetota; class Actinomycetes; order Kitasatosporales; family Streptomycetaceae; genus Streptomyces; species Streptomyces sp. NPDC001513. The sequence goes on from NZ_JBIAVU010000002.1 coordinate 303,828, forward strand.
TTCGGCCACCTCAACCCCCTGATCACCCCCCACATCGACCTCACCGCGGACATCGCGGCCGGCGTGTACCCGCCGGAGGCCGCGACGTTCGCCGAGTGGCTCACCGACCGCCTGGGCCTTCCCGGCCACCAGGTGCTCTTCCAGGTCGGCGGGAGCTTTGCCGTGTCCAGCGCGCTGGCCATCGCCCAGCGGGTGCGGCCGGGCAAGGTGCTCGCCCTGGAGGGGGCCTTCCACGGCCTGGGGCTCGACACCCTCGCCGCGACCCGCACGCACCGTGAACTGGCTCTGCAGAACACGGTGTTCACCGCAGCGGTCGACCCGCTGGTGACGCATCTGAGGCCGGGCGCGGAGTTCGGCGGCTGGGATGACGTCTCGTGTTTCGTCTTCGAGCCGGTGCAGGGCGCCAACGGCTACGTGCCGATCGATCCCGAGTGGCTCACGGCGACCGTCGCGGCGGCGCGGCGGGCCGGGGTCGTCGTCGTGGCGGACGAGATCCAGGCCGGGTACCACCGCCACGGCCACCTCAGCCCCACCCGGGCCCTGGGCATCGACGCGGACGTCCACCTGTTCGGCAAGTCCATGACCAACGGGCTCTACCCGCTGTCCGCCGTGGTCTACCCGAAGGCGTTCGACGCTTCCGCGGGCACCGCCCTCGCACTCGCCCACACCTTCCAGACCGGCGTGCTCGGGTTCCGCGCGGCGGCGGCCGTCGCCGCCTGGATCGACCAGGGCCTCCTGGGGGACCTGGTCGGCGAGGTGAGCGAGGCCCTGGCACTGTGCGCCAAGCGCCTCGGGGAGATCCCGGCCGTGCGCGACCTCCACACCACGGGCCCCGCCCTGTCGTTCGGCCACCCCCGGGCCAAGGACGTGGTGCGCGGCTGCGTCCGCCGCCACATCCTCCCCTTCACGGGCGGAGCGACCGGCGACCGGATCCGGGTGGCACCCCCTCTGACCATCCCGCGCGGGCAGCTGGCCGACGCGCTCGACGTACTCGTACAAGAGGTGGAGCAGACCGTCTGACGACGGCCGGCCGCCACCGATCCCCTGTCACAGGAGCAGCACACATGCAGCGTGAAGAGTTCTACACCCGATTCTCCGACACCCTTCGAACCCTCAGGGCGCCACGCGAACTTCCGGTGCCCGGCCCCGCGGACAACCTCTGGGACCTCGGCTTCCTGGACTCCTTCGCGATGGTGGAGGTCCTGATGCACCTGGAGGAGCTCGTCGGGCGGGAGATCGAGCTCACCGCCGACTCCCTGCGCTCCTTCCACACCCTGGAACGCATCTACGACACGTACGTGGTGGAGGTGGCGGCATGAGCAGCCCCGACGAGCAGCGCATCGCCGAGATCCGCGCGGACTTCGCCGGCTTCGGCTGCGCCCAGCTGCGGGACGCGGCGCCCAAGTACGTCGAGGTGGTGGCCTGGCCGCTGGAGCACCGCACCCAGGTCACCCACCTTGCGGGCCCGGCCTTCCCCGTCGCCACGGACAACGACATGCTTCCGGTCCTGCAGGGCCTCGACGCCACTCCGCCAGGGCACGTCCTGCTGGTCAGCAACACCGCCCCGCGCTCCGAGGCGCTCGCCGGAGACATCCTGGCCACGGCGGCCGTCGCCCAGCGGCTGGGCGGCCTGGTCGTCAACGGCGCCGTGCGGGACGTCGGCTATCTGTCGGGCCTCGGCCTCGCCGTGTACTCGACCGAGGTCGACATCATCTCGGCGAAGACCGCGCTGGTCCCGGCCGTCCAGCTGCCCATGGAGGTCACGGTCCCGATCGTCGACGAGTCCGGGAGCGGCGACGCGACGATCGAGGTCCACGCCGGCGACTGGATCTTCGGCGACGAGGACGCTGTCGTACTCGTACGCGCACGGCACCTCTCGGCCGTCTTCTCGGCGGCCAGGCTCCTGCAGGGTCAGGAGGAGCAACTGCGCGAGGCGCTGCGGGCCGGCCACCGGCTCAGCGAGGTCTGCGGCCTCCACGACTACATCGCGGGGACCGGCCCCCTGCGCATGGACGTCTGATGGGGCCGGCCGTCGTCGTACCGGGAGACGTCGAGGGGCTCGCCGGTTTCGACGCGTCCCTGCATCCCCAGGACCCCTGGGCGTACTACACCTGGTTCCGCGCGCACCAGCCGGTCGGCTGGTCGGAAGTCCACCGGTGCTTCTTCGTCCACGGCCACGCCCTCGCCGACACGGTGTTCCGCAGTTCCCACTTCACCGTGGAACACCCCTTCCGGCGCAGCCGCCAGGCACTGGGGCCGACGCTGCTCGACACCGACGGCCCCGATCACACCCGGCTGCGGCCCTTCGTGAACGCCGACCTGACCGGGACCGCCGTCCGAACACTGATCGAGCGGGTGGTCAGGCCCACCGCTGCGGAACTCGCGGCCGGAATGGCGGCATTGGGCGCGGGCGATTTCGTGGAGGACTTCGCCTCCGAACTGCCGCTGCGGGTGGCAGTGGCCCTCACCGGTCTCGACCCCGCCGACCGGTACTGGCTCGCCGACCGGCTGCGCCCGCTCGTCGACTGCCTGGACCGGACCACCGCCCCGCTGGGCCCGGCCGCCGACGCCCGCGACGCGCTGGAGGCGCATACCGCCGCGGTGCTCCGCCGGGGCCTCGGGCGCGGCGGGCTCCTGGGGCGCTGCGCGCAGGCCGACGGCCTGGACCTCTCCGAGGAGGAAATCGTCCGCACCGCCACCCTGCTGCTCAGCGCGGGCACCGAGACGACGGTCTGCTCGCTGGCCAACGCGGTGGTGTGCCTCCTCACGGTCGACGGCGTCCAGGACGATCTGCGAGAAGGACGGGTGAGGGTCACGGACTTCGTCCGCGAGGTGCTGCGCTGGCAGCCGCCCATGCACTTCACCCTGCGCTACGCCCGGCAGGACACCGAGCTCGGCGGGGTCGCCATCCCGGCGGGTGCGGCGGTTCAGCTGAACCTGGCCTCCGCCAACCGGGACGAGTCCGTCTTCGCGGACGCCGACCGGTTCGTCCCGGGCCGCTCCGAACGCTCGGAACTCACCTTCGGCCGCGGCCGGCACTCCTGCCCGGGAAACCGGCTGGCGGCCGCCGAGATCGAATACGCTGTGGACGAACTGCTGGCGCGCACAACGGCCTTGACCTCGCCGGAAGGGCCCGTGCCGCCGGTGGAAGGCGTCACGTTCCGCAGGCCTCGCAGCCTGCCCGTCCTGCTGAGGAGCATCCGGTGAGCGTGGAACCAGCGACCGTACGGCCCGAGGACCCGGCGGGAGCGCCTGCCGACGTACTGGAATCGCTCGCCCGGTCCTGCGCCCGGCTCGGTTTCGAGATGTCCTGCGACCCGCGCACGGGAGCGCTGCTGCGCACCCTCGCGGCGGCCCGGCCCGGAGGCCGGATCCTCGAACTCGGCACGGGCGCGGGCATGTCCACCGCCTGGCTGCTCGACGGCATGGCCACCGACAGCAGTCTGCTGACGGTGGAGAGCGAAGAGAACCTGGTCGAGGTGGCCCGGCAGCATCTCGGGCACGACGCGCGGGTGCGGTTCGTCCACGGCGACGCGGGTGCGCTGATCGAGCGGCTCGACGGCGAACGGTTCGACCTGGTCTTCGCCGATACCTGGGCCGGGAAGTTCGAACGGCTCGACGAGACCCTGGAGCTGCTCGCCCCGGGGGCGCTGTACGTGGTGGACGACCTTCTGCCCCAGCCCTCCTGGCCCGAGGGGCACGGTCCACGGGCGGAGGCCCTGGCGGAGCGCCTGATGTCCGACGGGCGGCTCAGGGCGACCCGCCTCGACTGGTCTTCGGGCCTGATCGTCGCCGCCAGGATCTGAGGCGCGCACGCATCCGGCACACTGCGGGGCCCGGCCTGATTCAGGCCGGGCCCCTCAGTGTCAAAGGCCCAGTCGCCGGCGGACGGGCGCCGGCCAGGACTCGAGGTCGTCGCCGTGCCGGTGGCGCAGCGCGAGCACGATGCGGTCCAGGCCGAAGGCCAAGCAGGCGCTGTGGCCGGTGGAACCGTCGGCCAGCGTGAAGCCGAAGGCCTCACCGAAGTGCTCCTTGTGCCAGTTGGCCGAGGCGATCGACTGCACGAGCCCGTCGGCGAGCTCTGCGGTCACCTCCCACTTGAGCTCCTCGGCCCGCTGCACGGCTGCCACCAGACGGCCCGGGCGGCCGAAGAAGGGGTCGCTGGCAGCGATCACCCGGGTGGCCAGACCCAGCTCGCCCAGCCAGCCGTCGGCCACCGCCAGCACCTCGTCCCGCCACTGTTCGACGGCTTCGGGCGCCCCGAACCGTACGACCTCGTACATCCGGAAGGAACGGAGCCGCCCCGTCTCCGAGGTGGCCTCGCCCCGGTAGCAGGACGCCTCCACGCTCAGGGAGCGCGCGCCCGCGATCGTCTCTCCGGCAACCAGCGGGTACAGGTGGTGGCAAGCCGCCGAGGTGAGGGCCAGGTCCGTCGGGCCGGGTTCGCCGCCGTCCGGGTTGCCCTGCACGGTGCCGAGCAGCTGGGGGAAGGACTCCGGGTACCCGGCGAGGGCCAGGGTGGTGCGGGCGATCACCGGTGGGGCGCTGTAGTGCTCCTCGGTCTGCGCGCCGAACAGCGTGGCGAGGCCGGCGCGCAGCCCGTCGAGGACCCGGCCGTCCCGGCGGGGGGTGAGGGCCACCCCGGGCGCTCCGGTCCCGTAGGCGGTCGTCGGTGCCGACGTGGTCTCCGTGGTCATCGTTCCCCCCTGGCAAGCAGCAGTGTCTGTGCGTTGGCCGCCAACAGCCGGCCGTTGCCGATCATCAGCGGCGCGGAGTAGGTATCGCGCAGGATCCGGGCCACGGAGTACGGGCCGTGCTCGGCGAAGCCGGCCATGCCGCAGACCTGAAGGGCGAGTCGGGCCGTCTCGACGGCGTTCTCCGAGACGCCGACCTTGAGGGCGTTGAGCTCGACGGCCAGCCCCAGCGTCGGCTCCAGGCCGGCTTGGAACACGGGCTCGGTGGACCGTACCGCCGCGTCCACCTGGCCCCGTATCCCCGCGAGCTTCGCGTGCGCCGCGGCGAGGGCGGGTACCGGTGCGGACGCCCCCGAACGTGCCTTCTCGCGTACGTACGACACCGCCCGGTGGACCGCCTCTGCGGCGAGCCCGCTCCAGACCCCGGCCCACAGCAGGTGGGACAGCGGCACCATGGTGCGGGCCGCGATCTCCGCGAAGGGGACCGGGAGGACCTGGGACGCGTCGAAGGAGGCCCGGAGCCGGAATGCGGGGCTGCAGGTGCCGCGCATGCCGAGCGTGTCCCACTCGCCGGTCCGGGTCAGCTCGGTCTGCTCACGGGTGGCCAGCACGGCCGCCTGACCGCTCGCGCCGGCGTCCGCGCCCTTGCGGGCGGTGATCAGGTAGGCGTCCGCGTGCGCCCCGTACGAAACGGTCGTGCCCTCCTTCTCCAGCGTACGGGTGTGCCCGCCCCCGTCGCCGACGCCCGCCCGGCTGCTGCGCAGGTCTCCACCGACTCCGCGCTCGCTGGTCACCGAGGCGATCAGCCATCGGTCGGCGACGGCCTGCCGCGTCAGCGGTGCGTCCGGGTGGTGACGCACCAGGCAGGCCAGCTGGGCCTGATGCATGGCCCAGATCATCGCGGTGGCCCCGCAGCCACGGGCGAGCCGCTCGGCGACGGTCACGAGGGCGCCCGGACCGAGACCGGCCCCGCCCAGCTCGACGGGGGCCACGGCCGTCAACAGGCCGGTGTCGCGGATCACTTTGAGCGCCTCGGCGGGCAGCCGGGCCCCGCGGTCGACGTCGGTGGCGGATGCGGCGGCCTGTTCGGCCGCGGCCCGCACGGCCTGTTCGATGTAAGGGGGGAGGTGCTCCCCCGTTGGCGAGGTCATCCCGTGGTGGCCTTCCGCTCTTCGAGGAGCGGGCCGAGCGCCGCGCCGAGACTGCGCATGCTCGTGAAGGTCTCCCGCGTCAGGGACCCGTCGGGGAACTCCACCCCGTAGTGGTCCTCCAGCCGCAGCATCATCTGCACGCTGGTCATCGAATCCATGCCCGCGTCCCACAGGTCCCCGTCGGCTGCCAGCTGCGGCACGATCTCGCGGAGCTTGGGCACCTCGGAGATGACCTGCCTGATTTCCTCTTCCACGTGTCTCTCCTCAGTGTTCCGGGCGGTGCGGGGATGCGATCGCCGCGCCGAGCGTCGACTCGACGAGGCGTCCGACCGGACCGTCGTCGGCTCCGGCGGCGGCCCGCAGCAGGGTCAGCACTTCGTGGCCGATCTCCTCGGAGACCTCCAGGCCCGCGGCCGGCCCGCCGAAGTACGAACGGAGCGTCGTCCTGCCGGGCGAGAAGCCGAACCGCCAGGTGGTGACGGTCAGGTCGTGCGAGGGTTCGAACACGCCGTGCTCGGTCACCACGCGCCGCTCCACCGGATCGGCGGCGTGAGCATCGTCGGCGTCCTCCATCCAGACGTGCAGCTGGATGTACTCTGCTCCGTCGTCGAGCAGCGTCCGCCCGAACTCCGGTATTTCCCGGGCCAGTTCCGGAACACTCAGCAGCGCTCCCCGGAACCCCCGCCAGGTGCCGGCCATCATCGCCTTCATGAAGGCGGACAGGGGCTGGTCGGGATCCACCCGGCAGACCACGGGCCGGTCATGGGCGAAGAGGCCGACGGCGACCTCCGAGGCGGCGTCGCGGCGCGTGGAGACGGGGCTGAAGAGGACGAACCCGTTGCGGCCGCTGCGGCGCCAGATCACCAGTGCCGTGAGGGCGGACATCACGGCGAACGGGGTGGATTCGTGGGTCTCGCTCACCGCCGTCACCAGGTCGTACAGCTCCGACCCGACGAAAGTGCTGTCCACCTGACTGCGGGTCAGGGGCGTGGCGTCGGCGGCGCTCGCGACGCCGACGGACCGGTGCGGCATGAGCCCGGTGAGCGGCTCGACCTGCTCCAGGGCCGCGGTCCAGCCCCGCAGTTCCTTCTCGCGCTGCGCACCTGCCCCGGTCGTCCGGTCGCGGCACAGGTCCGCGAAGCCCTTGGGGAGCGGCCCGAGGTCCCCGTGCCCCTCGAGGAGACGGGTCAGATCGGCGGCGACGACCGCAGCCGAGTTCCCGTCGCACGTGAAGTGATCGAGCGCGACGGTGAGATGACGCTCGTACCCCTCCGCGTCCTGGACGAGTTCGAAGTGCGTGCGAGCGGCTTCCCCGCGGTGCTGCTCGGTGTTGAGCAGCTCGCCGCGCCGTCGCTCCAGGAGCGCGACGGCGCCCTCGCCCGGCCCGGCCGTGGTGACGACCAGGTCGGCCGTGTCGGCGGTCACCGTCTGCAGGAACGGTGAGCGTCCGCAGAGACGCGTGCGCAGCGCGTCCTGGCGCTGCTGGAAGCAGGTCACCGCTTCACGCACGGCGTCGACGCCGATGCCCTCGGGCACGGCCACCGTGACGCGCATGTTGTGGAAGATTCCCGGCCCGAATAGGCCTTCGAGAAAAAGCATGCTCTCTTGTTCCGGCGAGAGCGGAAAATATGTCAACTCATTCACCTGTTCTGAGCTGTGCCTGTCACGCCGCCGAAGCGGGAAGCAGTGAATCGACGGACGGAATGTCGTGACGCAGGACGGCGGCCAGGCATTCCCTCAGTGGAGGGGAGGGCTCGACACCTTGGCCCTCGCGCAAGGCCCGCCTGATACGGGCGTATTCCGTCAGGGCCTCCGTCTGCCGCCCTGCCCGGTAGAGCGCGATCATGAGCTGGCGGGAGAACCCCTCGTGCACCGAGTACACCGCCGTCAGCTCCTGCAATTCGCAGAGGACCTGTACGTGGTCACCGAGGACAAGCTGAATGTCGATCTTCTCGCTGGCGGCGGCCAGCCGGCCCTCTTCCAGCCGGGCCCGAACCCCGCGCAGCCAGGCACTGTCCGACACTCCGCCCAGGGCAGGCCCGCGCCACAGGGACAGGGCGCGCTCGTACAGCCCCACCGCCTCTTCCCCGCCCAGCGCACGGGCCTCCGCGCACAGCCGGTCGAAGAGGTGCGAGTCGACCTCGCTCTCGCCCAGCCGCAGTCCGTACCCCGGCCGGCCGGTGACCACGCGGGCGTTGGCGAACCCGGCTCCGCAGGCGGAATCCAGGTCCCGACGCAGCCTGGACATCAGGGCGTGCAGGGCGTTGTCGGCCTTCTCTGGAGTGCGTCTCGGCCAGATCGCGCCCACCAGCGTGGCGCTGGAAACGATCGAAGGAGATGCACTCGCGAGAAGCGCGAGCAAGGTGCAGAGCCGTTCCCCTCTGACCGCGAATGTTCCCTGGGTTGAATGGATGGCCATAGGCCCTAGCAAAGAAACGCGCATAGCAGAATCCCCCGTTCCTGCCGCGCATGTGCCGCCAATGCGGAAGTCATGCAACGGCCAATGCGCTGATCATGCTCACACGTGACCCAGGGGCCGCGTCAACGGCCATCTCACCATCCGGTCTAAACCATCAACTGACTTGCTGGAACGCAGCGTTGATTACCCTGCAGCTCTGCGTACGGGCATTTCGACCTTCTTTGACTAGAGGCTGCGCACGAGCCCGCCGTCGCACCGTACGGCCGTCCCGGTGATGTACGAGGCCGGCGCGCTGCAGAGGAACGCGGCGGCCGCGGCGAACTCCGAGGGTCGCCCGTAGCGTCGGGCCGGGATCGTGGCGACCGATGCCTGCTCCACCTCGGCGACGGTACGGCCGGAGCGTGCCGCGTTCGCGGCGTCGACCTGCGCGGTGCGGTCCGTCTCGATGCGGCCGGGCAGCAGGAGGTTGACGGTCACCCCGTCGGCGGCGACCTCGGCAGCCAGCGTCTTGAGGTAGCCGGCCAGTGCGGCGCGGCCGAGGTTCGACAGCGCGAGGTTCGGCAGCGGAGCGGCGATCCCGCTGGAGCCGACCGCCAGGATCCGGCCCCAGCCCCGTGCCCGCATGGCGGGCAGGGCCAGCGAGACCAGCCGGATGTGCCGGCGCACGGTGGCGTCGAGCGCCGCGTCCACGTCGGCCATGTCGACGCCGGTCGCCGGAGCGGGCCTGGGACCGGGGCCGTTGAGCACGAGGATGTCGGGGGCCCCGAATGCCTCGGCCGTGGCCCGCAGCAGCTCGTCCGGCCCCTCCTCGGTCATGAGGTCGACCTCGACGCCAACGGCGCTGGGCAGGTCCGCGGCGATCTCCTTCGCCCGCTCCCCCCGCCGGCCGCAGACCACCGCATTGGCTCCTTCCGCGGCCAGCAGCCGGGCGATCGCCTCGCCGATCCCTCCCGTCGAGGAGCACACCAGGGCCGTACGCCCCGCGATGCCGAAATCCATCAGCACACCTCCGGCCGGCGGGCCGCGGGTGGAAGGAGCGGCCGATCGTGACAACACATCATCAAGCAACCTCCTGGAGGGCGACCTAACCGGCGTGCACGGATTCCGGGGCGGTGCGTCGGCGCAGCGGACTGCCCCCGAGGACGGCGAAGAGCGCCCCGCCCAGCATGATCAGCGTGCCGACGAGCTGCACGCTCGTGAACGACTCGCCCAGGAACACGGTCGAGAAGAAGGAACCGAACACCGGAACGGTGAACATCATGGTGGTGGCCGTGGACGCGCTCACGCTGCGCAGTCCGCGGTAGTAGAACAGGTAGGCGATCGTGGTCGGCCCAACGGCAAGGAAGACGACGTTCGCCCATGCGAGGCCCGAGACCGACTGCCACGACACGTCTCCCGCCGCCGGGACGGCGAGGACGATCAGTCCGAGCCCGCCGACGCCGGTTCCCCAGGCCGTGGCCCGCAACGGGTCCACACCCGACAGGACCGACTTCGACAGGATGCTGTAGGCCGCCCAGCACCCGGCCCCCGCCATGAAGACGAGGTCGCCGACCAGCCGGGTGGAGCCGGCCGCCTCCCCGCTGATCCCCAGGAAAAAGACCAGTGCGCCCAGCGCGCCTGTCGCCAGCCCGGCGACCCGCGGCCAGGAGGCCGTCTCACGGCCCAGCAGGATCAGGGCGGCGGTCGTCAGGATGGGGCTCAGGACGGGCACGATGATGCCGCCGTCGAGCGAGGGGGCCAGGGACAGCCCCCAGAAGAAGAAGACGTTGTAGGCCAGGACTCCCAGCAGCCCGGCCAGCCCCGCGCGTAACGCCGCGGCACGTCCGATCGGCCGCGAGCGCTTTCTGAGCACCACGGCGAGGAGGATCAGCAGCAGTCCGCCGCCGCCGAACCGGAGCGCCGCCGCGACCTCGTGCGGCATCTCCCCCACGACCACCTTGGAACTGGCGAAGGCACTGCCGAACATGATCATGGTGACAAGGAGGTTCAGGTACGGAGCAGCCGTTGACCGCGCCGCCGCCACAGGCCGGGAGACGTCGCTCGTCATCGGTACATCACCGCACCCCTGACCACCTTGTCGACCTGGTTCTTCCCGCCGTGGAGCGCAATGCCCACGAGGTCGAGCTTCGCCGTCTCCACCGCCCGTACCGCCGCACGGTTGTCGTGGTCATTGCCCGTCGCGAACAGGTCCGAGGTGAAGACCGAGACCGGCATGCCGCGCGCAACCGCGCGGCCGTGAGCGGCGGTGAGCACCTCCGCGGTCGCACTGAGCACCAGAACGGGCTGGCGGAACATGGGGAGGTAGGCGACCCCGTCCGCGTCGAGGTATTCCTGCCCGATGATGTCGGGGTCCGCGGTCGCCAAGCCGCTGACCAGGAACGCCGTCACGTTCACGGCCTGCCAGCTCTCGAGGTCGTCACGGAGGACGACCACGATCTTGGTCTTGGGCGGCGCCGGAGTCTCATGTTGTTGAATTGCCATAGCTGGGGACCCTACTTGTTCACATGATCACGCTGACGTTGAACTGTGCACTGCGCCACTCGGGAGGGTGGAGAGCGCCCCGCCCCGGCGGACCCGGTCCGCGGGACCCCATCGGCGGGACCCCATCCGCGGTGCCGGGACGGACCGGGAACCGGGGCCGGCCACCCCCTAGCGGCCGGAGACCCTGTCGAGGACCTCTTCGCCCTCGGCGTTCCGCTTCGCCGTGATGACCTTCTGGTGCGGGTCGCTGACCATGACCTTCCCGAGGAGTCCCGGCTGAGCGGACATGTCCTGGAACGGCGACCACAGCGCGCCGTCGTGGAGAGCCCGCAGATCCGTCACGCTCAGTCCGCTGAACCGCTCCAGGCGCGCGGCGAGCGCCTGGTCCTCCGCCCCGGCGAGCAGCGCCCGGATGCGGTCCTCCTCCGGGAGGAGGTCGGGCTGCTCTCCGGCGAGGTACTCGTGCAGGTTGGCGGCACGTCCGGCGAAGGGCGAGTACACCATGCAGACCAGCTGCGTGGTGTCCAGACCGAAGGCGACCTCGCCGTACTCGGTGGCTGCCTCACGCATCGACTTGACGCCGACATCGGTGCGGTAGCGCTCCTCCATCTCCTCGACGAGGTGCTCCGGGAAGTGCTTGCGCCGCATCAACTCCAGTGCGAAGTCCACGTACTGGGCGATGCCCTCCCCGTAGGAGCGCTTGTAGACGCGCTCGGTCCGCAGTCCGCGCAAGTGGGCCATGAGCGCGGGGTTCGCACAGTCCGACTCGGTGAAGTTGAAGGCGATCTCGTCGAAGACGAAGTCGAGGAAGTCCGTCAGCAGGCTCCAGTGCGCCCCCGAGGCGTAGCTCGTGTAGTCGTAGATGGAGAAGAAGGCCAGGGTGTGGGAGATGTCCGAGGTCACCCCCCGGTCCTTGATCCTCTCTTCGTTCTCCGACCCGTGGATCTCCTCGAAGTAGGCCTTGGCCAGCCCGTCGAGGGTCTCCAGCGTGCCCTTGAAGCCCTTCCTGCCGTCGGCGGGTTTCTGGCCGGCCTCGCGCGCCAACTGGCGGATCCACAGGGCGTAGTCACGCTGCTCCTGCGGGGAGTCACCGGTGATGATGAGGTCGACGCCTCCGCCGTGGCGGGCCGCCACGCCGAAGGAGTTGGCCACGTTCAGGTTGCAGGCGTTGCAGAAGGTCGCCCGGCCGTCGCCGTAGGTCCGGTGTCCGCCCATGAGCATGTCGACCCGGTTGAACTCGATGAGCCGGTGCGGCATGCTGCGGTCCCGGGCGAACGGCCGGACCTGGTCACCCTCAAGGAGCAGCAGCTCGGTATCCGGGTCGTCGTAGAGCCCCAGCGCCTTGTACGTGCGGTCGATGTTGAGCATCACCTGGTAGGGCATTCCACCGTGGCGCATGGTCACCACACGCAACCGGAAGGTCTCGCCGTGCCGTTCGGCGAGCGTCAGGTGGACCGCGCGCACGAACGCCACCGCGTAGGCGCTGTCCTTGCCGCCGCCGTAGGCGACCATGACCGTGTTCCGCCCGAGCTCGCCCTGCCGCGGCAGGGCGTTGTAGAGCTTCGTGGCGCACTCTTCGACCGCCGGCACATCCTGCTCCGGTAGAGCCCTCCGCAATTCATCCAGCATTGTCGTGCGCATCGGAATCCTTCCTGGCTGCTTCATCCTGAAGGGCGCAGCCGACTTCAGTCGTCGAAGCCTCGCTCGTGGAGGCCTGGTGTCGTGAACGGATGCGCGCGGCCTGCGCACCATCACCGAAAGGCCAAATGAGGGTGGTGGATTCGCGTTCCGTTGGGGAATCAGCCGGTCGGTTCCCGGCATCCGTCAGCGTGCGAGTCGACAGGATCCAGCCTGTCGAACTGTGCAGCGGAATGAGGCGTTGAGCGGCCGGATCGAGAGGGCCGACTCTTGGCCGGGCAAGCCAAACACAGAGTGTGAGTCATGTCCAGGCCAAGATCGTCGCAAGCACTCGGGTGTATCGGGCCGGGCCGTCCGGAGTTCCTGATACGGAACTGACACGTCTCTGGGAGTTCCTGATGCGGAGCTGACACACCGCTCGATACCGGCCACCGACATCAACTGCATCTCGCCAACTGGCCGGATTGTCACGTTTGCCCGTTGATCCTCGACCAAATCAGGTGTTAGGTACTCCATGCCGCATCGGCCACCGACGACGCCGGCCTTCCCAGGAATTGTCTGCGGCTCTTCCGCGAGCCCGGTTACGCCCACCGCTCCGGAAAATCCCGGCCGGTGCCGGCCTTTCCCTTGAATGTACGAGCCCGGTCCATCCGGCGTTCTGGATCCATGAGTACCGGGGGGCGAGTCTTCCGCCCGCTCCACAGTTCCCGCATTGCCGTCGCGTGATCACCGTGGCTGCCGCCAGGAGATCAACGCCGGCTCAACTTCCGCGAGGAATTGACCGGATTCACCCGCAAACCGCTGAGCCTGTGAGGATGGACATGCCTGCAACACATGCCACGCTGACGACCGAGCTCCTTGACGCGACACTGCGTGACGGCTCCTACGCGGTCGATTTCCAGCTCGAGGAGAAGTTCGTCGTCGAGCTCCTCGGCCGCCTGAACGAGACGCCCATCCGGAAGATCGAGATCGGTCACGGCCTCGGCTTCGAGGCGGAACGGGCCGGCATCACGGCCTGCAACATCGACCTCCAGCGCTGGTGCGAGATCGCGCGTTCGGAACTGACCACCTCCTCGTGGGGAATGTTCGCGCAGCCCGAATTCAGCCGGCTCACGACACTCGCCGAACTCTGCGACCAGGGCATGTCTTTCGTACGCATCGGCATCGAGGCAGAGCGGGTCGCCGAACACCTCGACTACATCGAGCGCGCCACCGAGATCTGCGGGGAGGTTTACCTCAACCTCATGAAGACGAGTGCCACGCCTGCCGAGCACCTTCCCGCACTACTGGAAGGGGTCACTCGGGACATCGCGGGACTGTACGTCGTGGACTCGTACGGCTCGATGCTTCCCGACGACGTCCGCCGCTACGTGACCGTCGTGAAGGAGCTCTTCCCCGTCGTCGGATTCCACGGCCACGACAACCTCGGCATGGCGAACGCGAACACCATGGCCGCGGTCGAGGCGGGCGCCACGATCGTCGACGGCACGCTCAACGGCATCGGCCGGGGCGCCGGAAACGCGGAGACCGAATCGCTGGCCGGCATCCTCAGCCTCACCAGTGGCGACGTGTACGACTACAAGGAGCTGGGCAAGCTCGCCGAGTTCTGCCGCAGCAGCATGGACGTCCTTCCGGAGAACCGGACCATGCAGGTGCTCGGCGGCGTGATCGGCATTCACTCCGGATTCTTCCCGCTCGTCGAGGAACTCTGCGCCGAACTCACCGTTGACCCGGCCTCCGTGATGGAGACGGCCGTCGAGCTGGCACCGGCGAGTGCGGGCAAGAACGACATTCGCGCCGCGGCACTGCGGATCGCCCGGCGCCCCGCAGTCGTCAAGAGCGCCGTCTAACCACCACGTAACGGGGAGCAACGCTGTGAGACTGGCAAGGTTCAAGACCGAACAAGGACATCAGATCTTCGCGAGTCACGCCGGGGGCTGGATTCCGCTCTCCGGTATCGAGGGATTCGAAACTCCGGCCCGCATCACCGACCTGCTGGATGACGCGCGGCGGAGGGAGCTCGTCGCCCTGCTCCAATCCCTGCCGCCTGCCGAACCGGCCGGCATCCCGCTCGACGGTGCTGCGACCATAGTCGACGACGGTGACATCTGGGGAGCGGGCCTCAACTACAAGGGCCACTCCGCCGATCTGAACGCCCAGCAGCCCGCGTCCGGACCCGGGTCCTACCTGAGGCCGGGCAACTGCCTCATCGGCAACGGTGAGGATATCGAACTGCCCTCTCAGAGCAAACGAGTGACCGCGGAAGCCGAACTCGGCCTGATCATCGGAACGGAATGCAAGAACGTACGGCGTGATGAGTGGCGGTCGGTCATCGCGGGCGTCACGGCCGTTCTCGACATGACCGCCGAAGACGTCATCCGTGAGAATCCCCGCTACATTCCCTGGGCCAAGGGGTTCGACACCTTCTGCAGCGTCGGTCCGCAGTTCGTGACGCTGGACGAGTTCGACGACTCGGCACTTGCCTCGATACGCGTGTCGACCATCCGCAACGGTGAAGTGGTCTCTTCCGCGCTGGTGTCCGACATGAAGTACGACCTGGGATATCTGGTCGAGTACTTCACGGCCGGCCGTACCCTCGCCGCCGGAACCGTCATCTGCACGGGAACTCCGGGAGCCGCCGTGATCAGCCCCGGCGACTCCATCCAGTCCGTTGTCGAGGGCGTGGGCACCCTCACTCACACCGTGAGATGACCGGAATCCGATGACGAGCGTAAAGGGCATGGGCAGTTGACCGTACAGCAGATGTCAGTAGTGGATGCGATCGAGCGCGCCATTCAGGAGAATCCCGAAGGCGAAGCGATCGAGACTCCGGACAGGGTGATCACCTACCGGGAGTTCGGTGAGCAGGTCCGTGACTTCGCCGCACGGCTCGACGCGAACACGGCGCCCGGTGACTTCATCGGAATCGAGGCCGTCCGGTCCTCCGGTTCCATCGTCGCCATGGTCGGTGCCCTGCGGTCAGGGCGTCCGTTCGTCTTCGTCGACCCGCGCGACAGCGAGGCGTCGAACCGGACCAAGGTGTCCCGGCTCGGAATCAACACCGTTGCCAGAAGCACCACTTACTCGGACGCGCCCGAACTCTCGGCTACCCCGCCCGAATGGCGGGATGACACGGGAGCCGAACCCCTCCGGGCACCCGCGGAACTCGCGGCGTACCACGGCACGATCGGCTACGCGATCCACACGTCGGGATCGACGGGCGAACCCAAGTGCGTCCTGGTGCGCACCGGTCCGCTGGCCGCGATGGTCCAGGACCACGTGCGGTCCTTGGAGTTGGACACGCGGTGCCGCACGCTGCAGTTCGCCCGGCTGACCTTCGACGGATGCATCACGGAGATTCTGTGGACCCTGACCGCGGGCGCATGCCTGGTGGTCCTGGGAGAGCAGCATCTCAGTCCCGGAACGGTCCTTCAGAAGACGCTGGAGGACTTCCGCATCACCCATCTGAAGACCACCCCGTTCGCGCTGACCGCTACCGGGCCCACACCGGCGATGAGCCTGAAGCACGTGATCAACGGCGGTGGTTCATGCCGTCGGGCAGTGGTCCGGAAGTGGTCGTCGGCAGCGGCGTTCCACAACGCGTACGGGACCACGGAGACCACCGTCTGCAACTTCCTCAGCGAGGTCCTCGACCCGGCTCACTGCACCGAGTCGGTGCCACTCGGCGAGGTCGTGGGTGATTGCGCTTACGAGATCCTCCCCCTGCCCACTCCGGCCGGCGGGGACCCCGCCGGTTCGCCCGTGGTCCGCGGCGAACTCGTCATCACCGGTGAGAGCGTCGCGATCGGCTACCTCACCGCGCAGGGTTTGCGGCCCTTCCTCGACGAGGATGCGAACCGGGTCTACCGGACGGGCGACGTGGTCGAACGCCGCGGTGGGCAGATCTACTTCGTCGAACGGCTGGACCGGCAGCTGAAGGTGCGCGGCTACCGCCTCGACCCGGGTGAGATCGAGGCGGCCGCGTGTCGGCTCGACTCGGTCATGGAGGCGGTGGTGACCGCCGAGTCGCACGACAGCGCGGACGGCTCCGACGCCGACGCCCTCGTCTGCTACTACCAGGGCGCCGCGACCCCCAGGGCGATGCGCTCTCACCTCGAGTCGGTCCTCGATTCCTACAAGGTTCCCTCGGTGATCAGGCAGATCGCCGCACTGCCCTACACGCCGAACGGCAAGGTCGACCGTGACGCCCTCAGGGCGAGCCGGAATTCCGCACCGGACGCGGGCAGGGCGGCGGGACCGGAGGAGCAGATCCTTGAGCTGGTCCGCCACCTCACCGGTGTGAGCGACCCCGGCCTCGACGACAACTTCTATGACATAGGCGGCGATTCGGCCTCCACGGTCGTCCTCGTCAACAGGCTCAAGAAGCTCGGATGGATGGACGCCGGAGTCCGGGACGTACTCCGAGCGGAGAATCTGAGGGCTCTCGCCGGTGAACTACGCGATCGGAGTGTTTGAGCACGATGTGTGGTGTGTGCGGGACTTATTCCCCGGACGGTCGGATTGATCGCAGCGTCGCCGCTGCCATGCACACCCGGCTCGTCCATCGCGGCCCCGACGAGACCTACTCACTGAACACCGAGACGATCTCGGCGAAGCTCGGCCGCCTCGGCATGAACGGCCTGGTCGACGGCTGGCAGCCCGCGGAGGACCGCAGTGGCCGCTACGTCGCCCTGACGAACGGCGAGGTGTTCAACCTCAAGGCTCTTCGCGAGAAGGTGGGTTCCGGCCGGCAGGCCAACGGCGTCGACGTGGCCGTCATACCCGAACTCATCGCCCAGTTCGGCATCCAGGGGCTCAGCCTGGTGGACGGGCAGTTCGCCACCGTCGTCTTCGACCGCGCGGAGAACTCGCTCACCCTCGCCCGGGACCGGTTCGGGATCTGCCCGCTGTACTACACGGTGGCCGGCTCGGATGTGCACTTCTGCTCGGAGATCAAACCGCTGGTGCAGTGTGTCGCCCAGACCTGGAAGGTCGACATCGGTGCGGTCGACCAGTACTTCGCGCTGGGCAACATCGTCGCGCCGCGCACTCTCGTCGAGGGAGTCCGGGCCGTTCCGCCGGGCTGCGCGGTCC
Organism: Streptomyces sp. NPDC001513; assembly: GCF_042894695.1. Lineage (NCBI taxonomy): Bacteria > Bacillati > Actinomycetota > Actinomycetes > Kitasatosporales > Streptomycetaceae > Streptomyces > Streptomyces sp. NPDC001513. The sequence continues at coordinate 321,305 of NZ_JBIAVU010000002.1, forward strand.
GGTTCGGGTCGAACCACCAGGAGACCGTGCGCTACTGGCGCTACGGGGAGTTCTCGCCGGCCTCGGAGCCCGTATCGGGAGAGACGCTCCGAGAGGGTCTCAAGCAGTCGACACGTGACCGTCTGCAAGCCGACGTGGAGATCGGGGCCTATCTGAGCGGCGGATTCGACTCCACCGCGATCCTGATGGAAGCAGCCGCCCTCCTCGACCGCCCGGTCCGGACGTTTTCAGCCGTGTTCGACGATCCCGAGCTGGACGAGGGACGCTTCCAGCGCGAGGTGGCGAGCGCCGTCGGAAGCAAGCACGAGCAGATCCTGTGCCGCCAGAGCGACATCGCCTCGAAATTCGAGGAGATGGTCAGGCACTGCTGCTATCCACAGCGCGAGACCTACAACGTGGCGGCCATGATGCTCGCGGACACGGCGCGCTCTGCCGGGGTCAAGGGAGTCGTCTCCGGCGAGGGGGCGGACGAGCTGTTCTTCGGCTACGACTCCTACGCCTTCGACAGTGTGACCAGGTCGAGTCGTGCTTCCCGTGCAGAGAACGAACAGTCATGGGGCAGAGCCGACTTCAGCTGGGAGGTCAACTGGCCGAACGTGGGCAGGCGACGGGAGGAGTACCTCACGCCGGACGCACGTGAGGCGCTCGCGGGCAACGAGTTCTGGCGGACGAGGCTGATTCCGTTCTCCGACGACGAGGTGAAGTCCCTCTCTCAGATGCAGCTGCGCTCCATCGCCGACGTCTACGTTCAGATGTCGGGGCACCTCCTCGGTGACCACGGCGACTCCATGCTCATGGGCAGCTCGATCGAGGGCCGCTACCCGTTCCTCTCGCACTCGGTCGTCTCTCTCGCCCTGCAGATCGACGACAGCGCGAAGGTGATCGACTTCGAAGGGAAGTCGTGCCTCAAGTCGGCCTACGAAGGGATCGTTCCCGAATCCGTTCTCCGCCGCGGAAAACACGGGTTCACCGCATACGACCTGCGGTCCGTCGCGGATGCGCGGACCTGGGACGACTGGCGCGACCTCGTGGCGGCGAGCGGCATCTTCACCAGCGGCTGCCTCGACACGGCCCCCCGTCAGGGCCGTGCGGAGAAATGGGATTCCAGGCTCAGCGCCATCAGCATCGCCGTGGTGATGGACGAGCTGGGTCTCGGGTTCTGATTCATGAGTCACACGTACGCGCGAGTCCCACGATTGGAGGGGCCAGTGCCTCCCGAGAGTCCCGGCGTCGTCGTCTTTCCGGGCGCCGGATCCTTCGGCGGTGAACTACTGCCGTTGCTCAGCGAGTTGGGGCCGACCGCATGGCTCGCCCGGTACCCGGGGCGCTTCGGCAAAGACCTCGGTCGTCCCGCGGGATCGTTCGAGGACATCGTGCAGTCGTGCGTCGCCCAGGTGACGCGCCGGCAGTCGGTCCGGCCCATCCTCGTGGGACACAGCTTCGGCGCCTACGTGGCCCGGGCCACGGCCACGAGGCTGGAGGAGCTGGGGACAGGGGTCTGCGCCCTGGTGGTCGTCGGTGCCACCGCACCAGGGCTGCTCACCGTTCCCGAGTCCGCCACCCGAAGCCCGTCGGGCACCGCCGCCTACTTCGACGAGATCGACCCCGGTCTCGTACCCGGCGAGGTATCCGACGAATGGAGAGACATCGTTCTCGAAACCGCCATGCAGGATCTCCGGCTGCTCAAGGACTTCACGGCAACGGCCTCGGCCTCGGAATACACCGAGGTGCACTGTCCTGTCTTCGCCGCACGTGGAGAGGCGGATCCGCTGGCGTCCGCCGACGGAATCGGCCGATGGGCCGGTGTCACCTCCGCCGACTGTGTTCAGCGGGTGTTCCCGGGCAGTCATTCGGGTGTGCTGCGCTCACCCGAGTTCACGTCGTGGCTCGTCGACGTGTGTGCCACCGCGCCTCAGACCTCCTCCGGACCGCTCGGGAGCGCCATGCCGACGGCCGACAACCTCTGAGGCCGAGCCGCCTCGTCGTCAGCCCAGGCCCACCCTTCCCCTGGAGAATCCGCTGTCCCCGCATGCCCGTCCCGAGATCACGATCGTCATCGCCACCCAGCTGCGCGAGGACCGGCTCGGCTACCTCGACGCCATGCATGCCAGCCTGCACCGGCAGAACGTACCGTGGGAGGCCGTGATCGCGATCGACGGCGCCGACCCCGCCCGCCTGCCCGCGGCACTGGCCGAAGACCCCCGCGTGCGGATACTCGCCCTGCCCCGCCCCGTCGGCGCCGCCTGCGCCCGCAATCTCGCGCTCAACGAGGTGCGCACCCCGTTGATGAACTGGGCCGACGATGACGACGAACTCACCGAGGACAGTCTCAGTACACGGCTGACGGAGCTCAGGGACACCGGGGTCGGCTGGGTCGCCGGATACAGCGAAGACCTCCACCCGGACGGTTCGACCACCCTGTGGAAGTGCCCCACCCCACCTGGCCGACACGAGGCCGGGGACGTGTGGACGTACTGGAAGAGCCCGTCGCACACCATCCCGATCGGCCCCACCACGATCCTGGCCCGCACCGACCTCGTCCGCGCCGCCCCCATGGGCGGGCTCGTCCAGGGCGAGGACTACGTCTCGGCCCTCGGCATCACCGGCCTCGCTCCCGGCATCCTCCTGCCCCGACCGGTCTACCGGTACCGTAAACATTCAGGTCAGATGACCGCCCAAGGAGCCACCTACCAGGCTTTGGAGGCGAAGGCGCGTATCCACGCCTGGAACTTCGGCCGCAGTCTCCGCGCCTTGGTGACCCCGCGACACAGCCAGGAGCCCCAAGTCGACTGGCCGTCTGCCGGCCTCGCCACCGATCCCGCCCCGGGGCTGCGGGCCCGGAGCGGCGCTCCCCTCCAACCGCACCAGTGACGGCGCGCCTGCTTGGGACGGGCATGTTCACCTCGCGGTCGATGGCCCAAGCGCCAGCGACCAGCCGATGCGGCCGGACGGGGCCATCCGGACCCGGCCGACGGCAGGGCAACCAGCGTCCTGATGCAGCCGGCGCACGGCCGGGCCTCCACTCGGTCTGCGCTCCTGGCGGGCTTCTCCGTCACCCTCCTGACCAGCCGCCGGCCGTCGGCCGCCAGGAGCCCCATACCCGGCGGGCCGGCCGCCACGTTGCTCCCTCCGCAGTCCGCCGACCGCAGGACCCTCCAAGCTCCTTGGCCACATGCGCGTGGCTCAACGCAGCCTAGTCGGCACCGAACCAGCACGGGGTGGGTGGTGGCCGGGCACATAGGAGGGTGCCTGAATATGATGGACAGCCACATATGCCGTTGACCTGGGGACTTCTACGTTGTGGCGACACGGAAACTCCTCGTCGACCGCCTGGAAGTGGTGTTCATGGCCTCCCCCGAGACCGCTCCCCCGACCGCCGGATCCATCAAGAGAATCGTCGCCGCAAGTCTCGTCGGGACCACCATCGAGTGGTACGACAACTCATCCGATCAGAGCTACCACCTGTGACTTTCCCCCACGTAAGACGTCTGAACCAGCACCGGACCAGCACGGGATCCGAAGTGGGCCGCGCGTCATCCCTCCCGACACCACAACGGCGTCTCCGCCGAGTGCATCTCCAACGCGGTTTCCGTCACGCTCTGTACATCAAGCACCCGAGAGCTCCTGAGCTGACGCCACCCCAGCGCGGGGCGCAAGGCCCCGGACGGCTACGCCTCGACGAGGAGTCCCGACCCGGCCGTAGGCAGGGCCAGGCTCATACCGTGCTCTCGGCGCATGCCGCCCGAGTTCCGGCCGTTCGTAGCGAGGCCTTGGTGATCATTAGGGCCCTACGCGGCACACACGGAATGGGCATCATGGCGAAGTCGCAGTGGAAGGTCGCGGGGCGGCCGTTACGGCGGTCCTGCTGACCAGCGGGCTCAGCGCCGCGCCGGCGCAGGCGGAATCCGGCAAGGTCTTCGACGTGCCGGGCTGGTACACGTTCAACCTGCCCAGCGGTGTCAAGGACTTCAAGGTCTTCGCCGCCGGCGGAGGCATCTACTCCTCGGGGTCGGCACGGGCGGGGGGACGGTGGCGGCGGCTACCGACTCAAGGGCCGGCAGCTCGCTGCCGAAGTAGCTGTAGCGGACCAGGTCGATGCTGCGCCGGATGGGCGCAGCCCAGCTGCATCCCCGCGTCCACGTCCTCGACGCCCTCGAACCCGGATTCGGATCGTTTCTGCGCCTGCGGCTCGCAGCGGGGGCGCACGCCGGTAAGCCCCCGCGCCGGTCGGCTACCAGCCAGAAGAGGCCTGCTTGCACCCCTCCGGCGGCACCGGTAACGGGCTATGCTGCGAACAGAACGTCCCCGTTCCAGACCCTGACGGCGCGTTGCCTGCAACAGATCTCCGCGTCGCGGCCCGGACTCACGATCAGCCGGCCCCGACGCATCCGAGGGCGTGGTTGGTCCCCATCCTGGAACGCAGGCTGCCGGACCGGCCCTGCCCGCCGCGCGCGCACATCCGCACCGGGAAGTGACCGGAGGAGCCGGGGAGTCCGGCGCCGACCGGTACTGCCCGGCTGGTCCCGAACCGAGGCGCCCCATCATGCGTGTCCCCGATCCGAACGCCCCCAGGTACGACGAGAACAGCCGGGTTCTGATCGCTCCGGCCGGTGAGCTCGACATCTCCACCGTCCATTCGCTGCGCGCGCCACTGGCGCGATGCCTGCACGACGGCGTCCGTACGATCGACATCGACCTGTCCGCCGTCACCTTCTGCGACTGCAGTGGCCTGGGCGTCCTCCTCTCAGCGTGGTGGCGCATCACGGCGGCCGGAGGAACCCTGAGGCTGCACCACCCGCCGCCCGCACTGGTCCGGATCATCGACATCACCCGTTCCGGTTTCCTGCTCGGCGACCGTCCCGCTCCCGCCCTCCCCGCCGCCCTGGGCGGTGTGCTGTGACGGACACGTCGCCGCTGGGGCGTTCTCAGAGGGGCCGCCGCGGGGCTCCGTACGGACCCGCCGACATGACCTCGATCCGCCTGCGGCGGCTGAACCGATGGCAGGCCGAGGGACTGAAGGAGGACGTGGCGGACCTGTACGTGGAGTCCTCCCACCCGTTGGCGGGTACGGCCCACAGCAGCCGGGAAGCCTTCCTGCACCGCCTCACGGGCGATGTCCGGCAGCCCGGATTCGCCATGCTGGTCGCCGAGCGGGCCACCTTGCTCGGATGCGTCTTCGGCTTCCCCCTGCGGCGCGACGGCTCCTGGTGGAAGGGGTTCCTCGGGCCCCTTCCCCGGGACATCGAGCAACTCACCGCCTCCGGCCACGTCTTCGCCGTCACCGACGTCGTGGTCGCCCCGCACGAACAGGCCCTCATCCTCGGCCGACGGCTGCAGGAACGGCTGCTGGATGACCATCGCGCGTCGCTCGGCGCCACCCTGGTGCTCGAGTCCTCAGTCAGGAGCCTGGCGGCCTTCCGGTCCTGGGGATGGCGCGAGGTCGGCGAGGTCCACAGGCCGCCCGGCGCAGCGCTGCACCGGGCGCTGGTACTGCCCCTCGGGAGGGCGCCGGCAGCCGCGTCCGGCCAGGGGCTCCCCCCGGGCACCCGGCGGCCGGAGCGGTGACGGGTGGCCGGTCGGCCAGGATCCGGGTACTGGTGGCCGAGCAGGCGGCCCGGCGCGGCGAACGGATCGGGGTGGTGGACGTGTGCACGGCCGCGGTGGCCGCGCTTCCGATCGACGGGGCAGGGGTGTCGGCCATGTCCAAGGGCTCGGCCGGCCATCCGCTGTACGCCACCGACCTGGTCAGCGAGCGGGTCGAAGAACTCCAGCTCACGCTGGGCGAGGGCCCCGGTGTGGATGCCTTCGCCCTTGGGTCGGCCGTCCTGGCGCCCGATCTGCGGGCCGACGGGGAACGGCTCCGATGGCCCGTGTTCGCCCTGGAAGCCGTCTCCGCCGGTGCGGTGGCGGTGTTCGCGTTCCCCTTGCGGATCGGTGGGATCAGCCCCGGAGTGCTGGACCTCTACTCCGGTGTGCCGGTCGAGCTGGACTCCGCGGAACTGGCCGACGCCATGGTGTTCGCCGACACCGCCACGCTCGTGCTCCTCGGTGCCCGGATCGACGGGGTGGGCAGCGAGGAGCTGGGCGGCTACCGGGCCGAGGTCGACCAGGCCACCGGCATGCTCACCGTCCAGCTCGGTGTGGGCATCGAGGAGGCGTTCGTCCGTCTGCGCGCCTATGCCTATGCCCACGGACGCCGGCTCGCCGAGGTGGCAGCCGACGTGGTGGCCCGCAGGCTGCGGTTCTCGCCGGACCGGGACGCGGACGAGGAACGGAGCGCCGCCGACGATGCCTGACAACAGAAGGTGTACACGATGAATGAGCAGCTCCTCGCCAAGGCATTCGTCGAACTTGCGGACAACTTGGTCGCGGACTTCGACCTGATCGACTTCCTCCGCATGCTGACCGACAGATGTGTCGGCATGCTCGATGTGAACGCGGCCGGCGTACTCCTCGCGGACCGCAACGGTGAACTCCGCGTGATGGCCGCCTCCGACGAGCAAGTCCGCCTGCTCGAACTGTTCCAGCTCCAGAACGACGAAGGCCCGTGCCTGGAGTGCTTCCACACCGGCGCACCCGTCACCATCCCTGACCTGAGCACGGAAGCCGCCCGCTGGCCACGCTTCGCCGCGCAGGCCCGCCACAGCGGATATTCCGCGGTCCAGGCCCTGCCGATGCGCCTGCGGGACGAGGTCGTCGGAGCGCTGAACCTGTTCCGCGCCCTCCCCGGACCCTTCGATCCGGCCGCCACGCCCGTCGCCCAGGCCCTGGCCGACGTCGCCACCATCAGCCTCCTGCAGCAGCGCTCCTCCCAGCAGAGCACTGTGCTCAACGAGCAATTGCAGACCGCGTTGAACAGCCGTGTGCTGATCGAGCAGGCCAAGGGCAAGCTCGCCGAACGCCAGGGCATCGGCATGGAGGAGGCCTTCACGGCACTTCGCAGCTACGCCCGCGAGCACAACCGGCGCCTGTCCGAGCTGGCCGGCGCCTTCATCGACGGAACCGAACCCCTCACCGGCCTGGTCAACTGACCTTCAGCGCGGTTCTTCGCGGTCGTGGTCGCGGCGGTCCTCACGGCTCCGGCGGCCACGGTGCTGTCGGGCGTAGCGGCGGTCCCAGCGGTGCTGCTGGTCACGGTGGTCCCGGTAATCGTCGTAGCCGCGGTAATCGTCGTAGCCGCGGTGGTCGTCGTGGCCGCGGTGGTCGCCCTGACGGCCCGAGCCGCCCCGCCGTCCGCGGTGCACGAGGGCGAAGAGCAGTACTGCGGCGACCACCCACAGCAGGTGGTTGGAGTAGCCGAAGAGGATCAGGGCTACCAGGAGCACGAGAAGCGCGACGGACACGAGCGGTCCCTTCCACAGCGGAACAGATCATCGCTGCCGGGGACCAGGGCTTCATCCGGCAGCGTAGTCCTGCGAGGGGCCCGGCGACAGTCGTCGGGCCCATTGACAGGCGACACCGCCCGGCGTTGACTGACGCAGACGGTGTTGGGCCGTACCACCCGGGAAAGCTCCGGAGCCAAGCCCTCCACCCTCCGCTTCGCCCGGACCCCGCGGAACGCAGGTACCACCCCTGTGACCGCTGTGCAGGTCCCGGCCATGCCCCTCCGGATTCTCCTCCTCCTGCCGGCACCGACCCGCCATCAACCGAGGAGAGCCGACGGTATGCAGCAGAACGACTTACGAGCCGGGAACATCGGGGGACCGCCGTGTCCAGGGCCGTGATCATCATCGCGGCCCTCGTCGCCGCGACGCTCGTCGCCGTGACGGCCATCCTCTTGGCCACGCTCGGCCACCGCCTGATCGGGCGTGGTCTGAAACGGCGCTTCGGCCCCGAGTACGAACGCCTCGTGACCCGCCACGAAGGTGACACCAAGGCCGCGGACCGAGAACTCGGCGCGCGCCTGAAGCAGCACGGTTCCGTCAGGGAACGGCCGCTTTCATCGGCTTCCCGGGAGCAGTACGCGGCCCAATGGGACGGGATCCAGAAGCGGTTCGTCGACTCCCCGCAGGAGGCGGTCGCCGAGGCCGACGCGCTGTTGGCACGGCTGGCGTCGGACCGGGGCTTTCCGGTCGGCGGGCCGTTCGAAGAGCGGCTCGCCGCGCTCTCCGTCCACCACGCGAAGCACGTCGACGGCTATCGCGGCCTGCACGGGGCCGTCCACGGCCGAGGCAGCACGGAGCAGAACCGCAGGGCCATGACCGGGGCCCGGAACCTCTTCGACGCCCTGGTCGCACAGCAGCCGGCCGACTCCGGCCGGCACCGTCCGCAGCGTCACCACGCCGAGGGAAGTGGCACGCGATGACGTACGACCAGGAACGCGCACGGCAATCCCCGGCCCGGACCCCGCTCCCCGGGCGGCTCGACCCTCGCGGGGGCCCGGCTCCTCACGCCCCACCCCTCGAAGGACCGCCCGAGGCCCGCACGGACACCCCGGTCCCGGTGTCACTGCTCGCGCAGAGCGACCGGGACAGGCTGATCCTGCACCTCCAGCACGCCCTCGGCACCTTCGTCCACAGCCCGCGCGAAGCGGTCGAGGAAGCCGACACCACTTTCGCCGAAGCCACCACCCGCGTCACGGCCGCACTCGTGGAACGCCGGCGCGCCATCGGCTCGACCCACCAGGCCCGCGGCACCGAAGCCGAGACGGAAGACCTACGGCTCGCCCTGCGCCAGTACCGGGAGATCACCTTGCGGCTGCTGCGCATGTGAGCGTCCCCGCTCCGGCCGGCCCCTGACAGCCGGCGGGAACGGCCCATCCTCCCCGATGAGCCGCCCCGCCGGCCTCTCGCCGTCACCGCACGAACGAAGCGTGCGCTCCCGGACTCCACCGCCCAGGGTGCTGCGGTCTGCCGGTTCCCAACTCCACACTCCACACCCCGGCGGCGGCAGAAGGGGCCGACCGGCCCCCAAGCAGGGGCCGGTCCTACCCTTCCCGCCTCTGGCCCCGTGAGCGCACGGTGTTCGGACATCGACTCAGCCGACGCATGCCGCAGCCTGCGGTTCGAAGGAGCACTGATGACGACCCCGTACCGGATCGCGGAGCTGGACGCGCACTGGCGTGCCGCGAACTATCTGGCCGTCGGCCAGATCTACCTCCTGGACAACCCGCTGCTCGCAGAACCGCTGCGCCCGGAGCACATCAAACCCCGGCTGCTCGGCCACTGGGGCACCGTACCCGGCCTGAACTTCGTCCACACCCACCTGAACCGGGTGATCAAGGAGCGTTCCCTGGAGGCCCTGTGCGTGTGGGGACCCGGCCACGGCGGGGCGGCGGTACTCGCCAACTCCTGGCTGGAGGGCACGTACAGCGAGATCTATCCGGACATCGGCCGTGACGAGGACGGGATGCGCAGGCTGTTCCGCCAGTTCTCCTTCCCCGGCGGCGTGCCGAGTCACGTCGCGCCGGAAACGCCGGGCTCCGTCCACGAGGGCGGCGAGCTCGGCTACTCGCTGGCCCACGCGTACGGGGCCGCCTTCGACCATCCCAGCCTGCTCGTCGCCTGCGTCATCGGCGATGGTGAGGCGGAGACGGGGCCGCTGGCCGCTTCCTGGCACTCGAACAAGTTCCTGGATCCGGTCCACGACGGCGCCGTCCTGCCGATCCTGCACCTCAATGGATACAAGATCGCCAATCCGACCGTGCTGTCGCGGATCCCCGAGGCGGAGCTCGACGCGCTGCTGCGCGGTTACGGACACGAGCCCCTCTACGTCTCCGGCGTTGACCCCACCCTCGTCCACCCGGCCATGGCCGGAGCCATGGACCAGGCCCTCGACCGCATCCACGCCATCCAGCGGGAAGCGCGGGCGGCAGGCACGGATCCGGGCGCTGAGCGCGCACGCTGGCCGATGATCGTCTTAAGGACCCCCAAGGGCTGGACGGGTCCCGCGACCGTCGACGGCCAACCCGTCGAGGGCACCTGGCGCGCGCACCAGGTGCCGCTCGCAGGTGTCCGCGAGAACCCTGAGCATCTGGGGCAGCTGGAGAACTGGATGCGGTCGTACCGGCCGGAGGAGCTCTTCGGCCCTGACGGCCGTCCGGTGTCCGCCGTACTGGCCTGCGTACCGGAGGGAGAGCGCCGCCTGGGCGCGAGCCCGTACGCCAACGGCGGCCGGCTGCTGCGCTCCCTACCCCTGCCCGGGCTCGCCACGTCGGCCGTCCCCGTGGAGAAGCCCGGAAGCACCCTGCACGAGCCGACCCGCGTCCTGGGCCGCTACCTCGCCCAGGTCATGAGGGACACCGCCGGACGGCGGGACTTCCGGGTCGTGGGGCCGGACGAGACGGCGAGCAACCATCTCGACGACCTGTACGACGTGACGGGCAAGGCCTGGCAGGGCATGACGCAACTCACCGACCAGAACCTGTCCCGGGACGGTCGAGTCATGGAGATCCTCTCCGAGCACGTGTGCCAGGGCTGGCTGGAGGGGTATCTCCTCACCGGCCGCCACGGTCTGTTCTCCACGTACGAGGCCTTCGCCCACATCGTGGACTCCATGGTCGGCCAGCACATCAAATGGTTGAAGAGCGCCCGCGAGCTGAGCTGGCGCGCCCCCGTCGCCTCCCTCAACTACCTGCTCACCTCGCACGTCTGGCGTCAGGACAGCAACGGCTTCTCCCACCAGGACCCCGGATTCGTCGACCACGTCCTCAACAAGAGCCCCGGCGTCGTACGGGTCTACCTGCCGCCGGACGCCAACACCCTCCTCGCGGTGGCCGATCACGCGCTGCGCAGCCGTGACCAGGTCAACGTGATCGTCGCGGGCAAGCAGCCCTGCTTCGACTGGCTGCCCATCGGAGAGGCCCGCGCGCACGTGGCTCGCGGCGCCGGCGTCTGGGAGTGGGCGGGGACCGACCACGGCTCCCGCGAGCCGGACGTCGTGCTCGCCTGCGCCGGCGACGTACCCACCATGGAGGTCCTGGCCGCCTCGGCCCTGCTCCGCGAGCACCTCCCCTGGCTGGCCGTCCGGATCGTCAACGTCGTGGACATCGCCCGGCTGATGCCCCACGAGGAGCACCCGCACGGCATGACCGACACCGAGTACAACGCCCTCTTCACCACCGACCGGCCGGTGGTCTTCGCCTACCACGGCTATCCGTGGCTGATCCACCGTCTCGCCTATCGCCGGACCGGCCACGCCCAGCTACACGTCCGCGGCTACAAGGAGTCCGGCACAACCACCACCCCCTTCGACATGGTCGTGCGCAACGACCTCGACCGGTATCGGCTCGTGATGGACGTCATCGACCGCGTCCCCGGACTCGCAGACCGCGCGGCGGCCCTGCGCCAGAGCATGTGCGACCAGCGGATCCGCCACCACGACTGGATCCGCCTCCACGGAACCGACCTGCCGGAGGTCGCCGACTGGTCCTGGCCCTACTGATCGCCCGCCCGGGGCGGCACGGGTGGGCCGTGTGGGTCGGGGAAGGTACCGAACGGCCCTTCCCGGGCCGGGCTCCATGGGCGGAGGGTGGAGGCGGACCCGAACGGAGAACCGCCATGAGCACCTCTTCCTTCCACCGGCTCACCTCCTCCCCCAATGTCTACTCCCGCGCCTTCTCCCCGGAGCACCGCGGCAGCCTGTCGGCCCTGGCTCACGAGGTGGACTTCCCCATCGGCACGCGCCTGTTCAACCAGGGCGGACACGCCGCCCGGTTCTGGGTCCTCCGGTCGGGCAACGTGGGCATGGACGTGCACGTACCCGGCAGGCAGGCCGCGGTGGTCGAGACCGTCGGCCCCGGCGAGCTCGTCGGCTGGTCCTGGCTGTTCCCTCCCTATACCTGGCACTTCGGCGCCGAGACCATGACGCCGGTGCGCACCGACGAGTTCGATGCCGCCGCCGTGCGCGAGCTGATGGACGCCGACCCCGCGCTCACCTCCGCGATGTGGCAGTGGGTGGGGCAGGTGCTCGCCCACCGGCTCGTCTCCGCCCAGATCCGGCTGCTCGACCTGTACGCACCCCACGGCAGCGGAAGCCGCATCTGAGACAATTGCTCCCAGACGTATCCGACCCGAGGGTGTGGCGTGGATGTCCGATGCACCAGCTGCTGCCCCGACGCCCATCCGGGTGTTCCTCCTCGACGACCACGAGGTCGTCCGGCGCGGGCTGCACGACCTGCTGGACTCCGAGCCGGACATCGAGGTGGTGGGTGAGGCGGCGACGGCCGCCCAGGCCCTCGCCCGGGGGCCCGCCCTGCGGCCCGACGTCGCCGTGCTCGATGTCCGGCTGCCCGACAGCGACGGCATCACCGTCTGCCGTGAGCTGCGCTCGCGCATGCCGGGCCTCGCCTGCCTCATGCTGACGTCCTTCGACGACGAGGAGGCCCTCCTCGACGCCATCATGGCCGGAGCGGCCGGATACGTCCTGAAGCAGATCAAGGGCTCCGACCTGGTAGCCGCAGTCCGGACGGTGGCAACGGGCCAGTCGATGCTCGACCCTGCGACCACCGCCCGCCTGATGAGTTCACTCCGGGACCCGACCGCCGGGAAGCCGCCCGGAGACAAGCGGCTGACGGTACTCTCCGAGCGAGAGCGAGCCGTGCTCGAGCTCATCGGCGAGGGCCTCACCAACCGTCAGATCGGCAAACGGCTCTTCCTGTCCGAGAAGACGGTCAAGAACCACATCTCGCGGCTGCTCGCCAAGCTCGGCGTCGAACGCCGCGTGCAGGCCGCCGTCATCGCCGCCGAGGTGCGCGAGCACGACGAATCCGGCCGCTGAGGGCCGAGCTCACCGGGAAGGTCGAATCGGGATCCGCCAGTCCAGTCGGGTTCCGCCACCGTCCGGGCGCGGCGAGACGGACAGCCCGCCTCCGCGGGCCTCGGCGCGCTCCGCGAGGTTGCGCAGACCGCTCCGACGGCCACCCTCCGCGACACCCACACCATCGTCACTCACCGTAACGACCAGCACGCCGTCCGCCAGGACGATCGCGACCTCCGCCCGCGCCGCCTGCGCGTGGCGGACCATATTGGTCAGGGCCTCTCCGAGCACAGCCACCACATCGTCGGCGACCGGCAGCGGCACATCGGTGTCGATCAGCCCCTCCATGCGCAGGGCGGGCGCGAAACCGAGCAGCGCCGCCGCCTCACCCACGGCCCGCACCGCGCGCACCCGGAGTCTCGGGGTACCGCCCGCCACCTCGTGGTCGCGGAGTCCGAAGATGGTCGTGCGGATGATCTTAATCGTCTCGTCCAGGTCGTCGATCGCACGGTCCAGCCGCTCGGAGGCCTCCGGATGCTCCACGAAGCGCTGGGCGCTCTGCAGGGTCATCCCCGTCGCGAAGAGCCGCTGGATCGCCAGGTCGTGCAGATCGCGGGCGATCCGGTCACGGTCTGCGAGCAGGCTCACCTGCTCGCCGTCCCGGCGCCGGTCGGCCAGCTCCAGCGCCAGGGCCGCCTGCCCCGCGAAGCCGGGCAGGGGCGCGACCTCGGCCGCGGCGAACGTCTGCCGCCCGGTACGCCGCGCAAGCATCAACACCCCCCGCAGCTTCGCCTTGGTACCCACCGTGACGGCTACGGCCGGCCCGAAGCCTGTCCAGACGTCCGGCTGCGCCGCGACCCGGGCGTCGGTGGCCACATCGGCCAAGGTGACCAGTCCGTCCCGCGCCAGGACGACCGCGGCCAGGATCCCCTCGCTGCCGGGCAGCACGATCCCGCGGTGCGCTTCGGCTCCCTCGCCCAAGGCGAGCGAGCCGCGCAGCTCGCCGCTGGGCCCCACCTGGTAGAAGACGCACATCTCGGCCGAGATGATGTCCCGTGCCCGCTCCAGCATGCCCTCCAGCACCTCGATCTCGGATGAGCCCGACAGCAGCGCGCTCGTGAAATCGGAACTGGCCGCCAGCCAGCGCTCCCGGAGCCGGACCCCCTCGTACAGACGGGCGTTGTCCACGGCGACGCCCGCGGCAACGGCGAGGGTGGACAAGACCCCCTCGTCTTCCGCGTCGAAGCCCTTCCCGCCCCGCTTCTCCGTCAGGTAGAGATTGCCGAACACCTCGTCCCGGACCCGGATCGGTACGCCGAGGAAGGAGCGCATCGGCGGGTGATGCTCGGGAAAGCCGGCAGAGGCCGGGTGCTCCGAGAGGTCTCCCAGGCGCAGTGGCCGCGGGTGCCTGATCAGCTCGCCCAGCAGTCCGTGGCCGGTAGGGAGGGGTCCGATCCGCGCCCGGAGCTGGTCACTGATACCCACCGGGAGAAACTCGGCGAGTTTTTCGTCGTCCCCGACCACGCCTAGCGCGCCGTACTCCGCGTCCACGAGGACGACCGCGGCCTCCACGATCCCGCGCAGAACCTGGGCCAGGTCCAGCTCCTGCCCCAGCGACATGACCGCCTCCAGCAGGCCCGTCAGCCGGTCACGGGTACCCCGCGCGTCACTGATCTCCGCCTGGAGCGCGTCCAGCCTCGGCTGCGGAATCCGGCCCGCCGACGCATCTCGATCGTCCCCGACCATGGACACCTCCGGCGGCGGCGAGGGGCTCTGCGCACCCGCCCGGACTTCAGCGTAGTCCTCCGCCCGCCGGAGGGCCGGTTCAGGTGCCGGGAACCGAGGACGACCATGCAGGCATGTCTGGACGTCCCGCAGAGCACCGGTGCCGGGTAGCCGCCGCGCAGGACGGTTGCCAATTCCGTCTCGGGGTGGCACCCACGTGCCGAGACCGCGGCTTCGTCGGCGGCCCAGGCCAGGGGCATGAGCCACCCCCTGGCGGGATCGATCCCCACCGCGATGTCCCGCCCTTCCGCGGTGTCCGTCATGACGCGACACTCCGCTGCTCCTCACCGTGTCGCGGAATGAGCTCCACGGGGCAGTGCGAGTGGTGCAGAAGACTGTGCGTCGTACGTCCCAGGGTGGGCCCGAAGTACCCGGGCGATCGCCGTCCTCCCATGACGAGCAGTTCCGCATGGCGTGATGCCTCGACCAATACCGAAGCCACCGACACGCTCTTTTCCGCGTCGGTGTGCACCGTCAACGCGGGGAACTCCTCGCGTACGCGGTCGGCGACCGACTCGAGGCTGCGGACATGGCGGCCGGCGAACTCCTCGACGTCGTCGAGCATGGTGACCACCGTTCCGGCGGACTGGAGTACGTTCCACACGATCAGCAGGCGCAGCGTTGCTTCGCGCAGCTCTGCTTCGCGAGCGGCGGGGCGCGCGCAGTCGAGGTCGTACTCGTCCCGAACCGCGGCAAGCACCACGCCGCTCTCGGCAAGGTTCTCGCCGCCGCGCACCACGATGACGGGGGTAATGGCGGCTGCCGCGATCCTCAGACCGACCGAACCCAGCCGCAGCGACTCGAAGCCACCCAGCCCGCGGTGACCGACCACAGTGGTGCCGTACCTCGCTCCCACTCGGTGCAGACCGGAGACGGGGTTCCGGCGGCTGTACTCCGTGGTGACGTGGAGAGTCGGGAAACGCTCCGAGACCGCATGCGAGGAATGGGCCGCAGGGGTCAGTCCAGGGACCGAAGGTCCCTTGCCCTCTACGCACCGCCTCATCGACCGCACGCCGCCGGGGACCGGTCAGTCCTGGCACAGGGCCCGTTCGGCCCTCGCACCGCAGGCGGACGTGGCGGATGGTGGCTGGTGAGGGCGCTCCGCACGATGCGCTCACTGGCCGAAGCCGACAGGAGGGCCGCAGATGAAGCACGCCAAGGTCGGCTTCCTGATGACCGACGAGGTCGTCTCGGTCGTCGGGAGGACTCCGTGCGCGGATGTGGCCGCGCTGCTCGTCGAACACGACATCAGCGGCGTGCCGGTCCTGGACGCGGACGAGCGCGTCCTCGGGGTCATTTCGCGGACCGATCTGCTCGTCCAAGACCGCCTCACCGCTCAAGACTTGATGACCGCGCCGGCCGTCACGGTCCACGCCGAACAGACCGTCACCGAGGCCGCCCGCCTCATCACCCGACGCGGCGTAACGCGGCTGCCTGTCGTCGACGAGGAGGACCGTCTGGTGGGCATCGTGACCCGACGGGACCTGCTCCGCGTGTTCCTCCGCCCTGACCACGAGATACGCCGCGTGTTGGTCGAGGATGTGCTGGCGGACACGATGGGCATCGGTGCCGATGCCGTGAGCGTGCGTGTCGTCGACGGGGTCGTCACCTTGGACGGCCGACTGTCCAAGAGCAGCCAGATTCCCGTCGCGCTCCGGCTCGCCGGGCAGTTGGACGGCGTGGTCGCGGTCATCGACCGGCTCACGGCCCACTCCAACGACACCCGCACCCTCACCCGGACCGCTCCACCGGACCGCAGCACCGAAGACGTTCCCCGCTGATGCAGGATGTGGACCGTTCGGCCCCTGCCCGCCCCACCCGCACCGCGCGACCATGGAAGCGAGGCAGGCTCGCGGCCCCTGGTCACACCGGTGCCGAGCCCTGCAGACGGACCCGGGTCATCCCCTTGCTCCGCCACCGCACTTCGTGAGGAGCATCTTCATGGAAGTCCTGGTCTTCGCGCTGATCGCCATGGCCGTGGTTGCCCTGATAGGGCTGCCGATGGCCCTGAAGATCGTCAAGCAGTACGAGCAGGGCGTGCTGTTCCGCTTCGGCCGGCTCACCGGGACCCGCGCGCCGGGCCTGCGGGTCATCGTGCCGTTCGCGGACGTCCTGCACCGGGTGTCCTTGCGGATCGTCACCATGCCCATCCAGTCCCAGGGCATCATCACCCGGGACAACGTCAGCGTCGACGTCTCCGCGGTCGCCTACTTCCGCGTCGTGGACGCCGTGAAGTCGGTCATCGCGATCGAGAACGTGGGCGCGGCCATCAACCAGATCGCGCAGACCACCCTGCGCAAGGTCGTCGGGCAGCACACCCTCGACGAAACCCTGTCGGAGACCGACCGCATCAACCTGGGCATCCAGGAGATCCTCGATGTCACCACCGCCGAATGGGGCGTCGAGGTCACCCTGGTCGAGCTGAAGGACATCCAGCTGCCCGACAGCATGAAGCGCGCGATGGCCCGCCAGGCCGAGGCCGAACGGGAGAAGAGGGCCAAGATCATCAATGCGGAGGGCGAATCGATGGCCGCCGCCGCGCTCGGCGACGCCTCCGACACGATGATGGCCCACCCGCTCGCCCTGCAACTGCGCAACCTGCAGAGCCTGGTGGAGATCGGTGTCGACAAGAACACCACCGTGGTCTTCCCCGCACCGCTCATGAGCACCATCGGCGAACTCGGCGCCTTCCTCGCCCGCGAAACCTCGGCGGCAGCCGTGGCCGCCACCGTCCAGGCACCGCCCATCGCGGAGCTCGCCGCGAAGATCCCCAGCCCTCCCCTGCCGAACGGAGCAACCAAGTCTGTGTAACTGACAGTTGGTACCGCCGTGTGGAGGGCATCCTCCGCGCGGCGGTGCCGGCTGCGGTGCGGCGCGCTCAGTGGGTCGCCGCGAGTTCGGCGCCGATCCAACGGGCCTCGGCGCGGATCCGCTGTGCGCTCATGGGCCTGCCTCCCTACTGCTTTCTCAGTACGGCAGGACGCGCCACGACGGCGTGCGCAGGTCGAGGGGCAGGGGACGGTGCGGCCGTGGCCGGGGTGCCGAGATCTGGATGCGAGGCATGGCGGATCACCTCTTCGGGAGCGGAACCGGAAGGGGTCCGCACTCCAGAGTCACCCCGTGGGACGTTGACTTGGCAGGGCCGACGGGACCAGAGGAGGGGGCCGACCGGCCCCCACATCAGCACTGTTGCCGTCACGTCTTCTGAACGCGCGACGGGTTCGATACGGCCAGGTCGTCGTGGCGCGGACCGCCCAGTACGACGACCTTCAGCGCGCCCGTCTCACCGGCGTGCGAGAACACCTCGTACGCCTCTTCCATCCGTCCCAGCTCGAAACGATGGGTGATCAGCGGCGAGGTCGGCAGCCGGCCGGCCGCCAGCATGAGTAGCAGCATCGGCGTGGAGCAGGTGTCCACGAGCCCGGTGGTGATGGTGACGTCCTTGATCCACAGGTCTTCGAGGTGCAAGGTCGCCGGCTTGCCGTGGACGCCGATGTTCGCGACCCGGCCGCCCGGTCGGACCATGCGGGTACACATCTCGAAGGCCTCGGGCATGCCGACGGCCTCCATGACGACGTCCGCACCTAGACCGTCGGTCAGGTCGCCCACCAGCATTTCCGGTTCCTCGGCGGCGTTCACGACCGCGTCCGCCCCCAGCTCGCGGGCCCTCGCCAGCCGGGACGGCTCGAGGTCCACGGCGATGACACGGGCCGGCGAGTAGAGCCGCGCCGTGGCGATGGCCGCGAGTCCGACGGGTCCGGCGCCGACCACGACAACGGTGTCCCCGGGCCGCACGTTGCCGTTCAGCACTCCCACCTCGTAGGCGGTGGGGAAGATGTCCGCGAGCAGGACGGCGTCGGCGCTGTCGACCGTGCTCGGCAGCGGGTACACGGAAAGGTCGGCGAACGGTACACGGACGTATTCGGCCTGGGTGCCGTCGATGGTGTGGCCGAGCACCCAGCCGCCTCCCCCGCGGCACTGTCCGTAGCGGCTCTCCCGGCAGAACCGGCACCGGCCGCACGAGGAAATACAGGAGACCAGCACCCGGTCACCGGGCCGCACCGAGCGGACGTCACCGCCGATCTCCACCACCGTGCCCACGGCCTCGTGACCGAGCACCCGGCCGGGAGTCACCTCCGGCAGGTCCCCCTTGACGATGTGCAGGTCCGTACCGCAGATGGTCACGGCATCGACGCGCACGATCACGTCGGTGGGATCCTTGAGGGCAGGATCCGGCACCTCCTGCCACGCGGTGCGCCCCGGACCCTGGAAAACGAGTGCCCTCATGACGCCGCCTCTCTATGTCTCCCGTGCCCCGTTCGGCAAAGGTCACTTCATACTGTCCCCGCCGCTCGGCTCCCGGACAGGGCCGGACGGTCCCGTACACGGGACTGACAGGCCCGTCCGCCCTTGCCGTGGACGTGTGATGGTGGTTGGCGGGGTCTCCTTCACCGGAGGACGGCCGCCGATCTCCGGGGCAACACGGGGAACCTTTTGCTTTCTCATCGAGGACCACGCCATGACCTCCAGTCCGCATCTCGTCCGCGACGTGATGACGAGGCAGTACCGGTCATCGAAGGCAAGGGCACCAGCAAGGTCATCGGTGTGGTCTCGGAAGCCGATCTGCTTCCGAAAGAGGAGTTCCGCGATCACGACCCCGGTCTCATCGAGCAAATGCGGCGGCTGGGTGACACGCTGAAGGCCGGCTCGACCCTGGCCAAAGACCTGATGGCGACCCCGCCGTCACCGTTCGGCCCGACACCTCCCTGGCCCAGGCGGCCCGGCTCATGGCGGAACGCACATCAAACGACTCCTGGTCGTCGACCCGGCCGGCACCCTCCAGGGCATCGTCAGCCGTACCGATCTGCTCAAGGTGTTCTTACGCCCGGACAGTGAACTCGCGGACGAGATAAGGCGCGAGGTGGTCGGCCGGCTGTTCCCGCTCGCACAGCACCGGGTGCGGGTCGATGTCCACCACGGCGTGGTCACCCTCTCCGGCGGCATCCTCGACGCATCGCTCATCCCGGTGGCAGCACGTCTCGCACGCGCCGTGGAAGGCGTGGTCGACGTCAACTGCGCCCTGACCACGTCGGCCGCGCAGACTGCCGGAGCATAAATCCTCGGCCTCAACGAAAATACCTGGTCAGAACCCCTTTGGATCTCCGCGCCGGAGTAGGGTGGAAATACCGGGAGTATTTCGCGCATCGGATGCAACTCAGGTGTCATTTCCGGCGATCAATACGCCGGGCCGTCGAACTGTGAGCGGCCCGGGGACAGGTCTCCACCATGACCGTCATCCTGGAACGCACCACACCTGCCGCGCCTCCCGCTGCCGCGCCCGTGGTCCAGCCGGAGTAGTAACCCCAGGCATCGCAGTGCCAGATCTCCACAGCCGCCCCCGGAACGGGGGCGCACGATTCGGTGGTGTCCTGCACCGTCAGCCGCACGGTGAGCGGAACACCCTTCTTGCCCTCAGCAATGTCCTTGCGCACCAAGGCGCCGTCCAGGTAGTGCGGCCCCTCGGTCACATTGGACATCAGCACGCACTGCCCCAACCCCAAGGACACCGCACCCGATGAGGAGGGGGAGGAAGCCGCGGTGCTCCGGACGGAGCTCCCGCAGCCGACCAACCCAGCTCCGGCCGCGCCGACGGCCGCGCCGCCAAGAATCAGTACTCGTCGCCTGTTCATGCTGTTTTCACCCATGTCCGGCACGCTAGGCGACCTCTCCAGGCGCGGACTGTCCTTGACCTGTGGCCCGGCTGTGGACTCACCCTGCCGCTACCGCGAACTTGAGTACGCCTACTCATGCCGGCCCGTACCAGCCCGGAGGAGCATGGGCCGTCCGGACGTGCGGACGGGAGGCGGGGGCATGGGTAGGTCTCTGGGGGTGGCGGCAGCAGTCGTGGTGGCGGTCGCGGCACTGATCTTCGCCTACGTGGCGGGGGCACCGCCCGCGGTGGTGTTCGCCGTCGGGGCCGGCGCGCTCAGCCTCCTGTGGCTGCTGCTCCTGCTCACGCTGCCCTGGAACCTGTACTTCCGCGCGCACGCGGTGCTCGCCGAGATCGCGGTGAGCCGCGAGAAGGGCATGGAAGTCTCCCCGGCCCGGGATGCCGAGGCCGCGCGCATCGCACGCACGATGCTCCGCGCGGCGATCGCGGGCCACATCCTCACGGCAGCGGCCGTCTTGGCGGCCACCTGGGCGACGGACGAGTTCACGGGCTACTGGTTCGTCGCGTTCTTCCTGCTGAGCACCTTCTTCCGGCCGGCCGGTGCCTACTTCGGCCAGCTCCGGCGGCGCCTGGGCGCCCTCCTGAAGGACGTCACGTACCCGAGGGACGACGTCGTCGAACTGCACAAGCGACTGAACCGCGCCGAGGCCGGGACACAGGCCCTGGAGGAGAAGGCCGAGGAGCAGTACCGGGCCCTCGCCGAACTGCGCCGCACCGTGGACGCGCTGGCCATGAGCACCTACGAGCGGACCGAGGAGACGAACCGCAGGATCACCGCGCTGGGCAGGGAGTTCGAGTCCACGGTGAACCGCCTCACCGACAACCAGGAGATCATCGCGGGTGTGAAGGCGTTCCTGCGCCTACTGCGTTCCACCGACGCGGCCCATGACACCCCGGCCTCCTCGTAGCGTGTCGCCGGCACGCTCCCGGCGACGCGTAGCGGGCTACGCCGATTCGCGGCGGACCAGCTCCGCGGGCAGGATGACTGCGGCCGGCTCCTCCCCCGCTATGCCAACATCGCCGGGTGCTTCTTGTGGCCCCGCCGCCGTGACCCATCAGGACCAGGGGCGCGCCATCGGCGCCGGAAGCCGGCGATCAGAGAACTCCGGGGACCTCGCCCAGGGTGAAATCGCGCTCGAGCATGCCGTTCGACGACGACTCGGCGGTGAACCGCAGAGAGTGCACAGGTGTTGCCTTTCGGAAGTGCCTTGTTGTCGAGGCGCGCCTTGACGGCCTCGCCCAGGGTCGGGTGGGCGTGGACGTTGCGGGCCACCTCGTGGACGGTGAGGTCCCATTGCTGGGCCAGAGTCAGTTCGGGAAGCAGTTCGGTGACGTCGGGGCCGATGAGGTGGCCGCCGATCAGCTCGCCGTACTTGGCATCGCTGATCAGCTTCACGAATCCGGTGGTGTCGCCGAGGCCATGGGACTTGCCGTTGGCGGTGAAGGGGAACTTGGCGACCTTGACGTCGTAGCCGAGCTCACGGGCCTGGGCCTCCGTGTAGCCGAAGCTCGCGATCTGCGGCTGGCAGTAGGTGGCGCGAGGGATCATCGCGTAGTCGAGTTCCATGGTCTCGGCATCGGCGATCGTCTCGGCCGCGATCACCCCCATGGCCTCGGCGGTGTGGGCGAGCATGAGCTTCGCGGTCACGTCACCGATGGCATAGATGTGCGGGACGGAGGTGCGGCAGCGGCCGTCGACCTCGATCGCGCCGCGGTCGGTTACGCGCACGCCCGTGTGCTCCAGGCCGTACCCGGTGACGTTCGGTGCGAAGCCGATCGCCTGGAGGACCTTGTCGGCCTCCAGGACCTTCGGGGTGCCGTCCTTCCCGGTGACGGAGACGCGGACCTGGGGCCCGGACTCGTCGATGGCGTCGACCCGAGTGGAGGT
Source organism: Streptomyces sp. NPDC001513 (assembly GCF_042894695.1). Taxonomy (NCBI): domain Bacteria; kingdom Bacillati; phylum Actinomycetota; class Actinomycetes; order Kitasatosporales; family Streptomycetaceae; genus Streptomyces; species Streptomyces sp. NPDC001513. The sequence continues at coordinate 343,405 of NZ_JBIAVU010000002.1, forward strand.
GAGGACCTCGATGCCCAGCTTTCGGTACTGGCGGGCGAGTTCGGCGGAGACCTCGGCGTCTTCCAGCGGAGCGACACGGTCCAGGAACTCGACGATCGTGACCTTCACACCATAGTTGTGCAGTACGTAGGCGAACTCGATGCCGATGGCACCCGCCCCGGCGATGACGATGGACTACGGGAGGTCATCAGCGAGGATCTGCTCCTCGAAGGTCACCACGCGCGCGCTGCGCTTGGTACCGGGCAGCAACTTGGGGGTCGCGCCGGTGGCGATGATGCACTGGTCGAACCCGATGGTGCGGGTGTTGCCGTCGTAACCGGTGACCTGGAGGGTGCGCGGGTCGAGGAAGGTGCCGCGGCCGTCCACCTCGGTGATCTTGTTCTTCTTCATCAGGTAGTGGACCCCCTTGACCCGGCCGTCGGCGACCGCGCGGCTGCCCGGGAAGCCTCGCCGTAGTCGAAGGTGACCTCTCCCTCGACCTTGATGCCGAAGGTCTTCGCCTCATGGGTGAAGATGTGGGCCAGTTCCGCGTTGCGCAGCAGGGCCTTGATCGGGATGCAGCCCACGTTCAGGCAGACACCTCCCCAGTACCTCTCCTCCACGACGGCGACACGCTTGCCCAGTTGGGCGGCACGGACGGCGGCGACATAGCCCCCGGGCCCGGCTCCGAGTCGGATGTCCTCGGCCAGGCTGGGGTGGCTGTCCCACAGGCCGAGCAGAAACCGTCCGGGGAAGCCCCCCGCCCAGATCCCGACGCGTCCGAGGCCGGGGATGCCGGCACTCATGCGTCCTGCCCTGCGGTGCCCGTGGAGTCCAGGAGCACGGCGATCCGCGAGGCACCGGTTCGCTCCAGCCACGTGCCGAAGTCCATCGCGGCGGGGTGGATTTTCCGGGTGGCGGGAATGTCGGCGCGGTAGCCGAGGGCGTTGAGCCACTCGTTGGCGTAGGCGAAGTCTTCGCTCAGGGACCGGATACGAGGCACCGGACTTCGCCGGCGTCATGGTCAACGCTGGGTAACCAGCACCGAACCAGCACGGGAGCCGGGACCACACCCCCGCAACAGGCGCAACTCTGCAATTCCGGCAGTGCTTGCCCACCCCCTCCAGAAGGGGCCCAAGGAATCGGTTCAGGTCGTGTGGTGGTTGGGCACATCTGGATGTGCTTGATTGTGATGACCGGCCACATATGCCGTTGACCTGTGGACTTCTACGTTGTGGCCACACCGACGTCCCCGCAGACATCCTGGAAGTGGTTCACATGGCCCCCACCGCAGCCGACCCGCAGGCTCCGTCCGGCATCCGAAGGATCGTCGCCGCAAGTCTCGTCGGGACCACCATCGAGTGGTACGACTTCTTCCTCTACGGCTCGGCCGCCGCGCTGGTGTTCAACAAGCTCTTCTTCCCCTCCAGTGACCCGCTGGTCGGGACCCTGCTGGCCTTCCTGACGTACGCGGTCGGGTTCGCGGCCCGGCCGCTGGGCGGTGTCGTGTTCGGCCACTTCGGCGACCGGATCGGCCGCAAGAAGCTGCTGGTGATCAGCCTGCTGATGATGGGCGGAGCGACCTTCGCGATGGGCCTGCTGCCGACCCATGCCTCCATCGGCGTCGGCGCTCCCGTCCTGCTGACCCTCCTGCGGCTGGTCCAGGGCTTCGCCCTGGGCGGCGAATGGGGCGGCGCCGTCCTGCTGGTGTCCGAGCACGGCGGCGACAGGAGCCGCGGTTTCTGGGCCTCCTGGCCGCAGGCCGGCGCTCCCGGCGGCAACCTGCTCGCCACCGGTGTGCTGGCACTGCTCGCCGCGGTCCAGTCCGACGAAGCCTTCCTCGCCTGGGGCTGGCGCGTGCCTTTCCTGCTCTCCGGCGTCCTGGTCGTCATCGGCCTGTGGATCCGCATCTCGGTCACCGAGTCCCCGGTCTTCCTCGAAGCCCGCGAGAAGGCCGCCGAGCAGGCGGCGGCGGGCGTCAAGAACGAGGCCCCTGTCGTCGAGGTGTTCCGCAGGAGCTGGCGCGAGGTGCTCACCGCGATGGGCACGCGCTTCGGCGAGAACATCTCGTACTACGTCCTCACGGCGTTCCTGCTGGTCTACGTCAACGTCCACCTCCAGCTCCCGAAGAGCGAGGCCCTCAACGCGGTGCTGATCGGCTCCGCGGTCCACTTCGTCACCATCCCGATGTGGGGGGCGCTCTCGGACCGGCTGGGCCGCCGCCCGGTGACCCTGATCGGCGCACTCGGCATGGCCGGCTGGGCGTTCGCCTTCTTCGCCCTGCTGGACTCCCGGTCCTTCCCCGCCATCGCCTTCGCGGTCACCGTCGGCCTGCTGTTCCACGGCGCGATGTACGGCCCGCAGGCCGCCTTCATCTCGGAGATGTTCGACACCAGGGTCCGTTACTCCGGCGCCTCGATGGGCTCCCAGCTCGCCTCCATCGTCGGCGGCGCGCTCGCCCCGATCATCGCGGTGGAGCTGCTGAAGGAGTACGGGACCTCCACCCCGGTCTCCCTCTACCTCTGCCTCGCGGCGCTCGTCACCGCCGTGACCGTCTGGGTGGCCAGGGAGACCCGCGGCCGCGACCTGGCCGTGGACGGGAATCCGTCCGCCGCCGCGGAACCGGGCCACAGGCTGCGGGACTCCGAGCCGATCGGCAGCTGATCCCCGTATGCTCCCCGCCGTGACACCACCAGGCACCCAGCACTCCCACACCGCCGTACGCCGGCTGCTCGACCTGCTGGCCGAGGGCGCACCGGCCGAGGACTACGCCCGTCCGGCCGCCGAGGCCCGGGATGCCGGTGCCCCGGCGGGCGAGCTGGCCGACATCGCCGAGGCCACGGGGGTGGCCCTGCGGATCCGGCGGACCCTCGGTCAGCACCGTCGGCGCGAGGCCGAGCTGACGGCGCTGTTCGACACGGCGAGCGACCTGGCCGCGCTGCGCGAACTCGACGCCGTGCTGCGGGCGATCGTCCACCGGGCCAAGCTGCTGCTCGGCACCGACGTCACCTATCTCTCCCTCAACGACGAGGCCGCGGGCGATACGTACATGAGGGTCACGGACGGCTCGGTCGCCGCCGCGTTCCAGCAGGTGAGGCTCGGCATGGGCGAGGGTCTCGGCGGCCTGGTCGCCCAGACCGCCCGTCCGTACGCCACGGGCGACTACCAGGCCGACTCCCGCTTCCACCACACGTCCGCCATCGACGGCGCGGTCGGGCAGGAGGGGCTGCGGGCGATCCTCGGCGTGCCCCTGCGCGTCGGCGCGCGGATCATCGGCGTGCTGTACGCGGCGGACCGCGCTCCCCGGGAGTTCTCCCCGGAGGAGGTGGCGCTGCTGTCCTCGCTGGCCGACCACGCCGCCATCGCGATCGACGGCGCCCGGCTGCTGGAGGAGACCCGGGCGGCCCTGGCCGATCTCAACTCCGCGTCCGAGACCATCCGGGCCCACAGCGAGGACGTGCGCCGGGCGGAGCGGGCCCACGACCAGCTCACCGACCTCGTCCTGCGCGGTGGCGGGGCCGACGAGGTGGCCGCCGCCATCGCCGCCATCCTGGACGGCGCCCTCGTCATCCACGACGCCCACGGGGCCGAGCTCGCCAGGGCCGGAACCGGGCCGGTGCCCCCGCCCGCCGAGGCCGTGGAGGCCTCCCGGGCGAGCGGCCGGGCCGTGCCGCAGGACGGGACCTGGGTGTGCGCGGTACTGGCCGGTCCGGAACTGCTGGGCAGCCTCGCCCTGACCGGGCGCGCCGGCCTGTCGGACACGGACCGGCTGCTGTTCGAGCGCGCGAGCGTCGTGACCGCGCTGCTGTTGTTGCTGCGCCGGTCCGTGGCGGAGACCGAGGACCGGGTGCGCGGCGAACTCCTCACCGACCTCCTCGCCCTGAGTACGGACCCGGGCGCCCTGGCGGCCAGGGCCCGGCGCCTCGGTGTGGACTTGTCCCGGCCGCACTCCGTCTTCGTCATGCACGGCGACGTGGCCTCCCGCCACCGCCTCCTCGCGGCGGCCGCCCGCACGGGTCCGGCGCGGGGCGCTCTTGCCGGGATCCACCACGACCACGTGGTGCTCGTCGCGCCGGTCGGGGCGCCCGGCCCGACCGCCAAGGCGCTGGCGATGGAGCTGAGTCAGGCCGTGGGCTCCCCGGTCACCGTCGGCGCCGCGGGCCCGGCCACGGGGCCGGCGGGGCTGTCCGGCGCGCACGGTGAGGCGCACCGCTGCCTGTCCGCGCTGCGCGCGCTGGGCCACATCGGGCGGGGCGGGGACGTGTCCGAGCTCGGTTTCGTCGGCGTGCTCCTCGGCGATCAGGCGGATCTGGTGGGGTACGTACGGAACACGCTCGGTCCGCTGCTCGACTACGACGCCCGGCGCGGCACGGACCTCGTCCACACCCTGGACGCGTACTTCGCGCAGGGCACGAGCCTGAGCAGGACGCGGGCGGCGCTGCACGTCCACGTCAACACCGTGGTGCAGCGCCTGGACCGGGTCGGCCGGCTCCTCGGCGAGGACTGGAACTCCCCGGCGCGCACCCTGGAGATACAGCTCGCGCTGCGGCTGCACCGCCTCACGCACGGGCTCTGAGGAGGCCGGATCCGAAAGAGACCGCCTACAGGGTGGCTTCCGGGGCGGGCCGGGAGACGATCAGGCGGGCCAGTCCGTCCAGGACGCGCTGGAGGCCGAAGGTCCAGATCGTCTCCGGGTGGTATCCGCCGACCGCACTGCCCACGCGGCCGGCGAGCGGGTAGCGCTCCGGGTCGAGGGCCCGCTCCAGCAGGGGTTCGCTGACGGCCCACCAGTCCTTTTTGCTCTGGCGGCTGTTGTGGGCGGCATCGTCGGCGGCGGCCAGCGCGTTGGCGTGGACGAAGCCGAGGAGGTGGGTGAGGGCGGCGTCCATTCGGTGTGCGAGAAGTGCGAGGGCAGGCGGTTCACCGCGGAGGTCCTCACCGACCGGCTGCGCGGCAGGAACATCGGCGAGGTCCTCGACATGCCGGTGCCGGAGGCCCACGCCTTCTTCACCACCGGCCAGGCCCGGGCCGTCCTCGGCCGCCTCGGCGACGTGGGCCTCGGGCACGCGGGCGGCGAGGTCGTCTTCGAGGGCACCCCGGCGCGCCTGGTGGCCGAGGCGGACACGCTGACCGCCCGCCACCTGCGGGAGTACGTCTCCGTCTCCGGCTAGGACCCGGCGCAGGCCGAGAACGCCGTACGCCTTATGCGTACGGCGTTCGCACGTGCGTTAGGCTGGTGGCATGCCAGCCGACGAGAAGCAGCAGAGCCCCGGCGCGTCCGCCGCCTCCCCGGTCCCCTCCGTCTGGACCCGCCCGCGCCGCAAGGAGCAGCAGCCGGCGCTCAGCCGGGACCAGATCGTCGCGGCGGCCGTGCGCATGCTCGACGCCGACGGCATCGAGGCGCTGAGCATGCGCAAGCTGGGCACCGGCATGGGGGCCGCCGCCACCTCCCTCTACCGGCACGTGGCCAACAAGGACGAGCTGATCGAGCTGGTCGTCGACGAGGTCTACGGCGAGCTGGAGGTGCCGGAGATCACCGACCCCGGGGCGTGGCGCGAGGCCCTCGCGCGCAGTGGTCACAGCCTGCGCGACATGGTCCTGCGCCACCCCTGGGTGGCCTCCGTCCTCGGCCAGGTCGGGCTGGCGTACCTCGGCCCGAACCTGATGCGCCTGTCGGAGCGGATGCTGCGGCTGGCGCGGACGGCCGGTTTCCCGTCCGGCGAGGCGGAGCTCGCGATGAAGGCCGTCATCTCCTACGTCATCGGCGCCACCATGAGCGAGGCCTCCTACCTCTCCCTCCTCGCCCGGAGCGGGCAGAGCGAGGCGCAGTGGCTGGAGTCGCTGCTGCCCGCGGCCCAGGAGGCCTTGGAGGAGCACCCGTTGACGCACGAACACGCCGCGACGAAGCACGGCATGGACCCGGCGCGGATGCGCGAGGAGAATTTCGACTACGGGCTCCAGCGGGTCCTGGACGGCCTGGAGGTCCGGCTCGGCGGCGGCTGAGGTCCGGCTCAGCCGCGGCTGAGCCCGCCTTCGGGCAGGCGCAGTTCGCGGCCCTCCCCGAGCGGGGCGAAGAACCGCTCCACGTCCGCGCCGGACACCTCCGCCAGGTCGGCCGGCGACCAGCGCGGCCGGCGGTCCTTGTCGACGACCCGGGCCCGGATGCCCTCGACCAGATCGGGCGAGCGCAGGGCGTGGCAGGACACGCGGAACTCCTGGGCGAGCACCGGCTCCAGGGAGCCGAGGGCCGCGGCCCGGCGCAGCGAGGCGAGGGTGACCTTGAGCGCGGTCGGGGACTTGGCCAGGATCGCCTCGGCGGCCTCCTTGGCCGCAGGCACGCCCTGGGCGAGCAGCCGGTCCACGATCTCCTCGACGGTGTCGGCCGCGTAGCAGTGGTCGATCCAGGCGCGCCGCTCGGCGAGTTCGCCGGGCGGCGGCGCCTCGCCGTACCGGGGCAGCACCTCGTGCGCGGGGGCCGTCGCGAGGTCCGCGGTCAGCTCCGGCAGGCGGTCGGCCGGTACGAAGTGGTCGGCGAGCCCGCACAGCAGCGCGTCGGCGGCGCCCACGGCGGCGGCGGTGAGCGCGAGGTGCGTGCCGAGCTCCCCGGGGGCCAGGGACAGCAGGTGGGTGCCGCCGATGTCGGGGACGAAGCCGATGCCGGTCTCGGGCATGGCGACGCGGGAGCGTTCGGTGACGATGCGGACGGTGCCGTGGGCCGAGATCCCGACGCCGCCGCCCATCACGATGCCGTCCATGAGGGCCACGTACGGCTTGGGGTAGCGGGCGATACGGGCGTTGAGCCGGTACTCGTCACGCCAGAAGTCCGCCGAGGCGACGCCCCCGGCCTTGGCGTCGTCGTGGATGGCGCGGATGTCCCCGCCCGCGCACAGCCCGCGCTCCCCGGCCCCGCGGATCAGGACCTGGTGGACGGCGGGGTCCTCCGCCCACGCGGCGAGCGCCTCGTCGATCCGCAGCACCATGGGGTGGGTGAGGGAGTTGAGGGCCTTGGGGCGGTTGAGGGTGACCACCCCGGTCCGGCCCTCGACGTGGAGCAGGACCGTGCTGTCGGTGCTGTCGGTGCTGCCCGTGCTGCCGGAGTTCCCGGCGGTGTCGTCTTCGCTCTTCACAGCGATCAGTATGTCCGCGACGTAGGGTCGGCGGTATGCGGAAGATCATCCTCATGTCGATGGTGTCCCTCGACGGGTACATCGAGGGTCCCGAGCAGCAGATCGACTGGCACCATGTCGACGACGAGCTGCACCAGTTCCTCAACGACGAACTCCGCCGGATGGGCGCCTTCCTGAGCGGCCGCGTCACGCACCAGCTGATGGCGGACTACTGGCCGACGGCCGACGCCGACCCGGAAGCCAGTGGGCCCGAGGCCGAATTCGCCGGGATCTGGCGGTCCATGCCGAAGTACGTGTACTCGCGGACCCTGCGGGAGGCCGACTGGAACACCACGGTGGTGCGGGACGTCGTACCGGAGGAGGTCGCCGCGCTCAAGGCCGCCCCCGGCGGGGACCTGGTCCTGGGCGGGGCGGACCTCGCCGCGTCGTTCCTGCGCCACGACCTGGTGGACGCCTACACCATCCTCGTGCACCCGGTGCGGATCGGCCGCGGCAAACCGCTCTTCCCGCCCGTCGACAGCGGCACGGTACCGCTGCGCCTGGAGGGCACCCACACCTTCGGCAACGGCGTCGTGCTCCTGCGCTACGGCCGCCCGTAGGCTCCCCGGCATCCGCCCGGCCCCGGAGCCGGCCGACCCGGAGCACGTCCGTGTCAGTACCTCGTCTTCGGAGATGTCCCGTGCAGCAACCCCCCGACGGAGGCCCCGTGACCGACGACCCGAACCGCCTCACCCTCGGCGAGGACACGGCCCTGGTCCTCATCGACCTCCAGACGGGCATCCTGGGCATGCCCATCGCCCGGCCCGCGCCCGAGATCCTCGCGAAGGGGATCGCGCTCGCCGAGGCGTTCCGCGCCCACCGGCTGCCCGTGGTCCTCGTCAAGGTGGCCTGGTCCCCCGACGGCGGCGATCTGCCCACCTCCAACGTGGACCGCCCGGGTCCGGCCGCCGCCCCGCCCCCGGCGTTCTCCGAGATCCCCGCCGAGCTCGCCGCCCTCGGCGACGCGGTCGTCACCAAACGGCACTGGGGCGCCTTCACCGGTACCGAGCTCGACCTCCAGCTGCGCCGCCGCGGCATCCACCGCATCGTGCTGGCCGGCATCTCCACCAGCGCGGGCGTCGAGTCCACCGCCCGTACGGCGTGGGAGCTCAGCTACGACCTGGTCTTCGCGGAGGACGCCACCGCCGACACCGACGCCGACTCCCACGCCCACACCTTCGGCAAGATCTTCCCGCGCATCGGCAAGGTCAGCAGCACCGACGAGGTCATCGCGGCCCTGCGGTCCCCTTCTTAGGCCGTGTCGGCTTCTTGGGCCGTGTCAGCCGAAGGTGACGTTGAGCAGGACGATGCCCGCCAGCACGGTGGCGCTCGCCGCCAGCCGCACCCGGCCGAGGCGTTCGCGGAAGACGACACTGCCGATGAGGGCGGCGAAGACGATGCTCGTCTCGCGCAGCGCCGACACGCTGGCCAGTGAGCCGTGGGCCTGGGCCCAGACCACCAGCCCGTACGCGGACAGCGACAGCACGCCGCCGATCAGGCCGCGGGCCGCGACCGGCCGCAGCTCGGTCAGCAGGGAGCGCCGGCGGACGGCGAAGGCGATCAGCGGAATGACGGGCGCCTGCAGCAGCAGGGTCCAGGCGACGTACCCGGACACGGTGTCGGAGTGGCGTACGCCGACCCCGTCCAGCAGCGTGTAGCAGGCGATCAGCACACCGGTGCCGACGGCGGCGGCGAGGGCGGGCAGTTGGCTGCGGCCCGGCACTCCGTTCGCCAGGGTGAGGCCGATCAGCCCCGCCGAGATGACGAGTACGCCCGTCAACTCCCCGCCGGGCAGGGCCTGGCCCAGGAGCAGGGTGGCGACCACGGCGACCACCCAGGGCGAGGTACCGCGCGCGATGGGGTACATCTGGCCGAAGTCGCCCAGCTTGTAGGCCTGGAGCAGCATCAGCTGGTAGAGGACCTGGAGTGCGGCCGAGCCCGCGATGAAGGGCCAGGCGGCGGCGGACGGCACCGGGACGAAGCAGGCCGCCACGATCGCGAAGAGCAGGTACGCCAGGTTGATCAGGGCGAAGCCGAGCAGCTTGTCCTTGATCGCGTGCGCCACGGCGTTCCAGCTCGCGTGCATGAGCGCGGCGAAGAGGACGACGACGGGGACGAGCGCCCCGAAGGAGGGCGAGGCCGCGACGGCCAGGGGCGTGAGGGTGTCCATGAACGACTCCAGAGGGCGGACGCGGAGGGCGTGCAGCCGGTCCGAGGGATGTGGGTGAGGGAGGGGGCGGGGCCGCGGGGGCGAGCCACGACGCAGCAGCGCCCAGCCGGTTGCCGGCCGCCGCGTCCGTGAGTCCTTCGCCGAGCAGCCGGAGCAACTCCTGCTGCCGGCGGGTGAGTCCCTGTTCGTCCCGCTCGGGTCCGCGCCGAGCGGGACGGCCGATTCCCGGACCCGGCCGGTCCGGCCCCAGTCCTTCGAGCATCATCGCTACGGGCCCCTCGTCCCTGCCGTACTGCGCATGCGAAGCGGCCGGTGCTTCGCGGCGCTGGGTGGTGCGCGAGGGACGAGGGCGCAGACGGAACCGCTGCCCCGCGCCTGGTGAGGCGCGGGCGGTCCGCCGGTCGGGGTCAACCCGATGATCTTGCCAGCCCGGGCCACCCCGGGTGTGGCCTGGAGACGAATTCCAGGTGACCCGCCCGGATCCGGGACGCGTGCGGGACATCCGGCACCGAGGTGCCGGCGGGGCCGGACTCCTCGACCAGTGCGGCGGCCCGCTGATCGGCACCCGGGACGGCCCGGCACGGTGGGGTGCGGCGGGTTCGCCGGGCACGGCTTCGAGCACGCACCGGCCATCGGTCCCGCCGCGGCCCAACTGGCCCTGGAGGGAGCCACCGAGCTGCCGGTCGGCGCCTTCCCACCGGACCGGTTCGAACGGCCCGGGCGGTCCGGGCGGTCCGAGGGGGGTCCACCCGTAACCGGGAGGACTCCTGTGGGTTAGCAGCGCGGAAGACGAGGGAGTCCGCATGGCACAGCAGCACACGAAGTCCCTGCGGCTGCGCCTCCGGTACCGGTTCGACCATCTGGTGGCAGGAGGCACCGCCGCGCTCATCGGCTGGCTCGCCCTGGCCTGCCTCGCCGTCGTGATCCCGGCGAGCACGGTGCTCGTCTGGGCCGACCGCGGCGCTCCGACGACCCTCTCCGGCCGGCTCACGGCCGTGTGGGTCAGCGTCGGGCAGACCCTCAAGATCGGCGGCGCGGTCGGCTCCCCCGTCTACGTGCTCGCCTCGGTGACGCTCGCCCTGGTCGCGCTGCTGTTCGTGTCGACGCTGGTCAGCCTGATCACCACCGGCATCAACGAACGGATCATGGCGCTGCGCCGCGGGCACTCCACCGTGCTGGAGTCGGGCCACACCGTCGTCCTCGGCTGGTCCGATCAGATCTTCCCGGTGATCGGGGAGCTGGTGGCCGCCAACGCCAACCGGCGCAGGTCGGTCGTCGCCGTGCTGGCCCCGAGGGACAAGGTGGAGATGGAGGACGAGATCTCCACCTCCGTCGCGGGGACCGGCCCGACGAGGATCATCTGCCGCAGCGGCCGCACCACGGATCCCACGGTGCTGGCCCGGGTGAGCCCGCAGACCGCGAAGGCCGTGCTCGTGCTGCCGCCCGCCGGGGAGACGGGCGACGCCCACGTGGTGAAGACCCTGCTCGCCCTCGACGCGGCGGTCCCCGGGCCCGGTGACGCGGTGGTGGTCGCCGCCGTCCGTGACACGCGCAACCACCTCACCGCCCGGCTCGCGGCCGGGCCCGGCGGGCACGTCCTCTGCGTCGACGACATCATCGCGCGGCTCCTCGTACAGACCGCCCGCCAGCCCGGACTCTCCCTCGTCTACCAGGAGTTACTGGACTTCGCGGGCGACGAGTTCTACACCGCTGCCGCCCGGGGGCTCGCCGGACGCACCTTCGGCGAGGCCCTTCTGGCGTTCACCACGTCCTCGGTGGTGGGCCTGCTGCGCGGCGACGGCAGCGTCGTTCTCAACCCGGACCCCGGTACGGCGATCACCGCGGGCGACCGGATCGTCCTCATCTCCGAGGACGACGACACGGCCGTGCCGCTGGACGCGGCCGTCTGGGTCGAGGAGGACGCCATCGTGACGGCCCGCCCGAGGCCCCCGCTGCCCGAACGCCTGCTCCTCCTGGGCTGGAACCGCCGCGCCCCGCTCGTCCTGGAGCAGCTCGACCAGTTCGTGAGCCCCGGAACCACCCTGGACGTGGTGGCACTCGGCGGCGAAACGACCCTGCACACCAGCCCCGAGGCCGCCGCGGTGCGCAGCCGCCTCGAAGTGTCCTTCCACAGCGGGGACATCACCGATCCCCTGGTCCTGGCCAAGCTGGACGTGCCGTCGTACGACAGCGTGATCGTCATCGGCGAGGCGGCGACCGGGACGGAGGCGGGGGCCGCCACCGGCACCGCCGCCGGCACCGGGACGGACGACGGCACCGGGACGGACGACCGCACGCTGGTCACGCTGCTGCACCTGCGCGCGATCGGCGAGGCCGCGCAGCGGGAGCTCTCGCTCACCACCGAGATGTCGGACGACGGCAACCGGCTGCTGGCCCCCGCCCGCGAGGGCGCCGACTTCATCGTCAGCGGCCGGCTCATCAGTCTCCTCATGACCCAGATCTCGGAGAGCCGCCACCTGGCCGACGTGTTCGAGGAACTCTTCAGGGCGGAGGGGAACGAGCTCTACCTGAAGCCGGTCTCCGACTACGTCCGGACGGGCCGCGAGGTGGCGTTCGCCACCCTCGTCGAGTCGGCCCGCCGCCGCGGTGAATGCGCGGTCGGCTACCGCCTGCGCGCACGGGCCGCCACGGGCCCCGACTTCGGAGTGCGGCTCAACCCCGACAAGCGGGAGCGGATCCGCTTCGGCGAGCACGACTGGCTGATCGTGCTCGCCGAAAGCTGAGCGGGGCCGGCGGGGCCGGGGGGCGGGGGCAGGCCCGGTACGGCCGGTCAGGGCGCCGTGTGGACCTCCAGGGCGGTGCGTACCGCGGATTCCAGGGCTCCTTCGATCCACGCCGGCTTGACGGAGGTGTGGCAGCCCGCGAAGTGCAGGTTGCCCTCGGCCTTGCGGACGTGCGGGAAGAGCTCGGTGTGCTGGCCGGGCAGGAGTACGGAGGCCTCGCCGTACGCGTACGGGTCGCGCATCCAGGACTGGGTGCGTCCGACGCCAGTGTAGAACACCTCGATCCGCTGCCCGAAGACCTCCTGGACGCCGGCGAGGGCCCGCGGGTAGCGCTCCGCGTCGTCCAGGGAGTCCCACTTGAGGGCGTCGTCGGACCAGCTGTAGGAGGCGAGCACCACGCCGCCCGGGCTTCCCTCGACGGGGTAGGAGGGCTGGAACATGAACCGGTTGGGGTTGTCGGTGGCCGAGCCGCCGCCGATGACGTGGGCCGCCTCGGGCTGGTCGCGGGAGGTGGCGCGGCAGGCGGCGTAGTGGGCGCGCTGGGCTTCGGAGATGTGGCCCTTGGGTACGGAGGGGTGGGCGCCCAGCAGGATCCCGTCCGCCGGGGTCCGCCCGACCTGGTAGTTCCGGTACAGGCCGGGCTTCACGGCCTCCAGTTCGCGCTTCCAGTCGACCTCGTCGAACTCCCACCAGCGGCGGCTGAACTCCAGCAGCACCTTGGTGGCGGCGTCGTAGTGCAGTTCGGTGATCGCGCGGCGCTTGCCGTAGGAGAGGGCGGGGGCGACCGGGATGTGCCGCAGTCCGGAGAACGGGACGGTGACGATGGCGGTGTCACCGGTGAAGCTCTCGCGCCGGACGGCTCCGGCGCGGCCCTCGGAGACGGTGTCGATGGTGACCTTGCCCTCCCCGTGGGTGATCCGGGTGGCGCGGCGGTCGAGCCGCACGACGTCCTCGACCCGGGCGTAGAGCGCGTCGGCCAAGGTGGCGGTGCCGCCGGGCAGTTCGAAGAAGGCGGTGTCGGGGCTGATCAGCGAGGCCCCGATGAAGCTGTGGATGAAGGCGAGGTGCAGCCGGGAGGTGAGGTTCTCGACGGTGCCGATCAGGTCGATCGTGCGCTCGTCGAGCCCCGCCTCCTCGGTCAGGTAGCGGTACATCGACATGTGGCCGTAGCGCTGGACGACATGGGCCCAGCCCTCGACGAGCGCCTTGTCCTTCTTGCCCTCGATCTCCTTGCGCACGGGGGCGAAGGCATCGCGCACGATCTGCGCGGCGGGCAGGGACTCGTAGGCCGCGGGGACGCCGAAGGAGCGGTTGAGGGCCTGCGGGCTGCGCGCGTAGTCGGCGCGGCGGACCCGGATGCCGTTGACGAAGATCCACGTACGGTGGGCGGGGCGGCCGGAGCCGTCGACGTCGACCAGGTGGAAGCGCCGGCGCTTCAGGCCGAGGCTGTCGATCAGCCCGGTGACCAGCGGGTGGCTGTCGGGGATGCGCATGGCGCCGGCCTCGGCGTACTGCTTGGGGTCGGCGAAGGCGGCGCCGGACTTCTCGTGGCCGCCGGTGCGGAAGGTCTTGATCCGGCCGCCCACCCGGTTGCCGTTGGCCTCGATGACGGTGACCTGGTGGCCGGCCTCGCGCAGCAGGTGGGCGGCGGTGAGCCCGGCCGGCCCGGCGCCCACGATCAGCACCTTCTTGCGGCTGCGGGACCGGGGCAGGCCGGTCTTCAGGAGGACGTCCGCATAGTGGGGCACCAGGGGCTGGTCGTCCTCGTCCCGTACGAGAATCGCCCGGGCGATGGTCAGGCAGGTGTCCCAGTCGGGGCGCGCGGAGCCGGAAGGGGCCTGCGGGGTCCCGGCGTTCGCGGCGGCGACCGACAGCGCGCCGGCGCCCGCGACGGCGACGGCGCCCGCGATGACGGTACGGCGGGAGGGGCGCCGGGCGGAGGCGGGCGCGGGCGCGCTGTCGGTCGCCGCCGCGGCGGGGCCGGGCGTGGGGCCGGGCGTGGGGCCGTCCGCGGGGTCGGGCGTGGGGGAAGAGTCCGTGATCATGGGTCAACTCTCGATGCCCGCCCTCTGCCCGGACGCCGAAAGCGGCCCGGGCGGGAAATGATCACCCGGACGTGCGGGGCGGTCAACCCGGCGCTGACGAACGGGGTTTCGTGCCCGGAACGGCGGCTCGGGGCCGGTCAGCGGATCCCGCGCACCCGCTGGCTCGTGAGCTCGTACCGGGCCCCGACGACGGCGAGCTTCCCGGCCGTGACCCTGGCCGCCAGCTCGGGTTCCGCCCCCAGCCGCGACCGCACCAGACGCACGTTCGCGGTGATCGTCGCGTCGATCCGGGCCGCTCCCCGCAGCGTACGGTCGATCGCGGGGTGTATCTGGTCGACGAGGTACTGCATGTGGCCCGGGAGCGGCGGTCCCCCCTCGTCGGCCCGGACGGCGGCGGCGACGGCCCCGCACGACTGGTGCCCGAGGACGACGATCAGCGGGATGCCGAGCTCCAGGACCCCGAACGCGATGCTTCCGAGCACCGCCTCGTCCAGGACCTCGCCCGCCGACCGCACGGTCAGCAGGTCGCCGAGGCCCTGGTCGAAGACCAGCTCCGGGGGAACGCGGGAATCGACGCAGCCAAGGACGACGGCGAAGGGGTGCTGCCCGGCGACCAGGGTCCGGCGCACCGTCCGCGTCTGGTCGGGATGGCTCTCGTGGTAGGTGCGCCAGCGCGCGTTCCCCGCCACCAGGGCGCCGAGCGCGGTCTCGGGCGAGGTGGGCCGCGACGCCGCCGCTCCCGCGGCGCGGACGACGCTCGGGGTCCCGCGGGAACCGGACCCCAGCCCGGCGCCCACCGCCACCACACCGGTCAGCACCGCCCGTATCACCCGGCGCCTGTCCGGGGCCTCGTGTCGTGGGGACATGCCGGATCCTGTCGTCCGCCGTTCCTGACCCTTCACACGCGGGTCCAGTCTCAGCGCGCCCCCACGGTGCCGCAATCGGGGGCCGGGCTTTCATCCGGGTGGCCCAGTCGTGCGGCTCGGCGCGACGATGCCGCTCTATGACGTGGGTGACCCACCGGTCTCCCGGTCGGCTGTCCCTTCGGCCAGCTTCTTCAACGTCAGGAGCTGCTTGCGCATCATGACGAGATCACCCCACGCCAGCAGCCGTCGGCGCACCCTGCTCCCGATGCCCGCCCCGCTGCCCGCGACGACCTTGACGACCAGTCGGGTACCGCCCTCCTGGGCACGCACGCAATAGCTCACGGCCATCTGGCCGTGGCGAGCGGCGAGGCGCTCGGGGAGCAGACCGGTGATGTGCGCGTCGCTCTCGAAGTCCGTGATCACGAAGACGAGGAACCGCTGTCCGACGGACAGCTCCGGAAGGTCGGGGAGGAGGACGCGGGGACTCTTCCGGCCGCGGAAGTCGATCCAGTCGTAGCTGTACGGGGCGGCGGTCAACTGCCGCACCCACCGGAAGACGAGGCGGGGCGGGGCGGCCACGTCGAGAGCCCGCGACCAGACCTCCGCCGGGGGCCGCACCAGCCTGTCGCAGGGACAGGGAGCTCGCCGCTCCTCAGGGGTGGCGCCCCAGACCCTGCCGGTGAGGTCCATGGACCGATCGTACGTCGGCCCGGAGGCCGACCGGGTCTCCTCGTCCGTGACCCCAGGGTGACGATCGGTGAGCCGTCCTGCGCGGGGTCCGATCGAACTACATGCGACCCGGCCGACGACCGGTGTGCTGGGTGCGTAATCCCTCATCACGCTTCCCGGGAGGAAAGCCATGACCGACACCTTCGCCCGCACGCCGTCCACCGGCGCCGACTCTCTCGACGTCAGCCTGACACCGATGGCGCTGCCCGTCCTCTCCGCCGAGGAACGCGCTTGTTCCTGCATCTACTGTTTCAAGACCAAGGAGACCTTCACCGCGCCGCCCATGCGGTACGTCGACGACGCGGCCGGGTCCGGCCGCTGACCGAAATCCCGGGGCTCAGACCCCCGAATGTGCCACGCGCAGCTGTTGGGCCGGTCCCGTACGGACCGGCCCAACAGCTGCGCACGTCTTGTGAGGCATACGGGACCGGCCCGGTCGACGCCGACCGGGCCGTGCCGTGCCGTGCCGGAGCTTTACTGACGGGCGTCGCCCTTCGTGTCCCGGCGAGTTGAGGCGGGACGGCCCAGGGACACCCGCGAACAGGGCTGGCACAGCAGCGCCGGGCGGGTGGTGACGCCGACGGGGACAGGGGCGAATCCGAGGTGGGAGAGCGTGGTGCGTCGGTTCTCGGCCATGGTTCCTCATTTCGATTGCGGGGTGGGCGGCACGGTCACCGGTTCCTGCCTTGGCCATGCGCTCTTGCTGTCAGGCTAGGGACGGCTTCACGGGGCTGGTGTCCTCCCATCGGCGGAGAGCCGGGGTGACCGTGCCGACGGCTACGCCCGCTCCGGCTGCAGGAGCACCTTCGAGAGGACCAGCCCGGCGGGGAGCACCGCGATCGTGGCCGCGTGCACCCGATGCCGGCGCACGGACAGCAGCTCCACGAGGTGCTCGAGGTGCGCCGAGGAAGTGGACGGGGCCCGGTCTCGTCCGAGGGGTACCAGCGGAGGTCCACCCGCCCCGTGCGGCGGCAGGACCGCTCCGGTCACGGCAGCCAGGGCCGTGCCCAGGGCGTCCGCCGTCTCGGGGCCCTCGGCGTACGGGGCGGGCCCGGCGGGATGCCACCCCGTGCCCGCCGCCCCGGGCAGGCTGCGCTCCAGCAGTCGGCGGCAGGCCCGCCGCACGGCGACGGTCTCCGACAGCGACGTCCCCAGCCCGACGTGTCCGTCGCCCGCCCGACCCGTGAAGGCGTGGGCCAGGTACACCGGCACCAGCTCGTCGTCGTCGAGGGCTAGGATCCGGATGCCCGCGCCGATCCGGCGCTCGGTGCTGCGCACCGTGTCGGCGAGCGCGCCCGGCAGCGTGGTCCGGTCCAGCACGGGGGTGTCCGGGTGCGCACGGCCCCCGGGTTTGGCCCGCGCGGCGAACCCGGCGGCGGTGAACCGCTGCACGGCCTCCAGCAGCGCGTGCAGGGTCGCGTCGGCGGGCGTGCAGCCGAGCCCGGTCCCGGAGATGGCGCCGACGGCCGCGGCCGGCGCGAGCCGGCCGGTCGCCAGGTCGACGTACCGGGCGCGGTGGCGCCGTACGGTCGCGTACTGCTCCAGTGCCTCCAGCAGCGCGCCCGCGCGGGCCGCGAACGCGTCGCCCGCACCCGTGCCCCGTGCCACCACGGTGCCGTCCCGCAGGCGCAGGGTGCAGCCGTGGACGGTGGGGTCGCCGCCGAAGGACACCATGTCCCGGTGGAGTCCGAGGACACGGATGGCGCGTTCGGCGCGGGACGCGGCCTCCACGAGGACCACGGAGCGCTCCCCGTCGTCGGAAGGGAGCCGGCGGCGGGGTGGCCGGAGCGCGGGCGCCCGGCGTACGGCGTCCTCCGTTCGGACCACCGGCCGACGAATCACGGCCCGGCACCGGTTCCGGGCCGGCCGCCCCGTGGCGGGAGGTCAGCCCCGCATCGACCGCACGAGGCTCCTGGGCCGCATGTCCGTCCACTGCGCGTCGATGTGGTCGAGGCACTCCTGCCGCCCGGCGCGCTCCAGTGCGACGCTCCAGCCGGCGGGTACGTCCTTCCAATGCGGCCACAGGGAGTGCTGTCCCTCGTCGTTGACGAGCACGGTGTAGTCGGCGTCTTCGGTCTCGAAGGGGTTGTTCATGGCGGTGTCACCTTTCGCGGTCGGTGGGGTGGGTGGCGGTGCGCAGGGCATCGGCCACGAGTGGCCCGGTGGTGTCGATCCAGCCGGGTGAGAACAGTTCCTGGTGGCCGCAGGGCACCCGGGCCACCGTGCAGGTGCCGTCGACGTACGGGTGCCACGCCTCGGGGAGCCGGCTCCACGCTCCGTCGTGGCCGGCCGAGATCACGAACAGGTCGCCCGGGTGGCGCTGCGGCCGGTGCCGGTGGGCCACCCGGACGTGCTGTTCGAAGCAGCGTCCCAGCGAGGTGCACAGGTCCCGGTCGGCGCCGGACGGGGGGACCTGCTCGCGGACGGCGTCGGCGAAGGCCTCCGGGCCGAGCGGTTCCGTGGGCAGGCCGGCGTCCGGGGTTGCGCCGAGGAGGTCGAAGAGGGCCGCCAGGCCTTCGTCCTCGGAAGGCTCCGGGCCGGGTCCGGGTTCCTCGGGGAATGCCTCGGCCGGGTAGCCGTCGACGGTGCAGAGGAACGCGACCGCTTCGCCGGCGTCGTGCAGTGCGGCGGCGACGGCGTGCGCGAGCAGGCCGCCGAACGACCAGCCCAGCAGGTGGTAGGGGCCGTGGGGCTGCACGCCGCGCAGGTGCGCGACGTACAGGCGGGCCAGTTCCGTCACGCTCCCGGGGTCGAAGGCCGGTTCCGTCAGACCGGGTGTCTGGATGCCGTACACCGGCCGGTCGGGGTCGATGTACGGGAGCAGTGACGCGTAGCACCAGCTCAGGCCGGTCCCCGGGTGGATGCAGAACAGCGGGGGCAGGGTGCCTTCCCGGCGCAGCGGCAGGAGGACTTCGGTGGCGTGGGTGGTGGCGGGGTGGTGGAGGTGGGGGGCGAGGGTGGCGATGGTGGGGTGCTGGAAGAGGGCGGCGAGGGGGACTTCCGTGTGGAGCGTGGTGCGGATGCGGCTGATGAGGCGGGTGGCGAGCAGGGAGTGTCCGCCGAGTTCGAAGAAGTTGTCGTCGACCGTGACATGGGGAACCCCGAGGACCTCGCGGTAGAGGTCCGCCAGCACACGCTCCTGGGGTGTGCGCGGCGGCCGGCCGTTCGGGTCGGCGACGGGCGCGGGCGGCGCCGGCAGGGCCTTGCGGTCGAGCTTTCCGTGCGGGGTCAGCGGCAGGGCGTCGAGGACGACGAAATGGCTCGGCACCATGTGCCCGGGCAGCCGCTCCTCCAGCCAGCGCCGCAGCCCGGCCGGATCCGTGCCACCGGCTGCGCCTCGGGTGGTGACGGTGTAGGCGGTGAGGTGGGTGTCGCCTTCGGGCGTGGTGTGGGGCAGGACGGCGGCCTGGAGGACGTCGGGGTGCCGGAGCAGGGTGTGCTCGATCTCCCCGGGCTCGATGCGGAACCCGCGGATCTTGACCTGGTGGTCACCACGGCCCTGATGGTGCAGCGTGCCGTCCGGACGGCGGACCGCGAGGTCGCCCGTACGGTACATACGACTGCCCGCCGGGCCGAACGGATCGGCCACGAACCGCTCCGCCGTCCGCGCCGGCTCACCGTGATACCCGCGCGCCAGACCGGCGCCGGCCAGATACACCTCGCCGACCGTACCCGGCGGCACCGCGCACAACGCCTCGTCCAGTACGTACACCCGTACGTTGGCCAGGGCGTCGCCCAGCGGGATGTCCTCGGGGCGGCGCGCGACCGCGATCGGGACCTCGCAGGCCGTCACCACATGTGTCTCGGTGGGGCCGTAGTGGTTGTACAGGCGGCGTGAGGGCTCCTCTTCGAGGAAGCGGAGGAGCGCGGGTCCCGGCACCAGGGCTTCTCCGGCCTGGACGATCCTGCGCAGGGCCGGCAGGCGCAGCCCCTCACGTCCGGCGGCCTCGGCAACCATGTCGATCACGAGGTTGGGTGCGAAGAGTTCGCTCACCTGCTCCTCGTCGAGCCATCGTGCGAACGCCTGCGGGTCCCGGCGCGTCTCCTCGTCCGGGATGGCCAGGGCCTTGCCCGCGGTGAGTGCGGAGAGGATCTCCTGCACCGACACGTCGAAGCTCAGCGAGGTGAACAGCGCCACCACGGGCGGCCTCCGATCGGCACTCTCCTCTTTTTCTTCCGCTTCCTCTCTTTCTTTCGCTTCCTCCTCGGCGTGCCACAGGAGCAGGTTGCGCAGCCCCTCGGCCTCCATGGCGACGCCTTTGGGGGTGCCGGTGGTGCCGGAGGTGTGGATGAGGTAGGCGGGATGGTGCGGACGGAGGGCTGTGGTGCGGTCACGGTCGGTGGGATCGGCCGCCGACCGCCCCGCGCACGGGAACATGTCGAGGAGGAGACGGGGAGTACCCGTGCGGGGCAGCCGGCCGGCCTGTCCGCGCGTGGTCAGAAGCAGCACCGGACGGGTCGACTCCAGAATGCCGGCGGTCCGCTGCGCCGGGTGGGCCGTGTCCAGCGGCAGGTAGGCCGCACCCGTCTTCAGGACGGCGAGCAGCGCCGTGACCGTCATCGCGGAACGCGGAACGGCGAGCGCCACCACATCCTCGGGACCGACCCCGTACTCCGCGATCAGAAGGTGCGCGAGCCGGTTCGCCCGCCCGTTCAACTCGGCGTAGTCGAGCACACCAGCACCATCCGAAACAGCCGGCGCATGAGGCGTACGCACCACCTGCCCCTCGAACAGACCCGGCAGGGTTCCGGCGGGCCGCGTGCGGTCCGTGCGGTTCGGCAGGTCCAGGACCTGGCGTCGCTCGTCCCGCGTCAGCAGGTCGACCTCGCCGATCCGCAGACCGGGTCGGTCGGCGACGGCCTCCAGCATCCGCACCAGGCGCGACAGGAGTGCCGTCACGGAAGGTGCGTCGAACCGGTCGGCGTTGTACTCGGCATAGCCCCGCAGCCCGGCCGGCGTCCCGTCCGCGCCGTCGACCTCGCTGAGGCTGAGTACGAGGTCGAGCTTGGCCGTGCCGGTGTCCACCATCGCCGTCTCCGCACTCACCCCGGGCAGGGACAGTTCGGCGGTCGGCTCGTTCTGGAGCGCCAGCATCACCTGGAACAGGGGTTGGCGGCTCGTGGACCGGCTCGGGTTGAGCGCTTCCACGATCTCCTCGAACGGCAGGTCCTGGTGCGCCCAGGCTCCGAGGTCGGCGGCACGCACTCGGTCGAGCAGCTGCCGGAAGGTGGGGTTGCCCGCGGTGTCGGTGCGCAGGACGAGCGTGTTGACGAAGAACCCGACCTGTTGGTCGAGGGCTTCGTCGGTCCGGCCGGCCACCGGACTGCCGAGCGGGATGTCGTCGCCCGCTCCGAGCCGGGTCAGCAGCGCGGCCAGGGCGGCCTGCAACACCATGAACAGGGTCGTACCCGTCATGGTCGCGAGCCCGGTCAGCTTCTCCAGCAGGTCTGCGGGGAGGGACACGCCCAGCTGGGCGCCGCGGCCGGAGGGGGTGGCGGGCCGCGGCCGGTCCGCGGGCAGCGTGATCTCCTCGGGCAGCCCGGCCAGTTGGTCCGTCCAGTAGGCGAGCTGGCGTGCGTGCGGGCTGGTGGGGTCGTCGGCGCTGCCCAGGAACCGCTGCTGCCACACGGTGTAGTCGGCGTACTGCACCCGCAGCGGCGCCCATTGCGGTGCCGAGCCCGTGATTCGTTTCGCGTAGGCGTGGCTCAGGTCCCGCATCAGCGGGGCGAGGGACCATCCGTCCGCCGCGATGTGGTGCAGGCACAGCAGCAGGGTGTGCTCCTCGGAGCCGAGGGCGAACAGGACGGCCCGCAACGGGAGTCCGCTCACGAGGTCGAAGCCGCGGGCGGCCTCCTCGCCGATCCGCCGCTGGAGGTCCGCGGCGTCGACCTGCTCGACGGTGAGCAGCGTGCGCCCCGCGCCGGGGCCGCGCACCGACTGCCGGGGGACGCCCGATTCCTCGGGGAAGACCGTGCGCAGGCTCTCGTGCCGGTCGATCACGTCCGCGAAGGCCTCGGCGAGCGCCCGGCGGTCGAGCGGGCCCTTGAGTGGGAAGGCCAGGGGCTCGTTGTACGTGGGGCGTGACGGGTCCAGGCTGTTCAGGAACCACATGCGGCGCTGCGCCGGGGAGAGGTCGAGTACGTCGGGGCGCCTAACGGGGTCCAGGGCCTGCCGCGTGGTGGCGGGGTGGTCGAGGTGGGGGGTGAGGGTGGCGATGGTGGGGTGCTGGAAGAGGGCGGCGAGGGGGACTTCCGTGTGGAGCGTGGTGCGGATGCGGCTGATGAGGCGGGTGGCGAGCAGGGAGTGTCCGCCGAGTTCGAAGAAGTTGTCGTCGACCGTGACGTGCGGAACCCCGAGGACCTCTCGGTAGAGGTCCGCCAGCACACGCTCCTGGGGTGTGCGCGGCGGCCGGCCGTTCGGGTCGGCGACGGGCGCGGGCGGCGCCGGCAGGGCCTTGCGGTCGAGCTTCCCGTGCGGGGTCAGCGGCAGCGCGTCGAGGACGACGAAACCGCTCGGCACCATGTGCCCCGGCAGCCGCTCCCCCAGCCAGCGCCGCAGCCCGGCGGTGAACTCGCCGTCGTGGAGCACCGCCGACGGGCATGTGGCGCGATCGGCGGGCGACTCGTCGCCGGGACCCGGGCCGGTGTACATGCCGGTGAGCACCGCATCCGCCTCCGAGGCCGGGAGGAACAGCGCGTCCAGCCGGCCCCCGGCTCCGGGCGACGGGGCGACCGCCACCGTCAGGCCGTGGCGCTCGCCCCGCGCGCACAGATCCTCCGGGTCCACGCCGGCGGCACCGCCCGCTGCGGCGCGGGCCTCGGCCGGCGAGGCACCGGCGAGCACCGCGGCGGCCGCGGCGAGCTGCGGGGCCACCCGGGCGTCGGGAACGCCGACCAGCCGTACGGGAGCCGTGCCGGTTCCGGCGAGACGGGCCGACAGCGTGTCCAGGGACGTGACGTCCCGTCCCCAGACCAGTCGGGCGGCCTCACGGACATCGGTCACGGCGGCGGGCCCCCGGCGGACCACGACGTCGTACCGGTACCGGGTGAGCTCGTTGTGGAACACGCCGCGCTTCACGCGCAGGTCGACTCCGGCGGCGTCGGGAAGGGACTCGGCCAGCCCGGTGAACAGCGCGGGGTCCACCAGGAGTTCCTCCTCCCGGTCCATGTCCCGAGCGACGGCCGCGGCCAGGGTCGCGCCGTCGGCGGGTATGTCGGCGCGTGTGCCGTCGCGGTCCAGCGCCACCGCCGTGCGGAAGGCGCGCAGGAGCCGCCGGTCGCGCACATCGCCGACGAACAGCGACCCGCCCGGGGCGAGGAGGCGGAACGCCCTGGTCAGTACGTCGACCAGGTACGCGCCGCTGGGGAAGTACTGCACCACCGAGTTGAGGATCACGGTGTCGAACCCGCCCTCGGGCAGTCCGTCCAGCGCCTCCGCCGGCCGGCATTCCGCGCGCACCCGTCCGGCGAGTGCGGGGTCCGCCGCGATGTGCTCCCGGAGGGACCCGACCGCTTCGGGGGACAGGTCCGTGGCCACGTAGGACTCACACCCGGGGGCTATGCGGGCCAGCAGGAGACCGCTGCCCGCCCCGATCTCCAGGACGCGGCGCGGGGACAGCGACAGGATCCTCTCCACGGTGCGGTCCCGCCACTCCCGCATCTCCTCCCCCGGGATGGGAGCGCCGTCCTCACTGCGGTTCCACCCGGAGAAGTTCTCCCCGAACTCCGTGTCCCGGGAGGCCGCGTACACGTCGTCGTAGAGCTCCTGCCATCCGCGCAGCAGCGAGTCGTCGCCCCGCTGCTCCCGGGTGTCCCGGCGGGTGGTGACGGTGTAGGCGGTGAGGTGGGTGTCGCCTTCGGGCGTGGTGTGGGGCAGGACGGCGGCCTGGAGGACGTCGGGGTGCCGGAGCAGGGTGTGCTCGATCTCCCCGGGCTCGATGCGGAACCCGCGGATCTTGACCTGGTGGTCACCACGGCCCTGATGGTGCAGCGTGCCGTCCCGGCGGCGGACCGCGAGGTCGCCCGTACGGTACATACGACTGCCCGCCGGGCCGAACGGATCGGCCACGAACCGCTCCGCCGTCCGCGCCGGCTCACCGTGATACCCGCGCGCCAGACCGGCGCCGGCCAGGTACACCTCGCCGACCGTACCCGGCGGCACCGCGCACAACGCCTCGTCCAGTACGTACACCTCCGTGTCCCGCACCGCCGTGCCGATGGGAGGCGCCCCACGACCCGTGAGCGGGCCGCTCGCCGTCGCGCACGCCGTCGACTCCGTCGGGCCGTACGCGTTGATCATGCGCCGCCCCGCCGACCACAGCCGGGCGAGCTCGGCCGGGCACGCCTCACCGCCCACCACCAGGGTCCGGAATTCCGGCAGCTCCCGGTACGGAACGGTGGCCAGCGTCGCGGGCGGAATCAGCGCGTGGCTGATGCGGCACTCCGCCAGGGCGCGGGCCAGTTCCTCACCCGCGAGGGGACCGGGCGGCGGCAGGACGAGCGTCCCGCCGGAGGCGAACGCCATCAGCAGTTCCATCACCGCGGCGTCGAAGCTCATCGATGCCAGCTGGAGCACCCGGCTCGTCCCGTCGAGGGCGAAACGCTCGATCTGCGTCGCGGCCAGGGCGGCCAGGCCCGTGTGCGTCACGACGACGCCTTTGGGGGTGCCGGTGGTGCCGGAGGTGTGGATGAGGTAGGCGGGATGGTGCGGACGGAGAGGTGCGGTGCGGTCACGGTCGGTGGGATCGGTCACCGGCCGCCCCGCGCACGGGAACATGTCGAGGAGGAGACGGGGAGTACCCGTGCGGGGCAGCCGGCCGGCCTGTCCGCGCGTGGTCAGAAGCAGCACCGGACGGGTCGACTCCAGAATGCCCGCGGTCCGCTGCACCGGGTGGGCCGTGTCCAGCGGCAGGTAGGCCGCACCCGTCTTCAGGACGGCGAGCAGCGCCGTGACCGTCATCGCGGAACGCGGAACGGCGAGCGCCACCACATCCTCGGGACCGACCCCGTACTCCGCGATCAGAAGGTGCGCGAGCCGGTTCGCCCGCTCGTTCAACTCGGCGTAGCCGAGCACACCAGCACCATCCGAAACAGCCGGCGCATGAGGCGTACGCACCACCTGCCCCTCGAACAGACCCGGGAAGGTGGTGTCGGACAGGGTGGGCGGAACCAAGGCGAGCGGACTCATTGCTGGTGACTCCCGCGATCGGCGGACAGGGCGGTCACGTGCGGGCCGCGCAGGGTGCGCGCGGGGCGGCACGCTGCACACCCGCCCGGTGACCCGGCCACGCTACGAATCCGCGACGGCCCGGCACCCCATCCATCCGGACGAGCGGCAGGAGGAGGCTCCGCAGGCGCCGCGCACCGTGTCGTTCGGGCGGCGGAACGTCATCGCCGGGGCCGCCATCCCCCGCATCGTCCGTACGGTCGAGGACGGGCGGGCGCCACTCGGACAGTCTCGATACCGAGACGAACAACACACGTCATCGAGGAAGGGAGCGGACCGTGATCCGCGCCGAGCGTTCAGTGACCTACCGGATCAGCCACATCGCCGACCGATACGAGGTCTCCACGGCCGAGGGACGCCTACTCGGGGAGTACCTGTCGCTGGACTCTGCCGAGTGGGCGGTCCGCCACCACCTCGTCCCGGTCCCGACGGAGGATGCACGACGGTCTGTGCCCGGGGAATGAGCCCGCGGCATGAGCGATCGGCAGCGCCCGAGCCCCCGCGAACGTCCGCGCACCGAACGCCGGTCGAGGTGTTGACGGGCCGACGCCGCGGGGAATGAATGGGGGCGGGGGCCATCCGTCGTACGGGGCCCCTACGCCGCCCATCGAGGAGGAGCCATGTCCGTTTTGGCCCCGCCGCCGCTGACGACGACGGCGACAGGCGCCTGACCGTGAGTCAGGCCATCAGCCGTGGCTGGAGTGACCGTGCCCGGAGGGCGTGTGGCCCGAGGGGGTGTGGCCGGAGGGCGTGTGCCCGGAGTGCCCGTGCCCGGAGGGGATGTGGGTGGAGGGGGTGCTGATCGGAGCGCCCGGAGGGACGATGTCCAGCACGGCCATCATGCCCATGTTCTCGTGGTTCAGGATGTGGCAGTGGAGGACCGTCCTCCCGGTGAAGTCGAGGAACTTCGTGCGGACCACGACCGAGCCCCTGACCGGCACGGTCACCGTGTCGTACCAGCCGTTGGCCGGGTTGACCGGAGTTCCGTTGATGCTCATGAGCTGGAACTGGTTGGTGTGGACGTGGAAGGAATGCTGTTCGTCGGTGTTGTTCTGCACGGTCCATTCCTCGACCGTGTTGAGGCGTGAGGTGAAGTCGATCCGGTTCGGGTCGAACATCTTCCCGTTGATGAAGAACTCGGTTCCCGCGGCGTTCTCGGTGTACGCGATCGTCTTGCGGTCGGCGATCTTGGCGTGGGACAGGTCCTCGTACGGGCCGAAGGTGGAGGGAATGGCCGCCGGCTTCACGGGCTTCCCCTTGGTCACCACGGTGGCGAGGTTCGCCTGCGGGAACTGGTTGCCGGCCGATCCCGTGTTGTAGGGCAGCGTCTCCAGCTGGGCGACTCCGGGGCGCCCGGCCTGGACCAGGACGTCGTACCGGGCTCCCGCCGCGATGACCAGGCTGTCCGCCGAGTACACCTTGTGCACCGGGTGACCGTCCTGGGCGATCACGTGGAACCGGAAGCCCGCGAGGTGGAGCTTGTAGTAGATGTTGGCGCCGATGTTGGCCAGGCGCCACAGCTGTGTCTCACCCGGACGGATCGCGATGAAGGGATTCTGCTGGCCGTTGACGGTCCTGTTGGTGGCCGCCCCGATGCTCAGCGGCGACGTCTTGATCGCATCTCCGTCGACCTGATCGTCCTTCAGCGCGACGACGTGCTCGGTGATGTCCTTCAGGTCGGGCGGCAGGTACTCCCGCAGGTCGTCGACGATGATGATGCCGGACTCACCGCCCGCGACCTGGCCCGCCGACAGCCCGTGGGCGTGGGAGTGGTACCAGTACGTTCCCGGCCGCTGGCTGCGGGGCAGCGTGTAGGTGTAGTCGTAGGTCTCGCCGTACTTGATGGCGATGAAGATGTCATCGGCGGGAGGCCGCGGTGACACGTGGAGTCCGTGGAGGTGGAGATTGGTGTCCTCGTCCACGTTGTTTCTCATCTTGAGCTGAATGACGTCGCCCGGGCGCACCCGCAGCGTGGGGGGCATGTACCGCCCGTTGTACGTCAGCGCGTACAGCATCTGGTTGCCCACCTGCACGAGCTTGCGCTCCACGGTGATCGTCGCCTGGAGGACGCCGTACCGGCTCACGTACTCGGGCGGATCCTCCAGACGGGGCCCCGGATTTCCGATGGGGTTCCGGTCCGCCCGCACCCCGGTCTCGATGCGTGACGCGTCGGCAGGGTGCGCCTGAGCGGTGGTGAAGGCAGCGATGAGGGCCACCGTCCCCCAGAGCACTTTCAGTCGGGGCCGCATGTGTGGTCATACCTCCACGGTTTCACGGTTGTCACACGTTCCACGGCTCAGGTATCACCTCGGCGGAACACGGTCGCGGACAAAAGCCGGTGACCGCGAGAACTTCGCCCGCACAGCCCCTCGGGATCACGCACAGGTCATCACTACGGCGGTACGGGCGACAGCACCCCGCCCGGCCGGTGCGGCTCGGCGGTGATCCTCACCCCCGAACAGCCCTGGGCGGCGGCGCGTCCCGCCATCGGTCGGGGTTCCGCGGAGGCCGGTGCGCTTCACTCGGTCCGGGTCACCACCGAGCAGTGCGGAAACGAGGAAGGGACGGCCATGGAGACGATGCTGGCCGGAAGGCTCACCACCGGAGGGGGCGGCTTCGCCGTCGAGGAAGTGCCCGTCCCCGAGCCCGGACCGGGCCAGGTCCTGATCCGGGTACGAGCGGCCGGTGTCTGCCTGTCGGACGTCCACCTCATCCAGGGCATGCTCGCGCCACAGCCCCTGACGGGAAACAAGGTGACGCTCGGTCACGAGACCGCGGGCGAGGTCACAGCCCTCGGCGACGGTGTCACCGGTCTCGCCGTGGGCGACCCCGTCGTCCTCCAGGCGGGCGAGCTCCGCGACGGAACCCCCTGCACCCGCGGGGTGAACATCGACGGCGGCTGGGCCGAGTACACCGTGGCCGCAGCCGATGCGGTGGTCCCCCTCCCGCCCGGGATCCCCTTCGAGCAGGCCTGTGTCATCCCCGACGCGGTCTCCACCCCCTGGGCGGCGATCACCTCCGCGGCGAACGTACGGCCCGCGGAGGCCGTCGCGGTGTGGGGCGTCGGCGGCCTCGGCGCGCACGCCGTCCAGCTGCTCCGCATGGTGGGGGCCTGCCCGGTCATCGCCGTGGACCCGCTGGCCGCCGCCCGCGAGCGCGCTCTGCGGCTCGGCGCCGACGCCGCCCTGGACCCGGCCGACCCGGAATTCGGCGCCCTGCTGCGCGCCGCCGCCGGGGCCGGGGGTGTCGCCGCGGCCTTCGACTTCGCCGGGGTGCCCGCCGCGCGGGACCAGGCGCTGGAGGCTCTCGCCGAGTACGGCCGACTGGTCCTGGTCGGCCTCACCGACCAGCCCTTCACCGTCCGGAACAACCTCTGGTTCTGCCGCTTCCGGCAGCAGGTCCTCGGCCACTACGGCTCCCGGCCCGAGGACCTCGTCGAGCTGGTCCGCCTGGTGGGCATGCGCCGTCTGGACCTCTCCGGCTCGATCAGCGGAACCTACCCCCTGGCCGACGCCGCGCAGGCCGTGAATGCCCTGGAGCGCAAGGAAGGCAACCCGATCCGGCTGATCCTCACCCCCTGACGGCCCCGCGCCGGCCCGGGCGCCACCGCGCACGCAGTGACCGGGGCCTCCTCCTGCCGGTGATCCGGAAGGAGGAGGCCCCGGCCCGTTGCGGATGCGCAGCACGGTCGGATCAACAGGTGGTCAACGGGCTCAGCCCTTGCGACGAAGCGTCGGCCGGGACTCCACGGCGTCGGAGTTGCGGTTGCACTGGCAGTAGGGACACGCACGCCTGTCCCGCGGGGGAAGCCCGGACAGCGCGACGGGGGGGTCATGACCTGCCTCCTTGGAGAGAGAAGTGGAACCGGTCACCGACCCACCGCACCACGCCACGGTTCCGCCCCGCTTCGTCCCATCGGACGACAGTACGGACGAACCGCCGCTCCGCAAGCCTCCGATCGGAGGAACGCCCAGGCGCGCGCGAAGCCTCCTCCGGCTGATTCGCCGTTCGACCCACGATGCACCGTACGGCTCTGCCCGGGCACCCGCGTAGCGCGCGAGAGTTGCCGGTGCGCTGCCTCGTACGTCAGGGCACACACGCCCGGCGTCGATCGCGCGGCCGACCACGCCCCGATCCCCCGAACATTGGCACGGCATGATCACCACCAGCTGGGCTCCCGCCCCGAACGGCGGCGAGATCTCCGAGAAGACCTTCTTCGGGCACCCCCGCGGACTGGCCACGCTCTTCCTGACCGAGATGTGGGAGCGGTTCAGCTTCTACGGCATGCGCGCGCTCCTGCCCCTCTACCTGATCTCGGGCGGCCCCGCCGCCGCGGCGGGATCCCAGGGGCACGGTCTGGCCATGAGCGGTTCCACCACCCTGGCCATCACCTCGCTCTACATGGCCATGGTGTACCTGCCCTGCATGGCGGGCGGCTGGCTGGGCGACCGGCTGTGGGGGCCGCGACGCACCGTGATCGTGGCCGGGTGCGTGATCATCACCGGCCACCTGTTGCTGGCCGTGCCGGGCCTGCCCCCGTTCTTCGGTGGTCTGGCGCTGGTCGCCGCCGGTTCGGGCCTGCTGAAGCCCAACGTCTCCACGCTGGTCGGCCATCTCTACAAAGGGCCGGACGACCCCCGGCGCGACGGCGGCTTCACCGTGTTCTACATGGGCATCAACCTCGGCGCCCTGTTGGCCCCGCTGGTCATCGGCACCATCGGCCAGCAGTACTCCTGGCACCTGGGCTTCGCGCTCGCCGCCGCGGGAATGGCGCTGGGACTGGCCCAGTTCGTGCTGGGCACCCGTCACCTGCGGGGCGTCCACAACAGCCTGGCCAAGCCCTTGAAGCGGGGTGAACTCCTTTCCGTGGTCAGGAAGTTCGGTCTTTGGCTGGGCGCCGCCGCGATCTGCTACACCACACTCGTCCTGTCCGGGCACTACACGCTGAAGTGGGCTCTGGTGCCCTTGAGCCTGGCGGGTATCGCGATCCCGGTCGGTGTACTGCTCCGGATCAGGCGGGACAGGGAACTGGACGCGAGGGAGCAGTCCCGGATGGGCTCCTACGTGTGGCTCTTCGCGGCCGCCGCCGTGTTCTGGATGGTCTACGACCAGGGTGCTTCCACCATGGCCGTCTTCGGCGCCGGCAGCACCAGCGGCCACGTGCTCGGCTTCGCGTTCCCGAGCTCATGGCTCCAGTCCGCGAACCCGGTGTTCATCATGCTGTTGGGGCCGGTGTTCGCCTGGGCCTGGCTCCGGCTGGCACGGCTCCGGAAGGAACCGACGACCACGGTGAAGTTCGCCCTCGGCCTGGGCCTGGTCGGCGTGTCCTTCCTCATCTTCGTCGTACCGATGGCCATGGCCGGGGAGGGCGCCAAGGTCAGTCCCCTGTGGCTGGTGTCGATCTACCTGATCCAGACCATCGGCGAGCTGTGTCTGTCGCCCGTCGGCCTCTCGGTGACCACCAAGATGGCACCGCTGAAGTACGCGAGCCAGACGATGGGCATCTGGTTCCTGGCCGTGACGGCCGGCGACAGCGTGGCCTCACTGCTGGTGCTGTCCGGGGTCGATCTGAGCACCACGCTGGTCGTGGCCGCCGAGGGCTCCCTGGCCGTCCTCGCGGCCCTGGGCCTCTTCCTGAGACGCAAGCGGGTCGACTCCTGGCAGCCGACGGCGCACTGATGTGCGGCCACCTTCGTCCCCGGCGGAGTCCGAACGCAGGACAAGAACCGCGAGGCGGCGTCCCTAACGTGACAGCAGGCGGGAACAGGAGGGCAGTGATCGTGAACCAGAGCGGAGCCAACCGGCCCCCACGCCCACGCCGGACCTCGGCGGAGACGACATGCGTGGTGGTCGGCCACGGCGTGATGGGGCAGATGCAGCAGGCCAAGCTGGCGGAGCTGGGCGTACGGACCGTCGCCGTGGTCGACCCGCGGCGGGCGGGAACGGTGCTCGCCTCCGGCGTCCCGGTCCTGGGCTCCCTCGACGAGGTGCGCACGCCCCGGTCGGTGGACCTGTGGAGCATCTGCACCCCGACGGCCGCGCACACCGCGGTGTTCCGGCAGATCGGCCGACTGGCACCGGAGGCGGACGTGATCGTGGAGAAGCCGGTCTGCGTCCCGGGAGAAGTGCCGGAGATGTGCCGCCTGCTGGACGCCCACCTCGGCCGGGTGAGCGTGGACGAGCACTACCTCTCCTCCGCGGTGCCCGAGGCAGCGGCGGAAGCGGTGCTGTCGGTGCCCGGTGCCCGGGTGACCCGGGTCGTCGTGGAGATGACGAAGCACCGGGGACCCGACAGCGCCCGGGGGCGGTTCGAGGACCGGGCACTGGGGGCCCTCGGGTACGAGGGACCGCACCTGCTCGGCGTTCTCGACGCGCTCGGGCGGCGGCTCGGCGTCTCCCTGACGCCCGCCTGCCGCGTGGTCTGCGCGTTCCACGGACGGTGGGGTGCGGACGGCTCCCCGCCCCAGGACGGGGCCGAGGTCTCCTACCGCACCGCCACGGGGTGCGAGGTGGTCCTCCACACCTCGCTCGTCGGCCGTCCGCGCCGCCCGGCGCAGCCTTCGATCCCGTACGGCTCGAGGCGTCGCCACCGCGTCCTGCGGATCGAGGCCACGGACCGGAACGGCCGCGTGTGGAAGGTGATCGGTGCGTTCGCGCCGGCAGACGGCCGGGACCGCAACGAGGGCACGCTCACCGTGGTGCGCGACGGCCTGCGGCTCGCACCGACGCGCACGCTGTACGACGATCCGCTCGGCCGCCATCTACGGCGGATCCTGCGGTACTTCGCGGGGGCCGCACCCAACCCCGCACCGGCCCACCACTGCATCGGCCATGTGGCGCTCCTGCACCAGTGGCTCCTGTCGGCACGACCTGCGGCCCCGCGCGGCGACGCGGTGCGGCCCGCGGCCTGAGAGGAAGGAGACGCGGAGATGTCCTACCAACGCGACTACGAACGGCGGCTGCGCGTGGGCCTGGTCGGCCTCGGCGGGCACGGATACCGGACGCTGCTGCCCGCGCTCAACAACCTGCCGGTGCGGCTCTCCGCCGTCTGCGACGTGGACGCCGCTCTGGCCGACCGGACGGCACGGCAGTACGGCGCCGTCCCCTACACCAGTCAGAGCGACATGCTCGCGGGGCAGGCGCTCGACGCCGTCCTGCTGGCGGCGCCGCCCCAGGAGCATCCCGCACTGGCGGTCGAGGCCCTGGGGCACGGGCTGCACGTATGGATGGAGAAGCCTCCCGCGGTGCGCGCCGCCGATCTCGACCCCGTGATCGCCGCGCGCGGCGACCGGGTCGTCGTGGTCGGCCTGAAGAAGGTGTTCATGCCTGCGGCGCGCAAGGCACTGGAACTGCTGGCGATGCCCGGCACGGGGCGCCTCACGAGCCTGTACGCCCGCTACGCGCTGTCCGTTCCCGAGAGCGGCGGAGAGCTGCCGGCCCGGCGCACCTCCAGCCACTGGCTGGCCGAGGGCTGCCACCCGCTGTCGCTGCTGCTGGCCGCGGGCGGCCCGGTGGAGGCGGTCGACGTGCACCGCGGAGGGCTGGGCGACTGCCTGTGCGTGCTCCGCTTCGCGGGCGGCGCTCTGGGGGTGCTCCAGATGAGCGAGAACCTCACCATGTCCCAGCCGTTCGAGCAGTACACCTTCGTCGCCGAGCACGGCACCGTCGAGATCCTCAACGGCAGCCGGGTCACGTTCCAGCGGGGCATCCCCTACGAGTACGGCGTCACGACCGGCTTCGCGCCCGAGGGCACGGACGGCGGCCTGACCACGTGGGAGCCGCAGCACAGCAGGGCCGCGCTGGAGAACCGTTCGGACTTCGTCCAGGGAATCCACGCCGAGCTGGACCACTTCTGCCGAAGCGTCCTGCGCGGCAGCCCCGCGACCCTCGGCACCCTGGAATTCGCCCGCCAGGTCATGGAGGTGTACGAGGCGGCCCTCCTGGCGGCCCCGTAGCGGGGCCTCGCGAACTCCCTGCGGTGGGGCCGAGGATCTCCGTACGATGCGTGCGCATGTTGTCGCACCACGCCTCGGTTTCAGGCGCGCCGGGTGAGGGCGCTCGCCAAGATCCGGCGACTGTCCTCCATCTGCTTCCCGCTGTTCGGGGCGGGGCGCGGGGGGATGAGCGTCTCGGAAAGCTTCGAGTTGACGCCCACAACGGCGGCGTCAACTACGTGCTGTTCACGGGCCCCGAAGGCTGCGTTGACCCCGGCGCTGAAACATCCTGCGCGATGCTTCGCCTTGCACGTCGGGAAGCATCCGGGCGCGGCGAAGACATCGGTTAGCCGTCCGACCTGCCCGCAGCGTGTCCGCCACGGCTGTGGGCTGCGAGGTGGGCCAGGAGGTGGGGGTCGACGCGGTCGGCGTGCTCGTCGGGCAGCCAGTGGCCCGCGCCTTCGAGGACCTCGAAGCGGTAGTGCGCGTCGATCCAGGCGCCGGTGCCTTCGGCGGCGGTCCGGCCCAGGGCGCCGTCCTGGTCGCCCCATATGTACAGCGTGGGCACGCGGATGCGGCCGCTGGGCACCGTGAGGGTTTCGGGCAGCGCCCGGTAGTAGTTCAGCGCGGCGGTCAGCGCGCCGGGCTCGGCGAACCGTGCGATGTAGGAGTCGATGCGGTCGGGCGGCAGGGAGTCTCCGTAGACCCGTCGCAGGACGGCGCCGTCGTCGGCCAGCAGGTCGGCCTCCGCGACGCCAGCGGGCTGCCGGAAGCGCTGGACGTAGGCGCTGCGGCGGGCCTGGTCGGGATCGGACCGCAGGGCCGCGGCGATGGCCTGCGGGTGCGGGGTGGACAGGACGGTGAGCGAGTCCAGCAGTTCCGGGTGCTCGGTCGCGAGGGCCCAGGCGACCAGACCGCCCCAGTCGTGGCCCACCAGGTGGAACGGTCCGCCGCCGAGGGCCTGCGAGAACGCGAGGGCGTCCCCGACGAGCCGGTCGACGGTGTAGTCGGCCACTCGGCCGGGCCGCGCATCCGACGCGTAGCCCCGCTGGTCGACGGCGAGTGCCCGGTACCCGGCCCGGGCGAGGCAGGTGAGCTGGTCCGTCCACGAGTCGGCGAACTGTGGGAACCCGTGCAGGAGCAGGACCTTCTCGCCGGCGGGCGGGCCGGCGGCGAGGGCGGTGTGGACGTGGCGGCCGACCGTGACGGCGGTCCGCGCCACGACGGCGGCGTCATCGGTCGCCGCTCGTGCCGTCGGCGAGTGGTCGGAGGTTTCGGTGTCGGTCTCGTAGTACATCGGACTCGTCACCTTTCGGTCGGCGTCTCAGGTCTCGATCCCCCGCCGCCCTCCAGTGAAGCCGCGGGAAAAGTCCCTCCACGTCCTGCGATCGGCCCCCCGGGAGGACGAACGAACCCACCACCGCGACAGCCGGGTCACCGTCCGGCGGGGAGCGGTCGCGACCGGAGGCGTACGGTCGGTCCGCCGGGCGCCCGGCCAGAGGAAGTGGCCGAATGCCAGCGCGATCGCGCAGCCGATCAGGCTGTCCGACATCAGCTGGCCGACCAGCTCGGCGCCTTCCAGGTTGCCCAGGTCGGACAGCAGGAGGATGACGGGGGTCACGGCGGCGGTCTGGAAACCGTAGCCGCGGCGGGAGAGGACGGGGAGCAGCGCGCCCAGCAGCACCAGTACGGGCACCTCCCACCAGCCGCGCGGGACGGCCGCGAACACCGCGACGGCCGCCAGCAGTCCCGCGGCCGTGCCGGCGGCCCGCAGCAGGGAGCGCGAGAGGACCGAACCGAGGTCGGGCTTGAGGACGAAGACCACGGTGACGGGCACCCAGTAGGCCCGTTCGTACGGCATCAGGACGACCAGGGCCTCCGCGAGCCCCACGCACAGGGCCAGCCGGAGGCCGTAGCCCCACGGGGCGGGCGAGGAGAGGAGGACGCGCAACCGGCGAACCGGCGCCTCGCCTGCGGCGACCGTCGGCGCGGTCGGCGCCGGTACGGCGGTGCGGACGTGCCCGGCCCGGGCGCCCTGGAGCCGGGTGGGGGCGCACAGGGCCAGGACCAGCAGGCCGCCGCCGGCGATCAGCAGGGGCGGGAGCCACCAGGGGCTGGTGGAGGGCGGCACTCCGGCCGCCAGGACGGCGTTCAGCAGGAGCATCAGTCCCGCCAGTGAGGCGGTGCGGCCGAGCGACGAGAGCATCCCGGAGAGCAGGGCCAGGGCCGTCAGCACGCCGAACGCCGTCCAGCCGCGGCCGTCGACGAGTCCGCCGAGGGCGGCGCCCGCAGCGCCGAGCAGCAGGCAGGCGGTGACCGTGCGCAGCCGGGTCCGGCGGGCCGGCGCCGTGGCGGCGAGCACGCCGAAGAGGCCGCCGAGAGAGGCCAGCGCGCCGTACTCGGGGTGGTGGACGGCCAGTCCGACGGCGAGCGGCGCCGCCAGGGCGACGGCCGCCCGGACGCCGGCCGCCCGGACGGTGGCGGCCCCGGAGACGGGCGGGCACGCGGCACGTCCTGCGGGGTGGGGGCCGGGGCGGTCCATCGCGGGATCCTTCGCAAGCGGGTGGGTGACGCGGTCAGGGCCAGCACACCAGCAGTCCACCGCGCCGGGTGTCCTGCCTTCGGACCATCCGGCGGAGGACCGTTCCCGCGCGTGCGGCGCCCACGCGAGAGCCCTTCGTCCGCACGAAACCGCGCCCGGGCCACGATGGCCCGGGCGCGCGGATTTCGACGGTTACGCCTGGTGGTGCCGGTGGAGCGTGGACGAGGCCCCTGAGAGGCAGCCGTGGGCGCACAGCTGGCCACACATGTCCTTCCTCAGCACGGTCTCCGCCATCGCCTGCCAGCGCGGCAACGGGGTCAGTGTGAGGTCTGCGGTGTCCTTGGCCGGACCGGTCGGCTTGGTGCTGGTGACGGTGTTCATGGTTCCTCCTGTGGGGGTGCGGGTTCCGGTTCCGCACTGCCCAGCACACCACCAGGCCCTTGTGCGCGGTGTCCTGCCTTCGGACGATGCACGGGAGGACGTGCGGGGCGGGTCCGGGGCCCGGTCGTTCACAGCGGGCCGAAGCGGTAGCCGAAGCCGCGGACGGTCTGGACGTAGCGGGGACGTTCCGCCTCGTCCTCCACCGCGTGGCGCAGGCGGCGCACGCAGGCGTCCACCAGACGCGTGTCGGTGACGGAGTCGTGGTCCCAGACGAGATCGAGCAGCTGCGGGCGGCTGAAGACCCGGCCGGGGGACGTGGTCAGGTGGAGCAGGAGCCTGAGCGCGGACGGCGTCAGTGCCAGGGGGCTGCCGGCCTTGCGGACGATCAGTCCGAGGCGGTCGATGACGAGGCCGCCGTGGGTTTCCAGGTGCGGCGCGACGGCCTCGTGCGCGGCGCGCCGCAGCACGGCCCGGATCCGGGCCTCGACGACATCCGCCGAGGCGGGCTTGACGAGGTAGTCGTCGGCGCCCGTGTCCAGTCCGCCTATGACGTCGGTCTCGTCACCGCGCCCGCTCACGATGATCACCGGGACCGGACCGCGCTGCCGGATCCGGCGGCAGAGCTCGATCCCGTCCAGTCCGGGCAGCCCCACGTCGAGCAGGACGAGGTCGGGCCGGAACCTGGAGAGGGCCGCCAGACCCGCCTCCCCCGTGTCGAAGGCCGCCACTTCGTGCCCGCGCCGCACCAGGCTCAGCCATGTCATCTCGAGCAGTGCGGGATCGTCCTCGACCAGGAGAATGCGTGGCATTTCAGGTACTTCCGTCAGGGCGTGGTCGGCGCCGTGATGCCGAGCAGGGCGGGCGTCCGGGCCAGTTCGGCGAAGCGGGAGCGCGGGTCGGGAAGGAGCCGGCGGTGGTCCAGGTCCATCAGGCCGCCGAGGGAGTCCAGCTCGCAGGCCACCGTTCCGTCCGCGGTCAGGATGCGCTGGTGGGTGCCGAACGTCCGGCCCGCGCCCCAGGCGAAGCAGCAGGTCACCCTGACCTCGTCGCCCGCCCGCAGCTCCCGGCGGTACCGGATCGTGGTCTCCAGCACCACCGGCCCCACGCGGCGGGACAGCAGGTCCTGCTGCCGGATCCCGGCCGCGCGCAGCAGCGACCAGCGGGCGTGTTCCGCGTACTGAAGGTAGACGGACTGGTGGAGGTGGCCCTGCGCATCGGTCTCGTAGCCGCGAACGGACACGTCGACCTGGAACACGGTGTCCTGTGGGTACCCGGGATCGCCTGTCGGCCGGGTCACCACTTTCTCCCCAGGTCCCACCCGCTGTCGTACGTTTCGTCTCCCATGCCTGCCCTTGTCTCGTCCGGTGGGGCGGTCCTGTGCCGCCCGTCGAAAACTAGGGCGGCCGGGTCCGCCCGTCGTGAGTGCTCACCACCCATTGCGCGGGCCCGCGGCAGGGCCGGCCCCGTCGGGGCGCAGGGCGGCGGCGAGGTCCTGGCGGCCGTCGATGCCGAGCTTGTGGTAGACGCGGTGGAGGTGGTTCTCCACCGTTCGAGGGGAGATGTGCAAGTCCGCGCCGATCTGCTTGTTGGACGTGCCGCGGGAGGCCAGCAGGGCGATCTCGGCCTCCCGCGCGCTCAGGTGGCTGCTGGAGTGAGCCACGCGCAGCACGGGGGTGAGGGCCCCCTCGCACCGGTCGAGGAAGGTCGAGGCGGTGCGGGCCGCGGCCCGGGCCTGGCGTTCACGCCCCCGGGTGCGAAGCGTCGCCGCGGCGGTGGAGGCCGCTTCCGCGGCGAGGAGGTCGGCTCCGTCGGCGTGGAACCGGTCCGCCAGGTCGAGCAGGCGGTCGGGGTCGTGGTCGCGCCATGCCTGGGCGAGGGCGGACCGGGCCAGGTGGCCGGGCTCGGGCAGCTCGGCGGCGATCTCGGACAGGCGTGGCGCAGCGGTGGCGGCCCCGCCCAGTCGCGTCAGATCGGTCAGCAGCGCCGATTCACGCCAGGTGTGGCCGAGGAGGCGTGCCTGCTCGGCAGCGGCGGTGAGCAGGTGCCGGGCCCTGCCGAGGTCGCCTCGGCAGGCGGCGGTCCAGGCGGCGCCGAAGGCGTGGTCCGGGGCGGCAGCGCCCGACGGCTCGGCTCGCGCGCCCTCGTCCAGGGCGGAGACCGCGGCTTCCAGGTCGCCCTGCTGGGCCGCGGCGGCGGCCTGCAGGCACAGGGCTTCGGTGAACAGGGCCGCGCGCTGGGCGCGGGTGGCCCGTACCACCTCGGCGAACACCAGGCGTGCCTGCTCCAGACGGCCGCCCGCCAGCGCGGCCCGTCCCATTGCCATCACCAGCCATCTGCTCTCGTACGGATCGAACGGGCGCCGTCCGTTGCGGGTCCGTGTCCCGTACGCCAGGGCCTCCCCGAGCCGTCCCGCGGCGGTCAGGGCGTGGACGAGGACCGTGTGCGCGGCCACCTCCGCGGTCACCGCCGCGTACGGATCCCGCATCGGTACCGGTGCCTCGGCCGCGGCGTGTGCCAGTACGACCGCCTCGTCGCCGCGGCCCAGGCAGGCGAGGGACAGGGCCCGGAGGAGCTTGGCGCGCACGGCGAGGCGTGCCTGGGTGGGATCGCGGGGCGGCCGGGCGCGTTCGAAGGCCGCGCAGAGGTCCAGCGCATGCCGGAACTCTCCGGCTCCGAAGGCGGCCGTGCCCTTCAGGAGGGACAGCTCGCCGCGGCCGAGGGCGGTGGTGACGCGTGGGCCGCACTCCTCGATGGCCGCGTGGCAGCGGTCCGTGGAATCGCCCAGGCCGTAGACGAAGTTGTGCACGCGCGCGGCGAGGGTGTCACAGACCTCCCGCTCGTCGGTGGCCAGGGCTGCGGCCTGGGCGAGGGCCCGTTCCGCCCGGGTGCAGTCCCCGGCCCGGAACAGGGCCTGGCCCAGCAGGTGCAGGGCCTCGTAGTCGCGTTGGGCCCGCGGCACGGACTCCAGGAGCTGGCGCGCGCGGTCGAGGTCCTCGACGTCCGCGGCGTGACGGACCGCCTCGGCCAGGGAACCCGGCAGGCTGTGGCCGGTGGCCCTGAGCGTGAGGGCGGCCCGCATGCCCCGGTCGCCGCTCCGCCGGGACCCGTGCTCCTCGTTCCACGCCAGGTAGTGGAGCAGCAGGCGGCGGCTGCGGAGCTCCGGCATGTCGCGTCGCAGTACGACGGTGTGGAGCGGCTGGGCCAGCCGCACCGTGGTGCGGCGGCCTTCGCGTGTCACGGCGATGAGGCCCGTCCGCTCCAGTGCCGCGAGCTGGTCGTGATCGAGGTGCTCGCGCAGGTAGGCCAGCGGGCAGGGGCCGCACGCCGCCAGCACTTCCAGTTCCCGGCTCAGGCCGTCGGCCCGGAGTTGGGCGCGCACGTGGCCTGTCAGGTGCGGGGTGAGGGCGATGTTCGGTGAGGTCAGGTCCCATACGGTGCCGTCGCTCGTCAGGGTGGCCTGGGCGAGGGCCGCGCGGACGAGTTCCCCGAGCGGCAGGGGCAGGCCTCCGGACAGCAGGTGCAGGCGGCTCACCGCCCTGCCGGTGACGGGCCGCCCGAGGACGTGTTTCAGCAGCACGGCGGTCTGGGCCTCGTCGAGCGGGGCGAGGTCCACCCGCCGGACGGTGTCCTGCTCGGCCATGACGGCCGTGGCGGCGACACCGGGAGCGTCGTGCGCGTCGGTGCGGACGGCGCCGAGCAGGAACACCCGGCCCGCGTCGAGCAGTTGGCGGACCAGGACGGTCGACGCGAGGTCGAGCAGATGCAGGTCGTCGACGAACAGCACCGGCCGGCCGCGCCCCGCGGCCCGAGGGGGCAGGTGGGCCGAGGTCCGGGCGTACAGCTGTACCGGCCGCCTGGCCGAGACGTCCGGGGGCAGCAGGTGCGCGAGGGCACCGAGCGGCACCCGCGCGGCCGCGGCCGTGGCGCGGGCGACCGACACGGGGTGCCCCGCGTCCGCCGCCCTGCGCCGGCACTCGGCGGCCAGCCGGGACCGGCCCGCGCCGGGTGGGCCGAAGATGAGAAAGGCCCCGCAGGAGGTGTCGTCCAGTGCGGCGGCGAACTGCTCCAACTCCGGCCCACGCCCGGTCAGCGGCCATGTCGTGCCGGGGCCGTGGGTCTGCGTCATCCGGCCAGTAGGAGGGACCGGGCGCCTTCCTGCGGTCCTCCGATCGGACCATGCGGGGTGTCGTGGTCGAAGCCGGCGCCCGAACTCCCGCCGGCCGCGTTCGTGTACGCGACGTCCCTTGGCGCAGGCATCACGGGTCGTCCTGGGGACCGTCCGGTCGGAGGACAGGGGCCGGGGCCGCCCGTTCCTAGGGTGGTCGCGCCCGGCGGGAGCGTCCCACCGGACGCATGCAGAAGGAGGACCCACCCATGAGCGCGAACTTCCTCGGCGACGCCTTTCGGCTCGACCCCCGTACGGAGGACGCCGGCGGCGGACAGGCCGGTGCGTACGGTGTCCAGGGCCGGGACCTGACGCTGCCCGACTGGATGACCACCGGCTGTGCGGACCCCGTGCCGCAGCCGTCCGCCGGCCGGCGGCCGCTGACCGGCCACTGAGCGACCACTGAGCGCCCGTCCCGGACGGACAGGATCCATGGTGCCGAGGCGACTCTTCGAGCCCGAAGCCGTGGCCCTCGCGCGGATGCCGCTCAGGGCCGCGGACCGGCCCGGTGCCGGCCTCGGCCTGCTGGCCGAGGGGATCCTGCTGGCCGGCGCGGGGCTCTCGGCCGCCGACGGCGCGGAGCCCCGCGCCGGGAGGGCCTTGCGGTCGTACGAGATCCGTTCGCGGACCCGGCCGACCCCACACGGCGTCTTCAGCGGGGTGGCCTCGGCCTGCTTCCGGGCCCCGCAGGCGGACGGGAGGAGGGAAGGGGCGGGGCCCGCCCCCTCCCTCGGCCCGGCGCACCGGACGGTGACGGCTCCGAGCCCGCTCTGGCTCGCCGCCGTGTACGACCGGATGCTCGATGTTCCGGCGGTGCTCGCCGGCCTCACCCTCACCACCAATGCCATGGCCCGGACCGTGGACGGGCGGTTCGAGGTGGAACACGCTCCGCCCGCCGGGCAGTTCGCACTGCACAGCGTCCGGGACACCGAGGTCTCCCGGTGGCTGCTCGACACCTGTACGGGCGGCCGGTCCGCGGCCGCGGTACTTGCCGAGCTCACGGCGTGGGCCGCGTCCGGTGACGCCGGCCGGCCCGCCGATCCGACGGACGGCACGGCGTACGGCACGGCGGCACGGTCGGCGGCGGCGCGGACGTCGGCAGCACAGTCGGCGGCGGCGCGGGCGGCGGCCGAGACCGCGGTCCGGGAGCTGATCCGATCGGGTCTGCTGCTGACCGACCTCGCCCCCGACGGCCCGCCCGCCACGGCACTTCACCGGCTCGCCCGTCACGCGCCGCGGACCCGCGACGGCCTCGTCCTGCGCCGCGTCCGGGACCTGCTGGCACCGGCCGACACGCTGCCGCCCGGCGCTCCCGATCGGCTCGCGCTGCTGCGCCGGGTCGTCCGGCTCATGCGGGATCCCGCCGCGCCCCAACGGCTCCTGGTGGCCGACACGTTCGCCGATGCCCGGATCGAGCTGCCCGCGTACCTCGGCGAACAGGCGGCGGCCGCGGCCGGCGTGCTGTGGCGCACCGCGCCGACCCGTCCGCCCCTGGCCGACTACCACCGGCGGTTCGTCGCCGCATACGGCACGCAACGGCTGGTGCCGCTGACGGAGGTGCTGGACCCGGCGGCCGGCCTCGGCCCGCCCGGCGCCGACGACGGGCTAGGGACCTTGTCCGAGCCGGAACCGGACCGGGCCGCCCTGCTGGCCCGGCTCGCCACCGAGGCCCAGGCGGACGGGGAACTCGTCCTCACCGACGCGCTGGTCGACCGGCTGTCCGGCCCTTCACCGGACCCTCCGCCGCATACCGCGGAGATCCACGTCCGGGTGGTGCGCACGGAGTCCGGGGCGCTGCGGCCGGCCGTGTGCCCGTACTCCGGTTCGCAGCAGGCCGGATCGGCGGCCGGCCGGTACGCCGCCGACCTGAAGTGGCCGCGGCATCCCGACGACGGGCCGCCGGACGGGACGGGACCGATGGTCGCGGAAGTCGTCTGCCGGCCGGCCGACGGGGCCGCCACCGCGCTGACCGCCCCGGCCGGGCTCGCCCCGTACCGGATCGCCCTGGACGTGCCGCCCCGGCCGGGCGACCTCGGCCCTTCCGACCTGTACCTGGCCTCCACCGGGAGCCATTTGGTGGTGTGGGCGCCGCGGCACGGCCGGCCGGTGCGGCCCGTGGTCGGCCACCGGGCCGCACCCGGACTGCTGCCCCCTGCCGCCCGGCTGCTGCGGCTGCTGGGACAGGCGGGTACCCGGCCCTGGCGTACGTGGTCCTGGGGTCCCTGCGATGCGCTCCCCTACACCCCTCGGGTGCGGTACCGGGAGGTGCTGCTCGCCCCGGCCCGGTGGAACCTGCCCGAGGAGGTCCTCGAAGCAGCCCGCCGGCCGCAGGAGTTCGCCGCCCGGCTGGCCGCGTGGCGGGCCACGGCCCGGCCGGCTCCGCCGGGCACCGTCCTGGTCGACGAAGCGGACCGCCTGCTCCCGGTCGACCTCGACGACGCCCGGGACCGGGAGGTGTTGCGGCATCGCGTGCGCCTCGGGGTCCGCGCCGTCCTCGAACAGCTGGGCGGTCCGGGGGCCGACCCCGCGGTCGTGCGCGGGCCCGACGGCGGGCACCTGCTGGAACTCGTCGTGTCCCTGCGCAGCAGGGTCCCGCCGGCCGCCGTCCGGCTCGATCCCCGGTGCGCGGCCCGGCCCTCCGGCACGGCGTTCGGGGGCGGGCCGGCTCCCGGGACGGTGTCCGGGCCCGCGTCGGCCGGTGCCCCGGAGCCGGTCCTCACCCCGGCCGGAGCCCGGGGCTGGCTGTCCCTGGCCGTACAGGTGCCCGAGCACCGCCAGGGCGCGGTGCTGCGTCACCTGGCCGCAGAGTCACCGCGGTGCTTCTGGCTGCGCTACTCCTCGCAGGGGTTCGGCCCCCATCTGCGGATCCGCTTCCGTGGTGAACGGGACGAGCTGGAACGGGTGGTGCGGCCGGCCGCCGAAGGGTGGGCCGCCCGGAT
Source organism: Streptomyces sp. NPDC001513 (assembly GCF_042894695.1). Taxonomy (NCBI): domain Bacteria; kingdom Bacillati; phylum Actinomycetota; class Actinomycetes; order Kitasatosporales; family Streptomycetaceae; genus Streptomyces; species Streptomyces sp. NPDC001513. Next base: position 386,291 of record NZ_JBIAVU010000002.1, read on the forward strand.
GGCCGCCCTCGGGCTGGCCGGCGCGGCGCGCTGGGAGCCGTACGTACCGGAGACCGAACGCTACGGAGGAACCGCGGGGCTCACCGCGGCGGAGGGGGTGTTCGTCGCGGACAGTGCCCTGGTGCTGGACGCCCTCACCGTCCTCGGCCCGTGCGTCCCCGACCTCGCCCCGCCCGGCCCCGGCGGTCGCGGCGCGCCCGGGGAGCCGGTGGTGCCCGGGGAGCCCGGGGCGGCGGACGGGATCCTGCTCGCCGCCGCCGGGGCGGTGTCCGTGGCCCGGGTGCTGGCCGCCGGGGCGCCCTCGGCGATCGGCCGGGCTCCACTCGATGCCGCCGCCCGCCGGTGGCGGGAGGCACTGCGCGGCCGGTTCCGGTCCGCTGCGGCCGGGGACGTGGTCCCGGCGCGGCTGGCCGGTCGGTGGCGCGCCCGCGAACGGGCCCTGGCCGCCTACCGGACCGCGCTGCGGGACGACCGTGAACCGTCGCGGCCGGAGGAGGTGGCGTCACTGTGCGCCTCCGACCTGATCCATCTGCACGTCAACCGGCTCCTGGGACCCGATCCGGCGGTGGAGCGGCTCGTGCGTTCCCTGGCCTCGGACCGGCTGCGTCTCCCGTCGTGACCGCCGACCGGCGAGCGGCGGCCACCACGGCCCTGCGGATCGCGGACGCGCTGGCCGACCCCGTCGAGGTGGCCCGGGGGCTGCCCGCGGACCGGAAGCACACCCTCGGTGAGGGCCTCGCCGGCACGGCCCTGCTGCACGCCTCTCTCGCCGACGCCGTACCCGGGGCGGCCGCCCGTGCCCGGGCGCACTGGCAGTTCGCCGCCGAAACCCTCGGGGACGCCCGGCCCGACGGGGTGTACCGCGGGCCGGGAGGCCTGGCCGCGTCCCTGCTGGCCGGGGCGGGGCAGGTGTCCCGGGACGAGCTGCCCGACGAGGCGGTGCGGGACGCGGTGCGCTGGCTGTCGGCGCGGGCCGAGGCGATCGCGGGCCGCCGGTGGCCGGACGCCGCGCCCGGGTCGGCCACCTGCCCGTGGGCCGTCTACGACGTGGTGAGCGGGCTCAGCGGTACCGGGCGGGTCCTGCTCGCGGCGTACGGGGCCGGCTGGGCCGCCGAGGCCGCCCCGGGGCTGACGGCCGCGATGACCACCCTGACCCGCACGGTCCTTGGCGGAACGCCGGACCGGCCGGGCTGGTGGCAGCCCGCCGGACACCTGCCCGGGCCGGCGCCGGGCCACCCCGAGGGGGCCGCCGTCACCGGTATGGCACACGGGATCGCCGGGCCCCTGGCGCTGCTGGCACTCGCCGAGACCACCGGTCCGCCGATGCACGGGCGGCGGGCGGCGGTACGGGCCGCCGCCGACTGGCTGGTGACCGTACGGGAAGGCGATTCCTGGCCACCCCGGGCCGCCGCCACCGGCACCGCCCCGGGCGGCCGCCGGGACGCGTGGTGCTACGGCGCCCCGGGCATCGCCCGCTCCCTCGCTCTCGCCTCGACGGCCCTGGGCGATCCGCAGTACGCGCGGCTCGCCGACCGCACCCTGACCGCACTGGCCGAACGGCCCGGCACCGCCTGGGACACCGAAGGGCCCGGACTGTGCCACGGCAGTGCGGGCGTCCTGGTGTGCGCGCTGCGAGCCGGCCACCGGGCGCTCTCGGAGAGCGCCGCGGAGCTCACGCTCCGCCTGTCGGCAGGAGCTCCGTCGGGCCCGCCCGGCGGACCGGCCGCCGGGGGAACGGCGCTCGGGCTCCTCACCGGGAAGGCCGGCACCTGCCTGGCACTGGCGCAGTACGCCGGACTGCTGCCGGAGTCTCCCCCGGTGCCCTGGGACTGCCTGCTCCTGACGGCCTGACGGTGCCTCGGGCATGCCGAAGGCCCCACCCGCGAGAGGCTGCGGGTGGGGCGGTCGGGTGGGGTGGTCGGGTGGGAGCGGAGGCGGGTGCTTTTCGGGCTCCGCGTCTCAGATCTCGAACCCGCCGCCCTTCGCGTGGGCGTTCAGCTTGATCCCGCCACCCTTCGGGGCGGACGCCAGCTCGATCCCGCCGCCCTTGGCGAAGACGGTCCCGTCCTTGGCGAAGACGGTCGCCGGCTTGGCGAAGACAGTCGCGGGCTTGGCCAGGACGGTCTCGGGCTTGGCGTGCGGGAAGTTCGCAGCCACCTCCGGGCGGCTGCGGGCGGTGTCCGCGGCGAAGGCGGCGGAACCGGAGAAACCGAGGACGGCGACGGCGATACCGGCGGTGGCGATGGTACGGGTGATACGCATGATCAGGTCCTCCAGGACGATGGGACCCGTCGGTGCCCAATTCGGTAGGCGGGTCCCAGGGGGTGGGGGTCTGCTGCACCGACACCTCCAGTGAAGCCGCCGGCCCCCTCCCGCCACGTCCTCCGATCGGCCCCCCGGGGGGACGAACGAACCCCGGCACGACCGCGCGGCGTGGCGCGGCAACGGCGCCGTCGTTCCGAGGCCCCGGCGCGGTAGCCGGACCTCCGACCGGGATCCGGACCGTGCGCTTCGTCCTCTCCGCCGACCGTTGGGAGGAATCGGGGGCCCGGACCTCCCGCCTACCGTCGACGGGTCCCATCGAAAAGCAGCCGGTGCGCCGCGTTCGCGGCAGACGCCGCGGCATCCTCCACGCCACGCCCAGGAGCGAACGTGCCATGTCCCCCCTCCCGTGCAGCACCGCCCGGTCCGTCCCCGCCCTCCCGCGCGCCGTTCGCCTGATGCGCGGACCCGGCCGCACGAGCGGTCCGCTCGCCTCCCGGGCCTTCCGGCTCTATCTGCTCTCCCAGTCCGTCGCGGGTACCGGCACCTGGGTGCAACGCACCGCGCAGGACTGGCTGGTGCTGGAACTCACCGGGAGCGCCGCGGCGGTCGGGCTCGTGGTGACCGTGCAGTGCCTGCCCGCCCTGCTGCTCGGTCTCTGGGGCGGTGCGATCGCGGACCGCTACCGGCCGCGGCGCCTGATGGTGTGGTGCAACGGGGCCGCGGCCGTGCTGGCGCTCGTCATGACGCTCCTGGTCACCACGGGCACCGCCCGCATGTGGTCGGTGTGCGTGCTCGCCGGAGCGCTCGGCGTGATGACGGCGGTCGAGGGCCCGGCCCGGCAGGCGCTCATCCCGCGGCTGGTCGCTCCCGAACACCGCCGCAGCGCGACGGGACTGGCCACGGCCAACTTCCAGCTGGCCCGCATCGTCGGCCCGGCCGCGGCCGGTCTCGTCATCGGTTTCCTGGGCACCGGCTGGGCCTTCCTGCTCTGCGCCTTCACCCCTGTGATCTGTGCCGTCGGCCTCTTCGCCCTTCGGCACGTCCGCGCCCTGGACCAGGCCCCCGTCCCGCACGCAGGCGTCCCGGCCCATCGGTACGGGGCCCTCCGGATCGTCGCGGCCCACCCGCGGCTGAGGTGGACGCTGGTGCTGAGCGGACTCATGGCCCTCTTCGGTATGAACCTCCCGGTCCTCCTGCCGGCCCTGGCCACCGACGGCTTCGGCGCCGCCCCGGAGTCCTTCGGAGCGCTCAGCGCCCTGCTGGCCGTCGGGTCCCTGCTCGGCGCCCTGCTGGCCGCCCGGCTGCGGACCTGTCCGCTGCGCACCCTCGCCGTCTGCGCCCTGTCGGTGGGCGCCCTCCAGGTCGCGGCCGGTTTCGCCCCGTCGATGGCGGCCTTCGGGGCGCTGCTCGCGCCCGTCGGGATCGCCGCGCTGTGCTTCACCACCACCGCCGCGACGGCCGTCCAGATGGGGGCGGGCCCCAGCCTCCAGGGCCGGGTGGCCGGGCTGGCCATGCTGGTGACCCTGGGTTCCGCCGCGGTGGGCGCCCCGCTGGCCGGCGCACTCGCCGAGGCGCTCGGGGCGCGTTCCGCGTTCGCCCTCGCCGGCGCCTCCTGCATCGGTATCGCCGCTCTGGGCGTCGTCGCCGTGGTGCGCACCCGGGCCGCCGTCGGCGTCGCCCGCGTGCCTCGCGTCCCTGCACGACCGCGCCGCGTCGCCGCCGCGGCCCGGCGCGCCGTCACCGCCGAGGCATGAAGGGCCGGCCGGACCGCCGCCGCCGCTCAGCCCCCTTCTGCGGGCCGCCGGGTCTCCCGGAGCAACTGGGCGGCCAGTGCCAGCGCGGTGCCGCGGGGCGAGGACAGGTCCAAGCCGGTCAGTGCGGTCAGCCGGGCCAGCCGTTTGTCCACGGTGTTCGGATGGACGCCGAGCGCGGCCGCGGTGGCCCGGCGGTCCAGCCGCAGCTCCAGATGGCTCCGCAGCGTGGCCAGCAGCTCCGGACGGTGCCCGACCGGATCCAGCAGGGCGGCGATGCTGTCGCTGCCGGGGCCCGGCCGGGACAGGTGGAACTCCAGCAGGACGTCCTCCAGCCGGTGCACCCGGCCGGCCGGCAGACCCCCCGCCCGGGCGATCCGTACGACTTCCACCACGGTGCGGGCGGCCTCCGGCACGCCGGCCGGATCCCGGGCGTGCGCCGCGGCCACGTACAGCGTGGCCCCGTACCCCTCGGACAGGTGGGCGGCCAGCCCGGGCGGTACGTCGGCGCACCCGGACACCACGGCCCGCCCGGCGAGGTCCCCGCCCTCCGGCTCCTCGGCCAGGAGCGCGAACCCCCCGGCGCCCGGGACCCGGCCGAGTGCGGTCCGCAGGCCCCGCAGCCGCCGCCGGTGTCCGACGGGCCCGTCCGCCGGAGCGGAGTGGTCGGCCCCCAGCGCCAGGACGAGGAGCGGACCGGCGAGGTCGACGTCGGCGTGCCGGACGTCCTCCGGGCCGAGCCCGCCGTCCAGCAGCCGGTGCACCAGCCTCGTCCCGTCCGACGCCCGCTCCGCGGCGAGCGCCTCCCGCTCCTCCAGGTAGCGCTCCGTCACCACCCCCACGACCTCGGTCTGGGCCCGCAGCAGCAGGTCGACCAGTTCGGCCACGGCCCCGCTCTCCTGCGGCCGGGCCTCCTCCCGGATCACCTGCCACAGGCCGTGCACGCCGAGCGCGTACGAGCGCAGCAACAGGTGCAGCGGGACCCCTTCCTCGGCCCGCCGGGCGGCGCGTTCGCGGAAGAGCCGGTACCCGTCGGGAGCGGCGGGCGGGTGGGCCACGCCGCGCAGGAAGAGCCGCACCCCGTGCCTGACGGTGGCCGCGATCTCCAGGTCCTTGACCTCCGCGGGCAGCTGCGCGTACCCGGGCACGCTGTCGAAGACCTCCCTGCTCAGCTTCCGGGCGAGGGAGTTGGCCCGGCCCTCGCACCGGACGGCGAGCGCGCGGGCGGCCTCGGAAACCACATGCCCTCCAGGAGCCGAGATGTGACGCGTCACCCTAACCGGCCCCGCCGGATGTGACGAGGGACGGTGTCGTGCCGGCCCCGCGGCTCCGAGACTCACCGTGCGAGCACACGAGCGGAAGAAACAGCGGAAGAAGCAGGAGACAGACCCATGAGCGCATCCCTCGCCCCCGAGCCGCTCCCGGACGACCCGGCCGCCCCGGCCGACCGGTCCTCGGACTACCTCGCCTACGCCGACCGCGTCTGGTACGGAACGGCGGACCTGGAGGACCACCTCACCGGCGTCTACTCCGGCGACCGTCTGATCCGGCTGAGCGAGGAGGTCGGGTTCTGCCCGGGGTTCGCGAACTCCGCGGTGTTCGACACCGGCGACGGCCTGGTCCTCGTCGACTCGGGGGACGTCCTGTCCGCGGCCCAGCGGCACACGGCCGTACGGAACTTCTCGACCGCTCGCGTGGCCGCCGCGGTCCTCACCCACGGCCACGTCGACCACGTCGGCGGGCTCGGCCCGTTCGACGCCGAGGAACACCGCCCGGAAGTGGTCGCCCACGAGGCCGTGGCCGCCCGCTTCGACCGCTACCGCCGCACCGACGGCTACAACTCCTGGATCAACCGGCGGCAGTTCGGCGTCCCGTGGCTCGACTGGCCCACCGAGTACCGCTACCCGGACACCACCTACCGGACCCGCCACACCCTGCAACAGGGACGCCTCACCTTCGACCTCGTGCACGCCCGGGGCGAGACCGACGACCACACCTACGTCTGGGTGCCCGAGCTCGGGGTGCTGTGCACGGGCGACCTGTTCATCTGGAACACCCCCAACGCCGGCAACCCGCAGAAGGCACAGCGCTATCCGGAGGAGTGGGCGGCCGCCCTGCGGGACATGGCCGAGCTGGGAGCCGATCTCCTGCTGCCCGGCCACGGCGTCCCCGTCATCGGCGCGGGACGGGTGCGGGAGGCGCTCACGGACACGGCCGCCCTGCTCCAGACCCTGTGCGACCAGACGCGCGACCTCATGAACCAGGGCCTGCGCCTCGACGAGGTCGTCCGGCGGGTACGGGTGCCGGCCGCCCTGCTCGCCAGGCCCTACCTGCGGCCCGCCTACGACGAACCCGAGTTCGTCGTACGCAACCTGTGGCGCCTGTGGGGAGGCTGGTACGACCAGAACCCTGCGCACCTCAAGCCCGCGCCGGAGGCGGAGGTGGCCGTCGAGTTCGCCGCCGCCGCCGGCGGTGCCCACGTCCTCGCGGCCCGGGCGGCCGAGCTGCTGGCGGACGGGCGGCTGCGGCTGGCCGCACACCTGGCGGAGGCGGCGGCGCTCGCCGCACCGGGGGACAAGGAGGTCGCCCGGGTGCGGGCCGACGTCTACGCCCACCGGGCCGGGCGGGAAACCTCGACCATGGCCCGCGGCATCTTCGCCTGGGCGGCGGCGGAGTCCTCGGCGGTGGTGGAGGGGACGGACGTGGCGACCGAACTGGCCCGCACCCCGCAGGGTGCCGGGCGGGCGGCCGGCCGGGTCGGGGTGGGGCTGGCGGACGGCACGGCGGGGAGCGACGCGTCCCGGGTGGACGGCGGCGCCGCCCTGTGAGGGTGGTCGCCTCCAAGGAGACGGTCCGTGACGCGCACGCTCCCGGTGCCTGGCCGACCGCCCGGCTGCTCGTGCTGTTCATGGCTGTCAACTTCGCCGACAAGGCCGTACTGGGCCTGGCCGGACCGGAGATCATGAACGAACTCGGCCTCACCAGGCGGCAGTTCGGCTCCGCACAGGCGGCGTTCTTCGCCCTCTTCTCCCTCTCCGCGATCGGGGTCTCCCTGCTGACCCGGCGCATCCGCAGCACCGTCCTGCTCCTGGCGATGGCCCTCGCCTGGTCGGCGGCCCAGCTCCCGATGCTGTGGCCGACCGCCGGGCTCGGGGTGCTGATCGCCACCCGGGTGCTGCTCGGCGCCGCGGAGGGACCCGCGGCGCCGGTGGCCGCGCACCACCTGTACGGATGGTTCGCCCAGCGGGACCGGACCCTGCCCACGGCCGTGCTGCTGATCGGCGCGGCGGCCGGAGTGGCCCTGGCCGCACCCGCGTTGACCTGGGTCATCGGTGCGTGGGGGTGGCGCTGGGCCTTCGGGACGGTGGGGGTGGCCGGGCTCGCCTGGGCGGCTGTGTGGGCACTGCGTGCGCACGAGGGACCGCTCGCTCCGCTGCTCGGAGCCCCGGCCCCACCGCGGGCCGGCCGGGACGTCGACGCGGCCGGGACGGCGACGGCCGATCCCGGTCCCCCGCTGGGCCGGATCCTCGCCTCGCCGAGCGTCCTCGCGGCGGGCTTCGCCTGCTTCGCCGTCTACTGGCAGATCAGCGCGCAGCTCACCTGGGTTCCCGACTACCTGCACACGGCTCTGGGCTGGTCCGCCGGCGCGACCGGCCTCGCGGTGGCGGCGGGTTCCCTCGCCAACGCCGCCGTGCTGCTGACCCACGGTCTGCTGGCCCGGCGCGCCACCGCTCGCGGCGGCCGGCCGGGCGCACTGCCCGCCGGGTCGGGAGCCGGTCTGCTGATGCTCGGCGCGGCCGCGGCGGTCGCCGTGTTCGTCACCGGTCCGCCGTGGCTGAAACTGCTGATGATGTGCGGTCCGATGGCCCTGTGCGCACCGATGATGACGGTCGGCCAGACGACCTGCGCCCGGATCGCGCCGGCTCACCGCCGGGGAGCGGTCCTCGGCATCGTCGTCGGGCTGTCCTCTGTGGGCGGAGTGCTCTCCCCGGTGGTCCTGGGGCGCGTCGTCGACGGTGTCCCCGAGGCCGCCACCGGCTACGGGCGGGCCTGGCTCCTCACCGCCGCCCTCCTCGCGCTCGCCGGAGCGCTCGCCACCCTGTTCCTGCGTCCCGAACGGGACGCGCACCGCCTCGGGGTGCCCGGCGAGGAGACACCTTAGCTGTGCGGGGCGCCGAACAGCCGGGGCGGCGGCGGGTAGTGGGGGGACGGGTCGGCGGCGGGGGCGCTGCTGCGGTCGCGGCGCGGGAACCCGGCGCGGGCGCGGGCGCGGGCCGGGGCGCCGGGGGCATCCACCACCTCCGTCGTCTCGTGCCCGTCGGTCCGGGAAGGGGTCGGCTTCGACGTACGCATGGGATCGCCTCGATCCTCGCTCGGGGTCCGGTGCGCGCACCGCGCGGTGCGCGCCGTATGTCCCGACGGTCACCGACGCGGGAGCGCCGCCGCGTCGTCCGCCCGGCCGGTCCGCCGGGTCGGCGCCCGGGCCTGCGGACCGACCGATGGGAGGACACTGCGGCTCCGCTGCCCTGCCTAGGGTGTGCCTCCTGGCCGGCGCTCCCGGGCGGGACGGACCCCGGGAGCGCCGTCCGCAACGGACCGGTCCCGTTCGGGCCCGGGCAGTGGAAGGAGCAGTTCGATGACGTGGAATCCCCGCACCGTCCCCGCACAGGACGGCCGAACCGCCGTGATCACCGGGGGAAACGCCGGCATCGGCTATCACGTGGCCGAACAGCTGGCGCGCGCGGGGGCGCACGTCGTCCTCGCCGGCCGCAGCGCTCGCCGCACCCGCATCGCCCTCGACGCGCTACGGGCAGCCGTGCCCGGCGCCTCCGCGACGGACGTACGGCTCGACCTCGCGGACCTGGACTCCGTCCACCGCGCGGCCGAGCAACTCACCGCGGCCGGGCCGGTGGACCTCCTGGTCAACAACGCCGGAGTCACCGCCTCCAAAAAGCGGGCCGAGACCGCTCAGGGCTTCGAGCTGATGTTCGGCACGAACCACCTCGGGCCCTTCGCGCTGACCCTTCTGCTCTCCCCCGCCCTCGGCACGGACGCCCGGGTCGTCTCCCTGGGCAGCCTCACCCACTCCCGGGCCCACCTGGACTTCGACGACCTCCAGAGCCGCACCGGCTACCGGTCGATGGCCGTGTACGGCAGGTCCAAGCTCGCGGTGCTGCTCTTCGCCGCCGAACTGGACCGGCGGCTGCGCGATGGCGGGAGCACCGTCCGCAGCGTGGCCGCGCATCCGGGCTGGGCCGTCCAGGGCCTGACGCCGGCCCGGCCACCGCTGTGGGTGCCCGGCCCGCTCACCGCGGTGCGCAGCGCACCGCTGGCCCTGCTCGCCCAGGGCAAGGACCGCGGTGCCTGGTCCGTGGTCCGCGCCGCGACCGACCCGGACGCGCTCGGCGGCCAGTACTTCGGCCCGATCGGGCCCGGCTCGCTGAAGGGGCCGCCGTCGCTGCAGGTCACGGCCGAGCCGGCCCGCGACCGGGAGGCCGCGGCCCGCCTGTGGGCGGTGTCCGAGGAACTGACCGGCGTGCACTGGGCGGCGTGACCCGCCGGGCCTGCCGGGCGACGCCGGATCAGCGCCACCCGTGGGCCAGCAGGGCGACGTGCGGCAGCCGCAGTTCCCCGTCCGGGGACAGGAACGGCGTACTCAGCACGGCGGCGTGCCGCACGATGCGGGTGACCGCCGCCGGATCCGCCGCGGCTGCCGTCAGCAATCCGGTGCCCAGCAGCCGTTCGAGTCCCTCGGACCAGGCGCCGGCGCCGACGCGGTGGTCCCAGGCGACCGTCCGGCAGACGGCCTGCCGCAGCCCTGTCGAGCTCAGCAGTCGCGCCATTCCGGCGGTGTCGCCCGGGTAGCCGGACCACGGTGGCCGCAGTCGGTCCGTCGGCACGAACGGGGCACCGGCGGCACGCAGGGCCCGGCCCAGCAGGGTCTGTCCGGCGGCCGGTACGTCCGCCCAGCCGGTCAGGCCCACCCGCCCCCCGGGGCGCACGACCCGGCGCAGCTCGGCCACCACGGCCCGGGTGGGACCGGCGTGCCCGAGTACGAAATTGCCGACGGCCGCGTCGAAGCACGCGTCCCGGAACGGGAGCCGGGGCAGCGCCGCGACCAGCGTCCGGGCCCGGGGGGCCGCCGCGCGCGCCAGCTCCGCCATGGCCGCCGAGGAGTCGACGGCGGTCACCGCGGCCCCGCGGTCCGTGGCCGCGGCGGCCACGGTGCCGGGACCGGTGCCGACGTCCAGCACCCTGGTTCCGGGGCCCACTTGGACGGCGTCGAGGAGGGGGCGCACCGTCCCGGCGCACGCGGCACCGAGCGTCCGTACGTACAGCGCCGCGTGTTCCTCCCAGAGGTCCGCGGCGCGGGGTTCCTGCTGTCGCGTGTCTGCCATGGCCGTGCTCCGTCCGGCTGCCGCCGTGGTGGCGCCTCCCGCGGGGTGCGGGTCCGGCCGCCACCGCCAGCACAGCAGGCACCGCGCCCGGCGGCGACGACCGATCGGAGGAACGGGAGGAGGAACGGGCGAGGGAACGGGCGGAGGGACGCGTCGTACGGGCCCCCTCTCCCGTCGTCAGCCGACGATGCCCACGATGGCCGCGTTGCTGAGGTTGGCCAGCGTCCCGGCGAGCAGGGCCAGGAGGCCGAGCTGGGCGACGTCTGCCCTGCGCTCGGGGGCCAGGGCGCCGAAGGAGCCCAGCTGGATGGCGATCGATCCGAAGTTGGCGAAGCCGGCGAGGGCGAAGGTGGTGATGAGCACGGTCTTGGGTTCGAGGGAGTCGATCTGCGGGCCGAAGGAGGCGTACGCGACGAACTCGTTGATGACCGTCTTCTGTCCGAGAAAGCTGCCCACCGTCGAGGCTTCGTCCCACGGCACTCCGATGAGCCACGCGACCGGCGCGAAGATCCACCCCAGCAGCCGCTGGAACGTCAGGTCGTCGATGCCGAACCAGCTTCCGGCCAGGCCGAGGATGCCGTTGGCCAGGGCGATGAGCGCCACGAACGCGATGAGCAGGCAGCCCACGATGACCGCGAGGCGGCCGCCGCTCAGCGCGCCGCGGGCGAGTGCGTCGATGGCGTTGGCCGATTCCGTGTCGCGCACGCTGCGGACGTCGCCCTGTTGTTCCGGCTCCTCGGTCTCCGGGTAGATCGCCTTGGCGATGACCAGCATGGCGGGCGCGTTCATGACGCTCGCCGCCAGCAGATAGGGCAGGGGAGCGCCGAGCAGCGAGTACCCGACCAGGGTGGAGCCGGCCACGGACGCGAAACCGCCGGTCATGCAGGTGAACAGTTCCGAGCGGGTGAGCCGGCGCAGGTACGGTGCGATGAGCAGCGGCGCCTCGGACTGGCCGAGGAAGATCACCGTAGTCGCCCAGATCGACTCGACCCGGCTGGTCTCGAGGAGCCGGGAGATCGCGCCGCCGACGATCTGTACGACCCACTGGATGACGCGCAGGTAGTACAGCAGCCCGACGAGCGCGCCGAGGAAGATGATGACCGGCAACACGCCGAGGGCGAAGGGGACGGACGAGCCCTTGGCCAGCGAGCCGAAGAGGAACTCCGTTCCCGCGGTCGTGTAGCCGATCACCTTCGCGATCAGGTCGGCGAACCAGCGCAGCGCTTCGCGGCCGGGTTCCCACTTCAGCACCAGCAGGGCGAAGCCGACTTGCAGGGCGAAGCCGATGCCGAGCGTCCGCCAGTTGATCCGCCGACGGTTGCGTGAGATCGCGAAGCACAAGCCGTAGATCACGAGAAGGCCGAGCAGCCCCTGCAGCCGAGTCATCGGACGCGATCTCCCCATCAGGCCGAGGCCGGCCCCTCGTGACCCGGCGGGCTCGCGGGCGCACACCGGAGGGCCGCACGGAACAGAAACCGGACAAACCCGGATGCTCCGAACCTACGAGACAACCCCGCCCGGGGCCCTCAGGACACGCCCGGCCCTCGCCCGGAGCCGGGGTGGACCGGTGAGCCGGGTTCCGTTCCTCCCCGGGCGGCCCGGGTGGCCCCGGTGACCCGGCGCCGGACCAGGAACCAGCCGCCGACGAGCACTCCCACCACGACGGGCACGGCCAGCACGGTCATCGTCCCCACCCCGTGGTCGGCGCACATGAGGGCGAGCACGCCGAGCAGGAAGAGCAGGGTGACCGTCTGGGTGTACGGGGCTCCGGGCAGCCGGTAGGCGGGGCGGGTGGCGAGCCCGCGCCGGGCCCGGTGCCAGAACAGCAGCGAACAGATCATGATCAGGCCCCAGGTGCCCAGGACGCAGATCGACGCGAAATTGAGGACGACCTCGAACGATTCCGCGGGCATGAGGTAGTTCAGGCCCACGCCGAGCACACCGAACGAGGCCGTGAGCAGGATGCCGCCGTACGGAACGCTCCCGCGGTTCATGCGGGCGGTGAACTTCGGGGCCGAGCCCGCCACGGCCATCGAGCGCAGGATGCGGCCGGTCGCGTACAGGCCGGAGTTGAGCGAGGACAGCGCCGCCGTGAGGACCACGAGGTTCATGACGCCGGCCGCGCCGGGGACGCCGAGCCGGGTGAAGACGGTGACGAACGGGCTCTGGTCGGCCGAGTAGGCGGTGTGGGGCAGGAGCAGGGAAAGAAGCACCACGGACCCGACGTAGAAGAGGACGATGCGCCACATGATCGTCCTGAGGGCCTTGGGGACGACCGTGCGGGCATCCCGCGTCTCGCCGGCGGCGACCCCGCACAGTTCGAGGCCGGCGTAGGCGAAGACGACGCCCTGCATGACCAGCAGCATCGGCAGGAATCCGGTGGGGAGGAACCCGCCGTGGTCCGTGATCGTCGCGAGTCCGGGCACGTGCCCGCCGACGGGGTGGCGCGTCGCGATGAGGACGACCGCGACGACCATGAAGGCGGTGAGGGCCCCCACCTTGACGACGGAGAACCAGAACTCCGTCTCCCCGAAGGAGCGCACCGAGACCAGGTTCGCGCCGAGCACCACCATCAGGGCGATGAGCGCCAGCACCCATGGGGGGACGTCCGCGAAGACCGACCAGAAGCGGGCGTACGTGGCGGCGGCGGTGATGTCGGCCATGCCGGTCGTCGCCCAGCACAGAAAGTACGTCCAGCCGGCCGCGTAGGCGCCCTTCTCGCCCATGAACTCGCGGGCGTAGCTGACGAAGGCACCGGAGGACGGACGGTGGACGACGAGTTCGCCCAGTGCGCGGACGACGAGGAAGGCGAAGAGACCGCAGACGGCGTAGGCGAGGGCGAGCGAGGGGCCGGCGGCCGCGAGGCGGCCGCCCGTGCCGAGGAAGAGTCCGGTGCCGATGGCCCCGCCGATGGCGATCATGGTGATGTGGCGGGGCCTGAGCCGTTTGCTGTAGCCCTCGTCCCCGGCGTCCGCCCGTACGGGCGGGGACGCGGGCGGCGGGGGCGGCGTGCCGAGCGTGGTCATGCCTCCAGCGAAGGGCACGGCGGGCCCGCCCCGCTTACTCCGATCGAGCGAGATGCGGGGCGAGCCGGGCGGGCCGCGAGGTCCTCCGCGGAGATCACATCGTCGGCGTCACTTGTCGATCTGCAGCGTCGCCATCATGCCCGCGTCCTCGTGGTTGAGGATGTGGCAGTGCAGCACGGTCTTGCCCGGGAAGTCGACGAACCGGGTCCGGACCACGATGTTCCCGCGTGCGGGGACGTCCACGGTGTCCTGGAGGCCGTAGTTCACGTCGGGCTTGCCGTTGATGCTCATGACCTGGAAGTCATTGGTGTGGACGTGGAACGAGTGGACCTCGTCGCTGTCGTTGCGGATCGTCCATTCGTCGACCGTGTTGAGCTTGGACCTGAAGTCGATCCGGTTGTGATCGAACTGCTTGCCGTTGATGTAGAACAGCGTGCCGTCCGCGTTCTCCGTGAACACGATCGTCTTGCGGCTGGCGATCGGCTCCTTCCCCAGGTCGTCCACGGGCGCGAAGGACGTCGGCAGGGCGGCCTGCTCCACCGGGGCGCCGGAGGTCTCCACGGTCGCGAGCGTCGCCTGCGGGAACTGGTTGCCCGCCTTGCCGCTGTTGTACGGCTGGGTGACGAGTTCCTTGGTTCCGGCCTGCCCGCCCTGCACGAGCACGTCGTAGCGCGCGCCGGCGGGGATGACGATCGAATCCATCGGGAAGACCTTGTTCACCGGGTAGCCGTCCTGCGCGACCACGTGGAACGTCGTACCGGGCAGCGCGACCTTGTAGAAGATGTTGGCCCCGATGTTGGCGATCCGCCACAGCTGGGTCTCGCCCGGCTTGATCCGGATGCGCGGGTTCAGCTGTCCGTTCACCGTGCGGGTGGTCGGGGCTCCCATCTTCAGGTCGGCGGTCTTGATCTGGTCGCCGACGATCTGGAAGTCCTTCAACGCGATGGCGTGTTCGGTGATCCCGCGCAACTGCTGCGGCATGTACCGGTCGAGCCCGTCGACGACGATGAGGCCCGCCATTCCGCCCGCCGTCTGCGCGGCCGACAGGGTGTGCGGGTGCGGGTGGTACCAATAGGTGCCCGGCTCCAGCGATTTCAGGAACTGGTACTTGAATTCGAACGTCTTGCCCGGATCGATACTGAGGAAGATGTTGTCGGAATTCCCGCCCGGCGAGACGTGCATGCCGTGGACGTGGAGATTCGTGAACTTGTCGAGCTTGTTCTCGAAGGTGATCTCCATCCGGTCACCGGGCCGCAGGCGCAGCGTCGGCGGCATGTAGAGGCCGTTGTAGGTCAGCGCCCACAGGTCCTTCCCGGCCAGCCGGACCTTCTTGCGCTCCACCACGATCCGGGTCTTGAGCAGGCCGTCCTCGCTGACCACCTCGGCGGGGTCCCGCAGGTCCTCGGTGGCCGCGGCGGTGAGCGCGGGCGACGGCGTGACCACCGGCGCCGCGGTGGCGGCCGTGGGGGCGGCCTGGCCCCGGTCCGACTCGGCCGTGCCGCAGCCTGAAGCGAAGGCCAGGGCCGCCAGGAGGGACCCGACCGCGGTCCACCTGCCGAAGGGGTGTCTGATCATCCGGACTCTCCGAAAAGAAGGGAAAACGACACGGCCGCCTGGGCCGGTTCCGCGCCATCATGCCGCCCCGGGCCGGGAAAGCGTTCCAATGACCCGCATGACGGGGAGGGTTGCCGGAGAAGGCCGCCGCGAACACCGGAGAATTCACGGCGGTGATACGACTTTCATTCCGGAGCCGGTGGAATTCCGCCCGTCCCCCCTCCGAACGGAGGACAGGTCCGGCCCGGCACCCATGGGTTACTCGTGGAAACCGGCGGCCACCCGCCGCCCGCCGCCCGCGACCCGGAAGGCCACCTCCCATGGACAGCCACCCCGACCGCAGCACCGACACCGCCGCCGACGGCGCAGACCCCCGGACCCCCGGGCCGGGCGGCGGCCCCGCGCTCGACACCGTCGAACGGGCGGTCGCGGACATCGCCGCGGGCCGCCCCGTCGTCGTGGTCGACGACGAGGACCGCGAGAACGAGGGCGACCTGGTGTTCGCCGCGGTCCACGCCACCCCCGAGCTGATGGCCTTCACCGTCCGGCACACCTCCGGGGTGATCTGCGCCCCCATGACCGGAGCACTCCTCGACTCCCTCCGGCTGCCCCCGATGGCCGCCGTCAACGAGGACCCCAAGGGCACCGCGTACGCCGTGTCCACCGATGCCCGCACGGGTGTCACGACCGGCATCTCGGCGGCCGACCGGGCCCGGACCGTACGCCTGCTCGCCGACCCCGGCACCGGACCCTCCGACCTGACCCGGCCCGGCCACGTCTTCCCGCTGCGCGCCGTCGCGGCCGGGGTCCTCGAACGCCCCGGGCACACCGAGGCCGCCGTGGACCTGACACGGCTCGCCGGGCTGCCGCCCGTCGGCGTGATCGCGGAGATCGTCAACGACGACGGAACCATGGCCCGGCTGCCGCGGCTGCTCGCCTTCGCCCGCGAACACGGGCTGGCGATCATCTCCATCGCGGACCTGATCCGGTACCTGCGGCGCGCCGCCCACCGCGTCGAGCGCGCCGCCACCGTGTGCCTGCCCACCACGTACGGGACCTTCACCGCGGTCGGCTACCGGGACGGGGCGACGGGCTCCGAGTACGTGGCCCTCGTCGCCGGTGGCCTCGACGGGCAGGGCCGGGTGTCCGACGGCACCGATGTCCCCGTCCGCCTCCATTCCGGCTGTCTGACCGGGGACGTCTTCGGCTCCCTGCGCTGCGACTGCGGACCGCAGCTGGACGAGGCGCTGCGGCGCATCGCGGCGGACGGGCGCGGCGTGGTGGTCTATCTGGCCGACCACGAGGGGCGGGGCATCGGCCTGGTGCAGAAACTGCGCGCGTACGCCCTGCAGGAGACCGGGCGTGACACCGTCGACGCCAACCTGGACCTGGGCCTGCCGGCCGACGCCCGGGACTGGACGGCGGCCGCCGGCATCCTCGGCGACCTGGGCGTACGCTCCTGCCGACTGCTGTCCAACAACCCGGACAAGGCACGGGCGCTGGCCTCGCTGGGGGTGCCGGTCACGGGCGTGGAGCCGCTGCCCGCGCCGGCCTGCGCCGACAACATCCGCTACCTGGTGACCAAGCGCGACCGCATGGGGCACCGGCTGCCGTGGCTGGCCGACGGCACGGGCCGCCCCGCGTGACGCCCGGCCCGGCGCCCGCTGTTTGCCTGCCCGCGCCGGGCGTCAGGTCCGGGCGTCAGGTTTCGCGGTCGCAGGCCGCGCAGATCCGGACGCCGCTGATCTGCGGCCACCAGGCGTCACCGGCCGCACCGGGCCGGTCGCCGGGTGCGGCCGGCATCCCGGCGGTGCTGCGCCCGCACAGCGTGAGCGGGCCGGCGCGGAGCCCGCTGTCGTCGGTCTCCGCCGCGTGGACCGTACCGAGGCGGTCCCCGGCGGTCGGGCCCGCCGGGCGGTGGGGCGGCTGCGCCACCACCTCGTAGACGGCCGCGTATCCGTTCACTGCGGCTCCCTTCCGTGTCCGCCCCCGCCGGCCGGGTCCGGTGGCCCGGGCCGTGGCAGGGCCCCGGCGATGGCCCGTACGTCGTCGTCCAGCCGGCGGAAGTGCATCAGGACGCGGGCCTCGTCCGGGGCGGGTGGCCCGGTTCCCGGCGCGACGTCCGCCACGGGAGGCTGCGCCTGGCCCGCGCGCCCCTCGGCGGCCAGCGCCTCCAGACGGACGGCGACCGTCCGCGCCCGCTCCTCCAGCACCGGCCGGGCCGGCGAGGCCGACCAGCTCCCCGGTGCACCGCGGCCGGCCTCCACCGCGAGCACCCGTACGTGGTAGGCGCAGGTCTCCAGCAGCCCCAGCACGTAGAGGGAGGTCTGTCGACGGGCCCGGTGCGGTGCGACGGGGTGCACCAGCGGGGTGAGCGAGCGGGCCAGTTCCTCCACGCGGCGGTCGGCGGCGTGCGCGGCGCGGACCAGGGCGTCCGGGGAGGGGTCCGCAGCCGGCGAGGTCAGCCGGCGGACGGTCGTCGTGACGGCGTCGGCCAGTGACCGCAGGGCGTCGGCGAGCAGTGCGTCGGTACGCTGCCCGGTCGCGCGGGGCAGCACGAGGACGGCGGCCGCCACCCCGCACAGCACGCCGAACGTCGTCTCGGCGATCCGGATCAGCAGCAGGCCGTCCGTGTAGGTGCCGAGCAGGTCGGAGAGCAGGGCGATCATCAGCGTGATGAAGAAGGTGGCCGCGGTGTAGGACAGCGCGGCCGTGTAGGCCATGCCGAAGACGCAGACGAGGGTGAGGACGAAGGCCGGCCAGGGGAGGCCGGCGAGAGCCGAGGCGACGAACAGGCCGACGAACGCCCCCGCCAGCGTCCCGGCCACCCTTCGGGACCCCTTGAGGGCGATCTCGCCCGTGGAGGAGGTGTTGAAGAAGACCATCCAGCAGGCGAGCACCGCCCAGTACCAGTGGTCGGCGGAGATCAGCTGCCCGCCGGCGGTCGCGACGGTGGCGCCGCAGGCCACCTGGACGGCCGCACGGGTGGTCGGCCGGCGCAGTCCGCCGGGCTCCGGCTCCGGCTCCGGCTCCGGCTCCGGCTCCGGCTCCGGCTTCGGGGGTGCGGATGCCGGGGGTACGGCGGGCGCAGCGGGTGAGGCCTCCGGAGCGGGCGCCTCCGCCGGGGCCGTCCGGGTTCCCGGAGACCACCGGAACGCCTCGCGGAGCCCGGCCGCCGCCTGCTCGAAGTCCGTCAGCGCCTGGTGGGCGTCGGCGACGGCCGGGGCGGGCCCGGCGTCCGGCCGGGGCGAGGCGGGCACCGCGGCGTCGGCGGGCGTTCCGCCCCGGGCCAGCGTCTCCGGGAGGGCCCGCAGCCGGGCCGCCAAGGAGTCGCCGCCCGCGGCGGGCCCGCCCGCGCGGGTACCGGGTCCCGGCAGGTACAGGTGATGGGCGAAGTCCTGCCCGGACGTGCCGCCGTCCTGCCCGGCCCGCAGCAGCATCACCGCGAGCCGTTCGGCCCGTACGTCCGTCTCGGTCATCCGGGTCCGCACCCGCGCGGCGACCGCCGGGGCGGCGCACGCCTCGACGCTGTCCTGGAGCATCAGCGCGCACGTGTGCAGCCGCCGCAGCCGGCGCCGCAGCGCCGTGGTCCGGCCCGCGCGGTCGCGGTCCCCCGAGGTGGCGCCGTCACCGTCGGCGAGCGCCGCCAGCGCCTCGGCCACGTCCGCGAGGCAGGCCCGTACGGACCTGCGCAGCCGTACGAAGGACCGGTCCGGCGAGGTCCGCAGCAGGACGAACCGCACGACGGCCCCACAGCCGAAGGCCACCGCCAGGGCCGCCCACAGCCGGGGCAGCTGGTCGGCGGGCAGGGGCACGAACTGCATGACGAAGTACATCTGGAAGGCGTTCATGCCCAGTGCGGTCCCCCGGGGCCCGTAGCGGCGGACGTACACCGTCACGAACAGCAGCACCACGAAGACCGCCCCCGACACCACCCGGTACGGTGCGAGCAGCACGGCCGCGGTGGCCGCCAGCAGTGCGGCGGGCAGGCCGAGCGCGTGCGTGACGGCTTGCTCCCCCTCCTTCGGCCCGGTCAGCACCATCGACCACACCAGCGCGGAGGAGCCCGCCGCGACCAGGAACGACGTGCCGAAGCCCAGGGCCCACAGCACGGCGAGGGCCAGGCAGATCGCACCGACGGTGTGGGCCGCTCCGACCAGCCGGACCAGCCCGGGGTCGCTGGCGTCGAGTACGTCCCGGACGGCGCGCAGGGCCCCGCGTACCGGGCCCGCTCCGTCCCTGCCGGCGTCCACTCCCCCAGTGAACCCCGTTCGCGTGGTCCGGGCGCGCGGAGCCGGGTGCGGCCGCGCGGGCGCAGGAAAAAGGCCGGCTGGTCGCCGGCCCGGTGAAGCGCAGGTACGTTTCGGAATGTGCTGTGGGGGTCTACTCACGGATTGGTCACCGCCGGTCCGCATGCCCGGTGAGCGGTTGCCGTCACAGCCGCGCATGCTCCCCATGTCGCGGACGTTCCGAATGCTGTCCCTGCTGTTCTGTTGGTCTTCCCTGTGCACACATTCGACATTACGGATCCCGCCGGGCCCTGTGATCCTCCGACCGGGGCGTGACGGGGGCCACGCGCCGTTCGTCCGATCGGACCCCCTCGGACGGTCGGGCCGGCCACCCCCCTCCGCGCGGGAGCCGTCATCCGTCCGGTCCCCCGCGCGGGACGAGGAGCCCCGCCCGGGCCAGTGCCAGCAGTACCTCGCCCGCCTGTGCGGGAGGGGCCCCGGCCTCGGCGGCCGCCCGCCGGGCGGTCCGGGTGCCGTCGCACAGGGCGAGCAGGTCCCGGGTCCCGGGTTCGAGCCGGAACGCGCGCACGGGTTCCCGCCACACGCGTTGCAGCGCCACCGTGACCGGGACGTCCGGGATGTGCGCGGGCGCCTCGGGGGCGGTCACGTCGTGGCCGTAGGAGACGACCAGGACGGTCGCCGGCACGACGGGGACGCCGTGGTCGATCCAGGTCTCGCCGAGTTCCCGCTGCTGCCGGGCCCCGGTCTCGTACCGGTGCCGGGCGGCGTCGGAGGCGATGTCGTCGCGGCTCAGCCGGAGGCGCTCCAGTTCGAACCGGCCGAACTCGACGAGCCCCGCCGGGAGTCGGCCGGCCGCGTACCCCAGGAACGACTCCGCCGCCCGTACCGAGCCGACCGGGTCGTCCGGGTGCGGGAGGCGCACCGTCGCGGCCAAGTAGTCCTCCAGGACGCCGCGGTGTCGTTCCGTCACTTCGTCGACCGTGTCCGGCATCGCCTGGGCGACCACCCGGCTGTACTTCGCGGCGACGTCCCGCGCCACCCTGGCGTACGCGGCGTCCGGGACCCCGGCGAGGAGCGCGAGGTCCTCCTCGGTCAGCCCGAAGCGGGCGCGTACCGCCTCGGGGTCGTCGTGCAGTTCGGCGGCGGTCAGCAGGGGGCTCGCGAGCAGCGCCGCGAGCGCGTCGATCACGGTCATCGCGCCTCCTCCCCGCGCCCGGGCCCGGAGGCCGGTACGCCGGGCCGCGCCGCCCCGGAGCCCCACCCGGCGGTGTCGCGGGCCCGGGCGATCTCGGCGGCGATCTCCGAGAAGTCCTCGGGGAAGTCCTGGTCCCGTTCCAGCAGGGTGGCCTTGATGTCGGCGCGGGCGGACAGTTCGGCCAGCAGTCCCCACACCCGTTCGGGGACGGGCGCGCTGTGGGTGTCGCGGGCCGTGCCGTCCGGGTCCTGCGTGCCGCCGGCGAGGTGCACCTGGACGACGCGTTCCAGCGGGATCGTGTCGAGGAAGTCGCCCACGTCGTAGTGGTGGTTGCGGGAGTTGATGTCGAGGTTGGTGAGGTCCAACAGCAGTCCGCACGTGCAGTGCTCCATCACCTCGGCGATGAACTGGGCCTCCGTCAGGGGGTGCGGCAGGTCGATGTGGTAGGTGATGTTCTCCAGGATCAGCGGGACCCCCACCTCGTCCTGCGCCCGCTGGGCGTTGCGCGCGACGTGCCGGGCGACGGCGCGGCTGCGCGGCAGCGGTGCCAGCGTGCCCACGGAGATGGCGTCGGCCCGGGTGAAGCAGAGGTGGTCGCTGAACCAGGGGGCGCCGATCTCCTCGACGAGCTCGGCGAGCGCGTGCACGTAGCGCGGGTCGGGGGGCTGCGACGAGCCCAGGGAGAGTTCCAGGCCGTGCGGGACCAGCGGGTGGCCGCGGCGCAGCTCGCGCAGGGCCTCGCGGGTGTCCTCGGGTGCGAACAGAAAGCGCTCGGTGATGACTTCCAGCCAGTCGACGCCGGTACCGGACTCGGCGATCCCGTCGGCCAGTTCCCGGCGGAATCCGAGCCCGGAACCGAGGTGCGGCAGGTGTGCGGACATGGGTGTCTCCTCGGACGGCGGTGGCGGGTCGGACGGCGGTCGCGGTCGTCCCCGCTGCGGTCCCTCCCGACGCTAGGGACCGGCCCGGCCGGCTCCCGTCCTGCGAACGGTCGATCGGCCGGTCGGATCCCCGGGCCGCCGCCGGGCGGCGTGTCCGCCGGGGACCGGAGGAGCGGGCCGGTTCGTCCGGGCTGACGTCCGATCGCAGGACATGTCCGTCCCGGGAGTCTTCCTAACGTGGTGGCTGTCGCTGAACGGCGCACCACCCCCGCGCCGTACTCCGGCCCCCCGCACGGACATCGCCGGCGGCGGCGCAAAGAACCGCCTCCGGCCCGTGCACCACCGAACAGGAAGAGCCGCAGCCGTCCCAGAACCCGGGGCCTGCCTCACACGATCGGGAGTTCACATGAACAACACCACCACCGCGACCCGCACCGCGCGCTCGTTCGGATTCGAGCAGCTGCCGGCGGCGGTCCAGGCACCCGAAGCCGCCTGTCAGCAGCCCTGCGAAGACTGCGTCACGGTCACCCCGGACACGGCCACGCGGACCCGCCGCACCCGGACGTCGTCCCGGTCGCACCGCTAGGCCGTCTCTTCCGGACCTTGCCCGACCCGGTCCGGACGACCGCCCCGAGAGGAGCAACTCGCATGTCCCTCACGTCCCCTTCGCCCGCGCCCACCTCGGCGCCCGGCACCGGGCCCGCCGCGGAGCTCGGCTTCGCGGCGGTGCCCTGGGCCACCCGCCGGCACGCCGACCCGATGATGCGCTGCATCTCCTGTGCCGGTCCGCCGCCGCCCCCGCCGTCCTGCAGCACGCGGGTCCGGCACTGACCGGCCGATCGGCCGCGGGAGGCCGGGTCCTGGTCCAGGACCCGGCCTCCCGACCTCCATGCCCGCCTCCGGCCGGCACGCGACCGACCGTCCCGAGGAGCCCACCGTGACCACAGCCCCCACGTCCCTGCGCCCGTCACCGCCCCCGGCGTATCCGCCCCCACCGCCGGGTCCTCCGCCGCCGCCCGCCGTCGAGGCCCGCGGCCTGCGCAAGACCTACGGTGACGTCGAGGCCGTACGCGGGGTGGACCTGAGCGTGCGTCCCGGGGAGATCTACGGCTTCCTCGGCCCCAACGGGGCCGGCAAGTCGACGACCATCGGAATGCTGTGCACCCTCGTGGAACCGACCGCGGGGACCGCGACCGTGGCGGGTCACGACGTCGTGCGCGAACGGGACGCGACCCGGCGGCAGATCGGCCTGGTCTTCCAGGAGTCCACCCTGGACTCGCATCTGACCGTGGAGCGCAACCTCCGCTTCCACGCCCGGATGTACGGGATGCCCCGGTCCGCGGTCACCCCGCGCGTCGACCACGTCCTGGACCTGGTGGGGCTGGCGGAGCGGCGCCGCAGCAAGGTGAAGGAGCTGTCGGGCGGCATGCGGCGGCGCGTGGAGATCGCGCGCGGCCTGCTGCACGCGCCACGGGTGCTGTTCCTCGACGAACCCACCGTCGGACTGGACCCGCAGACGCGCCGTCACCTCTGGGACTGCATCCGCGACCTGCGTCGGACCGAGGGCGTCACCGTCTTCATGACCACGCACTACCTCGACGAGGCGGAGGTCTGCGACCGGATCGCGATCATGGACAAGGGGGTCGTCGTGGCCCTGGGCACCCCCGCCGAGCTGAAGGCCCGTACGGGAGCCGACGTCGTCAGGTTCACCACTCCGGACGCGGGTGCCGCGATCGCGGCCCTGCGCACGCGTTTCGGGCTGTCCGGACGCGGTGACATCGGCGACGGCTCGGTGGTCGTACGGGTGCCCGACGGGGCGGCGTTCCTGCCGCGGCTGGCGTGCGGGCTGGGCGTGCCGGTCCGGTCCATGGAGGTGTCCCGGCCGACGCTGGACGACGTGTTCCTTTCCTGGACCGACCGTCCCGGAGGCGCGACGGCCGACGAGGGCGGGGCCCGTACCGAGCGGGCCGAGTGGGCCGCGCGCAGGAGGGGGGCCCGGTGAGCGCCGCCGGCCTGCGCGCGCTGCCGGTCGCGGCTCCCCCGGCCGCGTTCACCCGGCCCCCCGCCACGGGCCCGCGGGCCCAGCTGCGGGCCGTGTGCGTGGTGTGGCACCGGGACATGCTCCGGCTGCTGGCCGAACCGGTCCGGGTGGCCACCGCGCTGCTCCAGCCGTTGCTCTTCCTGTTCGCGTTGGGCGGCGGGCTGGGTTCACTGACCCGGTCCGCGTACGGGGTCCCGTACCAGACCTTCGTCTACGCGGGCGCGCTCGCCATGCCCGTGGTCTTCGCCTCCATCGGGGCGGCCTCGTCGATCGTGTGGGACCGGGAGTTCGGCTTCCTGCGGGAGATGCTGGTCGCGCCGGTGAGCCGGACGGCGGTCGTGACGGGCAAGTGCCTGGGCGGGATGACCACGGGCCTGTTCCAGGGCACGATCGTGCTCGCGCTCGCCGGTACGGTGGGTGTCCCGTACGACCTGCCGCTGATGCTCGAACTGTTCGCGTACATGGCCCTGCTGGCGTTCACCTTCTCCTGCTTCGCGGTGCTGGTGGCGGCGCGGATGCGTTCGGTGCAGTCGTTCATGGCGCTGACCCAGATGGTGGTGCAGCCGCTGTTCTTCCTCTCCGGGGCGCTGTTCCCGCTGTCCCGGCTGCCGGCCTGGCTGTCCGTCGCCACCCGGTTCGACCCGCTCACGTACGCGGTGGACCCCATCCGCAGGGCGGTCCTCGGAGCGGTCGGCGCGACGGCCGCCGCCCCCGGGGTGACGTGGGGCCGCTACCTCGTGCCCGTCTGGCTGGAACTGCTCCTGGTGCTCGTATCGGGCACGTGCATGCTGTGGGCGGCCTCCCGGACCTTCCGCCGCGGCTGAGACCGGAACCGCCTGCCCCTTCCGGGCCGGCCGGAAGGGTCAGGCGGAGTGGCGGGGGCGGTGGAAGGCCAGGCGGAGGCCGCTGGCGAGGACCCACAGGACCAGGGGCCAGATCGCGATTCTTTCGAAGCCGCCCTGGAAGGCGTGCGCGTGCAGGCCGGTGCCGAAGCAGACACCGGCCGCCAGGCCGAGGCAGCCGATCGCCCGGCCGCACCGTCCCCACCACGACGGCAGGGCCCCGGTGCCCGACAGCAGCGGAGCCAGCACGGTCACGGCGAGGTTCCCGCACAGCAGGGCCACGAACGCGCCCGCGTAGTGCGGCACCGGCCGGGTGTCGTACGGGCTGGCCGCGACGAGCACCGTGCCCGCCGCGGCGAGCAGGACCAGGGCGACCGCAAGGGTGCGGCGTCGCCCCGGGCGCAGCAGCGGACGGACGAGCAGCACCCCGGCGCCCAGGCCGACGCCGGCCAGGGCCCAGGAGAGGTTCACGGCGGTGGACAGCGGTGAGCACACCCACCGCCCCTTCACGGCGCCGCAGTCGGCGGCTCCGAGCGTCGACACCATGTCCCGTGCCAGGTCCAGGGAGTGCAGCCGCACGGCGGCGACCGCGCTCACCACCGCGGTCTGGACGGACGAGGCCAGCCACACGAGACCGCCGATGCGGGCGGCCGCGTGAGGCCGGGTCAGGGCCCGGCCCCGCAGGACCGCGCGGATCGGAGGTGTCGTGGGCGGCGGTGTGGTCATACGTTCCACGCTCCGGCCTCGCCCGCCCCTGCCGCGAGCGTCGAGCGGTCCTGCTTCGGGCCGCACCGGATCCGCTTGTTTCAGGACCGATCGGACGACAGGGACGGTCGCGGGGACCGTCCCGTCCCACAGCCCCGCCGTGGAGCCCCTGCGGGACCGGCTGGTCGCACAGGCCGCGAACCTGCGGCCGCGCCGTGCCCGGCTCCCGCTGTACTCGACGGTGACGGGCGCCCGTGTCGACGGCACCGAACTCACCGCGCGCCACTGGTACGAGAACGCCCGCCGCCCCGTCCTGCCGGCTCCGGCGATCCGGCGGCTCGTCCGGGCCGGGGTGCACCGCTTCGTGGAGCCGAGCCCGCATCCGCTGCCGACCGTGCCGGTCGAGGAGGCGGCCCGTGCCGCGGGTGCCCGGCCGGAGACGGCCGTGACGGGCACGCTCCGACGCCGCCACTCCGTGGCAGCGCACCGGCCCGCCGACGGCTGAGGGCGCGCACGACATGCGGAAGGGCCCGGTGCCGGGAGGCACCGGGCCCTTCCGGACCGGCTGGTCTCAGGCCTTGAAGACCGTGGACGGAACGTTGAGCACGGTGGACGGCAGTCGGCCGTCGGCGAGCGATATGGCCTTGCCTGTCGCCGGCAGGTTGATGGCCTTCTCACCGGCCGGCATGTTGATGGCCTTGCCGCCCGCCGGCTTGCTGATCGCCTTGCCACCCACCGGCAGATTGATCGCCTTCTCACCGGCCGGCATCCTGATCTCCTTGCCACCCGCCGGCAGGTTGATCGCCTTCTCGCCGGCCGGCAGGTTCAGATGCTTCGTACCTCCCTGCTGTTCGATTCCCGAGGCCCGCGTCGTCGTGGTGGCTGCCGACGCGGCCTGAGCGGTGAAAGCGGTTCCCGTCAGGACGACAGCGCCGGTGGTCAGGACGGCGGCGGTGAGAGCACGGGGCTTGCGCATGAGCTGTTCCTCCAGAGGTGGGTGACCGTCGGTGCCGCGCCGGGTTCCGGCGGGTCTCGTAGGGCGGATGGGTTCCTCTGGCACCGATGCGTCCAGTGAAGCCGTGGGCGCTCAGCGCGGCGTCGTCCGACCGGACGACCGGCAGGACGACCCCCTGCCGCCCTCCCCGGTGGAGGCGGGCGCTTCGTCCCGCCCGACCACCGAACGGATGACCGGGCGGGCGGGGTCCGTACCTAGCGTGGCCGTAAGGCGGCGAACCCCCGCTGCCCGGTGAAACGCCGCTTGACGATCCGTGCGGAAGCGGTCCCGGAAGGAACTCTGCGATGAACTGTCTGACCTGTCGTACCGAAGCCGGCCACGCCCACCCCGCCGAGGGCATGTGCCGCTCCTGCGGGGCCGCCGTGTGCGGAGACCACCTGCGGATCGTCCGGCGGGAACAGACCGTGCCCATGGGGCTCGGCACGAGCCGCGTCCGTACCGTGGCGGCCGTCCACTGCACCCACTGCCGTCCCTGAACGACGGTCCGCACGCGAGGAACCCCCGGTCCGTGACCGGGGGTTCCTCGCGTTCCGCCTGGGCGACGACGGGCTCAGGGGCAGGGGGTGCGGCGACCGGAGGCGGCGGGGACGTGGGGCGTGCCCAGGCGGCGGACCTCGGCGGTCACCACGTCCACGACCCGTTCCGCCTGGCTGTCCGTGAGCACGAGCGGCGGGGTCAGCCGGATCACGCCGACCGCCCGCGGGAGGAGTACGCCCGCGTCGGCGGCCCGGGCGGGGATCGAACGGGCCCGTTCCGCGACCGCCGGGTCGCCGGACAGTTCCACGGCGAGCATCAGGCCGCGGCCCCGCACCGTGTGCACCCAGGGCAGTTCCTCCAGCGGGCGAAGCGCCGCCAGCATCCGGGCACCGGTCTCGGCCGCCCGGCGGGCCAGCCCTTCCCGTTCGATGATGTCGAGGTTGGCCAGGGCGACGGCCGCTGCCGTGGCATGTCCGCTCGCGGTGAAACCGTGCCGCAGGGGGAAGCCGTCCAGCATCTCCAGGACGCGATGACCGACCAGGACCGCCCCCATGGGGACGTATCCGCTCGTCAGGGCCTTGGCCGTGACCACGATGTCCGGTTCGAGGCCGAGGCCGGGCGAGGCGAACCAGTCGCCGGTGCGCCCGTATCCGGTCGCCACCTCGTCGGCGATGAGCAGGATGCCGTGGGCGTCGAGGACACGCCGGACGGCGGGCCAGTAGCCGGGCGGCGGCACCACGTTGCCTGCCACGCCCATGATCGGCTCGCCGATGAGCGCGCCGATACGAGAGGCTCCGACGCGCCGGATGACCTCCTCCAGCTCGGCCACCAGGTACGGGACGGCGTCCGGGCCGAGGGCGGCCGGGTCGGGACGGGTGAGCCGGACGGTGTACCGGGAGGACGAGGCGTCCAGCCCCTGGTGGACCTCGTCGCGGGCGGTGACGGCGAGGGCGCCGGCGGTCGCGCCGTGGTACGAGCCTTCGAGGGCGAGCACGTACGGCCGGTGCCGCCCGCCGTGGTGGAAGTGCGCGAGCCGGGCCAGCTTGAGGGCGGTCTCCGTGCCCTCGCTGCCCGAGGAGGTGTAGTTGACCTGGCTGCCGGGGGCCGGTGACAGGGCCACCAGCCTGCGGGCCAGCAGCAGCGCGGGCTCGTTGACCGGTCCGGCGTGCACGGGATAGGCCATCAGTTCGCGCATCTGCGCGGCCGCGGCGTCGGCCAGTTCCTCGCGGCCGTAGCCGACCGCGCACTGGCCGAGGCCGGCGAGGGTGTCGATCAGCGCCCGGCCGGTGCTGTCCCACACCACCGCTCCACGGCCGCGTACGAGGCACAGCCTGGCGGCCGGGGACCGGCCGACCAGCGCGTTGGGGAGCAGGACCGGGTAGCCGGTGTCCCGGTCCGGGACGGTGGCGGTCACGGCCGGCTCCCCTCGGCGTCGGTGGGTGCGGCCGACCGGAGCCGGCGGTGCACGGGCCCCGGAAGGCGACGCTCGGTCTCGGCGAGCGTCCGTGGGAGGACCGCGTCCAGGCGGGCCCGCAGCCAGGTGTGCGGGGCGGTGTCCGCGGCCGGGTGGGGCCCGGCCGGCAGTGGGGTCTTCGGCAGCATGTGCGCCTCCTCGCGTCACGCGGTGCAGGACGCGTTCACGGTAGGCGCGGGGCCCCGCGGGCTCCGTCATGCGTTCGAGCGATGCCCAGGACGACGGGCCCTACGACGGGCCGTACGACGGGCCGTCCCCGGGCGCACCACCACCACGGCCGCCGTCATTCGAGCAGGTGCGTCCGCATCGCCTTCGCGACGGCCGCGCCCCGGTCGGACACGCCGAGCTTCTCGTACAGCCGGCGCAGGTGTGTCTTGACGGTGGTCGGCGCGAGGTAGAGCTCCTTGGCCATGTCGGGGACCGACAGGCCCTGCGCGATCATCTGGAGGACCTGTCGTTCGCGGGCGCTGAGCAGTGGTTCCTCCGACCGGGCGCGCGAGCGCACTTCGGAGGCGAGCCCGGTGACCAGCTCGGGCGGCAGCACGCTCTCGCCCTTGGCGCAGGCCATGACGGCCGCGACGATGTCGTCCCGGTCGGCGCCCTTGGAGAGGTATCCGGCGGCGCCCTCCTGCACGGCCCGGTAGACGACGTCGCTCTCGGTCGTGGCCGACAGCAGCAGCACGCGGGTCTGCAGTTCGTCCCGGGCGACCGCGTGTGCCACCTCCAGGCCGTCGAGTTCCGGCATGCGGTAGTCGAGCAGGGCCACCGCGGGCAGGTGCTCGCGGATCGCCTCCAGTGCGGTGCGGCCGTCGCCCACGGCCGCGACGACCTCGATGCGGCCGCTGCCGGTCAGCGCGGAGACGATGCCCTCGCGGTACACGGGGTGGTCGTCGCCGACCACCACGCGCACCTTTTCCTTCTGTCCGTACGTCATGTCGCCTCCCCGCTCCGGTCCGGGTCCCGGTCCCGGTCCACGGGCACGGTGACCCGTACCCAGGTGCCCCGCTCCACGGGGAGCAGCTCCATACGTCCTCCCAGGGCCTCGATCCGGGCGCGTTGCGAGGCCATTCCGATGTGGCCCTCGGCCAGCCGGCCGGCGAGCAGGTCCGGATCCACGCCGACGCCGTCGTCCTGCACTTCCAGGATCACCGCAGTCCCCGTGTCCCGCAGCCCCACGCGTACGTGCGTGGCCCGGGCGTGCCGGACGACGTTGCCGAGGAGCTCGCGGGCCGCCCCGAAGAGCATGGGGTCGGCCGGGGTCCGGCGGGGGCGCTCCAGGGCGCAGTCGACGGTGATGCCGCCCCGTTCCGAGGCCGTCTCCGCCAAGGTCCGCACGGCCGCGGCCAGGCCCGCCTCCTCCAGCACGGACGGGTGCAGGGTGACGCTGACCTGGCGCAGCTCCCGTTCGACGTCGGCGAGCAGCTCGTAGGCCCGGTCCACGTAGGCGGGGCCGCCGTCGGGGGCCTTGCGCGCCTGGCCGAGGTCCTGGCGGACGGCCAGGACCGTCTGCAGCGGCCCGTCGTGCACGGACTCGGCGACGGCGCGGCGTTCCCGGCTCTCGGCTGACACGACGTCCTCCAGCAGCACGGAGCGGCTGATGGTCAGCGCGGCCACGCTCGCGAGCCGGCGTTCCTGGACGCGCGACACCGCGATGGCGACGACGCACAGCAGGGCGAGCATGGCGAGGATGGCCGCGCCCTGGCCCGTACCGAGCTGCCGCCGGAAGGTGGGGTCCGCGAGCACGGCGCCGCCACCCGCGATGGCCGCCAGCGACAGCAGGAGCGCCTTGCGGCCGGGGTGGGTGGCGGTGAAGAACGGTAGGAAGGCCAGCAGGCCGAGCGACAGGTAGCTGCCGACGGACAGGAACTGCAGGGCGCACACGGCGGCGACGTCCACGATCGCCATCGGGGTCGCCTCGCGGATGCGCCGGGCCCGGCCGGGCCGATGCCGCCACATCCACCAGGTGCCCACGGACAGCAGTCCGTACGCGCCGACCAGCGCGAACTGGGCCGGCCACTGGTCGGGCGGGGTGCCCGCCCACGCCACCAGGGCCATGACCGCCACCAGGCCGAGCCGCAGGATGCTGCGCAGGCGCTGCGCCTGCTCGTCGAAGGCGAGGTAGATCGCCGCGACCGCATCGGCGCCGGCGGCTCCGGGTTCCACCGGCGGCCAGTGCCCGACGGCGCTTCGTCTGGCCGCCTCACTGCCGTCCTGGTGCACCGTCCCAGTCTAGGCCGCGGTGTACGGCCGGCGCCCGGCACCGGCGCCCGGTCCGTGCGCGCCTCCCCTGGTGCGCGTCCTCCGAACGGGTGCGGGACGGAGGAGCCGGCACGGGCCGGGAGTGGGCCCGGCCGGGTGGTCCGTAGGCCCGTCCTCCCTTCCTACGCTGGCGCCGCCGCGAGAGCGCGGTCCCGAGAGGAGTACGCCATGCGCGCCACACTGATCCAGCTCCGCGTCGACGAGACCGAGGACGCGGGGGCCCGCCGCCGCCGGGCGGCTGACCTCGTACGGGCCCGGGCCGGGGACGACCTGGTCGTCCTGCCCGAAGGGTGGGCGGCCGGGGCCTGGAACCACGCCACCTGGCCGCGCGACGCCGAGCCGCTGGACGGTCCGACCGCCCTGGCGATGTCCGAGGCGGCCCGGGACGCCGGCGTGTGGCTGCACGCCGGGACCATCGTGGAACGCGACCCTGACGGCACCCTCTACAACACCGCCCTGCTGTTCGGCCCGGACGGGGTGCGCCGGGGCCACTACCGCAAGATCCACCGGTACGGCTTCGACACCGGGGAGGCGGCCCTGATGGGGGCCGGCGAACGGATCGTGACCGTGCCGGCGGATTTCGGCACGGTGGGTCTGGCCACCTGCTACGACCTGCGCTTCCCGGAGCTGTTCCGGGCGCTGCTGGACGCCGGGGCGCGGTTCCTGGTGGTCCCCGCGGCGTGGCCCGCCGGGCGCCTCGCCCACCTGCGGCTGTTCGTCCGTACGCGGGCCGTCGAGGAGCAGTGCTTCGTGCTGGCCTGCGTCGCCGCCGGCGAGCACGGCGGGGTCCGGCAGGCCGGGCACAGCATGATCGTCGACCCGTGGGGCGAGGTCCTCGCCGAGGCGGGCGAGGACGAGGAGGTCCTCACCGCCGATGTCGACCCGGCCGCGGTGGACCGTATCCGGGCCGAACTCCCCGTACTGCGCGACCGCGTCCTGGGCATCCCCGTACCCGCTTGTCGTGCGTTCGGGTGACCGGATGGAGGACGGCGGTCCGCTCGGTGGCCCGGCCCTCCGGACGACGCGGCGGCGCGAGCCCCTCCCGCACAGTCGAAGAACGCAACACCCCGTCCCCTCCACGACCGTCCGGGAGTCCGTCATCATGAACAACCGCGCCATCGCCGCCGAATTCACCGGTACCGCCCTGCTCGTCTTCTTCGGTGTGGCGGCCGCCGCCGTCGGCGGCCCGCTGATCGGGCCGGTCGGCATCGCCCTCGTCTTCGGCCTGGTCCTGCTGGCCCTCGCCTACGCGCTCGGACCGGTGTCCGGAGCGCACCTGAACCCCGCGGTGACCTTCGGCCTGCTGCTGGCCGGGCGGATCGGGCCGCGGACCGCCGTCCGCTATGTCGCTGCGCAGTGCGCGGGCGGTGTCGTCGGCGCGGGCGTGCTCTACGCGCTGGTCCGCGCGATCCCCGGCTTCACCGTGCACGGCGCCTTCGGCTCCAACGGCTGGGGGGCCCGCTCCGCGGTCGGCATCAACGGGGCCGGCGCCTTCCTCACGGAGACCGTGCTGACCATGCTCCTGGTCCTGGTGGTCCTGGGCGTCACCCGGCGGAACGCCGCTCCGGGCGCGGGCGGCGCGGCGATCGGCCTCACCCTCTCCGCGCTGGTCCTGGTCGGCCTGCCGCTGACGGGGTGCGGGGTGAACCCCGCCCGCAGCCTGGGACCGGCGGTGTTCGCCGGCGGTCCGGCCCTGTCGCAGCTGTGGCTGTTCCTCGCGGCCCCGCTGGTGGGCGGTGCGCTGGCGGCCGGTGTGGACCGGCTGATCCACCCCGTACCGCGCGCCGCCGCCCTGGTGACGGCCCGGGAGACGGTGGCGGTGGGCGCCTCCTGAGGCGCGGTACGCCCCGCGCACCCCACGGGCCGGCGGGCGGGTTCCCTTCCAGGGACCCCGCCCGCCGGCCGTATCGCGGCTCGCCCGCGGACCCTCAGGCCGGGCCGCGGGTGAGCCACAGCCGCATGACCGCGGTCAGTGCCTGCGGCTGCTCGATCGGGGTGCAGTGCCCGGCGTCCTCGATCAGGGCGAGCGCGCCACGGCGTACGGACGCGGCCAGGAGCGGGGCCTCGTCCGGGTGGACGACCCTGTCGTGGCGGCCCCGTACCACCAGGGTGTCGGCCGCGATCCGCGGGAGCAGGTCCACGGTCGGGTAGTCGCGGGCCAGTGCCCGGAGCTGGCGTGCGTACCCGGACACCGGCATCCGGCGCTGCCAGGCGCGCAGTCGCCGGCAGAACTCCC
Organism: Streptomyces sp. NPDC001513; assembly: GCF_042894695.1. Taxonomy (NCBI): domain Bacteria; kingdom Bacillati; phylum Actinomycetota; class Actinomycetes; order Kitasatosporales; family Streptomycetaceae; genus Streptomyces; species Streptomyces sp. NPDC001513. The sequence goes on from NZ_JBIAVU010000002.1 coordinate 418,660, forward strand.
GGTCCGCGTACCGGCCGGGGGCCAGCAGCCGGCCGAAGTGTGCCTCCAGGGCGCCGTCGCGGTCCCGTTCGAGGTGTCTGCGGTAGTCGTCGAGGGAGGCGACGGTGCCGGGGGCCGAGCGGGTCCAGGTGTCGCAGAGGAACAGCTTCTCGACCCGGTCCGGTGCCCTCGCCGCCACCTCCTGGGCCACCCAGCCGCCCAGCGAGTGGCCCGCGAGGGAGAACGTGCCGGTCACCCGGTCCAGTACGTGCTGGGCCATCTCGGCGCGGGTGGCCTGTTCGTCGAGTACGAGTACCTCGGTCCGCACCAGATCGGACAGGTGGTCGAGCTGGTGCCGCCACAGCCAGGGGCCGCCGCCGACACCGGGAACGAGGACGAGACGTCCGGTCATGAGGTGCCTCCTTTCGGGGAGTTGCGGGACCTTCCAGGGCAGCACGCACCGCCTCGCGGGGGCGTACTCCGATCAGTCGAAGGGCGCGAGGAAGCCGGGGGGCCGCTGTCGTCCCGGTACGGACCGTCCGGAGGACAGTGCGGGCGCAGAGCCGTCACCACCATGGAAGAAGACGTCGGACCGGACGTCCGACCACCGAATCCCAGAGGAGTCGGTCATGTCACCCCTCACCCTCTCCCCGAGCACGGACACCGCCGTCCGGCAGGTTCCGCTCAGCCTGGAACTCCGTTCCGGCGGCCGCCGGTCCGCCGAGGACAAGCGGGCCTGTTTCAGCCCCAGCTGTGGATGTGCCGCACGGAACCAGGCCCTGGCACCACGCCGCGCCACCGCCTGACCGCCGCCCGTGCGGGGCCGCCCGTGCCGTCGCACGGGCGGCCCCGCACGGGCTTCCCCGTCCCTCTCTCCCCTCTTCTCTCCCCCGCAGCCGATGGAAAGGCACCGCCATGAGCCAGGAGCAGAGCCTGCTGCACCGCATCCTCGACCACGCCAGCCGCCCCGACCCGTACCCGCTGTACGCCGAACTGCGCCGGACCCCGGTGTGGCACGAGGCCGGCGGCCCGTACGTCATCAGCGGGTTCCAGGACATCGAGCGGCTGCTGCACGACCCCCGCATCAGCTCCGACTCCCGCAACCTCGCGACGGATCCCGGCGATCCGCTGATCGAGGCGGTCGAGGCCGGCGAGAACGGCGGTGCGGGCAGCGGCGCGGACGGCGGCGTCTCGGCCATGCTCCCTCCCGGCTTCCTGCGCCTCGATCCGCCCGAGCACGACCGGCTGCGCCGGATGACCAACCGCCCCTTCGGCCCGCCGCACTCCCCGCGCAAGGTCCACGACATGCGCGCCGAACTCACCGCCGTCGTGGACGGCCTGATCGACCGCATCGGATCCGATGCGGACCCGGACGGCGTCGACCTGGTCGGCGCGTTCGCCTACCCCTTCCCGGTGACCGTGATCTGCCGGCTGCTGGGCGTGCCCCGCGAGGACGAGCCCCGGTTCCACGGGTGGGCCGAAGCCGTCGCGGCGAGCCTCGACCCCGATCCGGACGCACCCGACCCGACCGAGCGCCTGCGCGCCTCCCACGACGCCCGGCTCGCGCTCGGCGGCTACCTCGCCGCCCTCATCGAGGACCGCAGGCGCCACCCCGGCGAGGACATGCTCTCCCGCCTCGCGGCGGGCGGCGGCCCGGACGGACCGATGAGCACGATGGAGCTGCTCACCACCTCGGCGCTGCTCCTCGTCGCCGGGCACGAGACCACGGTCAACCTGATCGCGAACGGCATGCTCACCCTGCTGCGGCATCCCGAGGCGCTCGAACGGCTGCGCGGCGACCCCGGGTTCGCCGCTCCGCTGGTGGAAGAGCTCCTCCGCTACGAACCCCCCGTCCAGTTGCTGCCCCAGCGCACGCCGCTCACCCCCGTCGAGGTGCGCGGCACCACCATTCCCCCGGGCGCTTCGATGTGGCTGGTGCTCGCCGCCGGCAACCGGGACCCGGAGCAGTTCACCGACCCGGAGCGGTTCGACCCGGACCGCCCGGACCTCCAGCACCTGGGCCTGGGCAGCGGGATCCACAGCTGCTTCGGGGCGCCGCTGGCCCGGCTGGAGGCGCAGATCGCGCTGAGCCGGTTCGCCGCCCGGCTGGAGCGGCCCCGGCTGCTCGCGGACCCGCCGCCCTACCGGCACAACGCGGTCCTGCGCGGCCCCCGCACCCTGCCCGTCGCGTGTGCAGGCGTACGTCCCTGAGCGGGCCCGGAACGGACAGCAGGGAGGGGCCGCTGGTCGCCTGCCCGAGCGGCTCGGTTCGCGCTGGGCGTGACGTTTCCGCCCAACGGTGAAGGCCACCTCGCGGGCCGGTCCACGGGGCAGGGTCGTGGGGTCGGTTCCCCTGACGCGTGGAGGTGGCCCGTGGGCCCGGACCTGAATCGTGTGATGCGTTCTTCGCCGTACCGGCCGGTGCTCCGTCACACGACGCTGCGGCGGATTCTCCCGGGGTTCGCCGTCTCGTCGCTGGGTGACGGCATGGCCGTGGTGGCGGTGGGCTGGCTGGCGATCGAGCTGGCGCCCGCGGCCGACCGCGGGCTCTGGGTGGCGCTGGCGGCGGCTGCCTACACCGTGTCGGGGGCGGTGGGCACGCTGCTGCTCGGCCGCCTTCTGCGCCACCGCTCGCCCGCCCGGCTGGCCGGCTGGGACGCACTGTTACGGGCGGGCGCGTTGGGAGCCGTCCCGGTGCTGCACGCCTTCGGGGCGCTCGGGATCGAGGGGTACGTGGCGTTGCTGGCGCTCTCCTCCGTGCTGCATTCCTGGGGTCAGGCGGGTGTCTACACGTTGATCGCCAGGGTGCTGCCGGAGCGCGATCACCTGGCGGGCAACGCCGTACTGTCGGGTGTGGGTTCGATCGCCACGGTGGCGGGGCCACCGCTGGCCACGCTGCTGATCGCGTTCGGGGGCGCGGCCACGGTGCTGGCCGTGGACGCGGCGACGTTCCTCGTCCTGGCGGTGACCTTCCTGGTCGCCGTCCCCGAGGACGCGGTCCCGGAGCCCGAGGACCGCACGGCCTCGCGGGCGGCCGGTTTCGCGGTGATCCGGCGCAGCCCCGCACTGTCCGGCCTCCTCGCCCTGACCTTCGCCTTCTTCTTCCTCTTCGGCCCCGTGTACGTGGCGCTCCCGCTGCACGTGTCGGACGATCTGGGCGCCTCGGCCGGCGTCCTGGCGGGGTTCTACACGGCGTTCGGCATCGGCGCGGTGCTGGGTTCGGTGCTCACCGGCTTTCTCGGCCGGTGGCGGCCGGGGCCCACGACGGTCGGCGTGGTCATCGGTTTCGGCGTGCTGATGCTCCCCCTGGGCCTGGGTGCCCCGACGGCCGTGTCGGTCGTCTGCTTCGGGGCGGCCGGGCTGCTCTGGCCACCGTACTCATCGCTGTCGACCGCTCTCTTCCAGCGCTCGGCGCCCGGCGCGCTGCTGCCGCAGGCTCTCGCGGCGAGTTCCGCGGTCAGGGCGCTGTCGGTACCCCTGGGCACCGCGCTCGGAGGACCGCTGGTGGCCGGCCTCGGCGCGGTCGGCGCGCTGCGCCTGTCCGGTGCGGGCATCGCGGCGGTGGGCCTGGTCGCCGCCGCCGTGCAGGCTCTGCGGGCCGCGCGCGGCCGGGTCGGGGCCGCGCCCTCACGGCGCGTTCGACGCCGGCTCCGGGGAAAGGGCGGCCGGCTGCTCCAGGGCCGTGCGTACGGCGTGCTCCAGGGCCGTCCGGGTGTGCGGCGCCGTCTCCCACCGCCGGGCGACGTACCCGTCGGGCCGGACCAGCACGGCGCCGGCGGGGCCGATGCCGTAGCGGGTGGGGAAGGTCCCGCACGGATCGCGCAGCGCGCTGTCCGGGCCGCCGATCCGGTACACGGCGAGCGGGAGGCCGAGTCCGGCCGCCGCCCGCGCCCCGGCGGGCAGCCAGCGCTGCCCGAGCGGACCGGCGAGCAGGGTGAACCCGGTCCCGAAGAGGTCGAGCACCGACATGCGGCCGCCGTCGTGCCCCAGCCACAGGTGCGGGGCCCTGCTGCCGGGGCGGCCGGTGGGGCGGTACGGGTCCTCGCAGGGGCCGGCGTCCGGGCCGCCCGCGGGGTCGGGGTAGAGGTAGCCGAGCTGGAGGGTCTCGGGGGGCAGTGCCTCGGGCAGCCCGCGGACGGTCGCGAGGACGTGCCACAGCGTGTGGTCCGCCACGCGGTTCCGCTCGATGTCGTAGGTGTCGAGGAGCTCTCGGCCCGCGTTGCCGTGCAGGACGGCGGCGAGTTTCCAGGCGAGGTTGTGGGCGTCCTGGATCCCGCTGTTGCCGCCGAGTCCGCCGACCACGGGCATGGTGTGGGCGGCGTCGCCCAGCAGGAAGACCCGGCCCTCGCCGAACCGTTCCGCCACCACCGCGGAGGCCCCCCAGCGCAGCACGCTGCGCACGTCGGGCTCAAGGCCGGGCAGGCCGGTGACCCGGCGCAGCCGCTCCCGGACGAAGCGGCCGACCTCGTCGTCACACGCCCCGGCGGGGAACGGGCTGTCGGGGATGCCGTACTCCCACAGGGGTGCCCGCGAGGTGCCGCGGGCAAAGAGCACCTCCCTGCCCGGGAACACGACGGCGGTGGGACGGCGGCCGCGCAGCGCGGGGTCGAGGTCGGCCGCGAACACGGTGCTGAGGAAACGCGGTTCGCCGCGGCGGCCGCGCAGCCCGATGCCGAGGGAATCCCGGACGGGGCTGCGGGTGCCGTCCGCGGCGAGGAGGTAGGAGCACCGGACGGTGCGGGACCGGCCGGTGGAGCGGTCCAGGATCCGGGCGGTGACGCCGTGCGGATCCTGCTCGAAGGAGGTGAGTTCGCAGCCGTAGAGCACCTTCGCGCCACCGCTGCGGGCGTCGGCCAGCAGGATCGGTTCGAGGCGGTTCTGGTCGCAGAGCCGGCTGCCGGCGGGGCTGATCAGCAGGGTCGGGTCACCGGACGGGTCGAGCCGGGTGTAGGTGGGGTCGGCGAGGGTGCGCGCCTCGAACCAGCCGCTCGGGCGGCGGCTCACAGCGTCGATGGCAGGCTCCAGACCGACGGAGCGGAACACCTCGCCCGAGCGGGCGGTGAGAACCCGTGACCGGGGGTGGGAACCGATGCCGGAACGGCGTTCCACCACCAGGCATCCCACGCCCTGGTGGGCGAGCAGCACCGCGGCCGACAGGCCGCTGAGGCTTCCGCCGACGACGAGTACCGGCACGTGGACGGGGTCGGGTCCCATGGCATCGCCCGCTGCGTCGGGGGCCGGGCCGGAGACCGTCGCGGTGTTCATGCGGAGCGGCGGCTCAGCGGCCGATGGAAGCCGTGGCGACGGCCAGGCCGATCCGCTGGGCGCGTGCCTGGTCGGCGGGCCGGTTGGAAGCCGGGGTCGCGTTCAGGGCGTGGCAGACGCAGAAGCGCAGCCAGCCGGCGGCCCGCAGCGTGCCGCGGCCCGCGAGTTCGGTCAGGGCGAACCAGTCGCGTTCCGCCGCGGTCCGGGTGGTGCCGTTCGCACGGTCGTGGTGCTTCCTCATCGTGTCCGTTCCTCTCCTGTGATCGGTCCTCGCCGGCACGGGCCCGGACGGGGGCATGCGTGCGTCCGGGACTCCGGGCCGGGTGGTGCGGGGGGCCGCATCACCTCTCCAGTGCAGCCCGCGGGTGCCCGCGCCGGTGTCGTCCGACCGGCCGAACCTGGGGACGACGGCCGCGGGGGGCGGGGCGCCGACGGCGTCGCGTCGTCCCGTGAATGGCCCGACCGCAGGACGAGGCGGTCGCGGTCCCGTCCCTACGGTGGCCGCAGAAGGCCGCACGAGCACCGGCCCGCACCGTGAAAGGACCCCCTCCATGACCACCGCACCTTCGGGCTCCGCCCCGGTCGCCACCACCGCCGCCACCGCCGTGCCGGTGACCGGCCTGCCGTACCTCGGCTCGGGGATCGGCTACCGCACCGAGATCAAGGACGCCGTCGGCTCCCCCGCGAGCCGGATCGACTGGCTCGAAGTGATCACCGAGCACTACCTCTTCGCGCCGCCCGACGTCCGTGACGTCCTGCACCGGCTGCGCCGCCGGTACCGGATCGTGCCGCACGGACTGGAGCTGTCGATCGGTGCCCCGCGCGAGCCCTCGCCCCGCTACGTGGACGCGCTGGCGCAGCTCGTCGACGAGATCGACGCACCCTGGTTCAGCGACCACCTGTGCTTCACCCGGGCCGCGGGCGTGGCCCTGGGGACCCTCACCCCGCTGCCCCGGACCCGGGACATCGCCCGTGAGGTGGGCCGTCGCGCGCAGCGCGTGCAGGCGGCCGTCGGCAGGCCCCTGATCCTGGAGAACGTCACGTACTACATCGATCTGCTGTCACCGCTGTCCGAGGCGCAGTTCATCGCCGAGGTGATGGAGCACTGCGAGTGCGGGCTGCTGCTGGACCTGACCAACCTGGACATCAACGCGCGCAACCACGGCTACTCGGCGATGGAGTTCCTCGACACGATCCCGGTGGAGCGCGTCGTCCAGGTGCACCTGGCGGGCGGGACCGGCGGGGAGGACGACCACATGGACCTGGACACGCACAGCGAACCGGTGCCGCCCGCGGTCTGGGACCTGCTCGTGGAGCTGCTGGACAGGGCCCCCGTGCGGGCCACCCTGCTGGAGCGCGACCAGAACTTCCCCGACGACTTCGGCGAGCTCCAGGCGGAACTCGACCACGCCCGGCGCATCCTCGACGGTGCCCGGGGCGCACGGGCGGGGGTGCGGTGATGGGCCTGCGCGAGGCGTTCGCCTCGGTCATCGCCTCTCCCGGGACCCTGCTGCCCGTGCTGCGCGAGGATCCCGGCCGGGTCCAGGCCCGGTTCGGGCTCTCCGACGCGGAACTGGCGGTGCTGGCCGGCGTCGACGGGGAAAGCTACGCGTTCATGGCAGAGGAGAGCGGCGCCAAGCGCAGGATCCACCTCTCCATCGGCCTCCCCAGGACGGTGAGCGGACTGATGGAGCATCAGCCGGAGCTGCTCGACGCGTTCCTGACGACGACCACCCTCGCGGAGGACCTCGACGAACCGATGGGGATCGTGCGGGCCTGCGAGCGCCTGCTGGCCTTCGACGGCCTGCCGCCCGCCACGGCCGACTTCGGCCGGTTCGAGCTCGACCAGTACCTGCTGCTCAACGACTCGGTCGCCGCCGAGGCCTGCCGTACCGGGCCCTTCGCGCCGCTCCCGCACACCGCGGAGGGCCCGCTGGTGCTGTCACCGGCAGTACGCGTGGCGACGTACGGACACGACGTGACCGACGCCGGGGCACCGGTCCGGCTCCCCCGCGCGGAGGTGACCGTCCTGCTCCAGCGCGCGTGGGACGCGCCGCTGCAGGCATACCGGATCGGGGCCGGGACCGGGCTCCTCCTGGCCCACTGCGACGGCACCCGCACGGGCCGGGAGGCCGCCCGGGACGCGGACCTGCCGGAGGCCGAGGCCCTGGACCTGCTGGAGCGGCTGGTGAGCGGCGACATCGTGCGCGCGGCGCCCGCCCTCGTCCACCAGGGTCGTCCGACCGTATGACGCGGTCTACCGGCATCGCCTGGTGTCCTGGAGTACGACCCGTCCACCCACAAACGACGAGGAGGGAATCTCCATGAACGACCTCTTCCCCGAACCGCCCGTCGACGCGTTCGGCCCCGCCCTCTCCCTGACCCCGCTGCCCGAGACCGTCGCGTCCCGCCGGTCCGGCCTGCCGCGGGACTTCAACTGCATGTGCGTCTTCTGCGGCGGGGTGACCGACCCGTCCCAGACCCGCCCGCCGCGTGCGGCGATCCGCCGGTCCCACTGACCCGCCACCGCACCCCCACCCCCGGCTCCCGCGCCCCGGACCCACTCCGGGAGACGGGGGCCGGTCCGCGCCCGAGGGCCGGTCCCCTGGTACGTGGCCGGAGGCCGGGCGGTTGGTACGTGGCCGGAGGCCGGGCGGTTGGTACGTGGCCGGAGGCCGGGCGGTCGACTTGTTCATCGGCGAGCGGACCCGACCCACCTCCCGCTCGATGGCGAGCGCCCGGCGGCGGATCAGGGGGCCACGGCCTCACCGCCCGCCAGCACCGCGGGGGTGGGGCCGTCGGGGCGGACGGTGAGGCCGTACACGGCCCGGGCGGGGAGCGAGCGGAAGCGCGGGACGTACGCGGGCAGCAGCTGCTCCAGGAGGGCGGTCGACTCGCGGAGGGCGAACTGCAGGCCGAGGCAGGCCCGGGGCCCGATGCCGAAGGGGAGGTAGCTCCCCGGGTGGGCGGGGCGCCGGCCGGGGGTGGTGAAGCGCCCCGGATCGAACCGTCCGGGGTCCTCCCACAGCCCGGGGTCCCGGTGCGTGAGGTAGGGGCACACGATGACGTCGGTGCCGGCCTCGATCTCGTACCCGGCGAGGACGTCGTCCTGCGCGGCGCAGCGCGGCAGGATCCACGCGGAGGGATAGAAGCGCAGCGTTTCGCTGACGAGCGCCTGGACGGCCTGCCGCCGCTCGGGGGACCCCTCGGCGCCCGCGGCGAGGGCCCACTCGCGCGCCCGCGGGTTCCGGTCCAGCAGGAGGTAGAGCCAGGTCAGGGTGGTGGCGGTGGTCTCGTGACCGGCGACCAGCAGGGTGACCAGCTCGTCGCGGATCAGCTGGTCGGTGTACTCGGGGCGCGTTCCGGCCGCGTCCAGCAGGACGTGCAGCAGGCCCGGGCCGTCGGGTCCCACCTCGCCCGCGCGCGCGGCGGCGATGACACGGGCCGCCACGGCGTCGATCCCCGCCAGCTCGGCGGAGACGGCCTGCCGGGCGGCGGCGCCGTCGGAGGGCAGCTGCGGCAGCGCGGCCACCACGGTGGGTACGGCGGCCAGTTCACGCTCCGTGGCGGGGTCGAGGGGGTGCCCGGTCAGGGAACGCCAGATGGTGTCCAGGGCGAAGCGGCGCATCTCCTCGCCGACGTCGAGGACCTCCCCGCTGCGGGCGTACGCCGCCCAGCGCGCCGCGGTGGTCCGGGCGGCCCCGGCGATCCGCTGCTCGTACCGGCGCATTCCCGGGCCGGTGAACTGCGACTGCAGGAGCTTGCGTTGCCGCTGCCAGGCCTCGCCCGTCGCGGCCAGGACCCCGTCGCCGATCAGCAGCCGGGCGCGGTGCGAGCGCTTCACGTACCGGTCCGGCCGGAGCGCGAGCACGTGCTGTACGGCCGGGGCGCCGGTGACCAGTACGGTCGGTCGCGGCCCGAGCCGGAACGCGGCGACCCCGCCGAGCCGTTGGCGGGCCTGGGCGAAGAGGTCGATCAGTTCCCCTCCGCCGTCCCGCCACTCCCCGACGAGACCGGGATCCAGCTCGGGAACCCGGCGGCCGGCGGAGGACGGACCCGGAAGGGGACCGGGGCGGGCGTGGGTGGCCACGGGCGTGCTCCTGTTCGGCGGCACCGGGTGCGGTCATCACGCACTGTAGGGGAGCGGGCGCGCCGGGCGACACCCCGCCTCGGGGGCGGGCGGGGCCGGGCGAGGGAGAGCGTGCGGGCGGGCAGACGGGCAGGCGGGCGAGGGAAGTCGGCAGGCGGGGCAGGCAGGGCACGCGGGGCAACCAGCCGTACCGGAGCACCGGACCGCCCGTCTGCCCGCCGCCGGCTCACCCACCCGCCGGCCCGGCCCCCGGTCCACCCGACCCTGCCGGCGGGTTCCGGCCGAACTCCGCCGGAATCCGACTGCCGTTCGCCTGGCGTATGCGCCATCGTCACGCCAGGCTCCCCCTCCGGTACCCCGGGCGCGCTCTGCTGAGGGCGCTCAACCACCCTCAACCGCAGAGGTCGTTCCCGCCATGGCAGAACTCAACCGCCGCCGCTTCCTGCAGCTCGCCGGCGGCGCCACCGCCCTGACGATGCTGAACGACAGCATCGCCCGCGCCGCCGCCATCCCCGCGCAGGGCACCACCGGCACCATCGCCGACGTGGAGCACATCGTGGTGCTCATGCAGGAGAACCGTTCCTTCGACCACTACTTCGGCGCGATGCGCGGCGTCCGCGGCTTCGGCGACCCGCGCCCGGTGACCCTGCCCAGCGGCAAGTCCGTCTTCCACCAGACCGACAACGCCGGCAAGGAGACGCTGCCCTTCCGTCCGCCGTCCGACGACCTCGGCATGGAGTTCCTCCAGGGCCTGAACCACGACTGGGCGGGCGGACAGAGCGCCTTCAACAAGGGCAAGTACGACAACTGGGTACCCGCCAAGACGGCCACCACCATGGCCCACCTGACGCGCGAGGACATCCCCTTCCACTACGCCCTGGCGGACGCCTTCACCATCTGCGACGCGTACCACTGCTCGTTCATCGGCTCCACGGACCCCAACCGCTACTACCTCTGGTCGGGCTACACGGGCAACGACGGCAAGGGCGGCGGCCCGGTCCTCAACAACGCCGAGGCGGGCTACGGCTGGACCACCTACCCGGAGCGGCTGGAGACGGCCGGGATCTCCTGGAAGGTCTACCAGGACATCGGCGACGGCCTCGACGCCGCCGGCTCCTGGGGCTGGATCAACGACGCCTACCGCGGCAACTACGGCGACAACTCGCTGCTCTACTTCAACAACTACCGGGGCGCCAAGCCGGGCGACGCGCTGTACGAGAAGGCCCGCACCGGCACGAACGCCAAGGCCGGCGAGGGCTACTTCGACCAGCTGCGCGCCGACGTCGCGGCCGGCACCCTCCCCCAAATCTCCTGGATCGCCGCCCCCGAGGCGTTCAGCGAGCACTCCAACTGGCCGTCCAACTACGGCGCCTGGTACATCTCGCAGGTCCTGGACGCCCTCACCTCCAACCCGGACGTGTGGGCCCGTACCGCGCTGTTCATCACCTACGACGAGAACGACGGCTTCTTCGACCACGTCGTCCCGCCGTACGCCCCCGCGAGCGCCACCCAGGGCCTCTCGACCGCGCCCACCGCCCTGGACGTCTTCCCCGGCAAGCCCGGCTACGTCGCCGGACCGTACGGCCTGGGCCCGCGCGTGCCGATGCTCGTGGTCTCCCCGTGGAGCACCGGCGGCTACTCCTGCTCCGAGACCTTCGACCACACCTCCGTCATCCGGTTCATGGAGCAGCGGTTCGGGGTGACCGAGCCGAACATCTCGCCGTGGCGCCGCGCCGTCTGCGGTGACCTCACCTCCGCCTTCGACTTCGCCCGCAAGGACACCGTCCCGGCCCCGCTGCCCGACACGGGCCTCTATTTCCCGCAGGACCGCGAGCGCCACCCCGACTTCCGGGCCACCCCGCCGGCCGTGGGCGTCATGCCGCGCCAGGAGAAGGGCCTGCGTCCCACCCGTGCGCTGAAGTACGCCCCGTACGTGGACGGCACGGCGCTCGTCGCGGAGGGCAAGTTCCGGCTGACCTTCGGCGGCGGCCCGGACCTGGGCGCGCAGTTCTACGTCACCTCCGGCAACCGCACCGACGCGCCGTGGACGTACACCACCGAGGCCGGCAAGTCGATCGGGGACACCTGGAACACCACGTACTCGGCCGGGGTCACCGACCTGACCGTGCACGGCCCCAACGGCTTCCTGCGCGGCTTCCGCAACCCCGGCACGACCCCCGGCCCCGAGGTCACCGCCCGCCACAACGCCGCCACCGGGAACCTGGACCTCACCCTCACCAACGCCGGGGCGTCGACCGCCACCCTGACGGTCACCAACTCCTACGGCGGCGGGCCGAAGCGCCTCACGGTCGCCAAGGGCGCGACGGTCACGTACAGCGTCTCGCTGAAGAACACGCGGCGCTGGTACGACGTGACGGTCACCGCGTCCGAGGCCCCGGACTTCCGGCGCCGCTTCGCGGGCAAGGTGGAGACGGGCGCGGCCGGCCTGTCGGACCCGGCGATCCTCACGGACCAGTCCTCCTGACGCCCCGGCCGTCGCGGGTCGGCTGACGCCGGCCCGCGGCGGTGGGCCCGCGTCAGCCGACGGTCAGCACGACCGGACCGCCCTTCGGGTCGACCCGGGCCGTGCAGTCCGGGGGCAGCCGCAGGGACCGGGACGGGGACACCGGGCCCACGACCCGGCGCCGCCACAGCGGGCGGCCGTCCTGGCCCACCGTCACCACCGGGGCGGTCAGCGGTTCCCCGGACCGCAGCAGCAGCGGCCGCCCGGCGGTGCCCGTGACCCGGTTCGGCGTCACCCACAGGAGCGGGGCCCGGACCTCCATCGGGGGGCCGGGCTCCGGCCAGGGGGCGCCCGCCAGGTGGGCCAGTACCGGGGCCGCCGCGGCGGCTCCCTCCCCGGCCGCGGTAGCCGCGCTTTCGATGCCGTGGAGGGCGTTGCCGACCGCGAAGACACCCGGGGCCGAGGTACGGAACGACGCGTCCACGCCGGGGCCCCGGGTGCCGGGGTCGAGGAGGATGCCGCCACGGCGGGCCAGCTCGTGATCGGGGATCCAGTCGCCGGTGAAGACCACCGTGTCACAGGCGAGGATCCCCGACCGGCCGTCCCGGTGGCGGACGGCCACACCGGTCAGCCGGCCGCGGCCGCGCAGTTCGCCCACCGTGGTCGCCGTGAGCAGCGGCACCCCCGGTACGGCGACGGCGCGCGGGCGCTCCGTGACCATCGCCACCACGTCCGTACCCGCCCGGCGCAGCGTGCCCACCGCGTGCCGGGCCACCGGCTCGGCGCCCACGACCACGGCCCGCCGGCCGACGGGCAGGCCGTACCGGTGGACCGACTGGAACAGCTCTCCGGTGGTGAGCACGCCCTGCGGGCGGGAGCCCGGCACCAGCCGGGCGCTGCGGGGGCGCTCCCGGGCGCCGGTGGCGAGGACCACGGCGCGGGCCGTGATCCGCTTCAGACCCGCCGGGCTCGTGGTCTCCAGGGACAGCGGTCCGGCCCAGCCGGTGGCGGTGACACCGGTGCGGACCGCGGCCCCGGCGGCGACGGCCGCCCGCACCGACCGCCGGGCGTACGCGGGACCCCGCAGCCAGGGGCGCGGTGGCCGGCCGAAGCCGCCGTGGTGGAGGTGGCGCGGCATTCCGCCCGGCTCCGGCTCGCGTTCCAGGACCTCGACCCGCCCGGCGCCCGCCTCCGCCAGCCGGGCGGCCAGGGCCAGTCCGGCGGGGCCGGCGCCGACGACCAGTACGTCGACCAGTACGTCGATCGGCACCTCGATCGGCACCTCGGCCGTACGGTTCACCGGCGTGCCTCCTCGAACAGCGCGCGGACGGCGGCCCCGCAGTGGAAGCCCTGGCAGCGGCCGCCCCGGGCGCGCGTGCGCCGCCGCAGGCCGTCCACCGAACCGGGCGGGACGGTCCCGGCGAGCGCGTCGCGTATCTCCCCGCGGGTCACGCGCTCGCAGTGGCAGACGATCCGGCCGTACTCCGGGTCCGCCGCGATCAGCGCCGCGTCGCGGTAGGGCCGGGGGAACGCCTCGCCGAGGTTCGGCATCCGCACCTGCTCCAACTCCCGGGCGCCGGCCACCGGCAGGCCGCCCTCGGCGAGCAGCTCCACCACGTGGGCGGCGATCGCCATCGAGGCGGTCAGCCCGGTGGACCGGATCCCGCCGACGCTCACGTACCGCTGCGCGGGATGCGCCCGGATCGCGTAGTCCTCCTGTCCGGTGGCCGCCCGCAGCCCCGCGTACACGGCGGTGACCTCCTCCTCCAGGAGCGCCGGCAGGATCCGTCGGCCCTTCTCCCGCAGCAGCGCGAGCCCTTCGGCGGTGGATCCGGTGGCGGTCTTGTCGTCCAGGTCCTCGGCGGTCGGCCCGAGCATCACGTTCCCGTACACGGTCGGCGTCACCAGCACCCCCTTGCCGCGCGCGTCCGGCACCGGCAGCAGGATGTGGCGTACGAGGCCGCGGGCGAGTTCGTCGAAGACGATCAGCTGGCCGCGCCGGGGCGTCACGGTGAAGTCCGCGTGCCCGAGCAACCGGTCGATCTCGTCGGCGTACAGGCCCGCCGCGTTGACCAGGTGCCGGGTGCGCAGCGGGCCGCGCCCGGTGGCCAGTACGTGCGGATCGCCCGGGGCGACGGACCGTACGGGGCAGTCGAGGTGCAGGTGGACGCCGGCGCGGACGGCCTGCGTCGCGTACGCGAGGGTGGTCGTCCAGGGGCAGATGATCGACTCGTCCGGCACGTGGAGCGCGCCCAGTACCCCGGGCCCGAGCTCCGGCTCGCGGGCCCGGACCTCCCCGGCCGGGAGGATCCGGGCCGTGCGGTAGCCGTTGCGCACGGCCTTCTCGGCGAGCCCCGGCAGGGCGGCGAGCTGCTCCTCGTTCCAGGCGACGAGCAGCGCCCCGAGCGGTTCCACGGGGATGCCGCTGTCGGCGGCGTACGAGGCGAGCAGCCGCTGCCCCTCCCGGACGAGCCGGGACTCCAGGGAGCCGGGCACGGCGTCGAAACCGGTGTGGAGGATGGCGGTGTTGGCCTTGGAGGTGCCGTTGCCGACGTCGTCGGAGGCATCGACCAGGGCGATCCGCAGGGGGAGCCGGGCCAGTTCGCGGGCGATGGCCGAGCCCACGACGCCGGCGCCGACGACCGTCACGTCATAGGCGGGGCCGCCCGGCAGCGGGCCGCTGGTGGTGACCGTCATGCCGGGCCGTCGAGCAGGGCCGACACCGCCGTCCGGAACCGTGCGCGGCGCTCCGCGGCGTCGGCCGAGCCGGCCCTCGGCTCGTAGACGGCGGACGGCTTCCACTCCGGGACGGCCTCGTGCACGGTGAGCGAGGGGTCGAGCCCGAGCCGGGCGACCGCCCCGACGCCGAGGGCGGTGGCGTCCGGCAGCGCCGACACCTCGACGGGGATCTGCAGCAGATCGGCCTGTGCCTGCATGAGCAGCGCGGACCGGGTCAGGCCGCCGTCGACGCGCAGGGTGGTCAGGGGCGCGCCGAGATCGGCGGCGACCGCGTCCGCGAGCTCCGCCACCTGCGCGGCTATGCCGTCGCACAGCGCGTGCACGAGGTGCCCGGCGGTCGTGTCGAGACCGAGGCCGGTGACCGAACCGCGCAGGTCGCCCCGCCACCACGGGGCGGCGAGGCCGGCGAGTGCGGGGACGAAGGTGACGCCGCCGGCGTCCGGGGCGCTGCCTCCCACGACGTCGATGTCCGCGGCGCCGGAGATCACCCCGAGGTCGGTGAGCCACCGCACGGCGGAGGCGGCCGTGTACACCTGTCCGTCCAGGCAGTAGCTGGTCTGCCCGCCGAGCCGCCAGGCGACGCAGCCGACCAGCCCGGAGGTGCTGCGCCGGGGCAGCGGGCCGGTCTGCGCGAGGAGGAACGCCCCGGTTCCGTAGGTGCACTTGGCGGTGCCGGGCTCGGTCACGCGCTGGGCGAGGAGCGCGGCCTGCTGGTCGACGAGCAGTCCCGTGAGGGGCAGCGGGGGCCCGAAGGCACTGGTCACGGCGACGTGGGTGTCCGCGTCGACGACTTCCGGCAGCCGCTCGCCGGTGAGGCCGAAGGCGTCGAGCGCGGCCGGCGACCAGTCGACGGTGTCGAGGTCGAGCAGCTGGGTGCGGCCCGCGGTCGCCGCGTCGGTGACGAAGGCGCCGCCGGTGAGCCGGTGCACCAGCCACACGTCGCTGGTGGTGACGACTCCCTGCCGGGTGAGGCTGCGGCGTATCCAGGCCATCTTCGGCGCGGCGAAGTAGGGGTCCAGCGGCAGTCCCGTCCGCTCCCGCAACGACTCGGCGTGCGGGGCCAGTTCCATGCACAGCTGCTCGGCGCGGCGGTCCTGCCAGACGATCGCGTCGGTCAGCGGCTCACCGCTCGCCGGGTCCCAGGCGAGCACGGTCTCGCCCTGGTTGGCCAGGCCCACCGCCACCACCGGCTCGCCGGCCGCGGCCAGGGCGGCGCGGCCCGCGTCGAGGACCGAGTCCAGCAGCTCGCGGGGGTCGACCTCCACGCGGCCGCCGGGCAGGTACCGGGGCCGCACGGGGGCGGAGGCGGAGCCGATGACCCCGCGTACGGGACAGACGACGAGGGCCTTGGTTCCCGACGTGCCCTGGTCCACAGCGAGCACCGGGCCCGTCATCACCACTCCGTCCCTGGTATCGGCATGCGTGTGAGCGTCGCCCGGCAGCCTTCACCAGCGGACGCCGCCCGTCAAGATCCACCCGTGCGGGCCGCGGTCGCCGGGCAGCGAATCTGACGCAAATTCATATGCCGTACGTGGCTTGATAGTTGTATTTGAAAGGTTCCATGCACCTGGCGCTCACACTCGATCTATAGTGATCGCCGATCACCAGGCGCGAAGGCCATGCGATGCGAGGACCGATGACCACGACGACCGCAAGACGCGCCCGTCCCGGCCACCCGTCGACCGGGACGAGGTGATGGCGGGCGGCGACTTCCGGCCCGTCTACCATCCCGCCGGCCACGACAACGAGCTGCGCGTCGCCGTACAGGACCTGCGCACCGGCCGCTGGGTGTCGATGGCCCAGTTACTGGACCGGACGGACGGCTGGGGGCTGTGGACCCAGCGCACCCAGGTGCTCGCCGCGGTCGCCGCCGGCTCGGACGTGGTCCAGGCCTGGCGCGCCGAGGAACCGCGCAGCGTCGCCGCCTCCGTCATGCACACCCGTGTCGTCGTCGAACGGGCCGTCCGTGCCCACCGCGCGCGACACCCGCGCACCCGCGAGCTGTGGCGGGAGGCCTGGGAGGCCTGCCGTGACACCGCCGAGGCCAGCCCCGCCGACCCCGTGCCCTGGGTCTGCCTGCTCGCCCTCGCCTCCCTCGACGAACACCGCTCCATGGACGAGCACCGGCTCCGGGCGCCCGCCGTGATGCTGCCCGCGGGCCCCTGGGGCATCCTCGCGCAGGCCGACAAGCGTGATCCGCACAACCGCGAGGCGTACCACCGGATGCTCCAGTTCGTGTGCGCGGGCACCCCCGGACCGCTCGCCGAGGCCGCCAACTTCGTGCACTGGGCGGCCGGTTCGGCATCGCCCGGCTCCGCCGTGCACCTCCTGCCGCTCTATCTGAGCATCGAGCGCTACCGCCGCGAGCGCGGCCAGGAGCGGGCGCTCGACCTGCACTGGGTCGCCGAGGACTCCGTCCGTGACGCCGGCCACGCCCTGGACACCTGGTTCCGGTACGCCGACCTGCGCCGCGCGTCCCCGCTGGACCTGAACCACCTCGCCCACGCCCTGTGGGGAGCCACCCGGTTCGACGAGGCGGCCCAGGTCTTCGACGTGATCGACCGGTACTGGACCACGCTGCCGTGGGCCTACCGGACCCGTGACCCGGCCGACCAGGAACTGGCCGTGGAGGTCTTCCTGCAGGCCCGCTCCCGCAGCCTCGCCGGCCGGAACTGACCGCCGCTCCCCCGCGGCCCGCTCCCCCCACGTCCCACTCCCCCACGGTCCCGCTGTCCCCGGGGCCCCGCCGACTCACCGCCCCACCCCCCGCCCCCGTCCCCGCGCTCCAAGACCCCCCGGAGGTACCTCCTCATGTCCCGAACCGCGCCGACCGTCCGCCAGGACCGCAAGGCCCCGCCCCGGCTGGACGAGGAGGAACGACTCAGGGAACTCGGCTACCAGCCCGTCCTCGCCCGCCGGATGGGCGGCTTCGGCAACTTCGCGATCAGCTTCTCGGTCATCTCCGTCCTGTCCGGCTGCATGACCCTCTACGGCTTCGGCCTGGGCACCGGCGGTCCGGCCGTGATGATGTGGGGCTGGGTCGGCGTCGGCCTCTTCGTCCTCTGCGTGGGTCTCGCCCTGGCCGAGGTGACCAGCGCCTACCCCACTTCGGGAGCGCTCTACTACATGGCCGACCGGCTCGGCGGACGCCGCTGGGGCTGGTACACCGGCTGGCTCAACCTGCTCGGCCTGCTCGGCGCCATCGCCGGCATCGACTACGGCGCCGCCCTGTTCACCGGCGCCTTCCTGAACCTCCAGTTCGGCTTCGTGCCCACCGCCGGCTCGACCTTCCTGATCTTCCTGGCCATCCTGCTGCTGCACGCCGTGCTCAACCTCTTCGGCGTCCGCCTCGTCAGCGTGCTCAACTCCGTCAGCGTCTGGTGGCACCTGGCCGGCGTCGCCGTGATCGTCGGCGCCCTGGCCTTCGTACCCGACCACCACCAGTCGCCCTCGTTCGTCTTCACCGAGTTCGTCAACGACACCGGGTGGGCCAACCCGTTCTACGTCGCGGCCGTCGGCCTGCTGCTCGCCCAGTACACGTTCTCCGGGTACGACGCCTCCGCGCACCTCTCGGAGGAGACCTCCAACGCCTCCGTCTCCGCCGCCAAGGGCATCGTCCGGGCCATCTGGGTCTCCTGGATCGCCGGGTTCGCGCTGCTCGCCGGCCTCACCTTCGCCATCCAGGACTACGCGGCCGTCCAGGGCAGCGCCACCGGCGTCCCGCCGGCCCAGATCTTCCTCGACGCCCTGGGCTCCGGAGGCGCCACCGCCCTGCTCCTCGTCGTCATCGTCGCCCAGCTCTTCTGCGGCAACGCCGAGGTCGCCGCCGCGAGCCGGATGGTCTTCGCCTTCAGCCGCGACAACGCGCTCCCCGGCTCCACCCTGTGGCGCAAGGTCAGCAGCCGCACGCAGACCCCGGTCCCGGCCGTCTGGCTCTCCGTCGTCGTCGCGGGCGTCCTGGCCCTCCCGTCCCTGTACTCCGCCACCGCCTACGGGGCCGTGACCGCCATCAACGTCATCGGCATCACCCCGGCCTACGCCATCCCGATCTACCTGCGCCTGCGCGCCGGCAACCGGTTCCAGCCGGGCCCGTGGAACCTGGGCCGCTGGAGCAAGCCGATCGGCTGGACCGCCGTCGTCTGGGTGGCCGTCGTCACCGTTCTGTTCTGCCTGCCGCAGAAGTCGCCGGTCACGATCGACTCGATGAACTACGCCGTGATCGCCCTCGCGGTCGTCCTGGTCCTGGCCAGCGCCTGGTGGTACGCCGCCCGCCGCTCGTACGGAACCCCGTCGGCCTACGGCACCGCCCGCGAACAGGCCGAGATCGCCGAGGGCATCATCTGACCCCTCCCCCGCGCGCACTGCTCCCGGACCCGACCCAGGGGCCGTTTCGGATTCCTCCGGAACGGCCCCTTTTACGCGACTACGAGCCAGCCCCTGAAGGCATTGGCGGGGCAACGGGCTTCAGTGGGACGCGGCAGCGTGATGAGATGATCGTCCGCCTGCCGCACGTGACCGGGCGCGGGGAAGCGTCCTCCCGGTCCGTGGCACCCCCGGCTCCCGCTCCTTCCGCGCACCGCGCGCCGCGCGCCGCGCACGTCGAGAGGCCTTCACCATGCCCCTGGTCGGTTCCCGTTTCAGCGTCCTGTCCGATGACTTCGCCGCCGCGCCCCACCGCTACTTCGCCCAGCTGAGGGAGCAGGCCCCGGTGCACTACGAGCCGGCGATCGACAGCTGGTTCCTCTCCCGGTACGAGGACGTCAAACGGGTCCTGACCGACCACGAGGCATTCACCACCGAGACGCTGCAGGTGCGCGCCGAGCCGGTGATGCGCGGGCCGGTCCTCGCCCAGATGACCGGAGCCGAGCACACCGCCAAGCGGAAGATCGTCGTCCGGGGCTTCACCGGCCCGGCCCTGCAGGACCAGATACGCGCCGTCCACGCCAACGCCGCCGAACTCATGGCCCCGTACCTCCCGCTGGGCCGGATGGACCTCGTCAACGACCTCGGAAAGCCCCTGGCCGTCCACGTGACGCTCGATGTCCTCGGTCTGGACAGAGCGGACTGGAGGCAGGTGGCCGCCTGGCACAGCGGGGTCGCCGAGTTCATCACCAGCATGACGCTCACCCCCGAGCGCCGCCGGCACTGCATCGACTGCGCGGAGCAGTTGGAGGCCTACCTCGTCCCCGTCATCGAACAGCGTCGCCGCCACCCCGGCGAGGACGTGATATCGAAGCTGTGCACCGCCGAGTTCGACGGCATCGCCATGAGCAACCGCGACGTCACCGCCCTGGTCATCAACGTGCTGGCCGCCGCCACCGAGCCCGCGGACAAGACCCTCGCCCTGCTCTTCAAGCACCTGATCGACCACCCCGAGCAGCTGGCGCAGGTCCGCCGGGACCCGGACCTGCTGCCCGCCGCGATCGCCGAGACCCTGCGCTTCACCCCGCCGGTCCAGCTCATTCCCCGCCAGGCGGACGAGGACTCCGTGTTCGCGGGCACGACCGTCCCGGCGGGCGCCACCGTCTTCTGCATGATCGGCGCGGCCAACCGCGACCCCGACGCCTTCACCGCCCCGGACACCTTCGACATCCACCGCCCGGACCTCGGCACCGCCCGCTCCTTCACGGCGGCCGCCCAGCACCTGGCCTTCGGCACCGGACTGCACCAGTGCGTCGGCGCGGCCTTCGCGCGCGCCGAGATCGAGACCGTCGCCGCGATGCTCCTGCCCCTGCTCGACGAGGTCCGCTACAGCCCCGGCTTCCACTACCGGGAGACCGGCCTGTACACCCGGGGGCCGGTCTCCCTGTCGCTGGACTTCACTCCCGTCCCCGCGGGTGGAACCGGCCATGGCTGAACTCCGTCTTGCAGGGCGGTTTCCGCCGGGGCCGGCCTCGCGCCGTCCGCCCCGGTTCCGAGGGCCTGACCTGCCCACCCCCCACTCCCCAGGCGAGACGACGATGACATCCACCGACATCACCAGAGCCATCAACGACCTGCTGTTCACCCCGGGCCTCGACCTCACCGAAGCCGTGGACCGGCACTTCACCCCCGACTACCGCCAGCGCACCGACGGTGTGTGGAGCGACCGGGCCGCCTTCGTGCAGCACATGACGCGCCTGCGCACTCTGGTGCGCAGCGGACACATAGAGGTCCACGACGAACTGCGTGACGGACCGCGCTACGCCGACCGCCACACGGTCACCATCACCCGGGACAACGGGCGCACCTCCAGCACCGAGGTCTACCTTTTCGCCCGGATGGCTCCCGACGGCCGCTTCCAGTGCGTCGAAGAGACCACCCTCCTGGTCACCGGCCACCCCGACGACGGAAACCTCGGCAGCATCAAGTGACATGAGCAGTAACCCCGTTGGAATCTCCGACGGAGGAACCGACCCACAAAGAGAGCGCTCTCCGTGCCTTCGGGCAGGGAGGTCCGGCGCCGGAACAAGGAGGATGGAAACCGCCATGGTGTCCGTGGGAGAAAGACTCAGCAGGGCGCGCGTGGGCGCCTTCATCGGCCGGGACGAGGAACTCGGACGCTTCGGGGAGGCACTGGCCGGCGATCCGCAGGCGCCGTTCGCGTTCTACGTGTGCGGGCCGGGCGGCATCGGGAAGTCGACGCTGCTGCGGTGCCTGGCGGACCGCGCCCGTGCGGCCGGCCGGCTGCTCGTCGAACTCGACGGCCGGTTCGTCGGCCGGGACCCGGCCGAATTCGAGCACGCCGCCGGACCGTTCCTGGACGTTCCGGGCACGGTCCTGTTCGTGGACTCCTTCGAGCACTGCCAGTGGCTGGAGAGCTGGCTCTGGCACCACTTCCTGCCCCGCGCCGCGGAGGACACCCTGGTGGTCCTGGCCGGACGGCGCGCTCCGCAGCCGCAGTGGACCGCCGATCCCGCCTGGTCCCAGCTCCTGCACGTGAGCGAACTGGAGCCGTTCTCCGCGGAACAGGCCCGCGGTCTGCTGGTCGCGGCGCAGATCCGGCCCGAACTGCGCGACCGGGTGCTCCGCTTCGCCGGCGGCAACCCCTTGGCCCTGTCCCTCGCGGCCGCGGCCGGTTCGGAGGCCTTCGCCCGGGATGAGATCTGGGCCCCGTCGGCGGACGTCCTGCGGACCCTGCTGGCGGGGCTGATCGGCGAGGTGCCCACGGCCGCCCACCGCCGCGCCCTGGAGGTCGCGGCGCAGGCCCACTCGACGTCCGAGGAACTGCTCGCCGCGGTACTGCCCGAGGAGGACGCCCATCCGCTCTTCTCCTGGCTGAGGGAGCTGCCCTTCATGGAGTCCACGCACCAGGGGCTCCACCCGCACGACGCCGCACGCGAGACGCTGGCCGCCGACCTGCGCTGGCGCGCCCCCAACGCGTTCGAGACGATGCGCCAGCGCCTGGCCGACGAGTACCTGCGCATCCTGCGCGAGGCACCCGAGGAGCGGGTGTGGACCGTCACCGACGAGCTCTTCTACCTCTTCCGCGAGGGCGAGACCCTGGCCCGGCTGCGTACCTGGTCCCGCGAGGACGAGGTCCACGACCGTCCGCTGCAACCGGAGGACCTCGACACCGTACTGCGGATGGCCGAGGAGACCGAGGGCCCCGCTTCCGCGGAACTGGTCCGCTACTGGGCGCAGCGCCAGCCGCAGGCCTTCAGCGTCTACCGTCTCGTGAGCACGGGCCGGGTCGTGGCCTTCACGGCCCGGCTGGCCCTGCCGGCGCCCCCCGACCCCGAGGACCTCGCGACCGATCCCGTCGTCGCCGCCGCGTGGCGCCACACCGAGGCCACCGCCCCGGTGAGCCCCGGCGAACACATCGGGATAAGCCGCTTCTCGATCTACCCCGAGCAGTACCAAGTACCCTCGCGCGTCATCGACTTGAGCAGTTCCCGAGCCCAGGCGGAGTCGGCCCGTGCCCGCGGCCGCGCCTTCGGCTTCGCCGTCTTCCGGGACGCCGAGACGTGGGCCGAGCGCGTCAAGGGCACGCTCGCCGACACCGGGGCCCGCCCGCGCGTCGGGGAGTACACGTACGGGCTGTTCGCCGTCGACTGGCGCCGGCTCCCCGTGGAGACGTGGCTGCTGCACTTCATAGCGGCCCCCGACGAAACGGTTCCGGCCGGCCCGTCCGCCCTCTCGCGCACCGCGTTCGACCAGGCCGTGCGCGAGGCGTTGGCGCACTGGCGCGACCCGGGCGCCTTCGCCGCCTGCGCCCTGATGCGTACGCGTCTCGCGGCCGACTTCGCCGATCCCGTCGAGGAGTTGCGCATCCTGCTGCGCCAGGCCGTGGACGAACTCGCCCGCGACCCGCGCGGAGTGCGCGCCCGCGAGGCCCTGACGGCTGGGCACTTCTCCGGTGCGCCCACCCAGGAGGCCGCCGCCCGCCGCCTCGGTCTCCCGTACGGCACCTACCGCCGCCACCTGCGCCAGGGCCTGGACCTGCTCGGCGAGGCCCTGTGGCAACGGGAGCTGCACGGCTCGCGGTAGCGACCGCGGCGTCCCGCCGGCGGGGCGGATCGGGCGGACCTGGCGGACCCGGTGGACAGGCGCGGACAGCAGTGGACAGTGCCGGTCCCCGCCGGGTCTGGAGAGTGGACACCGGCCGACGCGAGTCTGTGCGTCATGAACGCAGCACGCACACAGACGGACCAGGCGGTACGCCGGGCCCCCCGGCCGGGAGCGGTGCTCGCGGCGCTCGCCGCGGCCCAGTTCACCGTGATGCTCGCCACCTCGATCGTCAACGTGGCGCTCCCGCAGATCCGGGCCGGGGCCGGTCTCTCGGACGGCGGGACCACCTGGGTGGTCAACGCCTACGGGCTCGCGTTCGGGGCGCTGCTCCTGGCGGGCGGACGGCTGGCCGACCTCCTCGGCCGCCGCCGGGTGCTCATCGCCGGGCTCGCGCTGTTCGCGCTGGCCTCCCTGGCGGCGGGACTGGCCGCCTCCTCGGAGGTGCTGATCGCGGCCCGCGCCCTCCAGGGGGTCGGCGCCGCCGCCATCGCCCCGGCCGCGCTCGCCCTGGCGCTGGACGGGTTCCCGTCCGGCCCCGGGCGCGGCAGGGCACTGGGCGTGTGGGGAGCGGTGTCCGGCGCGGGCGGAGCGGGCGGCGTCCTGCTGGGCGGTGCGCTCACCCAGGCCTGGGGCTGGCCCTGGATCTTCCACTCGGTCGCACTCGGAGCGACGCTGGTCCTGGTCGCCGTGGCGGTGCTCGTACCCCTGGCACCCGGACAGATGACCGGACGGATGACCGGGCGGAAGGACGGGACGGCGGCCGGAGGCTTCGACCTGCTGGGCACCGCCACGGTCACCCTCGCCCTGACCTGCCTGGTCTGGGGTCTCACCACCGCACGCGGCACCGGCTGGACCGACTCCGGGGTGCTGGGCGCCCTCGGCGCCGCCGCGGCGCTGCTCGTGGCCTTCGCCGTGATCGAGCTCCGCCGGCCGAACGCGCTGATTCCGCCCCGGCTGTTCCGTACCGGCCGGGTCGCCGCGGGCAACCTGCTGATGGCCCTGCTGGGGTCCGTATGGATCGCCCTGTTCTTCTTCCTTCCGCTCTACCAGCAGCAGGTGCTCGGATCCAGCCCCTTGGTCACGGGAGCGGGGCAACTCCCCCTCGCCGCCGCCAACATGCTCGGCTCCGTCCTCGCCCCGCGCATCTCGCGGCGCATCGGCGCCCGTGTCACCGTCACCGCGTCCCTGCTCACCGAGGCCGCCGGACTGCTGTGGCTGTCACGGATCCGCGCCGACGGAAGCTACCTCGTCGACATCCTCGGCCCGAGCATCCTGATCGGCCTGGGTCTGAGCATCGCGCTCGTCCAGCTCACCGCACTCGCCGTGGACGGCGTACCGCGGGAGGACGCGGGGCTCGCCGGCGGACTGGTGAACACCACCCGGCAGGTCGGCGGCGCCATCGGCCTGGCCGCCCTCGCCACCCTGGCCGGCTCCGTCACCGCCCACGCGGCCACCCTTCAGCCCCACCTGGAGGCCCTGACCGCCGGCTACCGGACCGCCTTCGCGGTCTCCGCCGCGGTGTTGGCCGCGACGGCCTTCCTCGCGCTGTTCCTCACCCGCCCGCCCGGCACACGTACCGCAACCGCCGCGGCCCAACCGGCTTCCGACCCGGAGCCGTCACCGCCCTCCCCGATCCCGCTGAACCGATAGACCGCCGGGCCGCCGGACCCCCGGATCGGCCCGCACCACCGGCACATCCCGACACACAGGAAGCACACACAGCCATGGTCACCATCGACGAAACCGCACCCGTCATCGTCCGCCTGTCCACCGTGATCGACGCCCCGCTCACAACGGTGTGGGACCTCCACACCGCCGTCGCCGCCTGGCCCACCTGGAACCCCGACGTCGACCAGACGGAGCTCGACGCCCCGCTCGCCCCCGGCACCTCCTTCACCTGGCGGACGCACGGCCTGGACATCACCTCCACCGTGCGCGAGCTGGTCCCCGGCGCGCGGATCGTGTGGGGCGGCCCCGCCGCCGGCATCACCGGCATCCACGTGTGGACCTTCGAGGAGACCGGCGGCCGGGTCACCGTCCGCACCGAGGAGTCCTGGAGCGGCGCCCCGGTCGACGCCGCGACCGACGAGCTCGGCAAGGCCCTCCACGACTCCCTGGAGAGCTGGCTCTCCCACCTCAAGGCACGCGCCGAACACGCCGCCTGACCACGCACTCCCAGGCCCCATCCCACCTCACCCACAGAAAGAGGATCCCGCCATGACCACCGCCCCGAAGCCGTACCTGACCGGCCACTACACCCCGGCCGTCGACGAGATCACCGCCACCGAGCTGACCGTCGAGGGCTCCCTGCCCCCCGAGCTGACCGGCCGGCTGATCCGCAACAGCCACAACCCCAAGCCCGGCGTGACCCCCACCCACTGGTTCAAGGGCAGCGGCATGGTCCACGGCATCCGGCTGCGCGAGGGCCGCGCCGAGTGGTACCGCAACCGCTGGGTGCACACCCCTGCCCTCGACGGCGCCCCGTACATGACCGATCGCGGCCCCGACCTGACCGCCAGTACCGCCGGCACGCACGTCATCGAACACGGAGGCCGTCTCCTGGCCCTGTGCGAGGCGAACCTCCCCTTCGAGCTCACCCGGGACCTCGACACCGTCGGCGCCTACGACTTCGACGGCAAGCTGACCGGCGCGATGACCGCACACCCCAAGGAGGACCCGGTCACCGGCGAGCTCCACTTCTTCGGCTCCTCGCCGTTCCCGCCGTTCCTCACCTACTACGTGGCCGACGCCAAGGGCGAGCTCTTCCACAGCGCCGAGGTGCCAGGGGCGACCGCCTCCCTCAAGCACGACTTCGCCCTCACCCGCCATCACGTGATCTTCATCGAGGGCAACGTCACCTTCGACCCCACCGAGCACTCCGGCATCCCCTACGGCTGGAACGACCAGCAGCCCGCCCGCATCGGTGTCATGCCGCGCGGCACCGAGGGCGCCCGGCACGTGCGCTGGTTCTCCATCGAGCCGGGCAACATGCTGCACGTGGCCAACGCCTACGAGGACGGCCAGGGACGCATCGTCCTGGAAGGCCCCACCGTGGACCGCGAGGGCTTCCGGCTCTCGTGGAACTGGTGGGTCGGCGCGCCCGGACGCGGCGCCGAGCCCAACACCCGCTCCTACACGCGCCGCTGGGTGATCGACCTGGCCGACGGCACCGTCGGCGAGCAGATCATCGACGACCTGCCGGTGGAGTTCCCGACCCTCAACGAGGAGTACCTGGGCGCCGAGAACCGCTACGGGTACGCCATCTCCTTCCCCGACGAGAACGGCTTCGGCGGCTACGGCGTCGTCAAGTACGACCGCACCACCGGCGCGCGTCGCATCCACCGGGTCGGTGACGCCCGCCTTCCCAGCGAGGCCGTGTTCGTCCCCGCCGCCCATGCCACGTGCGAGGACGACGGCTATCTGCTGACCGTCGTCTCCGACCTCAAGCAGGACGCCTCCCAGCTCCTGGTCCTCGACGCCTCCGGGCTGGACCGGATCGCCACCGTCCACCTGCCGCGCCGGGTCACCGGCGGCATCCACGGCTCCTGGATCCCCGACAGCGACCCGGAGGCCGACGCGAGCTGAGCGCGGCTCGGATCCCCCCGTACCACGCCTCGTATCCACACGTCCGAGACGTCCGAGACGGCCCAGACCGCCGACACGGCCGAGGCACCCGAACAAGGAACACCGACACATGAGAAGACATCGCAGATACGCCGGCTGGGCCGCCGCCCTGGCCGTGCTCGCGACCGCCCTGGCCGTTCCGGCGCTCGCCCAGCCGGAGCACGAGGAGGACCGGGGCAGCGCCGCCCGCAGCATCGAGTGGCACGACTGCGCCGACCCGGACTTCAAACAGATGCAGTGCGGATCGATCCCCGTACCGGTGGACTGGTCCCAACCGGACTCCGGCAGCCTCACCCTCTCGCTGGTCCGCCGGCCCGCCGACGACGGGGCGCACCGCCAGGGTGCCCTGTTGCTCAACGACGGCGCGGGCGGTTCCTCGATCGAACAGCTGCGGCTCGCGATGCGCATCGGGCTGCCGCAGTTCGCCGGGGACATGACCCGTAAGTTCGACCTCGTCGCCGTGGATCCGCGCGGAGTGGGTCACAGCACGCCGATCGTGTGCGGGGAAGAACTCAAACCCGCCGGAGTGAGCCACTTCCCACAGGACCAGGCCGCCTTCGACCGGCTCGCGGCCCACAACCGCGCCTTCGCCGAGGACTGCCTGCGCCGCAACGGCCCCCTCACCGGCCGCGTCGACCTGACCAGCACCGCGCGGGACATCGAGGCGGTCCGGATCGGCCTGGGCGAGCGCCAGTTGAACTGGTACGGGATCCACTACAGCACGCTCCTCGGGCGCACCTATGCCCGGCTGTACCCCGGCACGCTGCGCACGATGGTCCTCGACACCGCCCTGGACGACACCGCTCCGCCGCTCTCGCAGGTCACCCGGGAAGCGGCCGCCGCCGAGACGGCCTTCAACCGTTTCACCGCCTGGTGCGCCACCTCCCAGGACTGCGCCCTGTACGGCAAGGACGCCGCGGCCGAGTACGACGCACTCGTCGCCCTGGCCGACCGCGAGCCGATCCCGACCGGGGGCCTGGCCCACCGGCCGCTGACCGGTGAGGACATCCGCGAGGCGACGCAGGACTACCTGACGCTGTCCGGTCTCACCTGGCCGGAGCTGGCGCGTGCCGTCGTCAACGCGCAGAAGGGAGACGCGACCGCCTTCACCCGCGATCCGGACAACACCCTCGACCCCGTCCAGGTACAGGTGCCCGCCTGCCTGGACAGCGCCCGCCCGGTGCAGACCTTCGCCCAACTCGCCGAACTGCAACGGGAACTCGCCCGCGTGTCCCCGCACCTGGGCGGCGCCGTACGCTCGTACAAGGCCCTCGCCGGCTGCCTCGGCTCGCCCCTCCCGAGCATGCCCGTCACGGCAGGGCCCCCGGTACACGGCGCGCCGCCCGCCCTGATCCTCCAGTCCACCCGCCAGGCCCTCGCCCCGTACGAGGCGGGCCCGGCCATGGCCGCCCAGCTCCCCGGCAGCGTGGTCCTCGCCCGGGAGGGCGACGACTACAGCATGTTCCTGCTCTCCCAGTGCGTCAGGGACGCCACCAACCACTACCTCACCACCGTCACCCTTCCCACCCCGGGCACCACCTGCACCACCTGAGCCCACCCACCACCCACCCAGGACACCCACGGGGCCGTTTCGGATCTCCTCCGAAACGGCCCCTGCTGTGTACGGACACCAGCAGGCAGGCGGAGCCCTGAGGGACGTGCCTCCGGTTCGTCCGGGTGCATCCGGAGCGATCGGGGCGGACGCTGGGTGAGGGTCCGTGCGCGGGCGACCGGGCCCTCGGTCGGCGAGCACCTCACCTCACGGGAAGTGATCGGCATGAGGACCATCTCCAGCGCGTACTCGAGTCCTACATGCGGAACACTGCCGAGCCCCTGACCAGCAGCAACGTGCACAAGACAACGTTCGACGGCCGTCCCGCCCTCGACGCGCGCCTGACCTCCGAGACGGAGGACGAGACCCTGACCGGCTTCATCCGCCTCATAGCGGACGACAAGCACCTCGTGCAGGCCCTGGCCCTCGGCCCCGAAGCGAACGAGAAGGCCCTGAAGGCCATGTACGAGCGGCTCCTCGACAGCCTCCGCATCCCCTGACCCGGTCGCCGGGATGTCACCAGCGCAGCAGCATCATCGCGGCGCTGGCGCCGCTGGCGAGTCCGAAGAGGGCGACCTGGTCGCCCGGGGCCAGCCGGCGGTGGCCGACGGCGTGGGCGAGTTGCAGGGGCAGCGTCGCGGCGGCGGCGTTCCCGGTGTGCGCGAAAGTGGGGATGATCTGCGGGGTGTCGATGCCCATGCGGGTGCGGAAGGCTTCGACGAAGGGCACGGACGGCTGGTGGACGCAGACGAGGTCGAGGTCGCGGACGTCGACGCGCTGTTCCTTGAGCCACTGGGCCGCCTGGACGTCAAGGTCGACGAACGAGCCCAGCAGGGCCTCGGAGTCGACGTGAAGACCTTGAGGGTGACCGGGGGCGTGGTGGGGGTCGTAGAGGGTGGCGGCGGGCCATCCCGCGGAGTTGGCGAGGAACACCGAGCCGGTGATGCCCGGCACGGGTGAGGACTCCACCAGAAGGGCGGCCCCCAGGTCGGCACCGGTCAGTGAGGTCAGTCCGGTGCGCAGCTGATCGCGAGTGAGGTTCCACCGGGAGAGGCGGGTGAGGGTTTCCCCGCAGGTGATCAGGACGCGGCGGTGCTGGCCGGTGCGGATGAGGGCGTCGGCGACCTGGAGGGCGTTGATGACGCTGTTGCAGGCGTTGCCGATGTCGAAGGCCGGGCAGGTCAGGCCCGTCTTCGCCGCGACGACATGGGCGTTGGCCGGTTCGCGGACGTCCGCGCTGACGGCGGCGAACAGCAGCAGGTCGATGTCGGCAGGTACCAGGCGGGCGGTGTGCAAGAGGCGGGCGGCGGCCCGGGCGGCGAGGTCGGAGGGCAGCTCTCCGGGGTCGGCGACGGCGCGTTCGTGCAGGCCGAAGGCGCGCCGTAAGAAGCCTGCGGGGAGGTTGAGGGCCGGGCTGTGCCGGTGGAGGAGTTGCTCGATCTCGGTGACGCGCTGGCGTCGGACGGGCAGGTGGACTGCGGCGTGGGTGATGCGGCTGTACGGGTTCACGCCGTCCCCTTCACGCGGTCGCGCTCTTCGTCGGGTTCAGGCCTTTCGTCGGGTTCGGGTTTCGGTGGTGTGGCGGGTGCGGGGATGCGGGGCAGCCCGGTCACGGTGTGCTTGATGCGGTCGGTGAGAGTCAGTGGCAGCAGGGTGTGGAGGGGGATCAGGAAGCGGGCGTCGCGGCCGACGACGTAGCGGGGACGCGGCCGGCGGGCCGTCAGACACGCCTGGACGGTGCGTGCCACCGGTTCGGGGCCGGGCACCCGGCGGTCCACGGCGGTGAACAGGCGGGCGGTGCTCTCGTATCCGGGGTTCGCCGGATCACGGAGGTCGTCGAGGTCGGTCAGGGCACGGCTGAGCATGGGGGTGGCGAACGCGCCGGGTTCCACCAGGCTGACGCGGACTCCGAGGTGCGCGGCCTCCACGCGCAGGCAGTGGGTGAGGGCCGAGAGGGCGTGCTTGCCCGCGCTGTACCAGGCGCCCATCGGCCAGGGGACCCGGCCCAGGCCCGAGGAGATGTTGACGATCCGGCCGCCGCCGCGGGCGGCCATGGCCGGCAGGACGAGCCGACACAGCCGAGCCGGACCGAGCAGATTCACCTCCAGCAGGCGGCGGGCCTGTTCGTCGTCCACGTCGGCGACCGCGCCCGCCTGTGGGATGCCGGCGTTGTTGACCAGCGCCCACGGTCCGCCACCCGTCATCTCGGCGCACTCCCGCAGCGCCTGGCGGCAGGATGCCTCGCACGCGACGTCCAGCCGAACGGTGCGCAGGGCCAGCCCCCGCTCGGCGGCTTCCGCCACGAGGTTGCGGGCCTTGTCCGTGTCGCGTGCACCGGCGATCACGTCCCAGCCGCTGCCCGCCAGACGGAACACGATCACCCGGCCGAATCCTCCGGTCGCCCCCGTCACGAGCACACTCCGCCCGCCCGACCCCGACCCTGACCACGCCCCCGCTGCCAACGCCCCACGCCCTTCCCTGCCCGGCTCACAGTGCCTCGGCCCGTAGGCCTCGACGCACCCCGCACCAGGACAACGACACGTCCCGATCGAGGTAGTGGCCCTACGGACCGGGACTACGGTCGGGACCTGATCACCTCCGCCGAGGAGTGTCCGGGCCGTTCAGGTGGGCCAGGAGGAGGTTGGGGTCCTTCGCCGTGACGTACGCGGCGCTCAGGACGTAGGCGGTGTCCCCGCGCAGGGCGATGGAGGTGGGGTTCTGCAGGCCGTCGGCGGCGTTCAGGACGGTGGAGTGGGTGCCGTCGGACTGGACGAGGGCGACCTCGCCGGGGCCGTTGAGGGCGGCCAGGATCTGGTCGCCGTGGCCGGTGAAGGCGAAGTCGTCGATCCCGGTCAGACCGGTGGCCCGGGTCTGGACCGGGCCGGCGCGACCGTCCCGCAGGACGGGTATGCGCAGCACGGTGCCCCGGTCGAGGTTGGTGACCCACAGCGCCCCGCCCCGGATCTTCAGCCCGTTGGCGCCGAGGAATCCGGTGGAGGCCAGTTCGGGGGCGGTGGACCAGGTCTGGGGGGTGCCTCCGGTGGTGGGCACGCTCGAGACGGTGCCGAGGACGGAGTCGGTGACGTAGAGGGTCCGGGTACGCGGGTCCAGGGCGAGGCCGTTGGGCAGGCCGCCCGCGGGCAGCGCGGCGATGCGCTGGGGTGTGCCGCCGGGGCGCAGGCGCCACAGGCCGGTCAGGTCGGCGGTGCCGGTGGCGTAGAGGAAGTACAGCGTGCCGTCGTGCGCGCGGACGATGCCGGTGGTCAGGGCGAAGCCCAGGACGGGGGTGTGGACGCCGCCGTCGGCGGGTGCGGGCAGGGTGGCCAGGATCCGGGTGGATCCCCCGGGGGTGATACGGGCGACCTGGCGGGCGGCGGCGAAGGTGACGTACGCGCTGCCGTCGGGAGCCAGCGCGATGTTCTCGGGCGTCTGGTGCCGGGCCAGGTCGAAGTGCGCGGCGATGCGCGCGCAGCTCAGCGGGGCGGAGACGGCCGACGCGACGCCGGGGGTGGCCGCGACGACCGCTGCCCCGGTCAGTACGACGGCTGCCGCGGCGGTCTTGGACAGCGTGTGCTTGTTCCTGAACATGGTTCCTTCACTGTTTTCGGGCATGCGGCAGCGGTACGCCGACGCACGGGAGTTGGGTGGGTGCCGTCAGCCGGAGTTGGCCCGGATTCCCTGTCGCGCCTGTTCGTGCTGCGGGCTGACGACCTGGGCGAGCAGGGTCAGCGTGGTCCGGGAGGGCGAGTCGGCCTCGGTGGTGGCCACCACGATGTTCTGCCCCTGGTCCTGGCTCAGGGTCTGCTGGGTGACGGTCAGCGGGCCGACCAGCGGATGCCTCATCTCGTACGTCGCGACGGCGCACGCGGTGACGCGGTGGTCGGCCCACATCGAGGCGAACTCGGCGCTCTTCGCGCTCAGTTCACCCACCAGCGCGTGGAGCGCGGTGTCGTCCGGATGCCGGCCCGCGACCAGGCGCAGATTCCCCACCACTGCCCTGGCCTTGGCCGGCCAGTCGGCGTACAGATCACGGGTGTGTGCGTCGAGGAACACCAGCCGGGCCATGTTGGGCCGCTCCGCCGGCCGGTCCGGGGCGCCCGGGTCCAGGTGTCCGGCGAACAGCGCGTGGCCCAGCCGGTTCCATGCCAGGACGTCACTGCGGCGGCCGGTCACGATCGCCGGGACGTGAGCCAGCGCCTCCAGCAGCTGGCCGGTCGCCTCCGTCACCCGCTCGGGGGCGGGCCGGCGGCCTCGGCCCGAGCCGGTGGCCGAAGACCGGGCCAGGTCGTGCAGGTGCAGGCGCTCGGCCTCCTCCAGCCGCAGGGCCCGGGCGATCGCGTCCAGCACCTGGGGTGAGGCGTTCAGGGACTGCCCCTGTTCCAGCCGGGTGTAGTAGGAGACGCTGACACCCGCCAGCGACGCCAGCTCCTCGCGTCGGAGACCGGGCACCCGGCGCCGCTCCCCGTAGCCGGGTATCCCGAGATCCTCCGGTCGCAGCTGGGAGCGCCGCGTCTGGAGGAACTCCCCGAGCCGGACTTTTGCGTTCATGGCTCCGAGTATGGGCCGGGCCCGAACGCACAGCCTGACCCTGGCGTGGGTAGGCACCGGCGGGTCTGGCTCCCCGGGACGACCGGTGATGACGTGGGCGTCGCCGACACACGGCACCACCCCACCCGTCCAGGAGAACACCGTGAACACCGTGAACACCAGCACCAGCACCAGCAGCGCGCACGACCCCTTCGAGGTCCTGGACGCATCGGATTTCACCTTCACCCGGCGCGCCTGGGTCGATGCCGCGCCCGCCCGGGTCTACGACCTGGTCAGTGACGTGTCCGCGATCGGGCGCTGGAGCCCCAACGCGAGCGACGTCACCTTCGACCAGGGCGCCGGGCCCCGGGTCGGGGCCTGGTTCAGCGGCCGCAACCACAAGGACGGCAGGCAGTGGACCACCCGCTCCCAGGTCGTACGGGCCGACCCCGGCGCCGCCTTCGCCTTCGTGGTGGGCGGCGCCGAGGACGGCATCGTGCAGTGGAGCTGGACCTGCCACGCGCGGGGACGCGGAAGCGTCGTCGAGCAGTCCTGGCAACTCCTGCGCCTCGACCGCGTGCTGGGCACCACCCGCGGCGACCTCGACGCCCTGCGCGACTACATGACGGACAGCGTCGAAGCCACCCTGCTCTCCCTCGCCCAGTGGATCGCCGAAGCGCCGGCCGGGTGAACGGTGTCAGCAGCGTTCGTGGTCAACGTGCCCGAGTTGTGTGGCGGTTCGGACGAGGTCGGCGACCGCCGTGGACCGGCTGTGCGACGGCCAGGCGATCACGGTGGTGACCGTCGGCGCGTCCAGCACCGGCACGGCGGCGAGGTCGTCGGGCAGTTGGGCTCGGCACGACTCCGGTGAGACCGCGCAAGCACGGCCCAGCGCGACGAGCTGCAACAGCTGCGCATGATCGCGGACTTGCGGGCCGGGGCCGGACGGGTAGGTGCCGTCGGGGTCCGGCCAGCGTGGCAGGGGCAGGCCCGGCAGTCCGGTGATGTCGGCCATGTGCACGTGGGCCCGGACGGTGAGCGGATGCCCCGCCGGCAGGACCACGACCTGGCCCTCCGTACCGAGTTCTTCGGTGTCGAACCCGGCCGTCGAGTCGAACGGACGGTGCAGCAGCGCCACGTCGGCCCGGCCCTCGCGCAGGAGTCGTGCCTGCTCGGCCGGCCCGCACAGGATGACGTCGACGGGGACCGCGCCGGGTTCGGCGGCGTACGCGTCGAGCAGTTCCGCCAGCAGTTCGCGGGACGCGCTGGCCTTCGTGACCAGGACCAGGCCGGGACGGCCGGGGGTGGAAAGGGCGGCGCGCCGGGTCCGGCGCTCGGCGGCGTCGACCGCGTCGAGGGCCGCTCGGCCCTCGACCAGCAGCACCGAGCCGGCCTCGGTCAGCGTGACGGTGCGGCTGGTCCGGTCCAGCAGCGCTGCCCCGAGCCGGCGTTCGAGCTGCTGGACCGCCCGCGACAGAGGCGGCTGCGCGATGCCGAGCCGTTGCGCGGCGCGCCCGAAGTGCAGCTCCTCGGCGACCGCGACGAAGTAGCGCAGTTCCCTGGTCTCCATACGCGCACGCTACCCGGGATCAATACCCGGAGGGTATTGCTGCCCACCTCATCGGTCTTGGACCTCGCGGCGGGGTGCGGGGCAGCATGATGACCATGAGCGAACGAACGATTGCGCTGGTCACCGGCGCGAACAAGGGGATCGGGTACGAGATCGCCGCGGGCCTGGGAGCCCTCGGCTGGAGTGTCGGTGTCGGCGCCCGCGACGACGGGCGCCGTACGGCCGCGGTGGAGCGATTGCGTGCGGCCGGCGTCGACGCGTTCGGCGTACCGCTGGACGTGACCGACGACGCGAGCGCGAGCGCCGCCGCACGGCTGATCGAGGACCGGGCCGGGCGTCTCGACGTGCTCGTCAACAACGCCGCCATCACCGGCGGTATGCCGCAGGAGCCCACCCGGGTCGATCCCGCCACCATCCGGACGGTCGTGGAGACCAACGTGATCGGCGTCATCCGCGTCACCAACGCGATGTTGCCGCTGCTGCGCCGCTCCGCCGCACCACGGATCGTGAACATGTCCAGCAGCGTCGGCTCCCTCACCCGGCAGTCGGGAACCGCTGCCGAGCAGACGGCGGGCCCGGTGGCCGTGGCCTACGCGCCGTCGAAGACGTTCCTGAACGCCGTCACCCTCCAGTACGCCCGGGAGCTGAGCGGCACGAACATCCTGATCAACCTCGGCTGCCCCGGCTACGTCGCCACCGACCTCAACGGCTTCCGCGGCGTACGCACCCCCGAGCAGGGCGCGGCGATCGCCGTCACGCTCGCGACCCTCCCCGACGACGGCCCGACCGGCAGGTTCTTCAATGACGCCGGCGAACTGCCCTGGTGAGGTGAGAGGCAGGCACGGCCCGCGCGCCGACCACCATCCGGCAGGTCATGCCCACGCCGCAGCCTCGTAGAATGGGCGGCATGTCCGAATCGGCCCTCGGTGTCTCGACGGGTGCGGTGGCCCGGCGCCTGGGCGTCTCACCGACTACGGTGCGCTCCTGGGAGCAGCGGTACGGAATCGGCCCGGCCGTTCGCGAAAGCGGCAGGCACCGGCGCTGGATGCCGGGGGACGTGTCGATGCTCGAGGAAATGTGCCGGCTCACCTCGTCCGGCATCCCGCCCGCCGAGGCCGCCCGGGCAGCGGTGACCATGCGCCGTGAGCCGGATCCCGATGTCCGCGTCGAGCCCCCGCCACCCGTGCTGCGGGAAGCTGTCGTGCCGCCGGCCGGCCCGCGGCGGACCCGTCAGCCCGGTTCGGGCAATGGGCTGCCCCTCGGTGAGGTGCGGCAGGAGTGTCGCGGGCTGGCGCGTGCCGCGGTGCGGCTCGACGGCCCGGCCATGGAGGCCTTGTTGCGGAACGCGATGGAGGTCCATGGCCTGGTGACCGCGTGGGAGGAGGTGATGGCGCCGACGCTCCATGCCGCGGGCCGCAAGTGGGAATCCTCGGACGACCGGTACGTCGAGGTGGAGCATCTGCTGTCCTGGCACGTGTCGACCGCGCTGCGGCGCGCGGCAGCCACCCCGCCCCTGGTCTCGTCCCACAGGGCACCGGTGGTGCTGGCCTGCCTTCCCGGGGAGCAGCACACGCTGCCGCTGGAGGCGCTGGCGGCGGGACTGGCCGAACGGGGACTGCCGCTCCGCATGTTCGGCGCGGCGGTGTCCGCGGAGGCCCTGCGGGCGGCTGTGTGCCGGTCGGGTCCGGCTGCGGTCGTGCTGTGGTCACAGTCCCGCTCCACTGCGGACAGCGCTCTGGCCCGGCAGGTGGCGTCGACGGCCTTCGGCCTCAGAGGGGCAAGGACCACGCCTCTGGTCCTCCTCGCGGGCCCTGGCTGGTCCGCGCGGGCCGCGGCTGCGGGCATGACGCGTCCTCGCGGGTTGCGGGAGGCACTGGATACGATCTCCGGCCTGTACGCGGAGCCGGACGCCGCCTCCTCACCGCCGTGACAGCATTCCCGCGACGATTTCGGCAGTGCGCCGATGCCACAGTCCGCCGCCGCGCAGCATGGTGTGCCGGCCTGCGGGCATGGGTATCCCCCGCGCGACCGCGCCGGCGGCGCATGCGAGGCGGACGAAGTCCCACGATTGCCGCGCCGAGGTGATCCGGTCCTTCTCGTCGTGCAGCAGGTAGAGCTCGCGTCCGGCGAGATGGTCGACCGGTTCACCGGGCGGGCACCAGGGGGCGAGGGCGATCACTCCTCGTACGGACGGGTGCGCGGCGGCCCGTAGCGCGGCGCGGCCGCCCATGGAGTGGCCGATGAGGACGACGGGGATGTCGCCGTGGCATGCGCGGATCCGGGCCAGGGCGCCGAGGGCGTCCTGGGCGGCGTCGGCCCTGACGCCGTTCCAGCCGCGGTGGCGGTAGCGGAGCTCGGCGATGAGGACCGCCCGCCCGCGCAGGGCGCGCGTGACGGCGGCGGAGAAGGCGCGCATGCGCAGGGCGGGCAGGTTGAGCAGCGGCGGTGGGCGCAGGTCGTCGGCGCGTCCGCCGTGCAACAGAACGACCGCGGCGAAGGGGTCCTGCGGCGAGCGCCGGACGGCCAGGCCTCCGAGCGGGGTGTGGTGGGCGGCGGTGCCGATCTTCAACGTGTCCGGCTCCCGGGTCGTGTCGAACGTGGTGGTCGGGGGAGGAATCCGCTGGTGCGTGCCTGGTAGGCGGCGTACCCCGGGCGGTTGGCCATGTGGGCCTCCAGCAGACGTTTGCCGCTGCCCTTGATGAGCAGGGCGCTCATGACGAGCGGGGAGATGACGGTGACGGCCGCGGTCTGCCAGGTGGCGCAGGCCGTGAGGTAGAGGCCCCACCAGACGAGGAAGTCGCCGAAGTAGTTGGGGTGGCGGGTCCACGCCCACAGTCCGCGGTCCATGATGCGTCCCTTGTTCGCGGGATCGGCCTTGAACCGGGCGAGCTGGTGATCTCCCAGCGCTTCGAAGAACAGGCCGGCAGCCCACAGCAGGAGTCCGAGCGCGGCTGTGGCGTCCAGGGGCTCCGGCAGCAGCACGGCGGCTTGGACGGGGAGGGAGACCAGCCAGACCAGGGCGCCCTGGAGCAGGTAGACGCTGCGCAGCGCATAGAGCGCCGGGCTGCCCGATGCCCGGGCGAGCATGCGGGCGTACCGCGGGTCCTCCCCGTGTCCGCGTCCGCGCCGTGCGATGTGTACGGCGAGGCGGAGCCCCCACACGACGGTGGCGAGGGCCACCGCGGTCCGCCGGGCCGGGTCGCCGTATCCGGCCGAGAGGAACCAGGCGACGACGGCAACGGCCGCGAAGGCCAGACCCCAGGCGACGTCGACGATCCGGTGCACGCCTTTGACCAGGGCGACGGCGAAGGTCAGCAGCATGACCGTGAGCGCCGTACCCGCTGATGCGGCGAGGAGGGTGGCGAAGGCTCCGGCGTCGACGGCGGTCATGCGAGCGGCCCGTTCCCGTACCGGTGTGCCGGGGTGCGGGGCACCGCCGCTTCGCCACGGTCGGCTGCCGCCCGGCCGGGGCGCTCGGCGTCGGTGAGCACGAGCTGGCGTACGTCGAGGTAGTGAGCTCGGAAGCCGGCCTCGGAGTAGGCGAGGTAGAACTCCCACATCCGGCGGAAGGCACGGTCGAAGCCGAGGGCGGTCACCTCGGCGGACCCCTGGAGGAACTTCTCCCGCCACAGCCGCAGGGTTTCCGCGTAGTGGTCGCCGTAGCCGGTGTCGTGGACGAGGTGCAGTCCGGCGTCCTTGGTTTCCCGGGCGATGGCTTCCCGGGAGGGGATGAGGCCTCCGGGGAAGACGTACTTGCTGATCCAGGTGTGGGTGCGGGCGGTGTTCAGCATCTGCTCATGCGGCATGGTGATGGCCTGGAGGGCGACACGACCGCCAGGGGCCAGCAGCCGGCGCAGGGCGCCGAAGTAGGCGGGCCAGTACGCGACGCCCACGGCTTCGACCATCTCGACGCTCACGACGGCGTCGTACCTGCCTTCGACGCGTCGGTAGTCGCACAGTTCGACGGTGACCCGGTCGGCGACTCCGGCATCCGCGATGCGCCTCAGTGCGAGCTCACGCTGCTCCTGCGAGAGGGTGACGGTACGGACGTGGGCGCCGCGCGTGGCGGCCCGGATGGCGAGCTCGCCCCATCCGGTGCCGATCTCCAGGAGGTGGGTGCCGGGTCCGGTACCGGCGAGGTCGAGGAGCCTGTCGATCTTGCGGTGTTGTGCGGCGGGCAGCTGCGCGCTCGTGGCGGGCAAGGAGGTGAAGACGGCCGACGAGTAGCTGAGGGTGGGGTCCAGGAAGGTGGCGAAGAGGTCGTTGGACAGGTCGTAGTGGCGGTGGATGTTCTCGCGGGCCCCGTCGATGGTGTTCAGGTCCGAGGTGGGCCTGCGGTGGACCCAGGCGCCGCGCAGGCGGCGCAGCGTCCGGGGGACGAGTTCGTCGACGTGGCGGGCGAGGACGGTCAGGGCGCCGACGAGGTCATCGCTGTCCCATTCGCCTGCCATGTAGGACTCGCCGAAACCGATCAGGCCGTCGGCTCCGATCCGCCGGTAGAAGGTGTCCGGGTCGTGCAGGGTCAGGGTCGGCAGGCTTCCGCTTCCGTCCCGGGCCTGTTCGGGGATGCGTGCCCGACGGCTGGTGATCCGTACCCGCAACGGCAGGCGGGCGAAGGCGCGTTCCAGGATCCGGCGGGCAACGGCGGCGCGCAGGGCCGAGGTCGGGGGCACACGGGCGATGTCCGGCCAGAGGGTGGCGTCGACCGACTCTCGGCCGGCGCCGGCTTCGCCGTGGGGGGCGGGAGGGAGGGTGAGAGTCACAGCACCTCTTCCTGGACGGGATGGGCGGGGCGGGAGGGGTGGCTGGGGCAGGTGGGGCGAGTCGGGTAGGTAGGGCGGGTGGGCCGCGGTCTGACGGGGAGGCCTTTGAGGTAGAGGCGGATTCCGTGGCGGCGGATGCCGAGCGACACCCCGGCGGTCGACCACGGGTTGTGGAGTACGGCGGCGAGCAGAGCGCGGGTTCCGGCGGGGCGGTGGGTGCCGCGGACGGTGGCGGTCAGGGGACGTGAACCGTCGCCGTGGCAGAGCTGGATGGTGAGGTCGAGGCGGTCACCGGGCAGCGGGAGTCTCATCCGGTAGGTGCCCTCGACGCCGAGGAACGGAGAGACGTAGAAGTCCTTGGGCACCTCGTCACGGCCTTGGCCGTCGGGGTGCAGGAGATAACAGTGGCGCTCGCCGTAGGTGTTGTGGACCTCGGCCACGACGCAGACGAGGTGGCCGAACCTGTCGTGGCACCAGTACAGGGTCAGGGGGTTGAAGACGTGCCCCAGCACGCGCGCGTGGGCGAGCATCAGAACGTGCCCGTCGGCGTTGTCCACGCCCCGGCCCGCGAGGTAGGCGTCGAGGCCGGCGCGCAGGGTGGGGGCATCGCCCGCGAAGTGGTCCCGGGCATCGAAGCGGGCGAGCGGCCGCAGGATGCGCGGCAGGACCGGAAGGTCATCCACATCGACCAGCCACATGTACGTTCGGTGCCGCAGGCCGTGCCTGACGGGCGTGAGCCGGACGTGCCTCACCTCGGTCGCGTACAGGGCGGGAACACGGGGCGCCGTCCCTGGTGTGACCGGTGACGCCGCGCGGGCGGAACCGGAAGCGGAAGCCGAAGTCACCAGTCCACCCCGATCGATCGGGCCGCCCCGGCTCCCGAGCGGCAGCCGTCCTCGTGGAATCCCCACCCGTGATAGGCACCCGCGTAGGCGGTGACGCGGCCGTTCAGAGTGGGCAACAGGCGCTGCGCCGCCACCGACTCAGCCGTGTAGACCGGGTGTTCATAGGTCATCCGGGCCAGGACGGTGGCCTCGTCGAGCCGGTCACCGGGATTGAGCGTGACGATGTGCGGCTCGTCTCCCGGCAGCCGCTGCAGCCGGTTCATGTCGTAGCTGACCTGTACGGACCCGGGACGGGCCGAGCACGAAGGGAGCCAGTAGTTCCAGGACGCTCGGGCATGCCCGCCCCGAGGAAGGAAGGCGGTGTCACGGTGCAGGACCGTCGGATTGCGGGAGTAGGTGAAGGCGCCGAGGACACGACGCTCCCGCTCCGTGGGGTCGGCCAGAAGGCGCAGCGCCTGGTGAGGGTGTACGGCGATGACGACGGCGGCGTGTTCGGCCGACTCGCCGTCCTCGGTGACGAGGCGTACGTGGTCGGCTCCGCGTACGACCGTGCGCACGGGGGTCGAAGTCCGGACGGAGGCGAGGGCCTTGGCGGCCCGTTCGACGTAGGCCGCGGATCCTCCGGTGACGGTCTTCCACTGCGGGGATCCGGTGACCGACAGCAGTCCGTGATGGTCGAGGAAGCGGAAGAGGTACGCGGCCGGGTACTGGAGGGCGGTCTCCGGTCCGCAGGACCAGACGGCGGCGACCAGGGGGAGGGCGAAGTGGCTGACGAAGTAGGCCGAGAAGCGGTGGTGGCGCAGGAACGCGCCCAGGGTGAGGGCGGTGTCCTCAGCGGCGAGAAGCCGTCTGGCGGCGCGGTGAAATCTGGGGACGTCGGCGAGCATCAGCAGGTAGCGCCCGCGGAGCGGGTTGCCGCCGGCCAGGAGGCCGCGCGGGCCACGGGCGCCGGCGTACTCCAGGCCGCAGCCGTCGCATCGGACCGACATGCTCATCTCGGAGTCCTGCGTCGTCACGCCGAGTTCACGGAAGAGGCGCAGGAGGTTGGGGTAGGTGCGCTCGTTGTGGACGATGAACCCCGTGTCAACACTGACCGTTCCGCCGCCGGTTGTCGGCACGTCATGTGTGTGCGCGTGGCCGCCGAGACGCTCGTCGGCCTCGTAGAGGACCACGTCGTGGGCGCGCGACAGAATGTGCGCGGCCGTGAGTCCGGACACTCCTGCCCCCACCACCGCGATGCTTGACCGGTCCAACCTGTCCACCCCCTGATTGCTGGGAGCCCGGGAAACGCTCTTCCAAGGCCTTGGCTTTCGTGGGTCTATTCGGTGCCGCGCCCGAGCCGGATGGGTGCGGATTCAGGCGCCGGGTCCGCGCGGTCAGCGCGTCCGCTGTCCTGCGGCGGGTGACCGTGCGATGCGTTCAGGCTCCACGGATCGGAGCCGTCGAATCAACTCGCATTGTTTCCGCATCGAAACCGCGGCGGTCGGCGCCGTGGTCAAGGGTGGTGCGTCGGTGGCGGCCGCCGACGCGGGGGAACGGGGTGGCGCGGACCGGTGACCTGCGCGGGTCGGCGGGTCGACTGCGGGTGGCTGGCGGCACAGCCACCCGCCGCACCCCGAAAATGA
This sequence comes from Streptomyces sp. NPDC001513, assembly GCF_042894695.1. Classification (NCBI taxonomy): domain Bacteria; kingdom Bacillati; phylum Actinomycetota; class Actinomycetes; order Kitasatosporales; family Streptomycetaceae; genus Streptomyces; species Streptomyces sp. NPDC001513. Next base: position 460,193 of record NZ_JBIAVU010000002.1, read on the forward strand.
TCAAGGGGCCGTTTCGGATTTCTCCGAAACGGCCCCTGATCTGCGACTCTCACGAGTCGGGACGACAGGATTTGAACCTGCGACCCCTTGACCCCCAGTCAAGTGCGCTACCAAGCTGCGCCACGTCCCGATGTGCCTGCGACCTGGGGTTTCCCCTGCTCGGTGGCACATGCAGAACATTACCCCACGCTGAGGGGTGTGCATGCACGGGTAACCCCCGGAGGGGAGGATGGCAAGGTGAACACACGGGATCGGGACGTTGAAGGGCGGGCGCGCAGTGCGCGGCCCCGGGATGGGCTGGGCCGGCCGTTGCCCTACGGCGAGGCCGGGGTGGAGCGGCAGCCCGAGGGGGTGGTGCGCTCGCCCGGGGAGACCGTGCGGGAGGCGCAGCGGCTGCTGGACGCGGGCATGCCGTTCCACGCGCACGAGGTGTTCGAGGACGCCTGGAAGTCGGGGCCCGCGGGTGACGCCCCGCTCTGGCGGGGGCTCGCGCAGCTGGCGGTCGGGCTGACGCACGCCGCGCGCGGGAACGCGGTCGGCGGGGCGCGGCTGCTGCGGCGCGGCGCCGCCGGGCTCGCGGGGCTGGACGCGGGGCCGTACGGGATCGACGTGCCGGGGCTGGTGCGGTGGGCGCGGGAGCTGGCCGGGCGGGTGGAGGGCGGCGGGCCCGCGGTCGATCCCGTACGGGAAGCGCCGCGGCTAGCCGGCGGCGGGCTGGAGTAGGTCCCAGCGGTTGCCGTACAGGTCCTCGAAGACGGCGACGGAGCCGTACGCCTCGTGGCGCGGCTCCTCCAGGAAGCGGACGCCCTCGGCGGTCATCCGGGCGTGGTCGCGCGCGAAGTCGTCGGTGTAGAGGAAGAAGCCGACGCGGCCGCCGGTCTGGTCGCCGACCCGGGAGCGCTGGGCCTCGTCCTTGGCGCGGGCCAGCAGCAGGGCGGTTTCGGTGGCGCCGGGCGGGCGGACCACGACCCAGCGGGAGCCGTCCGGGCGCGCGGTGTCCTCGGCGAGGTCGAAGCCGAGGGCGCGGGTGTAGAAGTCGATGGCCTCGTCGTAGTCGTTGACGACCAGGGCGGTGAGGGCGATGTGGGAGGGCATGACCCTATTGTGCGCCGAGGAGGACGACCTCCAGGGTGCGGGGGCCGTGGACGCCCTCCACCCGGTCCAGTTCGATGTCGCTGGTCGCCGAGGGGCCGGAGATCCAGGTCAGCGGGCGGGTGGGGTCGAGGCGTGCGAGGGCCTGCGGAACGGAGTCGACCAGCTGGTCGGGGACGCGGACCACGCAGACGTGGTGGTCGGGGATCAGGGTGATGCGGCGCCTGCCCTGGTCCGGGCCGCCGTCCAGGACGATCGTGCCGGTCTCGGCGACGGCCAGGGCGCAGCCGGTCACCACGCTGTCGACGGCGTCCAGTTCGTACGGGGTGGACTCGGCGCGGTCCCGGACGAGGGCCGCGTCGGCGGCCGCGAGCCAGTGCGCGGGCAGGGCCGGCGGGACGAGGACGGTCCGGGCGCCGCGCGCGGCGAGGAGCCGGGCGAGGAGCGCCGGGAGGCCGGCCGCGTCGGTGCGGTGGACCTTCGCGCGGTACTCGGACAGGTGCGCGGCCAGCAGGTCGGCGCTCTCGGCCGGGGTGCGGTCACCGTGCACGTGGAGGTAGTCGCGCGGGATGTCCGCGGTGTCCGCGATGTCCCCGGCGGGTTCCGCCCCGGATGCGCGCCGGGGCGCATCCGGCTCCGGCAGTGCCCGGCGGATGCGGGCCAGGATGCGGTCCTTGCTGCTCACTGCGGGTTCCCCCGTTCTCGGGTCCACCAGTCACGGAAGGATTCGGCGGGTACGGAGGGCAGCGCGCGGCTGTCGGTCCAGGCCCGCCCCGGTCCGGGGAGCCGGCGGGGCGCCAGCCGGCGGGCGCGGGCCAGCAGCCGCTCCCCCGCCCGCAGGGCCCCCGGGTGGTCCAGGAGCAGCCGGGCGGCGCGCATGGCGGCCCGTTCGGCGGTGTGGCCGTGGGCGGGGCGGATCCGTACGCGGATGCCGTCCCGGGTCACGGGGCCGCCCTGGGCCACCCGTTCACGCAGGTGGACGAGGACCTCGGGGATGTCGATGGCGACCGGGCAGACCTCGTAGCAGGCCCCGCACAGGGTGGAGGCGTAGGGCAGCGAGGCGTCGATCTCACTGCCGGTGCCGCGGAGTTGGGGGCTGAGGATGGCGCCGATGGGGCCCGGGTAGACGGATCCGTAGGCGTGGCCGCCGGCGCGTTCGTAGACCGGGCAGACGTTGAGGCAGGCGGAGCAGCGGATGCAGCGCAGGGCCTGCCGGCCGGTCTCGTCGGCGAGGGTGTCGGTGCGGCCGTTGTCGAGGAGGACGAGGTGGAAGGCGGAGGGCCCGTCGCCGTCCGCCCCTTGGGAAGGGCCCAGCCCGGTCCACATCGTCGTGTACGGGTTCATCCGCTCGGCCGTGGAGGAGCGCGGCAGGGTCTGGAGGAAGATCTCCAGGTCCCGGAAGGTCGGGACGACCTTTTCGATGCCCACGACGGAGATCAGGGTTTCGGGCAGGGTCAGGCACATCCGGCCGTTGCCCTCGGACTCGAAGACGACCATCGTGCCCGTCTCGGCGACCATGAAGTTGGCGCCGGAGACGGCGACCTTGGCGCGCAGGAACTTCTCGCGCAGGTGCAGCCGCGCCGCCTCGGCGAGTTCCCGCGGGTCGTCGCCGAGCGGTTCGGGCGCCGGACGGCCCCAACGGCCCATCTCGGCGCGGAAGATGTCGCGGATCTCGGCCCGGTTGCGGTGGATGGCCGGGACCAGGATGTGGGAGGGGCGGTCGTGGCCGAGCTGCACGATGAGTTCGGCGAGGTCGGTCTCGTACGCGGCGATCCCGGCGGCCTCCAGGGCCTCGTTGAGCCCGATCTCCTGGGTGGCCATCGACTTGACCTTGACCACCTCCCGCTCCCCGGTGGCCCGGACGAGGTTCGTGACGATCCGGTTGGCCTCGTCCGCGTCGGCGGCCCAGTGGACGGTGCCGCCGGCGGCCGTCACCGCCGCCTCCAACTGCAGCAGGTAGCGTTCGAGATGGCGCAGCGTGTGGTCCTTGACGGCCTTGCCCGCGGCGCGCAGCCGGTCCCAGTCGGCCAGTTCGGCGACGGCCCGGGCCCTCTTGTCGCGGATGGTGTGGGTGGCGTGCCGGAGGTTCGCGCGCAGCACCTCGTCCCGTACGGCCTCGCGGGCCGCGCCGGGGAAGGACGGCATGCCGAGGTGGGTTCCGGTCACGACAGCGGTTCCTCCTCGGTCGCGGCCAGGATCTCCGCGAGGTGCACGGCCCGCAGCGGGGCGTCCGCGCGGCGCAGCAGCCCGTCGAGGTGGGCGAGGCAGGAGTTGTCGGCCCCGCACAGCACCCGGGCGCCGGTGGCCGCCGCGGCCGCGATCTTGTCGGTGCCCATCGCAGTGGACACGTCCGGGTTCTTGACGGCGAAGGTGCCGCCGAATCCGCAGCACTCCTCGGCGCCCGGCAGCTCGACCAGTTCCAGTCCCCTGACGGCGGCCAGCAGCCGGCGCGGCCGGTCCCCGAGGCCAAGAGCGCGCAAACCGTGACAAGAGGGGTGATAGGTGACGGTGTGCGGGAAGTACGCGCCCACGTCGGTCACCCCGAGCACGTCGACCAGGAACTCGGTCAGCTCGTACACCCGCGGCGCCAGGGAGCGCGCCGCCTCCGACAGCGCGGTGCCGCGGCCCTCCGCCGCCGCCTTCCGGCCGATGCGCGGGTAGTGCTCGCGGATCATCGCGGCGCAGGAGCCGGAGGGGGTGACCACGTACGGGTAGCCGGCGAAGGCCTCCGCGGTACGCCGGACGAGTGGTTCGGTCTCGTGCCGGTAGCCGGTGTTGTACTGCGGCTGCCCGCAGCAGCTCTGGCCCGCCGGGAAGTCCACGTCGACGCCGAGGCGCTCCAGCAGACGTACGACGGCGACGCCGGTCCGCGGGTACAGCGCGTCGTTGACGCAGGTGACGAACAGGGCGACGCGCATGACGGGCAGAATAGCCGGGTGAAGAAGTTCTCAGTGATCGGCATAGGCGCGGGCGAGCCGGACCATCTGACCCTCCAGGCGGTCAGGGCGATCGGCGCGGCGGACGCATTCCTCATTCTGGAGAAGGGCGAGGAGAAGGCGGATCTGACCGGGCTGCGGCGCGCGATGCTCGACGCGCACGCCCGGCCCGGCCACCGGCTGGTCGAGGGCCGCGACCCGGACCGGAACCGGACCCCCGCCGACTACACGCCGACGGTGGACGGCTGGCGCAGCGCACGCGCCGAGATCTTCGAGCGGTTCATCGCGGAGGACCTCGCGGACGGCGAGACGGGGGCGTTCCTGGTGTGGGGCGATCCCTCCCTGTACGACTCCACGCTCGCGATCCTCGACGAGGTGCTGGAGCACGGCCGGGTCGCCTTCGAGCACGAGGTCGTGCCGGGCATCAGCAGCATCTCCGCGCTGCTGGCGCGGCACCGGACCAACCTGAACCGGGTCGGCCGCCCCGTCCAGATCACCACCGGGCGCCGGCTCGCCGAGGGCTGGCCGGAGGACGTGGACGACGTGGTGGTGATGCTGGACGCGCGGCACGCGTTCACCGCCCACCTGGACCAGGACCTCTACATCTACTGGGGCGCCTACGTCGGCACCCCGGACGAGATCCTGGTCTCGGGGAAGCTGGCGGAGGTCGCCGGGCGCATCGAGGAGCTGCGCACCGAGGCCCGCGCCCGCAAGGGCTGGATCATGGACACGTACCTGCTCAGGCGCGGCTGACGGCCCGGGCGAGGTACTCGGGCAGGGCGGCGGCGAGCCGGGCGTACTCCCCGGGCCGGTTGTAGATCTGCCCGCAGACGCGGATGCCGCCGCCGCCCGGCCAGGGCCAGATCAGCACGCGGACGCGCAGCCGTGCCGCGAGCTCCTCGCGCAGGGCGCGGGCGCGGTCCGGGGTCTCGGCGACGCCGGGCGGCAGCCGCAGGGTGCGCATGGCGAGGCCGTCGGTGTGCGGGAGGGGCGTGAGCCCGGGGAGTTCGGCGAGCAGCGCCGCGCCGTGGGCGGCGAGGGCGCTGTTGTGGGCCCGGACCTTGGCCGCGTCGAGGCGTTCGATCAGGTCCAGTCCGTCGGGGGCGGCGAGCCAGCCGGTGTAGTCGGCGGTGGCACGGTTCTCGACGGAGCGCGGGAAGCCGTGGTGGTCCTCCCAGGACGGTACGAGCGCGCGGACGCGGGGGCGGTGCTGCGGGGCGACGGCGAGGATCGCGGTGCCGGAGGGCGCGTAGCCCCACTTGTGGAGGTTGCCGAACCAGAAGTCCGCGCCGCCGGCGAGGGGGTCGGCGAGCATGCCGGGGGCGTGCGCCCCGTCGACGACGGTGGTGACCCCGCGTTCCCGCAGGTCGGCGAGGAGCCGGGGGGAGGCGATGATCCGGGCGGTGGGCGAGCTGACGTGGTCGAGCACGGCCACCCGCGTACGGGGCGTCAGCGCGGCCAGCACGGTCTCGCGTACGGCGTCCTCGTCGGGCAGGTGCGGATCGAGGGCGACGGTGGTGACCGGGGCGCGGCGGGCGGCGGCCGCGACGACGGTGCCGTAGCCGTGGTCGGTCACCAGGATCTCGTCGCCGTCGGCGAGCGGGACGGCGTCGAGGGCGAGATTGGCGCCTTCGGTGGCGTTCGAGACGAAGGCGAGCCCGTCGGGGTCGGCGGCCAGGTGCGCGGCGATCCGGGCGCGGGCCGCGGCGAGGCGGTCCGGGACGGAGAGGAAGAAGGCGTCGGGATCGGCGTGGGCCTCGGCGCGGAGCGCGGCCTGGGTCTCCTGGACGGGGACGGGGACGGCTCCGAAGGAGCCGTGGTTCAGGTGGGCGACGCGGGGGTCGAGGCGGAACAGGGCGGGCCCGCCGGGGAACCCTGCGGGTGGCTCGGCGGGGGATGGGGCTGAGCGTGTCGGCTCGGGCATGCGACCTCCGGGGTGCGGCGCGGGTGTCGCCCGGATCATCTCCCGGAGGCCGGGCTCCGTCCAGGTACCTGGGGCTCCGCCCCAAACCCCGCTCCTCAAACGCCGGAGGGGCTGAAATACAGCCCCGTCGGCGTTTGAGGCGCTGGAGGTTCGGGGGCGGAGCCCCCGGAACGGGCTACGGTTCGCGGCCGCTCGTGGCCGCGTAGTACTGGAGGTCCTGGACCTCCACCGTGGGGTCCGCCCGGTACGGGAGGTCGACCTTGGCCGTGGACTTGCCGTCGCGGACGGTCTGCGCCGAGCTGGTGCCCGCCTTCAGCGGCAGCAGCCGCGAGTGGATCCCGGCGGGGGCCTCGTGGCTGCCCTTCACGGAGCCGACGGTCGTACGGACGACGGCGGGCCCCGAGAGGAAGCTGAGCACCTCCACCGTGTCCCGGGGCGGGGCGCTCCCCTTGCGCAGCGACATCAGCAGCGACTGGTCGCCCGTCGGGTCGGCGTTCGCGAACTGGGTGCGCGCGGTGAGGTACAGGGTGTCCCGGACGATCTTCGGCCAGCTGCCCGTCTTGAACCGGGTGAGGTAGTACGAGCTCAGGTCCAGGTAGGCGTACCCGTTGTGCAGCGAGGGTGCGAACTGGCTGCCCTCCGAGTAGTCGTTCCAGGTGGTGAGCTGCACCCAGTCCGCGCCGTCCTCGATGGCGTGCGTCCAGGTGGAGCGGAGGGTCGCGGTGTTGCCGGCCTCGTCGTAGATGCCCTGGTTGGGGCGGGCGTCCTGGACGGACACGGGCTGCATCCAGATCTTGCCCATGCCGTGGGCCCGCTGCACGTCGCGCGTGGAGCTCTCCTGGCCGACGTAGCTGCGGCTGCCCCATTCGGAGAACCCGTGGCTGATCGGGGCGAACTCGCCGCTGTGGGCGCCGAAGTCGAGGAAGAGCGGGACGAAGGCGGTACGGATGCCGTGTTCGGACTTGAGGGCGGCGATCACCTCGGTCCACCAGGCCACGCCCTTCGCCTCCGCCTTGAAGGGGGAGACGACGAGCCGGCCGTCGGGGAGCCGGTGCGCGGCGGGGGCGTCGGCGAGCGTGGCGATGGCCTTCGCGAGCTCGCGGGGATCGTCGGTCTTCAGCGAGGTCATGTCCGGCATCAGCATGATCTTGAAGGCCGGGTCCACCGAACGGGCCGCGGCCATCAGCAGGTTGGAGCGGTCCCAGTTCTTGCCGGAGAGGGAGAGCAGGTCGAGGGTGAAACCGTCGATGCCCGCCGCGCGGGCCGTGCGCACCTCCTGCTGGAGGTTGGCGTACTCCCAGTCGCCGCTCTTGGGCGCCACGGGCAGCGGCCGGTCGCGCAGCAGGCCGCCGTACTTGCCGTGCTTCCCGCTCTCGCCGTCGGGGTCGAGGTAGTTGCGGGTGTAGTAGTCGTTGTCCGCGCTCGCGTTGTCGAGGGAGAGCGGGTACGGGGTGAAGTAGTGGGCGAACACCAGCTTCTTGCCCGCTTCGCCGGAGCGCAGGGCGGCCGGCTGGGGCATGTCGAAGGGCAGGGCGCCGGTGGGGCGTTCGGCCCCGGTGTCCACGGCGCCCTGGGGGTTGCCCTTGGCCGCCGCGCCCTTGGTGGGCGCCGGGGTCCCGGCCGGTGACGGGGTGGCCGGGCCGGTGGCGCCGGCCGTGGCGCCGCCGGCGGGCCCGATGGCCTCGGGTACGTCGTCGGGCGGGAGCGAACCGCCTTGTACGGACGTCCCGGCGAAGGGGTCCCAGGCGATGCCGGTGGCCGCGCAGACGCCGACCAGGAAGAAGGCGGACAGCAGCAGGGCGAGCAGCGGTCTTCGGCCGCGGAAGGCCGGCCGACGGCGGTGCGACACGGGCCGGGGCACGCCGGACTCGCCGGGGACACCGGCCGCGCCGGACGCGCGGGTCGGGCGCCGCCGCCCGCGAGCCCTCCCGTGCCCCGTCCCGTGCTCCGTTCGCCGGTCCGCTGTCATGCTGGTCCCTCCCGCGCATATGCCCCGATCGGGGGCTGCACAGCAGTAGAGCCCATTACCGGCGTGCGGACAACCGTTCCCAGGTGCCCGGGCCCGGGCACCTACGTCACCCGGACCACCGGAACTACGCCGCCGCGCCGATGCGGAGCGGCCGGGTCAGTCGGAGCGGGGGGCGGCGATGTCGGCGTTCTCCAGGATCCCGATGGCGTCCGGCACCAGGATCGCCACCGAGTGGTAGGAGCTGACCAGGTAGGACATGACCGACTTCTGGTCGATGCCCATGCAGCGGACGTTGAGGCCCGGTTCGATCTGCTCGGGGATCGCGGCCGGACGCAGGCCGATGACCCCTCCGTTGTCCTCCCCCGTGCGCAGGGCCAGGATCGAGCTGGTGTGGCCGCCCACGACCGGGATCTTCCCGCAGGGCAGCAGCGGGACCCCGCGCCAGGCGGGCACCTGTTTGCCGTGGACCTCCACGGTGTCGAGGGCGAGGCCGCGCTTGTTGCACTCGCGGAGGAAGGCGGCGACGGCCTTGGGGTGCGCGAGGAGGAAGGCGGTCCCCCGGCGCATGCTGAGCAGGTCGTCCATGTCGTCGGGGGTGGGCGGGCCGGACCAGGTGCTGATGCGCTGTCCGTAGTCGGCGTTGTGGAGGAGGCCGAACTCCCGGTTGTTGAGCAGTTCGGACTCCTCGCGTTCGCGCAGCGCCTGCACGGTCAGGCGCAGTTGCTGCTCGAACTGGTTCATCGGCTCGTTGTAGAGGTCGGCTACCCGGGTGTGGATCCGCAGCACGGTCTGGGCGAGGCTCAGCCCGTACTCGCGCGGCTGCAGCTCGTAGTCCGCGAAGGTGGCGGGCAGCAGGGCCTCACCTGCGTGGCCGGAGGCGAGCTCGATGTCGGCCTCGCCGCGCCGGTTGACGGGCCGCCTGCCGTTCTCGACGTACTGCTCCAGGTGGGTCCGCAGGCTGTCCGCGCGGCCCAGTACCTCCTGGAAGGCGCTCCACCGCAGCACCATGACGGTGCCCGCGGTGGCGGCCCGGACGGAGTACGCCCAGCGCGGGTCGGCCTGGCCGAGGGCGTCGTCGCCGAGCTGGTCCCCGTCGGCGACCACGCCGAGGAGTTCGCTGCCGCCGTACTTGCCCGACGCCCGCTTCTCGACGCGGCCGTGGGCGATGACGAACACCTCGGCGACGGGGGCGCCCGCGTCGACGAGGACGTCTCCGGCGCGCAGGTCGCGGGTGACGAAGCGCCGGGCCAGCTCCTCCAGTACGGCGGAGTCGGCGTAGCCCTTGAGGACGGGCAGCTCGGTGAGGGTGGGGGCGAGGATGCGTACGTCGTCCGCGCCGGCCTGGACGAAGGCGACCCGGCCGCGCCCGACGGCGTGGGTCAGCCGGCGGTTGACGCGGTAGGTGCCGGCGCCCAGGTCCACCCAGGGCAGCATGCGCAGCAGCCAGCGCGAGCTGATGCCCTGCATCTGGGGGACGGACTTGGTGGTCGTCGCGAGATTGCGGGCCGCGGCGGTGCTCAGGCTCAGCTGCCGTTCGTCTGCGGGGTCCAGGAGTGGCTGCGCCTCTGCGGTCATGCGGGGTTCCTCCCTGCGTCGGTCCACGCGGAGCGTGCTGCACGCTCACCGTGGGGCGCGGGGCGCCGGGCGCGGTAGCGGCCCCGGCCCGGGGGCTGTTGAAAATCCCCGGCGGTTGAAGGCCTGCACGCCTGTGCGAACTCCCGGGCGCCGGGCGTGCGTACAGGCGTGCAGGTTTTCAACGCCGCCGGATCTTCAACGGGCGCAGGGGGCGCCGGACCTACCGGGGCCTGGGGCCGCCCCCGCTCCATGGGTGGGTGTGCCGACCCGCAGGAGGAGCCATGACAGGAGGAGCCATGGACCGCGCCCCCGCTCACGCCCCGGGCCGACCCGGCGCCGCGCCCGCCGATCCGGCGGAGGTCCTGAGCCGGCTGCTCGGCGGCCGGAGCGGGCTCGGGGCCGCTCCCCCGCGCGCCCTTCCCGGCCGTACGGGTACGCGGACGCGTACGGGAACTCGTACGGGCGACACTCGGACCGAGGGGACCCGTACCGGCTCGGGGATCGTCATCCCCCCGCTGTACTGCCCCGACGCCGTGCGGGACGACCCGGCGCTGGCCGACGTGGTGAACGAGGAACTCGTCCGGTGGGCCGACGACATCGGGATCTACGCCGGGCGCCTCGACATGCTGCGCGCGTGCCGGTTCGGCCGGCTGATGATGCTCGCGCACCCGGACTGCGACGACCCCGACCGGCTGCTCGCGGCAGCCCGGTGCGCACTCTCCGAGTGGGCCGTCGACGACCACTGGGCCGACGACGGGGAGGACGCCGACCCGCGGCTGATCGGCCTGCGCACGGCGCTCGCGCACGCCGTGGTCGACCCGGTGCGGCTGCCGCCGTGCTACGAGAGGCAGTTCGAGGACCAGGTGGCCGCCGAGCCCGTGCTGCGCGCCTTCCGCTCCGCACTGGACCACCTCGCCGAGTTCGCCTCGCCCACCCAGGTGACGCGGCTGCGCTACCAGTTGGCGGTGATGTTCGTCGGGTACAACCACGAGGCCGAGTGGCGGACGTCCGCCCGCCGGCCGCCGGTCTGGGAGTACCTGCTGCACCGGTACGAGAACGGCTTCTTCCCCTGCATGGTCCTCACCGATCCGGTCGGCGGGTACGAGGTCCCCGCGCACGAGTTCGCGGACGCCCGGGTGCGGCGCACGTACATGTACGCGGGGGTCGCCACCTGCCTGCTCAACGACCTGTACTCGATGGCCCGGGAGGATCCGGGCGACACCGGCCTCCCCCGCCTGATCGCGGCCGAGGAGCACTGCTCGCTCCAGGAGGCGGTGAACCGGACGGCCGCGGTCCACGACGAGGTGATGCACGCCGTCGAGGCGGAGTCGGCCGCGCTGGCCGCCCTCGGCTCGCCCGCGCTGGGCCGTTTCCTGGAGGGGATCTGGAACTGGATGGGCGGGGCGAAGGAGTGGCACGCGACGAGCCCCCGCTACCACGGCCCCGCGAGCGGCGGGACGGCGTAGCAGCCCCCTGGGTCCCGGCGCCTCGGTCCCGGCACCCCGGTCGGATCACGCGGTGGGGCTCCCGGGTGCGCGGAGGGTCCGGCGGACGGCGTTGCGCAGCCAGTGGTGGGCCCGGTCGGCGGCGTGGCGGGGGTGCCAGGCCATGCCGACGGTCAGGGGCGGCATCGCCAGGGGGATCTCCAGGAGGTGCAGTCCGAGGGCGATCGCGTCCTCGGTGAGGGGTGAGGGGGCGGCTCCGGGGAGTGCGGCGGGGACGAGGCAGACGATGTCGCTGCGCGCGGCGAGGGCCATGGCGGCCAGGTGGCCGGGGAGGACGATGGCGACCCGCCGGTGGAGGTCCAGCTCGGCCAAGGCGGTGTCGAGGGGGCCGGTGAACCGGCCGCGGCGGCTGACCACGACGTGGTGGGCGGCGGCGAACCGGGCCGGGGTCAGCGGTCCTTCGGTCAGTGGATGGCCGGGCCGGACGGCCGCCATCATGCGGAGGCTGACCAGTTCCTCGACCCTGGTCTCGGGGTCCACGTGGTCGATGGACCCGACCTCCAGGTCGATCCGGCCGTCGCGCAGGGCCGGGCCGGCCTCCAACTCCTCGGCCCGGAGCCGGAACGAGACCCCCGGCGCCTCCTGCTCGGCCAGCCGCAGCAGTCCGGGCGCCAGGGCCGCGCCGACCAGGTCGGCGGTCTGGAGGGTGAAGGTGCTGCGCAGGGTGGCGGGGTCGACGCCGGTGTCGGGGCTGAGCAGGGCGCCGAGGCGCTGCACCACGGCTGCGGCTTCCTCGCGCAGGGCCTGGGCGCGCGGGGTGGGGACCATGGTCTGCCCGGCGCGGACCAGCAGCGGATCCTGCAGGGTGCGGCGCAGGCGGGCGAGCGTGCGGCTCATGGCGGCGGGCGAGGTGTGCAGGCGGGCGGCGGCCCGGGTGACGCTGTGCTCGGCCAGCAGGGCGTCCAGGGCGAGGGCGAGATTGGCGTCGAGGACCGGCTCTGGGCTGTTCACCAGCATCATTCCATTTCCGTCAATGATTCCGTGCCGAAGTTCCCATTGTGGCAACACCGCGGCCGTTCGCAGGATGGGGATGTACCGAACCGGCACGACCTGCGAGGTTTTCATGATCGTCATTACCGCTCCCACCGGGAACATCGGCCGTCCGCTGCTCTCCCGGCTCCTGGAGTCCGCCCCCGCCGCGGGCGAGGAACTGCGCGTGATCGTGCGCGACCCCGCCCGGCTGCCGGACGCGGCGCGCGGGCGCGTCGAGGTGGTCACCGGTTCGCACGGGGACGCCGAGGTCCTCGACCGGGCCTTCGCGGGTGCGGACGCCGTCTTCTGGCTGGTCCCCCCGGACGCCTCCCTGGCCCCGTACGACGGCTTCAGCGGTTTCACCCACCCCGCCGTGAAGGCGCTCGCCGCCCACGGCGTCGGCCATGTCGTCGGGGTCTCGGCGCTCGGTCGCGGCACCCCGCTCGCCGACCGCGCCGGTCTCGTGACCGCCTCCCTCGCCGTGGACGACCTCATCGCCGGCAGCGGCGTCGCCTACCGGGCCCTGGCCAACCCGTCCTTCTTCGAGAACCTCCTGGAGGAGTCCGACTCGATCCGCGACCAGGGCGTCTTCACCGACGTCGTCGACGCCGACCGCAAGGCCCCCCTGGTCGCCACCGCCGACATCGCGGCCGTCGCCGCCGGCCTGCTGCTGGACCGCTCGTGGACCGGCATCGGCGACGTCCCGGTCCTCGGGCCGGAGGACCTGTCCCCCAACGACCTGGCCCGCATCATGACCGCGCAGCTCGGCCGCCCCGTCCGCTACGAACGCCGGCCGCTCGACGAGCTGTTCACCACCCTCGTCGGCTACGGCCTGAACGAGGCGTTCGTCCAGGGCATCGTCGACATGAAGCGGGCCAAGGACGAGGGCCTGGACGCCGGCGTCGCCCGCACCCCGGACACCGCTTCCCCCACCGGATTCGCGCAGTGGTGCGCCCGGACCCTCAAGCCCGCCGTCCTCGCCTGACCACCATCTGCCGCTTTGGAGGCGCCCCGATGCCCACGGAGACAACCGAACCGCCGGTCACGGCGTTCATGCTCGTCAAGACCACGCCCGAATGGCTCGCCCTGACCGTCCGGGAGCGTGTGGAGGCCTTCACCACCCGGGTCCTGCCCGTGATCGAGGCCAGGACCAGCGGCGTCCGGTCACGTTTCTACGACACGGAGTTCTACTCCGCGCGCGTCACCGACGTCTGGGTGTGGGAAGCCGAGGACCACCACGCCTACCAGCTCCTCATCGACGCCCTGCGCGAAACCCCGTTCTGGGACCGCTACTTCGAGGTCGTCGACCTCCTCGTCGGCACCGAGAACGGCTACGCCCGCACCTACGGCCTCACCCCCGTGGCCACCATCACCACCTGACACGCACCGCCCACCCCGCGGGCGACCGGCCCGATGCCCTCCGCCCACGACCGGCCGGAGGGCGTCGGACCGGGATCCTGACATGGTGGGCGTCATGAGTGAGCCGGTGGAACGTGTGGACGAGCAGGACCGGATACTGGGGATCGTCGACCGGAGCGAGGCCATCCGCAGGAAGTGGCTGCACCGGGTGGCGGCCATCGTGTGCCGCGACCCGGCGGGCCGGATCCTGGTGCACCGGCGGCCGGAGAACGTCTCGCGGTTCCCGGGCCGGTACAACTGGCTGCTCGGCGGCGCGGTGCACGCGGGCGAGACCTACGAAGTGGCCGCCGCGCGGGAACTGACGGAAGAGCTCGGCGTCCGCGCTCCGGTGCGGCTCGCCTTCACGTTCCGCTGCGACGGGGCGATCGGCCCGTACTGGCTCGGCGTGCACGAAGCCGTCATCGACGAGAGCGTGGCACCGGATCCGTCGGAGATCGCCTGGCACGAGTGGCTGTCCGAATCCGCTCTCCGGGAGGCTCTGCGGCAGTGGCCGTTCGTCCCCGACTGCCGGGAAGCCTTCACGAAGTACGCGCTCAGATCTTTCCGCTGACCACCCGGATCCGGTGGCCCAGCTCCCGGCCGAGGGCCGCGGTGAAGCGCGGGCGCAGGGGCGGCCAGTCGTCGAACTGGAAGCCGAGGTGGCCGAAGGCGAAGTAATCGTCGGTCCAGTTCCAGTCGGCGAGCGGAGCGCGGCGGGCGCAGGCCGGGCAGTCGAGTTCGGCGGCTCCCGTGGTGTACCAGGCGTCGAGGGCCTCGTGGGGCCAGTCGGGGGCGGCACTTCGGCAGTGGGGGCAGAGCGCGGCAGGGTCGGCGCCCTGGCCCGCGTAGAAGACCGTACGGCCCACGACGACGCACACCTCGTCGCCGGGCTCCTCCTCCAGCCCCTGGATCCGGGCGCGCCAGTCCCAGTGGACCAGGTCGACGGCCTCCCGCCAGCGTGGACCGGCCAGGTACACCACCTCGCCCCGCCACGGCACCGGGCGGATGAACCCCTCCGCCTCCAGCCACCGCTTGCCGTGCTCGCCTCGGGCGGCCGCCTCCTCCGGCGAGGCGTCCAGGTCCACCACGGTCTGCCGATAGGTCCCCACGGGCCCCTCCCCCTTCGCTCGGTGCGGTCGAGACCCGACCCTACTGAGCCGGAGCGTGATCAGCCGAGCCCGCGGACCCGGGCCAGCAGCGCCCGCGCGGTGCGGTTGCCGCCGACGGTCTGGAGGCGGCCGCGCAGCCGGCCCACGGCGTCGTCCACCCGCGCCGAGTCCAGCTGGGGCACCGCGTCCAGCATCTCGTGCCAGGTGGCGCAGGCCCGTTCCAGATGGCCCTGGTTCAGGTGGAGTTCGGCGAGCCGCGCCAGGGTGATGGCCCGTGCGCGGCGCTCGCCGGGGGGCCGGTGCCGCAGGGAGGTGCCGAGCGCGGCGATCGCACCGCGCGCGTCCCCGAGGGCCGCCAGCGCCTCGGCCTGCTGGTGGGCGAGCGCCGCGTGATGGTAGTCGCCGATGGCGGCCCGCTGCCCGGCCGAGCGCTCCAGCAGCCGTTCCGCCTCGGCCAGCCGGGCCACCGCCGCCCGCCGGTCGCCGCAGCCGGCCTCGGCGACCGCCAACTGCCCGGTGACGAAGGCGGCCTGCAGGGTGGGCAGCCGCCCGGCCTCCCGGGCCGCCGCCTCCGCCAGCTCCCAGGCCTGCTTGCGGTGGCCCAGGTGGTGGGCCTGGACGCTCATGGCCCGCAGGACGGGCGCCCAGCACTGCGGGTCCCCCGCCTCCTGGCCGAGCCGTAGCCCCGCCCGGTAGTAGGCCTGGGCCACGCCCTGCTGGTTGCCGTCGAAGCACAGGAAACCGGCGGTGTACGCGAGCCGCGCGGCGCAGCCCAGCAGCCGGTGCCGTACCGCGGGCGCGGCGTCGGCGCGCAGCCAGGGCGCCACGGTGGTGGCGAGGTAGCGGGTCAGGGCGGGGCGGGCCAGGCCGCTGCCGAACATCATGTCGGCGTTGCGGAAGACCGGCAGGACGGCCTCGGCGGCCTCCACGTGGTGCGGCCCGATCCGTCCGGCCGGCCGGGCGCGCGCCCCGGGCGGTTCCGGTGGCGGCCAGCCGGGGGGCCGCCAGGCGGAGGAGTAGACCGGGATCTCGCCCAGCAGGGCCACCGCTTCGAGGCCGACGCCGCCCCCGGCAGCCGGGGCGCCCTCGCGGACCCCGGCGGCCACGGCCGAGAGGTCCGCCGCGAGATCCGCCGACAGGCCCGGCGCGAGGTCCGGCGCGAGGACGTCCGCGCCGTACGGGCCGGGGCGGCTGTGCTCGCGCGTCCGGGCGGCGCCGGCCGGCCGCGCGAGTCCGGTGTCGGCCGGGCTGACGCGCCGTCCGGTGCGCCGGCTGAGTGCCTCGGCGGCGAGGGCGACGACGTGCGCGGGAGGCCGGGTGCCGGCCAGCCAGTGGGAGATGGAGGTGCGGTCGTAACGCAGGGTGAGGCCGGCCTCGGCGGCGACGCCGTTGACGGCGCGTGCGAAGTCCTGCCCGCTCCAGCGCGCGTCGGTGAGGAGGGTGCGGAGTCGTCCGTTGGGTTCACGCTTGGCCATCAGAACCGCCCAGCTCGTACACGTGTCCATCCATTCAACGCGGTCGGACATTCAACACGGCGGGGCCGGGACGGATGTACCGGGTGAAGCCGTCCTGCCCCTAACTAGACGTGTGCGCCGGGTGGCACACGGTCACACCGTGTGGCCCTGGCGTACGGGAGCACAGCAGATCGCACGGAGCGGGACCGCCCCTTCCGGTCACTCCCGTACACCACCCCCCGCTCGGCCCGGAGGGAGCACGGACCGGCAGAACACCCCACCGTCGCGCACGGCACCCGCGCCACTCCCAGGAAGACCGACCGAGAGGAAGGCCCGCCATGTCCGTCGACCCCGGCACCGAAGCGAGCGCCGAGCACCTGACCGCCGCCGCCCGGCAGAGCCTGAGCACCGAGGCCGCCCGGAATCTGGCCACCACGACCAAGTCCGCGCCGCAGATGCAGGGGATCAGCTCGCGCTGGCTGCTGAGGATCCTGCCGTGGGTGCAGGCCGGCGGCGGCACGTACCGGGTCAACCGCACCGTGAGCTACACCCTCGGCGACGGGCGCATCACCTTCGTGAAGACCGGGACCGAACTCCGCGTCATCCCGCCGATGCTGCGCGAGCTCGGCATGCTCCGGAACTTCCCCGACGACCAGGTGGTCAAGGTCATCGCCGACCGGTTCGTGAAGGAGGAGTTCCGCAAGGGTGACGTCATCGTGCGGCGCGGCGAGCCCGTCGACAAGATCTTCCTCATCGCCCACGGGCGGATCGAACGGCTCGGCACCGGCGCCTACGGGGACGAGGCGAGCCTGGACGTGCTGAGCGACGGCGACCACTTCGGCCACCACCCGCTGCCCGACGCCCGCTGGGAGTTCACCGCCCGGGCGCAGACGGACGTGGTGACGATGACCTTCAACCGGGGCGACTGGGACGCGGCGCTGAACGGTTCCGCCGCGCTGCGCCGGCACGCCGAGGCCTACCTGGAGGCCGAGCGCGTCGGCCGCCGGGGCAGTGACGCCGTGGACCTGTCCGCCGGTCACACGGGTGAGGTGATGCTGCCCGGCACGTACGTGGACTACGACCTGGACCCGCGCGAGTACGAGCTGAGCGTCGCGCAGACCGTGCTGCGGGTGCACTCCAGGGTCGCCGACCTCTACAACAAGCCGATGAACCAGTCGGAGCAGCAACTGCGCCTGACGGTAGAGGCCTTGAGGGAGCGTCAGGAGAGCGAACTGATCAACAACGCCGAGTTCGGGCTGCTGCACAACGCCGACTACGAGCAGCGCGTGTACGCCCGTACCGGCCCGCCCACACCCGACGACATGGACGAACTCCTCAGCCGGCGCCGCGGGTCCCAGTACTTCCTCGCCCACCCGCGCACGATCGCCGCCTTCGGCCGCGAGTGCAGCCGGCGCGGCCTGTACCCGGACAGCGTGGACTTCCAGGGCCACCGGGTCCCGTCCTGGCGGGGGGTGCCGATGCTGCCCTGCAACAAGATCCCGGTGACGCCGGAGCGGACCAGTTCGGTCCTCGTCCTGCGCACCGGAGAGGACAACGAGGGCGTCATCGGGCTGCACCCGGTGGCCCTGCCCGACGAGTACCAGCCGGGCCTGTCCGTGCGGTTCATGAACATCAACGAGCAGGCGATCATCTCCTACCTGGTCACCGCCTACTACTCCGCGGCGATCCTGGTGCCCGATGCCGTCGGGGTGCTGGAGAACGTGGAGATCTCCCGATTCGACGACTGAGGGGCCTCGTCATGACCGCTCGGCAGAAGAGCGACCCGCAGGGGAACGCCCGGCAGGAGGGCGACCCGCAGGAGGGCGCTTCGGGGCAGCCCTTCGAGCTGCCCGAGTTCTACCTCCCGCACCCCGCCCGCCTCAACCCCCATCTGGAGGAGGCCCGGACGCACACCCGCGCGTGGGCCGCGGAGCGGGGGATGCTGGAAGGCTCGGGCGTGTGGGGCCCGGCCGATCTGGAGGCGCACGACTACGCGCTGCTGTGCGCCTACACCCACCCCGAGTGCGACGGCCCGATGCTCTCGCTCGTCACCGACTGGTACGTGTGGGTGTTCTTCTTCGACGACTGGTTCCTGGAGCGGTTCAAGCGCACCGGTGACCGGGCCGCGGGACGGGCCGCCCTGGAGCGGCTCACCCCGTTCATGCCCGCCGATCCGCGCGCCGCGATGCCCGAGCCCGCCCATCCTGTCGAGGCGGGCCTCGCCGACCTGTGGCGGCGTACGGTACCGGGCCACTCGGCCGACTGGATCGCGCGCTTCACCCTCAGCACCCGCGATCTGCTCCACGAGTCGCTGTGGGAGCTCGACAACATCAACATCGGCAGGGTGTCGAACCCGGTGGAGTACGTCGAGCAGCGCCGCAAGGTGGGCGGCGCGCCCTGGTCGGCGGGGCTCGTCGAGCACGCGGTGGGCGTGGAGGTGCCCGCGTCCGTCTCCGGGGAGCGGGCGCTGCGCGTGCTGCGCGACTGCTTCGCCGACTCGGTCCACTTCCGCAACGACCTGTTCTCGTACGAGCGGGAGATCGGGAAGGAGGGGGAGCTGAGCAACGGGGTGCTGGTCCTGGAACGGTTCTTCGGCTGCACCACCCAGGAGGCCGCCGACCAGCTGAACAACATGATCACCTCACGGCTCCAGCAGTTCGAGAGCACCTTCTTCACCGAACTGCCCGTGCTCTTCGCCGAGAAGGGCCTCGGCCCGGACGGGATCCTCGCGGTCCTCACCTACGCGCGCGGGCTCCAGGACTGGCAGTCCGGCGGCCACGAGTGGCACCTGCGCTCCAGCCGGTACACGAAGAGCCGGCCGGACCGCGCGGACGCGGGGCTGCCCGGGTGGCTGCCCGGCCCCTCCGGGCTGGGCACCACCGGCGCCAACGTCAAGGCGCTGCTGGGACTGACCGGCGGCGCGCGGCGGGTGCGCCGGCACTCCAACGTCCCGCATCCGGTGGGTCCTTCGGTGATCCCGGAGTTCCACCTGCCGTACCGGAACGTGCTCAACCCGCACCTGGCGGGCGCCCGGGAGCGGCTCATCGGGTGGAACCGGGCGATGGGCATGCTGGACGAGGGCATCTGGTGGGAGGAGAAGGCGCGCGGGTACGACTTCGCGCTGTGCTCGGCGGGCATCGACCCGACGTGCTCGGCGCCGGCGCTGGACATCAGTGCGGGCTGGCTGAGCTGGGGCACGTACGCCGACGACAGCTATCCGCTGGTCTTCGGCACCACCCGGTCCCCGGCCGCCGCCCGGGCGCAGACGCGGCGGCTGCGCGCCTGCATGCCGCTCGACGTGTCCGCGCCGCCGGCCGCGGTCAACGCGATGGAGCGGGGGCTGGCCGACCTGTGGCGGCGCACGGCGGGGCCGATGGGGGCGCGCGGCCGGGAGATGTTCCGCTCGGCCATGGACCAGGTGCTGGACGGCTGGCTGTGGGAGCTCGACAACCAGGCGGCCAACCGGGTCCCGGACCCGGTGGACTACCTGGAGATGCGCCGGGTGACCTTCGGGTCGCCGATGACGATCTCGCTCGCCCGGATGGCGCACATGGACGTGGTTCCGGAGGAGGTCTACGGGAGTTCGGTCCTGCAGTCCCTGCAGGCGGCGGCCTTCGACTACGCGGCCGTCATGAACGACGTGTACTCGTACCAGAAGGAGGCGGAGTACGAGGGCGAGCTGCACAACCTGCTGATCGTCGTGGAGAACTTCTTCGACTGCGACTACCCGACGGCGCTGCGGGTGGTGAACGACCTGATGACCGCGCGGATGAAGCAGTTCGAGCACGTGGTGGCCAACGAACTGCCCGTCATGTACGCGGACCACGGGCTGGACGCGGCGGCCCGCGCGGCCCTCGACCGCCACGTGGACGAGCTGAAGCAGTGGATCGCGGGGATCGCCTTCTGGCACGCGCGGACGCGGCGCTACCGGGAGGAGGATCTGAAGCGCCACCACGCGCACCGCCCGGCCGTGGCGGCGGGCGCCGTGACGCCCCATCCGCCGGTCCGGGGCCGGCTGCTGCCGCCGGCTCCGCACCGCCCCACATGGGCCTGACCTGCGGGGCTGAAGACCCCCTCGCCGGAATGCGACATTCCCCTGGTCTTACGGCGCAAGTGGCGCATAATCGTCGTCACGCGGCTCGAATGAACCCTCTTGCCGCACTTGGTCACGCATGCAATGGGGGGCATCGTGCCGATGAGGGAATCCCGGCCGAACGGAACGCTTCCGGCGACCTCCGCCGAAATGTCCCGCCTGCTCACCGCCGTCCGGCGGGGGCGGGTGCTCACCGTGGCGGGAGGCCTGCGCGAGCCGCGGAGCCTGCTGGTACGGGAGATCGCGCGGCGCCTCGCGTCCAACTTCTACGACGGGGTGGCCCTCGTCGCCATGGACCCGCACCACGGCGGCTACGGCCTCCGCGAGCTCACGGCCGAGCTGACGGCCGGGCCGAGGACCGAGCCGAGGACCGAGCCGGGCTGCTTACCCGGCCTGCCCGCCCTGCCCCGCGGAACGGCGAACGCCGCCTCGTGGCTGGCCGAACGGGACATGCTGCTCGTCCTGGACGGCGCGGAACAGCTCGGCCCGGACGCCCTGGCCTGGTTACGGAACCTGCTGTCGGTGGCCCCGGGGCTGCGGATCCTGGCCGCCGGCCGGTCCCCCCTGGCGTTCGACCAGGAACGGATCCACCACCTCTGACCGGCTCCGCGGGCTCCGGCGTGCTCACCGGGCCCGGATACGGGTCCGCCCCGGCCGGGCGCGATGCCGGCCGGGGCGGAACACGTACGACTGCCTGGGGCCGGGGTCAGCCCAGGGTCGCGATCGCCTGGTTGAAGGTCGCCGACGGGCGCATGATCGCCGCGGCCTTCTCGGCGTCGGGCTGGTAGTAGCCGCCGATGTCGGCCGGGGAACCCTGCACCGCGATCAGCTCTCCGACGATCTTCTCCTCGGACTCGGCCAGCGTCTTGGCCAGCGGGTCGAAGGCCGCCGCCAGCTTCGGGTCGTCGATCTGGCGCGCCAGCTCCTGCGCCCAGTACAGGGCGAGGTAGAAGTGGCTGCCGCGGTTGTCGATGCCGCCCAGCTTGCGGCTCGGCGACTTGTCCTCGTTGAGGAAGGAGCCCGTCGCCCGGTCCAGCGTGTCGGCCAGCACCTGGGCGCGGGCGTTGCCGGTGGTGGTCGCGAGGTGCTCGAAGGAGACGGCCAGCGCGAGGAACTCACCGAGGGAGTCCCAGCGCAGGTAGTTCTCCTTGACGAGCTGCTGGACGTGCTTCGGGGCGGAGCCGCCGGCGCCCGTCTCGAAGAGGCCGCCGCCGTTCATCAGCGGGACGACCGACAGCATCTTGGCGCTGGTGCCCAGCTCCAGGATCGGGAACAGGTCGGTCAGGTAGTCGCGCAGCACGTTGCCGGTCACCGAGATGGTGTCCTCGCCGCGGCGGATGCGCTCCAGGGAGTACGCGGTCGCCTTGACCGGGGAGAGGATCTCGATGGTCAGACCCTCGGTGTCGTGCTCGGCGAGGTACGTCTTGACCTTGGCGATCAGCTGCGCGTCGTGCGCGCGGTCCTCGTCCAGCCAGAAGACGGCCGGGACGCCGGTGGCGCGGGCGCGGGTGACGGCGAGCTTGACCCAGTCCTGGATCGGCGCGTCCTTGGTCTGGCAGGCGCGGAAGATGTCGCCGGCGGCGACCTCCTGCTCCAGGACCGTGTTGCCCGCGGCGTCGACCAGGCGGACGGTGCCCGCGGTGGCGATCTCGAAGGTCTTGTCGTGGCTGCCGTACTCCTCGGCCTTCTGGGCCATGAGGCCGACGTTCGGCACCGAGCCCATCGTGGCCGGGTCGAAGGCGCCGTGGGCGCGGCAGTCGTCGACGACGACCTGGTAGACGCCGGCGTAGCTGCTGTCCGGGAGGACGGCGAGGGTGTCGGCCTCGGCGCCGTCCGGGCCCCACATGTGGCCGGAGGTGCGGATCATGGCCGGCATGGAGGCGTCGACGATGACGTCGGACGGCACGTGCAGGTTGGTGATGCCCTTGTCGGAGTCGACCATCGCCAGGGCCGGGCCCTCGGCGATCTCGGCGTCGACGGACGCCTTGATCGCGTCGCCGTCGGGCAGCGCGCCCAGGCCGTTCAGGATGGCGCCGAGGCCGTCGTTGGGCGACAGGCCGGCGGCGGCGAGGGTCTCGCCGTAGCGGGCGAAGGTCTTCGGGAGGAAGGCGCGGACCACGTGGCCGAAGACGATCGGGTCGGAGACCTTCATCATCGTGGCCTTGAGGTGCACGGAGAACAGCACGCCCTCGGCCTTGGCACGCTCGATCTGGTCGTTCAGGAAGGTGCGCAGGGCGTCGACGTGCAGGACGGACGCGTCCACGACCTCACCGGCGAGGACCGGTACGGAGTCGCGCAGCACGGTGGTGGCGCCGTCGGCGGCGACGTGCTCGATGCGGAGCGTGCCGGCCTCGGCGATCACGGAGGACTTCTCGGTGGAGCGGAAGTCGTTCGCGCCCATGGTGGCGACGTTCGTCTTCGACTCGGGGGTCCAGGCGCCCATGCGGTGCGGGTGGGCCTTGGCGTAGTTCTTCACCGAGGCGGGGGCGCGGCGGTCGGAGTTGCCCTCGCGCAGGACCGGGTTGACGGCGCTGCCCTTGACCTTGTCGTAGCGGGCGCGGGTCTCGCGCTCCTCGTCGGTCTTCGGGTCGTCCGGGTAGTCCGGGAGGGCGTAGCCCTGGCCCTGGAGCTCGGCGACCGCGGCCTTGAGCTGCGGGATCGACGCCGAGATGTTGGGCAGCTTGATGATGTTGGCCTCGGGGGTCTTCGCCAGCTCACCGAGCTCGTGGAGGGCGTCGGCGATCCGCTGGCTCTCCTCCAGGTGCTCGGGGAAGCTGGCGATGATCCGACCGGCCAGGGAGATGTCACGGGTCTCGACATTCACACCGGCCGTCGACGCGTACGCCTGGATCACAGGCAGGAAGGAATACGTCGCGAGGGCCGGGGCCTCGTCAGTGTGCGTGTAGATGATGGTCGAGTCAGTCACCGGATGCTCCGCTCCACAGTCTGCGTCTCTCGTCTGCAACATTGCTCGACATCAAGATATCTCGTGATCGGGCCGGTCTGGACAGCCCCCTGCCGCCAGTCCGGGAGACGCGTGTCACGCCCCGGCCCCCTGGAACGGCGAAAGCGCCGTCCCGGCTGTTCCCAGCCGGGGCGGCGCTCAGGCGTTCAGGCCTACGGGCCTACGGGCCAGGTCAGGCCGCGAGGACCTTCGGGTTCGGGCCGTACTTGTTCGGCTGCGCGTTGCCCTCGAGGGCCCAGATGACGATCAGGGCGATCCAGCCGAGGAAGGGGATGAGGTAGAGCAGGAGCCACCAGGCGGACTTGTCCGTGTCGTGCAGACGACGGACGGCGAGACCGAGGGTCGGCAGCAGGATCGCCAGGCTGTAGAGGCCGGAGAGGATGCTGTTGGCGCCGATGACGGTGTCGATGATCCCGACGACGATCGAGACGGCCAGGTTGCACAGGAAGAACATCCAGAATTCCTGGCGACGGGCGCGGCCCGAGAAGACGACGTACTTCTTCAGAACGTCTACGTAGTAGTTCATGGGTCCCCCCAGAGGACGGTTGGTCGGCCCGTCCTGCTGGAGCAAGCCGGGGCAGAACTTATGCCCCCCTTACCTCCCGGTCAAGCCAGTTGACGCGAAGCCAAATCGGCTGGACCGGACGATTTCCGGCACTGATGATGCGGCTGCTGAGTACAGGAGTGACCTCATGTCCGCGTAAGTCCGAAAAGTCCCCGCCGTGCGCCTACTTGACACACCGGCAGCCACCTCGATCGTTAGCCACATCGTTACCGCACCGCGACACCACGGCCCGGACCGCCGGGAGGAGGGTCCGGCCCCGGGCCGCGGCGGGCGTCAGCCAATGTGGAAGGAGTCCCCGTAGACCTTCCAGTCGAGCGGGGTGTTGAGGTTGAGGTTGCCCTTCTTGAGGAAGACCCGCTGGGCGGTGTCGACCCGGCTGGTGTCGCTGTGCGCCTCCTCCTGTTTCATGGCCCAGACCCGGGCGTCGAGGAAGGCGTTGAGGTACGCGGTCTCGTTGCCGCCCTGCGACGGGGGCTTGGCCTTGGACAGGGCGCGCTTGCGGATGTTGCGGAAGCTGGTGGAGTCGGTGCCGTCACCGTGCATGACGATGGCGTCGTAGTAGATGAACTGGCCCAGCACACCGATCCCGTCGGACTTGCCCTGCTGCACGGACGGGTTGAAGTAGACCCGGTCGCGCTCGTGGTCCTGGGCCTTCTTGAACTCGGCGTCCTGGGCGGCCTTCGCCCAGTCCTTGGTGAAGTCGGGGTCGAGGCCGGCGTGCGAGTCCGTGCCGTCGACCCTGCGCAGGGCGGGCAGGTACCTGGCGAGGACGTTGCCCGGCTTGACCTGCGTGTAGTACTCCACGAGATCGAGCATGTCGCCGGTGCCGGAGCAGAAGCCGATGATGCCGGCCGTGTAGCCGCGGCCGTCGTCTATGTCCTCGATGTACTTGTACTGCGCCTTCCAGTCCAGCGAGGAGTTCTCCGCGCTGGAGACGATCTTCATGGCGATCTCCTTCTTCGCCGGATCGTCGAGCCCTGCGGCCGCTGCCGCCGCGGTCTCCGCCGTGGGGGCGGCGGCCGTGGTGGTCGCGGTGGCGTGGGCGGTGACGGGGACGGCGAGCAGCGCGCTGCCGAGCAGTGAGCCGATCGCGAGCATCTTGCGGTGGGGGGTGAACACAAGGCCTCCGTGGGGTAGTTGAGGCGTCCCGGCTTCGTTAGGAAACTTTACTACCAGAGCTGACGGCAGCTCAAGACCCGTGCGCCACACGACGATCGCCCCGCTGTCTCAGCTCCGGCGCGCGAGACGGGCCGTCAGTTCCCGCTTGGCGTCCGGCCATTCGGGGCGGGTGACGCTGTAGACCGCGCTGTCGCGGATCCATCCGTCGCGCATCACCATGTGGTGGCGCAGGACCCCTTCGAGCGTCGCGCCGAGCCCGGAAATCGCCGCCCGCGACCTGCTGTTGCGCACGTCGGTGAGGAACTCGACGCGGTTCATGCCCATCGCCTCGAAGGCGTGCGTGAGCATGAGCAGCTTGGCCTCGGTGTTCGCGCCCGTCCCCTGCCAGGACCCGCCGAGGAAGGTGAAGCCGATCTCCAGCCGCCGGTACGCCGTGTCGATGGCCATGAGCCGGGTCGAGCCGGCGACCCGGCCCGTCGCGAGGTCCACCGTCGCGTACGCGATCTGCGTGCCCCGCGCCCGCTCCGCCAAGGCGTCGTCGATGAACCCGCGCACCTCGTCCGGGTGTGGGACGGTCGTCACCGGCAGCTCCCACAGCCTGCCGTCTCGGATCGCCTCGCAGAGTCCGTCGTGGTGCCGGTGGGCGAGCGGCTCCAGCCGGATCCGCTCGCCGGCGAGCCCTTCGGCCACCCCGCCCGCCACTCCGCCCGCCGCCCCGCCCGGGGCCATCCCGCCGTCCCGTTCCGCCGCCGCCCGTTCCATGTGCGACCCGCCCGTTCCCTGTTGATGATCGGTGACAGGCGGACCCTACTCGGCGCCCGAGCCCGTCCCCTCAGGGTTTTCCCGGGTCAGAGCCAGCCGTTGCGCCGGAAGCCGCGGTGGATGACGAAGCAGGCCAGGGCCATGACACCGAGGACGAGCGGATAGCCGTAGGTCCAGTGCAGTTCGGGCATGTGGTCGAAGTTCATGCCGTAGACCCCGCAGACCATGGTCGGGACGGCGACGATGGCCGCCCACGCCGTGATCTTGCGCATGTCCTCGTTCTGGCCGACGGTCACCTGCGCGAGGTGGGCCTGGAGGATCGAGTCGAGCAGGTTGTCGTAGGCGCCGATCTGCTCGGTGGCGCGGGTCAGGTGGTCGGCCACGTCCCGGAAGTACGCCCGGATCTCCGGCGGGATGACCGGTATCGGCTGCGTGGCCAGCTGCTCCAGGGGACGGCTCAGCGGCGCCACCGCCCGCCGCAGTTCCAGGAGTTCGCGCTTGAGCTGGTAGATCCGGCCGGCGTCGCCGCGGCCGCCGCTCTCGCTGAACACCGCCGTCTCGACGGCGTCTATGTCGTTCTGCACGGCGTCCGTCACGGCCACGTAGTCGTCGACCACGTGGTCGGCCATGGCGTGCAGGACCGCCGCGGGCCCCTTGGCCAGCTGCTCCGGGGAGGCCTCCAGCTCCTCGCGGACCGGGCCGAGGGTGCCGCGGCCGCCGTGCCGGATGGTGATGACGAAGTCCTGGCCGGTGAAGGCCATCAGTTCGCCGGTGTCCACCACCTCACTGGTCGCGGTCAGCTCCTCGTGCTCCACGTACCGCACGGTCTTGAAGACGGAGAACAGCGTGTCGTCGTACCGCTCCACCTTCGGGCGCTGGTGCGCGTTCACGGCGTCCTCGACCGCGAGGGGGTGCAGGCCGAAGAGCTCGGCGAGCCCGGCGAGCTCGGACTGCGAGGGCTCGTGCAGGCCGATCCAGACGAAGCCGTCGCCCGCCTTGCGGACCCGGCGCAGCGCCTCCTCGACCTCGGCGCAGTCCTCCTGGCGCACGCCGTCGCGGTAGAAGAGGCAGTTGACCACCGCGCTGCCGAGCGGGGAGCGGGCCGGGTGGCTCAGGTCGACGGCACGCCGGTAGCTGCGGCGCACGGCCCGGCGCAGGTTGCTGAACATGGACAAGGACGTACTCCCCTTCGGCGGATCACCGGCCAGTCTGCCATCGCCGTCGGCGCGTCCCCGCCAGGGCTCAGGCCCGGTCGATGAACACGCTCGTCGACTTCACCCGCGCCGTGGCCCGCGCGCCCACCTCCAGGCCGAGCTCCTCCACCGCCTCACGCGTCAGCAGCGAGACGATGCGGTGCGGCCCCGCCTGGATCTCCACCTGCGCGTCGACGGTGCCCAGCTTCACCCCGGTCACGATCCCCGGGAAGGCGTTGCGCGCCGAGGTGTACGGGGCGTCCTCGCCCTCGCCTGACTCCTGCGCGACCTCGACGCAGAAGGCGGCCAGGTCCGGGCCGTCCACCATCCGCCGCGTGCCCTCCCGGCGGGTGGGGAACCGGTCCGCATCCGCCCAGCGGCGGGCCGTGTCGACGCTGACGCCGAGCAGCCGGGCTGCCTGTCCGATCGTGTAGGACTCCATGGTCCGCAGCTTAGAGCCCTCGGTGGGAGGGGCTGCGCAGGGCCTCCCGGGCCGCCGCCGCGATCACCTCGGCCACCGTGGACAGGGCCGGCGAGTCCAGCTTCCACTGCTGCCAGTACAGCGGTACGTCCATCGGCCGCAGGGGCTCCAGCAGCACCAGCTCCCCCGACCGCACCAGCGGACCCGCCTGTTGCTCCGGCACCAGTCCCCACCCCAGTCCCGCGACCACCGCGTCCCGGAACCCCTCGGAGGTCGGGATGTGGTGCCGTACCGTCCCCGCTCCGGCCGCCGCGTCCCCCGTCAGCGACCGGACGAAGGCGTCCTGGAGGTCGTCCTTCCGGTCGAACACGATGGTCGGCGCCTCCCGCAGGTCCCGCTCCGGTGCCCCCGTCAGGTACCGGGCCGCGAACCGGGGGCTCGCCGTCGGCAGGTACCGGGCCAGGCCCAGCAGCCGTACGCTGCACCCCGCCACCGGGTCCGGCGAGGAGGTCACCGCCGCCATCACCTGCCCTTCCCGCAGCAGTGCCGTCGTGTGGGACTCGTCCTCGCGGTGCAGTTCGATGCAGACCGGCGGGTCCTGCGGCAGCCGGGTCAGCGCCGGCAGGAACCAGGTGGCGAGGGAGTCCGCGTTCACCGCGATCGGCAGCCGCACCGGGCCGGTCCCGTCGGCCATGCCCAGCTCGGAGCGCGCGTCCCGCTCCAGCCGGGCCAGCTGCCGGGCGAAGCGGACCACCACCTCCCCCGATTCCGTCGCCCGCACCGGTTTCGTCCGCATCAGCAGGACCCGTCCGGTCCGCTGCTCCAGCGCCTTCACGCGCTGGCTGACCGCGGAGGGGGTCACGTGCAGGGCGGCGGCGGCCGCGTCGAAGGTGCCCTCGTCCACGACGGCGAGCAGCGTGCGTACCTGGTCCAGCGGGAGCTCATCCATCACGAGCGTTAATGGTACGTAAAAATCATTAGCTGTACTGAACGGTCTGCGCTGCCTACGGTCGACGACATGACACACGGCACCCTGACCGCGGCCCTGGCCGGCTTCGGCACCGGCTTCTCCCTCATCGTCGCCATCGGCGCGCAGAACGCCTTCGTCCTGCGCCAGGGCGCGCGCCGCCACGCGGTCCTCGCCGTGGTCGCCATCTGCGCCCTCTCCGACGCGGCCCTCATCGCCCTCGGCGTCGCCGGCGTCGGCGCCTTCGTCACCGCCTGGCCGGCCGCCCTGACCGCGGTCGGCCTGGCCGGGGGCGCCTTCCTGGTCTGCTATGGGGTGCTGGCCGCCCGCCGGGTGCTGCGCCCCGCCCCGGGCGCCGCCCTCACCGCGGAGGGGGCCGCCGCCGGATCCGCCCGCGGGGCCGTGCTGACCTGCCTGGCCATGACCTGGCTCAACCCGCACGTGTACCTCGACACCGTGCTGCTCGTCGGCTCGCTCGCCGCCGACCGCGGCGACCTGCGCTGGGCCTTCGGCATCGGGGCCGTCCTCGCCAGCCTGACCTGGTTCACCAGCCTGGGGTACGGGGCCCGGCTGCTGAGCGGCCTGCTCGCCCGGCCCTCGGCCTGGCGGATCATGGACGGGCTCGTCGCGGCGACCATGGTCACCATGGGCGGCCTGCTGCTGGCCCGCGCCTGAGCCGCATGTCGGCGTCGGGTCGTCGGCGGGCGCCCGGCATAGTGCTGCCGACGCCCCGTCGCCGTCGTCACGACAACCAGACGACCAGACGACCCGACGACCCGACAGCCCGATGACCCGACGCCCAGGAGCCCTCCGTGCCCGACCGCCCCTCCCTCGACGCCGTGCGCGCGCACCACGCCGCCCGGCCGGCCCCGCTCGTGGCCGTCACCGGGATCGTGCTCGACACCCGCGGGCGGGTCCTCGTACTGACCACCCCGGACCAGGCGGATCCGGAGCTTCCGGGCGGCACGGCCGAGGCCGCCGAGACCCCGGAGCGCGGGCTGGCCCGCGAGCTGCGGGAGGAGCTCGACCTCCATGTGCCCGTCGGCCGGCTGCTGGCGGTGGACTCCCGGCAGCCCGGGGCCCTCGGCCGCGCCCTGGTCGTACACGTCCACCTGGTCGGGCCGCTGACCCCGGAGGAGGCCGCGGCGCTCTCCTTCCGCGACGGCGGGGCCACCGGGGCGCGCTGGCTCCGGCCGGACGAGGCCTGCGAGGCCCTGCCGGCCCGCGTCGCACCCCGGCTGCGCGCCGGCCTCGCCGCCCTGCACACCGGCTCCTTCGCCCACCTCGTCGACGGCGTGCCGCAGCCGGGCTCCCCGGCCGGTCTGGACCCGGCCCGCCGGCTCGCCCTCGAACACTCCGGCGCCCTCGACGCGGCCAGCCACCGGGCCAGCCGGCCCAAGGCCGTGACCGCCGCGAGCGTGCTGTTCACCGCCGCCGACGGGCGGGTCCTGCTGGTCCAGCCCGCGTACGGCCGCCGCGACCGCTGGAACCTGCCCGGCGGCGGCATCGACAGCGACCTCGGCGAGACCCCGCGCGCCGCCGCCCGGCGGGAGGTCCACGAGGAACTGGGCCTCGACCTCGCCCCGGGCCGGCTGCTCGCCGTGAACTGGGCGCACAAGCCCGGCCGGCCGGCGCGCATCCGCTTCCTCTACGACGGCGGCGTCCTCGACACCGCCGTCCTCGCCCGGATCCGCCTCGACCCCACGGAACTCCTCCAGTGGCGCACCGTGGCCCCCGCGGAACTGTCGGGCCTGGTCAAACCGGCGCTGCGGCGCCAGATCACCGCCTGCCTGACCGCCCGCGCAACGGGCACCGGCCCCCTGGAACTCCACGCCGGCCGGCCCTGACGGGCGGGTCCCGCCCGGCGCGCCGGGCCACGGCCGCCGGGTTACCGTCGGCGGCATGGACGGTGATCGCCGAACGTGGCGCCAGTGCTTGCTCGGCGGGGCGGTCTTCGCCGTGTGCATGGCCGGCACCACCCTGCCGACCCCCCTCTACGGCCTCTACCAGGAGAAGTTCGGGTTCTCCGAGCTGATGGTGACCGTGGTGTACGCCGTGTACGCCTTCGGGGTGATCGGTGTACTGCTGCTGGCGGGCAACGCCTCCGACGCCGTCGGCCGGCGGCCGGTGCTGCTGGCCGGCCTGGGTTTCGCCGCGGCCAGCGCCGTCTGCTTCCTGTGCGCCACCGGCATGGGGTGGCTGTACGCCGGGCGGCTGCTGTCGGGGCTGTCCGCCGGGCTGTTCACCGGCGCGGCGACGGTGTACGTGATGGAGCTGGCACCCCGCGGCGGCGCCTCCCGGGCCACGCTCGTGGCGACGGCCGCCAACATGGGCGGGCTGGGCTGCGGTCCGCTGCTCGCCGGGGTGCTCTCGCAGTACGCCCCCTGGCCCCTCTACCTGACCTTCGCCGTGCACCTCGTCCTGGTGGCGGCCTCGGCCGGCGTGCTGCTGGGGCTTCCGGAGACCGTGACGGAGCTGCGGCCGCTGCGCACCGTACGACCGCAGCGGCCCGGCCTGCCCCCGCAGGTGCGGGCGGTGTTCGCGCCCGCGGCGACCGCCGCGTTCGTGGGCTTCGCCCTGTTCGGGGTGTTCACCTCGGTCAGCCCGGCGTTCCTCGCCCAGTCCCTGGACGTGCACAACCGTGCCGTGAGCGGGGCGGTCGTCGCCCTGGCCTTCTTCGCCTCGACCGCCGGACAGCTGGCGGTCGGCAAGGTCGGGGTGGGGCGCTCACTGCCGCTGGGCTGCGCCGGGCTCCTCGCCGGGCTGGCCCTGCTCGCGGGCGCGCTGGTGTGGGACCAACTGGCACTGGTGGTGGCGAGCGCGCTCGTCGGCGGCGCCGGGCAGGGTCTGGCGTTCCGCGGGGCGCTGTCCGCGGTGGCCGCGGCCTCGCCGCCGGACCGGCGCGCGGCGGTGATCTCGACGCTGTTCGTGGTGGCGTACGCGGGCATCTCGGTGCCGGTGATCGGCGTGGGGCTGCTGGCCGACCCGCTCGGCCTGGAGGGCGCCGGACTGGTCTTCATCGCCTGCATGGCCGTGCTCGTCTCGGGCGCGGCGGCCTACCTGCTGCGCCGGCCCGTACGGGTGGGAAGCACGTCAGGCCCGGCCTGACGGCCGGGCCTGACGCGAAAGCGGGTGGAACGGTGTAGCGGGTGGAGCGGTGTGCCGGGATCAGACCGCCGGGACCGGGTAGGTCGGGTACTCCACGCCGGACACGTGCTGGACCACGCGGATGACCTGGCAGGAGTAGCCGAACTCGTTGTCGTACCAGAGGTAGAGGATGGCGTTGTCGCCGTCGACCTTGGTGGCACCGGCGTCCACGATCGACGCGTGGCGCGAGCCTACGAAGTCCATGGAGACCGCGTCGGGGGCCGTGGTGAAGTCGATCTGGCGCTTGAGCGGCGAGTGCAGGGAGACGTCGCGGAGGTAGTCGAGGACTTCCTCGCGGGTGGTCTCGCGGCCCAGGCGCAGGCTGAGGATGGCGATCGAGACGTCCGGGACGGGGACGCGGATCGAGCTGCCGCTGATCGGCGCCTTGAGGTGCGGCAGCGCCTTGGCGACGGCGGAGGCGGCACCGGTCTCGGTGATCACCATGTTCAGCGGCGCCGAACGGCCGCGGCGGTCGGCCTTGTGGTAGTTGTCCAGCAGGTTCTGGTCGTTCGTGAACGAGTGGACGGTCTCCACGTGACCGCGCAGGACACCGTACTCGTCGTCCATGGCCTTCAGCGGCGGGACGATCGCGTTGGTGGTGCAGGAGGCGCAGGACAGGATCTGCTCGTCCGGCTTGATGGTGTCGTGGTTGACGCCGTGGACGATGTTCGGGACGTCGCCCTTGCCCGGGGCGGTCAGGACGACCTTGTCGATGCCGGGGCGCAGGTGGTTCGACAGGCCCTCGCGGTCCCGCCACTTGCCCGTGTTGTCGATGAGGATGGCGTCCTTGATGCCGTACGCCGTGTAGTCGACCTCGGAGGGGTCGTTGGCGTAGATCACCTTGATGCTGTTGCCGTTGGCGATGATCGTGCTCGTCGCCTCGTCCACGGTGATGGTGCCCTGGAACTGGCCGTGGATGGAGTCGCGGCGCAGCAGGGAGGCGCGCTTGACCAGGTCCTGCTCGCCGCCGCCGCGGACGACGATGGCACGCAGGCGCAGACCGTTGCCGGAGCCGGCCTTCTCGATGAGCAGGCGGGCGACGAGGCGGCCGATGCGGCCGAAGCCATAGAGGACGACGTCGCGGCCGTCGCCGCGCTCGATCTTGTTCTCACCGGTGGCACCGACGACGGCCGAGGCGGTGAACTCCTCCACCGACAGGCCGCGGTCGTCGCTCTTGTACGCCTCGGCGAGCAGGGCGATGTCGATCTGCGACGGGCCGAGGTCGAGGGTGGTGAGCGCCTGCAGGAACGGCAGCGTCTCGGTGACCGAGAGCTCCTCACCGGCGATCTGGCGGGCGAACCGGTGGGTCTTGAGAATGCTGACCACCGACTTGTTCACCAGGGAGCGGCTGTGGACCAGGACCGTGACGTCCCGCTCCCGGTGCAGCTTCCCGATGATCGGGATCATCGACTCCGCGATCTCCTCGCGGTTCTTCCAGCTGGTGAACGAGTCCTCATTGACAGTCACAGGATTATCTTTCGAGCTAGGCGGTGCTCATATGCTAACCCGACGCCGCTCCGGCCCCTCCGGCGGCACCCACCGGGGCCGGGAACGTGCGTTATGTGGCGTAAAGGTGTCCCTGGTTGAGGTGGTTTGGCCTCAGAAGGTGTTGCGCCGCCGCATCCCCATCGGGCGGCCGTCCGGGTCGACCAGGAGGCGGTTCAGCGGAGCCGCGAGCAGCCGCTGCGCGGCGCCGAGGTCCGGCGGGACGTAGCGGCGCAGCCGGCCGGGCGGCCGGGGACCGCGGCGGCCGCCGGCGTGCCAGGCGTCCAGCGCGGCGGCCGCAGCCGCGAAGGCTTCGAAGGCGGCCACCGGATCGCACAGCGCGTCCGACGGGGCCGGCGCGTCCAGGTGCTCGCGCATGAGCTCCAGGCGCAGTCCGCGGGCGAAGGCGCGCGCGCCGTCGCCGAGGCCGGCCGGGTCGCGCGGCGGCCGCGGGTCCGGGGTCTCGTCGTACACGGCGCAGCCGAGTTCGGAGTCGTGCGTCCACGAGCGGAGGTTGATGTTGTCGGAGCCGACGGAGGCCCACACGTCGTCGATCACGCACACCTTGCCGTGCACGTAGACCGGGGTCCCGGCATGGTTCTCCAGGCCGTACAGCGCGACGCGGCCGCCGCCGGCGCGGCGCAGTTCCGCCAGGGCGTCGATCCGCCCGATCAGGTTCATCGGCCCGGTGAGACGACCGTCCTGCTCCGGGACCGTGGGAATGACGCCGATCAGCCGCAGCCCCGGATGCCGGCGCAGCGCCCGGGCGAAGAAGGCCGCCACGCGCGGGGACCACAGGTACTGGTCCTCCAGGTAGATCAGCGCCCGGGCCCGCCGGAGCGCCTTGTCGTAGGCGCGGGCGATGCTGCGCTCGCCGTCGGGGGCGAAGGGGTAGCCGCTCAGCAGCCGGTTCGGGTAGGTCCGCAGCACCTGGACGGTGTGCGTGCCGCAGGGCGCCGGATCGGCGGTCTGCGGGGGCAACCGGTCCGCGCTGGTGTCCTCGCGGTGTGCCAGTGCCCGCAGGCGGGTGAGCGGGCTGCGGCTGAGCGGTGCCGGATCCTCCCAGCGCTCGCGGAAGACCGCCTCGACGTCGCCGACGGCCGGCCCGCGCAGGGCGAGCTGGATGTCGTGCCACGGCGGGTGCGGCCCGTAGGCGGGGGCCAGCGGCACCGACTGGCGGTCGCCGCGGTGCGCGGCGTCGTCGTTGCGGTTGTGGCAGAGGTCGATGCCGCCGACGTAGGCGACGTCCAGAGCGGGCCGGCCGGGGTGGCGCAGCACCACCATTTTCTGGTGGTGGGAGCCGCCGGGCCGCACCCTCATGTCGAGCAGGCACTCGCCGCCGGCCTCCTCGATCTCCTCGCCGAGGTGGCGGTTCTCCGCCTCGCTGAACTGCAGGCTGTCCAGGTGGGAGCGCCAGAGCAGTCCCTTGACGACGACCCCGCGCTCGGCCGCCCGGCCCAGGACCGTGCCGATCTCGGTGCCGGGCCCGTCGAGGCGCTCGTCGGGATCGCCGCGCCAGTCGGTGAACAGCAGCAGGTCGCCCGCGCGCAGCGCGCGGATGTCCGCCAGCAGCTCCGCGAAGTACGTGGCCCCGTGGACCAGGGGCCGTACGTGGTTGCCCCGCGACCAGGCCGCGCCGTCCGGGCGGCGCCGGTCCAGGCGCGTCGCCGGATTGCCCCGTTCGCCGGAGGCCAGCAGCCAGTCGGCGCCGCCGGGGGTGACGGCGTCCGCCGGTCTCACGGCCGGCCCGTCCCAGGATCCACCGCACTGCTCCGATCGTGCGTGCGTGCGTACCGTAATCCCAGGCTAACGGCCGCCCGGGCGGGCGGCCGTCCGGTGTGGTTGCCCGGGCTCCGCGCGAGGTCGTGCTCCCGCGGGGCCCGGGCGGTCGTGGGGGCCGGTTCAGCCGACGGGGTGGGCTTCGGCGGTGCGCACCGGGGCCTGCCGCACGGCCGTCCGGCGGTTCCCGCGGAACGGGACGTCGACCATGCGCCGCTCGGGGCCGAGCCGGCGCAGGAAGAGGTAGCCGACGAAGGCGGCCGGGCCGAAGAACACCTGGGCGGGGATGAGGCCGGGGGCGTCGCCGGTGGCGGCGGCGATCAGGTGCAGGGCGGCGACGGGCGCCACGGCCCCGAAGAGCACCACCAGGGCGATCCCGGTGCGCAGGCCCGGCTTCGCGTACGCCTTGTAGGCGGCGGTGGTGAAGAGGGAGTAGGCCAGCAGGTCACCCATGCCGACGACGGCGCCGAGGTCGTCACCGAGGCGCAGGCCGGCGGCCGGGGCGTACGGATACCCCTGGACGGCTGCGGCGAGCTCCTGGGTCAGCGGTACGACCCAGGCGAAGAAGGCGTCGTAGACGGCGAGGGCGAGCAGGAACCACACGACGTTCTTCAGGCGCATGCCGCCCTGGACGTTGAGGTTGGTGGCGGAGACCACGACCAGTCCGACGACGCAGCTGTTCGCCACCCAGTAGGGCGCCGCGGTCTCGCCGAACGCCAGGTGGGTGACGAGCACGCTCGCGATCAGTACGGCGATCAGCGCCCAGCGCAGCCGGCCGTTGCCGATGAGGGGCTGGTAGCCGACGGACAGTCCGCCCGCGAAGACGAGGGCGAGCACGGCCGGGAGGACGGCGCCGGGGAGGGCGAGGTAGACGTACGGCAGGGCCAGGACGAAGCCCATCATCATGAAGATGTCCCTGCCGTTGAAGACGCCGACGGGCGGCCTCGCGGCGCGTACGGCGCGGAAGTAGGCGATCGTGCCGACGACGACCGCGAGTGCAAGGACGGCGGTGGCCGCGATCTGGAAGAAGACCGTCATGCGTGGCTCCGGGTGAAGGTGTGCTCCAACAGGTCACAGCGGAGGGGGAAGCGGCGGGCGGCCTCGTCGTCGTCCAGCGGCAGGACCGTGACGCGCGCGTCGATGCCCCGGGCCAGCAGCCGCTCGGTCACCTCGGCCGTGCCGGCGTCGCGGGAGGCGACCTCCACGTGGAGCCGGCCGTCGGCGACCTCGGCCCGGTAGCGCAGGGGCCAGGGCATTCCGGGGCTGCCGTCCAGGGCCTCCACGATCTCGCGCGGCGTCACGACGGCGTCGGCGGTGCGCAGCAGCGTGCCCGCCTTGCCGAGGATCTGGGAGACGGCGGGCACGGCCGCGAGTTCGCAGTCCGGTTCGCCGACGAGGGTGCGGACGACGTCGCCGGTGTTGTACCGCAGGACCGGCATGCACTCCCGGTAGGGGTAGTACGGGGTCACGGTCAGCTCGCCGAGCTGTCCGGGTCCGGCGGGCTCGCCCGTCTCCGGGTCGAGCACCTCGGTGTACCCCATGTTGGGGTCGATGTGGAGGTGGCGCCGGCTGCAGGTGCGACCGCCGACGGGCAGCAGTTCGGTCATGCCGAAGTTGTCGCCGATGGTCTCGGCCCCGAAGGTCTCGCGCAGGGCCTCGGCGAAGGCCGGGGACACGATCTCCCCGCCTGCGTAGATCGCCCGCAGGCCGAAGTCGTCCGGTCCGTAACCGCGTTGGCGTGCGGCGGTGAGCATCCGCGCCAGGTAGCTGGGGTTGCCGGTGAGCAGGGTGGGCCGGGTGCCGTTGCGGCCGAGCAGGTGCTCGACGGACTCCTCGGGCGGGACCTGGCCCACCACGTGGCACGAGGCGTTGACCATCCGGCACACCTCGACGTCCTCCTGGACGGCGGCCGTTGCCCGGGAGCTGAGGTTGATCTGCATCCGGTCGCCGGGGCGGATGTCGCCGCGCAGCACCACGGACAGGGCGATGAGCGCGGGCCAGAGTTCCATCTCGTAGCGGGAGAGCCACATCTGCACGGGGTGGCCGGTGGTTCCGGTCGTCTGGGTGGCCAGGTAGGGGGTGCTGCACAGGAAGTCGGCGGGGCGCTCGATCAGGTCGGCCTTGCGGGTCACCGGGAGCCGGGTGAGCGTCTCGGTGGTCACCCCGGTGAGGTCCATGCCGGCGAGCCGTTCCCGGTAGAAGGGGGAGCGCTTGGCGAGCCTGTCGACGGTCCGCTGGAGTGCGCGGTTCTGCAGGTCGCGGCGCTCGTCCGGGTCGGCGAACGGTCCGTCGGCCAGTTCGTCGACGTCGTCGCCGAGCGAGCCGAACTCCTCCAGCGTGGCGAGGGCGTCGGCGACCAGCCGCTCGACGGCCCGGACGTTCAGCCGCCGGCCGAACACCATGGCCATCGCCACCCGGACCTGCCGGACACCGGTTTCCAGCACTCGTGCCTCCCTAAGGCGTAAAGAAAAAGGGGTGGGGGCGACATGCCGCCCCCACCCCCGAAACAGCGTCAGCTGGCAGAGCAGTTGCCGAAGAAGACGGCGGTCATGGCACCCATGACGTACTTGAACTGCTTGGCGCTGGTCTTGATCGCGCTCATCGGGATCCTCCTTGTTTCGTTGCTGCGGGACGAACATCCGGTTGCCTGTGTGACACCGAAACGTTGCGTCCCCGGGCAACAACACACTGGCGCGTTCGCAACACACGGGCAATGATCGGGTCCGTTCAACGGACCGGCGGAAGTGGAGGGCGGCAACTCCGTTCTTGCTGATGAGCCGGGACGAACGGGGAGTTACGGGCCCATCCGACCGATGGGTTCCGTGCGAAAGGGGGGTACCTCTCATGGCCAG
Organism: Streptomyces sp. NPDC001513; assembly: GCF_042894695.1. Lineage (NCBI taxonomy): Bacteria > Bacillati > Actinomycetota > Actinomycetes > Kitasatosporales > Streptomycetaceae > Streptomyces > Streptomyces sp. NPDC001513. The sequence continues at coordinate 497,475 of NZ_JBIAVU010000002.1, forward strand.
ATCCGGCACAGAGGGGCGAGGTGTACTGGAGGGGGCGTTCGCCCTCATGGAGGTGCTCGCACACGGCGAGGAGGTCGGCCTGACCCGCCTGGCCACCGACGCCGAACTGCCGAAGGCCACGGCCCACCGGCTACTGGGGCAGCTGGTCGCACTCGGCGCGGTGCAGAGCCGCGCCGGCCGCTACCGCCTCGGGCCGCGGACGTTCCGGCTGGGACAGGCCTGGCACCCCGCGCGCCTGCTGCGCGCGGCCTCGGCCCGGCCGCTGCGCGAGCTCGCGGCCGTGAGCGGCGGGCTGAGCCTCAGCCTGTCGGTGCCGGAGGCGGGACACACGATCGTCGTCGGGGGCATGCGCGGCGAGGTGGACGAGGTCTTCCCGCTGCGCTCCGGCATCGTCCTGCCGCCCGGGAGCGCCGCGGAGCTGATCCTCGCGGCGTCCAGCCCGGCGGCCGAGCTGCCCAAGGGCTGGACGAAGCCGACGTGGACCCGCGAGGTCAGACGGGCCCAGGAGCGGGGCCTGGCCTTCGAGTACGGACAGTGCGTGAGCACGCTGTCGTGCGTGGCGGCGCCGGTGTTCTCCACGTCGGGCCAGGTGGTGGCAGCCGTCGCGGCCACCGCCCTGGACGGCAAACAGATAGCCCCGCTCGGCGAGGCCGTGGGCCGCGCGGCAGCGATGATCAGCGCCAACCTGACCAAACTGCCCGCCACCACGGCCGCCCCCACCCCGGGCACCCAGCCCCGGCAGCCGGTGCTGGTGCGGCCGCACTAGGCGGGAAAACGAGGACACCGTGCCCGCCCCGGAAGAGGTCGGGCACGGTGTCACCGGACGCCGAAGGCCGGCCGGCGCCTCGTGCCACCGCCAGCCAGGCGGACACACGAAAGGCCGCCCTCTCGTGGATGAGAGAACGGCCTCCGACCTGCGTTTCCGCACAGTCGGGACGACAGGATTTGAACCTGCGACCCCTTGACCCCCAGTCAAGTGCGCTACCAAGCTGCGCCACGTCCCGATACCCGCTGACCTGGGGTTTCCCCTGGCCGAACGCGCATGAGAACGATACCGCATTTCAGCGGGTGGTCGCGCGCACCTTTTCCGCTACCGGTTCCACGGGTACCGCGCCGGGCGGCGGGCCGGTTCTCAGTCCGCCGTGCCGGTGAGCTCCGGATGGGCCGCGATCAGCCGTTTCGGGGCTGCCTGGAGCCAGGAGTCGGTCAGGATGGAGCGCAGCTCGGTCGCGTCCGCCAGGGCCTTCAGGCGGACCCGGATCCAGGCGTAGTTGTCGTCGTGTCCCGGGCGCACGAAGAACTTCTCCGGCTCCGCCGCGATCAGCTCGGCCCGGTCCTCCTTGGGACACTTCACCCCGATCGAGGTGTCGTCGTCGGCCAGGGCGACGAAGATCTTCCCGCCCACCCGGAAGGTCGGCATGCCCCAGGCGAGCTTCTCGCTGCTGTCCGGGAGCGACAGTGCGATCAGGCGGACGTCCTGCGCGGTCGTGGCCATCCCCGAGACTCCTCTCCAGCCACCGGTGAACCCTCGTCCGACGACCGTAGCCCCCGCCACCGACAATCGCGCTCACCCCCTCCGGTCCGCCGCACGGGCCTGCGTCCGGTCCTCGCGTGCGTGCAGCAGCGCCACCAGCTCCGCGGCCAGCGCCTTGACGGTGGCGAGCCCGGCCGTCCCCCACCGCCGCGGCACCACGTCCACCGCGCACACCGTGCCGAGGACGATCCCGCGCCGGTCCGTGAGGGGCGCGCCCACGTACGAGCGCACCCCGCTCTCGTCCACGACCGCGTTGCCCGCGAAGCGCGCGAAGTCCCGTACGTCCTCCAGTACCAGTGCCCGCCGCCGGACCACCACGTACGGGCAGTAGCCGTGGTCGCGGGCCAGGACCCGCGCCGGGTACCCGCCGGCCGGGGACTCGGCCGCGTGGTGCAGCCCGGCGAAGAACTGCCGTTCCTCGCCGATGAAGTTGACCCCGGAGTGCGGGGCTTCGAGCACGTCGGCGACGCGCCGCGCGAAGGCGTCCAGTTCGGCGTCCGTCCGCTCCCCCAGACCCAGCTCGCGCAGCCGGACGACGCGCGCAGGTGCCTCCCGGTCCACCGGTGTGAGCAGCAGGTGTCCGGTCGATTCGTAGTACGTCATGGCGGTTCCCCCGACTCCGAAGACGAAGAGCTGACTGTGGCCGTGGCCGTGGCTGTGGTTGTGGTTGTGGACATGCAGAGGAGGTGGCGGACCAGGGCGGCCAGTGCGCCCGTCCCCGAACTGGTCAGGCGCGCGTCGCACCGTACGACGGGCACCTCGGGCCCGAGCCCCACCGCTTCGCGGACCTCCTCGGGCGCGTAGCGGTGGCCGTCGTCGAACTCGTTGACGGCCACGATGAAGCCGATCCCGCGCCGCTCGAAGAAGTCCACGGCGGGGAAGCAGTCCGCGAGGCGGCGCGTGTCGGCGAGCACCACCGCCCCGAGCGCGCCCGCGCACAGCTCCTCCCACAGGAACCAGAAGCGGTGCTGGCCCGGCGTGCCGAAGAGGTAGAGCACGTGGCGCTCGTCGAGGGTGATCCGGCCGAAGTCGAGGGCGACGGTCGTGGTGGTCTTCGCCTCGACGCCGTGCGTCGGGTCGGCGGCCGAGCCGAGGTCGCTGAGCAGTTCCTCGGTGCTCAGCGGCTCGATCTCGCTGACCGCGCCCACGAAGGTGGTCTTGCCCGCGCCGAAACCGCCCGCGACCAGGATCTTCAGGGTCGCGGGGGCGGCAGCGGGGACTTCACAGGCGTTTTCGCAGGCCATCGAGTACCGCCCTCAGGAGTGACTGGTCGGTGGCGGCGAACCCGTCGCCGCCGATGCCGGGGAACCGCGGCGCCTGTGCCATGACGGCCCCGTGTTCCATCAGGTCGGACAGCAGCACCTTCACCACCGCGGCCGGCAGCCGCAGCTGCCCGGCCACCTCGGCGACGGTGACCGCGGCCGCGCCGGCGCAAAGGCGTAGCACGAGGGTGTGCTCGGCCCCGAGCGGGATGCGCGGGCGTACGCCGGTCGCGGTCACCAGCGAGAGCAGGTCGAGCGCGACGCCGGGCCGGGTCCGCCCGCCGCTGGCGGTGTACGGGCGCATCACCCGGCCCGCCGAGTCGTCGAGCCACGGTGTGTCCCGCCCCTTCGCGTACGCCCCCGTGGCGCGGACCCTCATCGCCCCGGGTCGGCGGTGGGCCGCCGGGGCGGGGCCGCCAGGTACGGACGCACGCTCTTGACCAGCATCGCCATCTCGTAGCCGAGCACCCCGGCGTCGGCCTCGCGGTCGGCGAGGACGGCCAGACAGGTCCCGGATCCGGCCGCGGAGACGAAGACGAGCGCGGTGTCGAGCTCGACGACGACCTGCCGTACCTCCGAGCCGGCGCCGAACCGGGAGCCGGCGCTGCGGCCCAGCGAGTACAGCCCGGAGGCGAGGGCCGCCAGGTGGTCGGCGCTGTCGGCGTCCAGGCCGTGCACGCAGGTGACGAGTCCGTCGGCGGTGAGGAGTACGGCGCTGCGCGTGTACGGCACGCGCTGCACGAGGCCGCTGAGCAGCCAGTCGAGGTCCGAGAGCCGGGTGCCGGTCTTCGTCGCCACTTCGCCGCCCATGGGGGTGTGCTCCTTGCTGAGGTGAGTCGTCGGGGTCGGGGTCGGGGTCAGGCTCATGGCTGGTTCTCCGTTTGGGCGAGGCCGAAGCCCCGTTGGAAGGCGGCCATCAGGCCCGGATCGTGCAGCGGCGGTTCGGCGTCCGCGGGCGGCCGCGGTACGGGTGCCTCGCGCAGCTGCGGCGCCAGGTGCTCCTGGGCCCGCCGCCGGGGCAAGGCGGGCCGGTCCTCCCCCTCCTCGGGCTCGCCGACCCGCTGCTGGGGCAGCAACCCGGCCCCGCCCTCGCCCGCCTCCGAAGCCGGTTCCCCCGCCGGCGCGGCCGGCGGCGCGGGCACGGCCGTCGCCCACGCCGAGGGAGATCCGGGCCAGGGCTCGGCTTCCGGCCCCGGCAGGGTGGGGGCCGGGGAGCTCGCCCACGGCTCGGCGGGAGCCGAGTCCACAGCGCCCGGGGTCGTTCCGTCGGCAGGCACGAGCGCGGCCGGGGGCTCGTTCCACGGTTCGGCCTTCGGAGCGGGAAGCCGCGCGGGCCCCGCCCAGGCCTCGGCCTCGGCCGCCGCGTCGGGTTCGGCGGCGCGCGGGGTCGGGACCGACGGGGTGGCGGGGGTCGGTGGGCCCGACCGCGGTGCGGGAACCCCCGGAGCCGGGGTCGGGTGCCAGGGCAGCGGTGCGGGGACCGGTTCCAGGTGGGGGGCCGACGGGGGCTCGCCCGGGACCCACGAGGTGGGCCGGGAGCCACCCGCCGCGTCGGCCGCGCTCGGCGCCTCCGCGCCCAGCAGCTCCTGCGGCAGCACCAGCACGGCCAGCACGCCGCCGTAGATGTTCGACTTGAGCTCGACGGCGATCCCGTGCCGGCGGGCCAGCGCCGAGACGACGAACAGGCCGATCCGCCCGTCCGCGAGCAGGTGCCGGACGCTGATCTGGTCGGGGTCCCCGAGCAGGGCGTTCATCCGGTGCTGTTCCTCCACCGGCATGCCCAGCCCCCGGTCCTCCACCTCGACCGCGATCCCCGCGGTGACCCGCTCGGCGCGCAGCACCACATCGGTGTCGGGGGCGGAGAACACCGTGGCGTTCTCGACCAGTTCGGCCAGCAGGTGCACCACGTCCGCGACGGCGTGCCCGCGGACGCTGCCGCCGGCCGGGGGCACGACCTTGACCCGCGTGTACTGCTCGACCTCCGCGACCGACGAGCGGAGCACCTCGCTCAGGTCGATCGGCCGGGTCCACTGGCGGCGGGAGGCGGCCCCGCCCAGCACGGCGAGGTTCTCGGCGTGCCGGCGGATCCGGGTGGCGAGGTGGTCGACGTGGAAGAGCTCCTTGAGCAGGTCCGGGTCCTCGACCGTGTCCTCCAGGTCGTCGAGGAGCGCGATCTCCCGGTGCACGAGGGATTGCAGGCGACGCGCGAGGTTGACGAAGACCTCGACCTTGCGCTCGCTGTCGGACGGGGTGGCCGGTCCGGCCAGCCGTACGAGGGTCGCGTGCGCCTGTTCCCGGGCGCCGCGCAGCTCCTGGGCGAGCAGCCAGAACTCGTCCACGCCGGCCGGGTCTCCCCCGACGAGCGGGCCGGTCGGTCCGCCCCGCACCGGGCGGGGCGGGGTCTCGCCCCGTTCCAGCAGGTCGGCGGCGGTACGCAGCTCCTGGCGGCCGCGCACGCTGGAGCGGCGCAGCGCCTCGCACCGGTCCCGTACGGCCTTGGCCCCGCGCTGGGCCCCGAGCAGGGCTGCCGCGAGGGCCCCGACCACGAGCAGGGCGCAGCCCGTGAGCACCGGCCACAGCCGGGCGTCGCGCTCGCCGGCGCCTCCGCCGAGCTGGAGGGTGAAGATCACCGCGGCGGCGCCGCTGAGTCCGGCGGCGAGCGTGGGCAGGACGGCGGCGCGCACCAGCTGGGGACGTATCTGCCGGGCGGGACCGGTGACGGCGTGTCTCGACGGGGCGTGGCGGGCGGCGCGGAGTCCGGACATCGGCGTCCTCGGTACGTTCGGTACGTGGGGCCCGGCCCCCAGCGTTCCGGGGCCCGGTGTTGATCACCGGATACCCACGCTAGACCCCGTCGTCCCGCCCGAGAACGCCAGTTGGGGAACTTCGAGGGGGTGCTTCCCGCTCCAGGTGGAGCGCTCGTACAACCGCCCGAATGCGCCGCCCGGCCGCCCGGCCGCCTGCGCCGAGGGGGCGAGGAGGCGAGGCGAGGACGGGCGGCGGCGGTACGTCAGGACCCGACGGCCTCGGATTCCTCGCGGGTCACGGCCTGCGGCCGCTCCCGCGCGGTGACCGGGCCCGGTGCCGCGGCCGGGGCGGTGGCCGCGCCGCCCGCGACGAACGGCCGCCACCAGGGCTGCGCCGGAGCCCCGTCGGCGCCCGGCTCGAACGGCTGGCCCGGGATCGGCAGCGCGATGGCCGCTCCGGCCCCCTCGGCGGCGGCCAGCGTGCCCTCGCCCGGCTCGTCCCACGGGTGCAGGGCCAGGTTGAAGGTGCCCCAGTGGATCGGCAGCATCGTGCCGTGCGGGGCGCCGCCCTGGAGGTCGAGGTGGGCGCGCATGCCCTCCTCGGGGGTCATGTGGATGTCGGGCCAGTACTCCGAATACGCCCCGATCTGGATCATCGTGGCGTCGAAGGGCCCGTGCGCGGCGCCGATCTCCTCGAAGCCGGGGAAGTAGCCGGTGTCCCCGCTGTGGTAGATCCGGTGCTCGTCGCCCGCGACGACCCAGGAGGCCCACAGGGTGTGCTGCTGGTTGCGCAGGCCGCGACCGCAGAAGTGCCGGGCGGGGGTGGCCGTCAGGGAGAGCCCGGCGATCTTGGTGCTCTCGTTCCAGTCCAGCTCGCGCAGCCGGTCGGCCGGTACGCCCCAGCGCTCCAGGTGCGCGCCGACGCCGAGCGGGACGGCGAAGACCGTGTCCGTACCGGCCAGGGCCTTGATGGTGGGCAGGTCGAGGTGGTCGTAGTGGTCGTGCGAGATGACCACGACGTCGACGTCGCCCAGCGAGGCCAGCGGGACGGGCACGGGGTGGAGCCGCTTCGGGCCGGCGAAGGGGAAGGGGGAACAGCGCTCGCCCCACACCGGGTCGAACAGCACGCGACGGCCGTCGATCTCCGCGAGCACGCTGGAGTGGCCCATCCAGGTCAGCCGCAGACCGCTCGCCGGCGGTTTCGCCAGCTCCGCGAGGGTGGTCGGGTACACGGGAATGGGCGCGGCGGGACTGCGCCGCACCCGCTGCTCGCGGTGGAAGTAGATCTTGGCGAACTCCGCCATCGAGCCCGAGGGCCTGTTCCGGGCACCGACCGGGTTCTGGAAGACGCCGTCGGCGAAGTTCGGCGATCGGCGGATGCGCTCCAGCCGGGCACCGGACGGGTCCGCGCCGAAGGCTTCGGGCCGCAGGGCGCGCAGCCGGGGACGCAGGGGACGGGAGCCGGTCAAAGCGCCTCCAGGGAGGATGGAGTAAGGGGTGGTCGTCTCTCTACGACCATCCCAACGCACACCGGCCCCGAAGGATTCCGCTTGCCGCCCCCGTCCCCGCCCGTATCCGTACGGCTACAGCGGCAGCAGGTCGGGCCGCTTCGCCTCCACGTGGTCCCCGGAGGACTCGCCGCGCAGCCGCCGGCCGATCCACGGCACGAGGTGGTCGCGCGCCCACTGGATGTTGTCGCGGGTCACGTCCACCGAGCCGCGCGGCCGCTGCGGCGGCCACGGCTGGTCGGGGTCGGTCGGCACGTCCAGCCCGAGCACCTGCGCCGCGCGCAGCGCGACCCGCGTGTGCCCCTCGGGTGAGAGGTGCAGCCGGTCCGTGTCCCACGCCCGCCGGTCCTGTACGGACTTCAGCGACCACAGGTCGAGGACCGGGCAGTCGTAGCGGTCGGCGATGGCGCGCACGTGCGCGCTGTACGTCGCCACCTTGCCCCGGAGGTGCTTGAGGACCGGCACGCCCCGGGTGTCGAAGCCGGTCGTGATCATGACCTGGCCGACCGCGCCGGCGAGGTCTGCCACGGCCGCCTCGAACCGCTCCGCCACGTCGTCCGGGTCGCTGCCGGGCCGGATGATGTCGTTGCCGCCCGCGCAGAAGCTGACCAGGTCGGGCGCGAGGGCCTTGGCCCTGGGAAGCTGGTCGGCCACGATCTGGTCGAGGAGCTTTCCGCGCACCGCCAGATTCGCATAGCGGAAGTCGTGCTCGTCGCGCTGATCGGCCAGGAGTACGGCGAGCCGGTCCGCCCAGCCGAGATGCGAATCCCCGGGTCCCGGGTCCCCCACGCCTTCGGTGAAGCTGTCCCCGATCGCCGCGTACGAGCCGATGGTCTTGAGTTTCGTCGTCGTCGCTGCCACGGGACACCATCCTTCACTCCCGTAACCAACCTACGCCAACGTAATGAGGGGTTGACGGACCGTGATCTGTACCACGTGGGGGATAAGGAATAAGTACACGTGAGGCCGGGACCCCCCTCGGGTCCCGGCCTCACACGTGTTCCCGCGCCGACGGCGGGTGCCGTCAGATGCTCACGCCCTTCGAGCGGAGGTAGGCCAGCGGGTCGATGTCGGAGCCGTACGAGGGGCCCGTACGGATCTCGAAGTGGAGGTGCGGGCCGGTGGAGTTGCCCGTGGAGCCGGAGAGGCCGAGAGTCTGGCCGGCGGTGACGCTCTGGCCGGAGGAGACGGACAGCTGGGAGAGGTGGGCGTACTGGGAGTACTTGCCGTCCGCGTGCCGGATGACGACCTCGTTGCCGTACGAGCCGCCCCAGGCGGCGGAGACCACGGTGCCCGCGCCGACGGCCCTGACGGTGGTGCCGGAGCTCGCGATGAAGTCCACGCCGGTGTGGTAGCCGGAGGACCACATGCTGCCCGCGACCTTGTACTGGGTGGAGACGCCGGTGTTGCCGAGCGGGGAGACGAAGCCGGAGGCGGACTTCTGCGCGGCGGGCGCCCCGGCCTCGGAGTCCTGCTGCGCGGGGGCGGCCTTCGCGGCCGGCTTCGGGGCCGGCTTCGGGGCCGCCTCGGGGGCGGACTCCGGAGCCGCCTCGGCCTCGGGGGCGGCCTCGGGGGCGGGGGCGGCGTCCACCGGGTCCGCCTCGGCCGGACCGCCGAGGTGCAGCTTCAGGCCGGGGTGGATCAGCGACGGGTTGGCGCCGACCGCCTCGCGGTTGTCGGCGTACAGCTGCTCCCAGCCGCCGGAGAGGTGGCGCTCGGCGGCGATCTTGGAGAGGTAGTCGCCCGGCACGACCGTGTAGACGCTCGGGGCGCCCTGCACGGCGGCGGCGGGCGCGGCCTGCAGCGCGGCGGGGACCTGCGGGGCCACAGCGGGGGCCACCGCGGTCGCCGCGGCCGGGGCGCCGGCCGCGTGGGCGCCCGCGGCGCCCATCAGCGGCAGCGCGAGGGCCGCGCCACCGGTGCCTGCGACGGCGAAACCGCGCGATATCGAAAGGGACTTGGGACGGCGGTGCTTACCCTTTGCAGGCATGGCGAATTTCCTCTCCGGCGCCTGCGAGGTGAGCTGTCGGGTTCGGACTGGAGATGTCCGGCCGTACATGTACGGGACATGTACGTCTTCACCCCGAGCCGTCCCGGCGAAAAGATCTCCGAAAAGATCTCCGGGACAGCGGCTTACCTGGTTCCCCCGCTCCTGCCGCGCGAATAGTCGGGTGCGGTTTCCGGGCGGCGGCAGGATTCGGCGATCCACCCGGATCGATCGCGAAGGTAAACCCTTGCGACGGCGGGGAACAAGCCACGAATTTCCTGACGGAATCACAGGAATGAGGAACCGGCGGAATTCCGGTCACCCTGCGTCCATTAACAGCCGTCAACAACCGCTCCGACGGGGCCATTCGGCATTCGCGATCAGGCACTCACGGTCACCGTATGATCTGGCTCACGGGGACGTGCCCGATCTCGCCTCCGGATATGGCAAGTTGGCGCCAAACAGCTCAATTCGGACAGAAATCCCACCATGAAGCGGAGGAGTTCCCGTGACCCAGCAGATACAGGAGCCGGACCTGACCGGAGTGCGCAATTTCCGCGATGTAGGCGGATTGCCGACTTCTGATGGTCGAAGGGTCAGCGCGGGACGACTGTTCCGAAGCGGACATCTCGCACATGCCACCGAAACCGATGCAGAGTTCCTCGCCTCGCTCGGCCTCCACACCATCTTCGACTTCCGCAACGGCGCCGACCACGCGCTGGAGGGGCCGGACGTGGAACTGGCAGGCGTACGGAACGTGAACATCCCCCTCTCGGATCCGGCCGACGGCCGGGAGTTCTGGCGGCTGGTGCGCGAGGGCGACCTCGACCAGCTGCGCACGATCCTGGGCGACGGCAAGGCCGCCGCCCGGATGACCAACTCGTACCGCCGGATCATCGAGCAGCGCACCGCCGAGCACAGCCGGGTCGTGCACGCGCTCGCCGAGGACAGCGTCCCCGCCCTCCTGCACTGCGCGGCCGGCAAGGACCGGGCCGGCCTGTCGATCGCCGTCACCCTGCTCGCGCTGGGCGTCGAGCGCGAGGCGATCGTGGCGGACTACCTGGAGTCGAACGCCCCGCACCGCCGCTACCGGGTGCGCCGCAGCAGCGCGTCCGACGAGGCCCGCTCCCCCGAGGTGATGGAGCTGCTGGCGCCGCTCTTCGACGCCCGCGCCGAGTACCTGGTCGCCGCCTTCGAGACCATCGACGAGACCTGGGGCGGGGTGGACCCCTACCTGGCGGAGGGCCTCGGGCTGAAGCCCGAGACCCTCGGCCGGCTGCGTGACCGGCTGCTCGAATAGCGCGCCCGGAGCGGGCCGTCAGCGCTGGGCGACGGCCTGCTTCACCAGCGTCCTGCCGAAGTCCCACATCAGCCCGGACCCGCCGTGCGCCTCGTCCATGACCGCGCGGAAGGCGCCGACGAACCGGTCGACGTCCCGCTCGTCCACGACCAGCGGCGGAATGAGCTTGATGACCTCCAGGTGGTCGCCGGAGACCTGGGTGAGGATCCGGTGCTTCTGGAGCAGCGGCACCACGACCATCTGCGCGAAGAGCCCCTTGCGGGCCGCCTGCAGCATCGTCCACCGGCTGCGCAGCCCCAGCGAGGACGGCCGGCCGAACTCGATGCCGATCATCAGCCCGCGCCCGCGCACCTCGTGCAGCAGCTCGTACTCGTCGACCATGGCCGCGAGCCGCCCGCGCAGCAGGTCCCCCGTCGCCCGGGCGTGCGCGACGAGCTCCTCGTCCTCCATGACCGACAGCACCGCCAGCCCGGCCGCCATCGCCTGCGCGTTGGACCCGAAGCTCGCGGAGTGCACGAGCACCCGGTCCATGGACGAGTAGACCTTCTTGAAGATCCAGTCCTTGCCCAGGGTGGCGCCGACCGGCACGTAGCCGCCCGACAGCGCCTTGGCCACGCACACCAGGTCCGGTTCCACGCCCGGCTCGTGCTGGTAGGCGTAGAAGTCACCGGTCCGTCCGAGGCCGGTCTGCACCTCGTCCGCGATCAGCAGCGCCTTGTGCCGGTGCAGCAGTTCCTGCGCGGCGAGCAGGAACCCGGGCGGGGCTTCCAGGACGCCCTTGCCCTGGATCGGCTCGACGACGAAGGCGGCGACGTCGCCCTTGCGGAGCTCCCGCTCCAGGGCGCCCAGGTCCCCCAGGGCGATCTTCGTATCGGGGAGGAGGGGGGCGAAGCCGTCGCGGAACCCGCCCTCCCCGTTCACCGACAGGGAGCCGGTGGTCAGCCCGTGGAAGGCGTGGTCGCAGTAGAGGATCCTGGGCCGCCCGGTGGCGAACCGGGCGAACTTCAGGGCCGTCTCCACCGCCTCGGTGCCGCTGTTGCCGAAGAAGACCCGGTCCAGGTGCGGGCTGTACGAGAGCAGCTTCTCGGCCAGCAGCCCGGGCAGCGGCGGGCAGTCGAAGCGGGTGAGGTCGGCGAGCTGCGCGTCCAGTACGTCGTGCAGGGCCCGGCGGACCACCGGGTGGTGGCGGCCCAGGCCCATGACCCCGAAGCCGGCCAGCATGTCGAGGTAGTCATTGCCCTCGGCGTCCCAGAAATGGGCGCCCTCGGCCCGCTCGTAGACCTTGTCGAAGCCGATGGTGTGGAGCATCCGGGGCAGTTGGTGGTTGAGGTGGCGGGCGTGCAGCTCGTACCGCTCCCCGCCGCGCGCGGCCAGCAGGGCGCCGAGGTCGAAGCCCTTGCCCCGGGCGCCCGCTCCTTCCTCCGCCGGGGTCATGCCGACGCGTCCCGGTTGCCGCCGATCGTCTCCCGGGCCGCCCGCAGGGATTCCTTGAGGGAGCCCATGGTGGCGAGGACGGCGGTGGGCTCGTAGCCGCAGTGCGCCATGCAGTTCGCGCAGCGCGGGTCCTTCCCGCGGCCGTACTTGCTCCAGTCGGTGTCGTTGATCAGCTCCCGGTACGTCGGCACGTAGCCGTCGCTCATCAGATAGCAGGGGCGCTGCCAGCCGAAGAGGGAGTAATTGGGAATGGCCCAGGCCGTGCAGGGGAAATCGGCTTTCCCTTCCAGGAAGTCCAGGAAGAGCGGTGAGTGATTGAGCCGCCAGCGCCGCCGGTTGCCGCCCGCGAAGGCCTTCCTGAACAGTTCCCTCGTCTGTTCGACGCCGAGGAAGTGTTCCTGGTCGGGGGCCTTTTCGTAGGCGTAGGCCGGGGAGATCATCATCTCGTCGACCTGGAGGTCGTCATTGAGGTAGTTGAGCACCTCGATGATCGTCTGCGGGGTGTCCGTGTTGAAGAAGGTGGAGTTGGTGGTCACCCGGAACCCGCGCTTCTTCGCCTCCTTGATGGCCGCGACCGCCTCGTCGAAGACGCCTTCCTTGGCCACGGACTCGTCGTGGCGCTCGCGCAGGCCGTCGATGTGCACGGCGAAGGCGAAATAGGGGGAAGGGGTGAACTTCTCGATCTTCTTGCGCAGGAGCATCGCGTTGGTGCAGAGGAAGACGTACTTCCGCCTCGCCACCAACTGCCGGACGATCTCGTGGATCTGCGGGTGCATCAAGGGCTCGCCACCCGCGATGGACACCATGGGCGCGCCGGATTCCAGCACGGCGCCGACCGCCTGGGCGACCGGCATGCGCTGCTTGAGCACCCCGGCCGGATGCTGGATCTTCCCGCACCCCTCACAGGCCAGGTTGCAGGCGTAGAGCGGTTCCAGCTCGACGATCAGCGGGAACTTCTCACGCTTGCGGAGCTTCTGTTCGAGAAGATAGGTCCCGACCCTGATGGACTGGCGCAGCGGCATGGCCATCTGGCTCACCTCCTGGGGAGCAGCAAAGAACGGTGCCATTCGTAAAACGCGGGCAGTACGGCACGCAGAACGCGGAAGGCCGATATTCCCCCGCGAACCGTGCCAATGCGGACGAGCTCATGCTCCGGAGCGTCCACGATCACCCGGACGGCCGCAACCGGGCGGCCGCCTTCCGGGCAGGACCCGCCACGGGTGGCGGTCCAGAGGGTGGCCGCGGATTCCATGTCGACCGCGATGGCGCCGGTGGCGCGCAGCTGCGCGCGCTCCTGGCCGCGGACGACGTGGTCGGATCCGGTCAGTGCGCCGGTGTGCACGGTCCGGCCCGGTGCGGCCCGGGCCAGTGCCTCGGCGAGCAGGGCGGTGCCGGTGCAGGTGACGGCCCCCTGCGGGCCCCGGGTCTCCTCGGCGACCACCAGGTCGCCGGGGTGCATGCCGGGGACCAGCCCGGCGCAGAACCCGGTTGCGAGGACGGCGGCCCGGTCCATCCCGGGCCGGTCCAGTGCCCGGGCGACGGCCCGCTCGGCCGCGCGCGGGCCCATCCCGGTGCGCAGCAGGGAGTAGCTCCCGGCGGGGCCGCGGGCCGCCGCTCCGGGCCCGGCGCTGCGCAGCGCCGCCTGCTCGATGCGCAGCGCGCAGGCGACCAGCAGCGGGTCGGGGTTGCCGGCCCGGTCCCCGCTGTTCCGCTGTGGTGCGGCGGACATCAGACGGCTCCGCCGGGGGCGAACGGTTCCCCGTACAGGTAGCGGCCGAGGGCGGTGAGCGGGAACACCTGCCGGTACAGGTGGTAGTTGATGGAGAAGTCCCACGGGAAGCCGGTGCCGGTGAAGTGCGGCTCGTCCCAGGAGCCGTCCTCCCGCTGCGTCTGCACCAGGTGGCCGATGCCCCGTTCGACGGCCTTGCCGTCCCGCTCGCCGGCCGACAGCAGGGCCATCAGCGCCCACGCGGTCTGCGAGGCGGTGGAGGCCCCCTTCCCGGCCCAGGACAGGTCCTTGTAGGAGCGCTGGTCCTCGCCCCACCCGCCGTCCTCGTTCTGTACGGTCTCCAGCCAGCGCACGGCCCTGCGTACGGCGGGATGCCCCGGGGAGATGCCGGCCGCGATGAGCGCCGGGACCACCGAACCGGTGCCGTAGACGAAGTTGGTGCCCCAGCGGCCGAACCAGGCGCCGTTCGTCTCCTGTTCGGCGAGCAGCCAGGCGATGCCGCGCCGGGTCCGGGCGTCGCCGGAGCGGCCCTCGAAGGCGAGCATCTCCACGACGTGGGCGGTGACGTCGGCCGAGGGCGGGTCGATGACCTCGCCGAAGTCGCAGAACGGCAGCCGGTTGGGGAAGGGGCTGGTGTTGTCGGCGTCGAAGGCGCCCCAGCCGCCGTCCTTCGACTGCATGCCGAGGTTCCAGGACACCCCGCGGGCGATGGCCCCCTCGACGCGGGCCGGGTCCGGGTGCTGGATGCGGCGCAGTGCGAGGACGACCTCGGCGGTGTCGTCGATGTCGGGGTAGGTGTCGTTGTGGAACTCGAACGCCCAGCCGCCGGGGGCCAGCCCCGGCCGCCGCACGGCCCAGTCCCCGGTACGGGTGATCTCCTCGCCGAGCATCCAGTCGGCGGCCTGGACCAGCGCCGGGTGGCCGGGGTGCAGGCCCGCGTCGGCGAGGGCGATCGCGGCCAGGCAGGTGTCCCAGACGGGGGACTGGCAGGCCTCGATCATCCGGGCGCCGTCCTCGCGCCACACCGCGAAGCGGTCGAGGGACTCCAGTCCGGCGCGCATCACCGGGTGCCCGAGGTCGTAGCCGAGCAGGTGCAGGGCGATGACGGAGTACACGGCGGGCGGCTGGATCCCGCCCCAGCAGCCGTCGTTCTCCTGCCGCTCGACGATCCAGCGGCCGGCGGTGGTCATCGCGGCCTTGCGCAGCCGGCGCGGGGCGAACCGCCGGTAGACGTGCAGGGCCTTGTCCATCCGCTGGAAGGCCCCCTCCCAACTGGTCAGCGGGGCGGGGCGCCTGGCGGGGTTCGGCGTCCGCGCGTCGGCGTGCAGCTCGTCGAGGGCGAAGGGGGCCGGGCGGACGGGGCGCAGCGCGGAGACCACGGTGAGCGGGACGATGGTCTGGCGGGCCCAGCAGCCGAAGTCGTAGATGTTCAGGGGGACCCAGGACGGCAGGAACACCAGCTCGGGCGGGAGTTCGGGCAGGTGGTCCCAGTTCCACCAGCCGAAGAGGGCCAGCCAGATCCGGGTGAAGACGCGGGCGGCGGCGATCCCGCCGTGGGCGCGGATCCAGGCCGAGGCGCGGGCCATGTGCGGGGCGTCCGGGGCGTCTCCGGCGAGGCGCAGCGCGACGTAGGCCTCGATGGTGGCGGACAGTTCGGGCGGGCCGTCGTGGAAGGTGGCCCAGGTGCCGTCCTCCCGCTGCTCGCCGCGGATGAAGAGGGCGGCGGCCTGGGTGGTGGCCTCGTCGCGGATGCCGAGGAACTGCCGCAGCAGCAGGTCCTCGGCGTCCATGGTGACGTTGGTCTCCAGGTCGCCCTTCCACCAGCCCTCGGGGTCCTGGCGGTCCAGCAGGTTCCGGGTGGCGCGCGCGGCGGCCTCGTACACCCCCGGCGGGACACCGTCGGGCGGCTCGGGCAGGTCCGCGGCGGTCCGGGCCGTGCCCGCCCGCTCCGGTCCCGGGCCGGCGGGGGCGTCCGCGAGCACCCTCACGCGCACGCGGCCTCCGGGCCCGTCCGGTGGACCGGCCTCCGGGCCGAAGCCGGGCGGCGCGGCGCCCTGTGCCCGGGTCGTGCCCGGCCGGTCTCCGGCCGTGCCCACGCGCATCCGGCCGCCGTCCGCTCCGGGCGGACCCGGCGGGCCGTAGTCGGCGCGCGGGCCGGCGGCGCCGGACGCGTCGCCGTACTCGGCGCGCGGGCCGGGCCGGGCCGCGTGGGGCGGGGCCGGAGGCCCCGCTTCGGCGGCCGGGCCGCGGGCGTGCCCCACGCCGGGGGCCGCCGGGAGGCCCGGGGTCGATTCGCTGCCAGCAGCAGCGCCCTCGGCGCTGCCGTCGGTCGTCGCTGTCATGGCTTCCCCTTAGAACAGTGTCCTCTGCTGTGCTGGGGTCTGCCGTCGGCCGGTGCGCGCCACGCTCAGGTGGCGGCGCCGGCCGGCGACTCGCGATTCATATCCGCTGTCGGGTGGCGATCACCTCTTGCGCACGACGACGAAGTCGGCGAGGTCCACGAGCTGCTCGCGCACGCGCTGCGGCATGTCGACGTCGTCGAGGGCGCGGATCGCGATGGCGTGCTGGCGGCGTGCCTCGTCGGCGGTCCACTGGCGGCCGCCGGCCTCCTCGATGAGCGCCGCGCGGGCCGCGAACTCCTCCTCCGAGAAGTTCTCGAAGTCGCTGGCCTTGGCGTCCGCGGCGAGCAGTTCGGCGAGCTGCTCGGAGGCCGGGCCGCCGGCCGCGAGGGCGGCGACCACCGGCAGGGACTTCTTGCGCTGGCGCAGGTCGCTCCAGGTCTGCTTGCCGGTGGCCTCCGGGTCGCCCCAGATGCCGAGCAGGTCGTCGACGGCCTGGAAGGCGAGGCCCAGGTGGTAGCCGTACTCCTCCAGCTTGTCGGCCGTACGGTCGTCGGCGCCGCCGAGCACCGCGCCGATGGAGACCGCGCAGGCGAGCAGGGCGCCGGTCTTGTTGCCCTCCATCTCCAGGCATTCCTCGACGCTGACGCGCTCGCGGTGCTCGTAGGAGATGTCCTGCGCCTGGCCGTCGATGAGCTTGCGGCTGGCTGTGGTCAGGCGGCGGGTCGCCCGGCCGGCCTCGACGGTGCCGAGCTCCAGCAGCACCTCGTTGGCGAGGGCGAAGAGGGCGTCGCCGACGAGGATCGCGAGGGCGGGTCCGTGCACCTTCCACACCGTGTCGCGGTGGCGGCGCTGCTCGTCGCCGTCCATCAGGTCGTCGTGCAGCAGCGAGAAGTTGTGCACGAGCTCGACGGCGACGGCGCCCGGGATGCCGACTTCGGCCGCGGCGCCCGCGGCCTCGGCGGAGAGCAGCGCGAGGGCGGGGCGCACGGCCTTGCCGCCGTCGCCGTCCGCCCGGTTGCCCGCGGCGTCGATCCAGCCGAAGTGGTAGGCGGCGACGGTGTCCATGGGCGCGGCGAGCCGGTCCACGGCGGCGCGGAGCACGGGGGTCGACAGTGTGCGGCCGCGCTCCAGGAGGGCGATCGTGTCCGCCTTCTCCACGCCCCTCCCGGCCGTGCCCACACTGGCATCCGTGTTCTCGACGGCCGGATTCCCCGGGTTCACTGGCTCTCCTCTTGTTCCTGTACCTGCTGTGCCGGTGTTGCTGGTGGTGCTCGTCGTGCTCGTGGTGCTCGTCATGCCGCCTCCTGCAGAGGGTGGTCGCGGTGGCGGCCGAGCGCGGCGAGTGCGGCGTGCGCCGCGCTCATTCCGCTCCGGACGGCGCCCTCCATGGTCGCGGGCCAACCGGTGGCAGTCCACGCACCGGCCAGGTAAAGCCCCGGCGTGTCGGTGCGCGTCCCGGGGCGCAGCCGGCCGATCCCGGGGGTGGGGGCGAAGGTGGCCGTCCGCTCCCGGGTGACGAAGAAGTCCCGTACCTTGGCGCCCCGCGCGGCCGGGAGCAGCCGCTCCAGCTCGGGCAGGTACTTGGCGCGCAGGACCGAGACGGGCTCGTCGATGTCGTCCTGGGCCGCGGACTGGGAGAGGGCCAGGTACTGGCCGCCGTCGGGGAGTCCGGAGGAGTCGGTGCGGTCGAAGACCCACTGCACCGGGGAGCCGAGTGCGGCGAAGAAGGGCTGCTTGAGCACCTTGCGCTCGTAGACGACGTGGACGTTGAGGATGGGCGCGTTGGCGATGTCGAGGAGCTTGTCGGGGTCGGCGAGGGCGCCGGCCGGCAGCAGTCCGTGCGCCTCGCGCTGCGGGACGGCGAGGACGACGGTGCCGGCGTCGAGGGATTCGTCCTCGGTGTCGACCCGCCAGTTCCCGTCGGCGGTACGGGAGATGCCGGTGACCCGGGTGCGCAGCTCGGTGCGGACGCCGGCCGCGTCGAGGGCCTTGCGGGCGAGACCGTCGTGCAGGTCGCCCAGCGGGACGTGGGCCCAGCCGATGTCGGCGGCGCCGTTCTCGGAGAGCAGGCCGGTCTTGAAGACCATGGCGGCCAGGCCCAGCGAGGACTGGTCGGCGGTGGCGTTGAGGGTGGCGATGCCGACGAGGTCCCACAGGGCCTCGATGGCGCGCGGGCTCTGCCCGTAGCGGCCGAGCCAGGTGGCGAAGTCCAGGCCGTCCAGGGCCGGGTCGGTCGGGTCGAGGCGGCGCAGCGCGAGGGCGGCGCGGCCGACGCCCGCCCGCTCGGCGAGGGACAGGTGCGGGTAGCGGGCCAGCGATCCGGCCAGGTGCAGGGGCACGGGCAGGGCGCTGCGGCGCAGCCGTCCCAGGCGCGGGCCGCCGGGGTGGGCCACGTCGAGGACGGGTACGTCGAGCCGGTCCTGCAGCGGGGCGAGGGCGGCGCCTTCGACGCGGTCGAGGAACCACCGGTAGGCGGTGCAGCACCGCAGGTAGACGTGCTGGCCGTTGTCGACGTTGAGGTCGCCGCGCTTGAAGGAGAAGGCGAGCCCGCCGAGTCGGGGGCGGCCTTCGAGCAGGGTGACGCGGAGCCCGGCGTCGGCGAGTTCGAGGGCGGTGGTGACCCCGGCGAGGCCGCCGCCGACGACGACGGCGTGGTGCTCGGTGCCGGTCATGCGCCCTCCCCCGTGGTGCGGCCGCCCTCCGGGCCGGCCGGTCGGACCTGCGCGGACGAGGCCGCCGCGCGTGCGGCGGGCCGCCCGGCACAGCCGGAGCCCGCGGAAAGAGACGCGCCCGCCGTCGCGGTGGTTGCCCGGGCGCCGTCCCGGCCGGGACGGCCCGCCGGGCGCGGTCGCGGCGCGGCGGCGCACGCCGGGGCGCCGGACGTGCCCGCGGTCCCGGCGGCGCGGCGCGCGGTGACGGACGCCCCCGTGCGGTCGGCCCGCGCGGCCCGGTGCGGCGCGGGCGCGCATGCCGGGAGTGCGCCCGGCGCCGTCGCCGGGGTCCGGGTGGTCGCAGCCATCAGGGCCGCCTCCGGGTGCTCTGGCGGGAGATGGTCCGCGCGTCGAGGCCGGACAGGCCGCGCACGGCGACGTACGCCTTCTCGTGCGGCGGCAGCGAGACGCGGCCCCGCAGCACCGCCTCCGGCTCCCGCTCGATGCGGTCGAGGAGGCGGCGGTAGATGCCGGCCATGGCGGCCACGCAGGCGCCGCTGCGCCGGTCGAGCATCGGCAGCAGCCGGTAGCCCTCGACGAACAGGGCGCGGGCGCGCCGGACTTCGTGGTGGACGAGCCCGGCGAAGTCGGCGCCGGCGGGCGCCCGGTCGCTGTGGAAGCCTTCCGAGCAGCCGAACTTGGCGAGGTCCTCGGCGGGCAGGTAGGTGCGTCCGTTGCCGGCGTCCTCGCGAACGTCGCGGAGGATGTTGGTGAGTTGCAGGGCGAGGCCGAGCGTGTCGGCGTACTCGGCGGCGCGCCCGGAGTCGGCCGCGCCCGCCGTGGTGCCGAAGACGCCGAGCGAGAGCCGGCCGATGGCCCCGGCCACGCAGCGGCAGTAGACCTTGAGGTCGTCCCAGGTCTCGTAGGTCTCGCCGCGGACGTCCATCAGGACGCCGTCGATGAGTTCGTCGAGGCCGCCGAGCGGGATCGGGAAGCGGCGGGCGGCGTGCGCGAGGGCGACGGCGACCGGGTCGGTGTCGTCCTCGTCGACCTCCTCGGCCAGGATCCGCCCGAGCAGGGCGCGGGTCTCCTCCAGCCGGGCCAGCTTGGCCTCGGGCGCGAGCGTGCCGTCGCCGATGTCGTCGACGCGCCGCGAGAAGGCGTACAGCGCCGACATCGCCTGCCGCTTGTCGGTGGGCAGCAGCCGGATGCCGTACGCGAAATTGCGCGCCTGTGAACCGGTGACGGCCTCGCAGTAGCTGTAGGCCGCGGAAATCGGTGCGGACATCGCAGCCGGTGCGGACGCGTGTGTGGGGCCCTCCACGGTCGGGCTCACCCCTTTCTCGGCGCTGTGCGCAGGACGGCGGCAACCTCGCGGAGCAGGCCGCTCTTGGTGGGCTTGGGCGGGCCGGGGAGTACGTCGAAGCCGGCGGCCGTGACGGCTCGCAGGGCTGCGCGCCCTCCTCCCACGAAACCCGCGAGCAGCAGCCGGAGTCTGCCGTGCACGCTACCCACGAGGGGGGTGCCTTCATTCAGCAGCTCGCGTGCGCGCTCAGTTTCGAATGCGACCAGGGAGCGTACGGACGCGCCGGCGGACGGGGCCGCCAGGTCGGCCTCGCTCACGTGGAAGCGCCGCATGTCCTCGGCGGGCAGGTAGATCCGGTCGTTGCCGAGGTCCTCGGCGACGTCCTGGATGTGTTCGACGATCTGCAGGGCGGTGCAGACGGCGTCGGAGCGGCGGATGCGCTCGGGGGTGCCGGTTCCGGTGAGGGAGAGCACGAGGCGCCCCACCGGGTTCGCGGACAGCTCGCAGTAGCCGACCAGGTCCGCGTAGGTCTCGTAGCGGGTGACCCGCTGGTCCTGGCGGTTGGCCTCGATGAGCCCGAGGAAGGGCTCGGGGGTGAGGTCGTGGGCGCGGACCACGGGCTGGAGGGCGAGCAGCAGCGGGTGCCGCGGGGGGCCGTCCGTGCCGCCGAACACGCGCCGCAGGTCGGCCTCGAAGGCGTCGAGCATGGCGAGCCGGTCGTCGGTCGCGGCCGGGTCGAGGCCGAGGAGTGCGGCGTCGCGTCCGCCGGGTGCGAGGTCGCCGTCGCCGATGTCGTCGACGAGGCGGGCGTACCCGTAGACGGCCGTCAGCCCGTCGCGCCAGGCGCGCGGGAGGAAGGCGGGGGCGACGGGGAAGTTCTCCGCCGAAGCCTTGTCGAGGGTGGCGCTCACGTGGACCGTGTCGGACAGGGGCCGGATGCCGTGCGCCGCGGTCACCGCCCGCCGCCTGGGGCGGGGACGGCCGTCGTGCCTGGGGGCCGGAGAATTCCCGTAGCCATTGCCGTCACATCTCCCGTTCTACACTGCCGACCCAATACATCCTATTTCGGACACGCCGCCGGGGGTTTCCCCGGGGCTGCCCCAGGGCCGTTCACCTGCGGGGAATCGTCCCCTCTTGCCGCGATTCAGGACCGCTTCAGCTTACGCTGTAGAACGCCGCGGAGGCCTCTCGGGTATTCGCTCCGGCGTCGAATGTCGCGGCGAAATGCAAAAGCACGCCGAAGGCCCCCGCCGCGCACGGCAGCGGGGGCCTTCGGAAGGAACGGACGAGCGCCCCGCGGGGCGCCCTGCGACCCGCAGGTCAGCCGTTGGAGGCCTTCTCGTAGGCCGAGACGACCTCCTCGGTGGGCCCGTCCATCAGGAGCTCGCCCTTTTCCAGCCACAGCACCCGGTCACAGGTGTCGCGGATGGACTTGTTGTTGTGGCTCACCAGGAAGACCGTGCCGGCCTTCTCCCGCAGTTCGCGGATGCGGTTCTCCGAACGCACCTGGAAGCTGCGGTCACCGGTGGCCAGGGCCTCGTCGATCATCAGGACGTCGTGGTCCTTGGCCGCCGCGATGGAGAAGCGCAGTCGCGCCGCCATGCCGGAGGAGTAGGTGCGCATCGGCAGGGAGATGAAGTCGCCCTTCTCGTTGATGCCCGAGAAGTCGACGATGCCCTGGTAGCGCTCCTTGATCTGCTCGCGGCTCATGCCCATCGCGAGACCGCCGAGGACGATGTTGCGCTCACCGGTGAGGTCGTTCATCAGCGCCGCGTTGACACCCAGCAGCGAGGGCTGGCCGTCGGTGTAGACCTTGCCGGCCTCGCAGGGCAGCAGGCCCGCGATGGCGCGCAGCAGGGTCGACTTGCCGGAACCGTTGGAACCGATCAGGCCGATCGCCTCGCCGCGGTACGCCGTGAAGGAGACCCCGCGCACGGCGTGGACCCGGCGGACGCCCGGGGCGTCGCCCTTGCCCCGGCGGATTATCTTGCTCAGCGCCGCGGTGGCGCTGCCCCTGCCGGAGCTGCCGGTGTTGACCCGGTAGACGATGTGGACGTCGTCGGCGATGACGGTGGGGACGCGCCCCATGGAGTTCTCAGCCACGGCCGTAACGCTCCTCAGCCTTCCAGAAGTACACGAATCCCCCGAGGCCGATCAGGACGGCCCAGCCGACCGCGAACGCCCAGACGTGCGGCGGCAGGTTCTCCGAGCCGTAGCCGTCGATCAGCGCGAACCGGATGAGGTCCATGTAGATGGCCGCCGGGTTCCACTGGAGCACGTCCGCGATCCACGCGGGCTTGTCCTTGAGCATCTCGCTGATCGAGAACATGACGCCGGAGGCGTACATCCACGTACGCGTGACGAACGGCATCAGCTGCGCGAGGTCGGGCGTCTTGGAGCCCGCCCGCGCGAAGATCATGGCGAGGCCGGTGTTGAAGACGAACTGCAGCACCAGCACCGGGAGGACCAGCAGCCAGGACAGCTGCGGGAAGTTGCCGAAGCAGATGACGATCACGAACACGACGATCATCGAGTACAGCAGCTGCTGGAGCTGCTGCATCGAGAAGGAGATCGGCAGGGAGGCGCGCGGGAAGTGCAGCGCGCGGACCAGGCCGAGGTTCCCGGGGATCGCCCGGACACCCGCCATCAGCGAGCTCTGGGTGAAGGTGAAGACGAAGATCCCGATCACCAGGAAGGGGATGTAGACCCCCTTCGGCATGCCCCGGTCCGCATTCAGGATCAGCGCGAAGATCAGCCAGTAGACCAGCGCGTTCAGCAGCGGGGTCGCCACCTGCCAGACCTGGCCGAGCTTCGCCTGGCTGTACTGCGCGACCAGCTTGGCCCGGGAGAAGGCCATGATGAAGTGGCGCCGTCCCCAGAGCTGGCGCACGTACTCGCCCAGGCCGGGCCGGGCACCGCTGACGGAGAGGCCGTACTTCCTGGCGAGCTCCGCGGAGCTGAGCCCCGCGTCGTCGGACGGCGGCCTGCTCGTGGCGAGGGCGCCGTCGTGGGTTGTGTCACTCACAAGTTGAAACTTTCGTCTTCAAGATGCGGCCAGGTGGGCATCAGGCTGGTGGCGCGAGGCCCGTGATCGCGCCATGTTCCCAGACGCGGGCTGGTCAGATGACAGGTGGTCGGCCCAGGCGGGTCAACCGCCAGACCGTACGCCATCTCATGGGGCGGCGGGGTCCGCAGGGAGTGGTCCATCCCTCACGGAATCCGCCGAACCAGGCCTTGAGCGCCGGTGCCGAGGGCCTGCGTACGAGCGTCAGCAGGAGCCAGACGCCCAGGTAGACCGGGACCAGCGGAGCGGGCAGGTTGCGGCGGGCGAGCCACACCCGGTTACGAGCCACCATACGGTGGTAGACCGCGTGCCGGGAGGGGGCAGTGGTCGGATGCAGCAGGACCATGTCCGCCCGGTAGTCGATCAGCCACCCGGCGTCGAGCGCCCGCCAGGCCAGATCGGTCTCCTCGTGCGCGTAGAAGAACTCTCCCGGCAACGCTCCGACCTGCTCGAACACCTTCGTGCGGACGGCGTTGGCGCCGCCCAGGAAGGTGGTCACGCGGGAGGAGCGCAGCGGATCCGAGGCGCGCAGCCGCGGCACGTGCCGGCGCTGGGTCTCACCGGTGTCCGGATCCGCGATCCGGAAGCTGACGATCCCGAGTCCGGGGTCCTCGGCGAAGGCCTGCCGGCACAGCTCGGCGGTGTCGGTGCGCTCCAGCAGCCCGTCGTCGTCCAGGAAGAGGAGCGCGTCCATCTCGCCGCCGCCGGGGCCGAAGGCCTCGATGCCGACGTTGCGGCCGCCGGGGATGCCCAGGTTCTCGGGCAGCGTGACGCTGCGCACACCCTCGGGCAGGCCGGAGACCTCGACGCCCTGGCCGACGACGACCACCTCGACGGGGTCGCCTTCCTGGCGGGCCACCGAGTCGAGGAGCGCCTTGAGCTCGTCGGGCCGGTTGCCCATGGTGATGATCACGGCGCCCAGCCGCATCGGGGCGGTCACTTGAGCCTGCTGGAGGCCAGGATCGACACCAGGTGCAGCACGGTCTGCAGCACCGCGATGCCGGCCAGGACGGCCACACCGACGCGGGACCAGTACAGGTCGCCGCGCATCTGGTCCAGGACGGCCAGCACCAGGATGAGCAGCGAGGCCTCGATGCCGAGGACCAGGCGGTGGAACTTGAGCGCGGCGGCGGCCCGGCGGGCGAGCGCCATGCCGGACGAGCGCGGCTCGGCCGCCGCGTCCTTGACCACCGGCTTGCCGGCCTGGTGGCGGGCGACGCCGACCAGGTCGGTCTCGGCCTTGATCAGGATCGCGCCGAGCGCCGCGAGGGTGCCCAGGAAGGCCCAGAGCCAGTCGATCCGCCCGGTGCCCCACAGGTCGGAGGCGCGCAGGCCGAAGCCCACGAGGACGGCCGCGTCGCACAGGTAGGCGCCGACCCGGTCCAGGTACACCCCGGAGAGCGAGAACTGCTTCTTCCAGCGCGCGACCTCTCCGTCGACGCAGTCGAGCAGCAGGTAGAGCTGGACCGCGACCACACCGAGGACGGCGCCCAGGATGCCCGGCACCAGCAGGGCCGGAAGGGCGAGGACGCCGGCGAGGGTCATCACGTAGGTCAGCTGGTTCGGCGTGACCTTGGTGGTGACCAGGAGGCGGGTGATGCGCAGGGAGATCTCGCGCATGTAGAGGCGCCCGCCCCAGTGCTCGCCGCTGACCCGGTCCTTGACGCCCGCCGGGTGCACGACGGGCCGGAGTTCAGCTACGGATGGTCTTGGCATAGTCGGCGTAAGCGTCCCTGATCTCGGCGGCGGACAGGTTGAGGTGCTCCAGGATCGTGAAACGTCCCGGACGGGTCTGGGGGGCGTACTCGACGGCCGTGACGAACTCGTCGACGCTGAAACCGATCTCCTCGGGCGCCACCGGCAGACCGTGCCGGCGCAGCACCTCGGTGAAGAGGCCGGACTGCTCGGCGGCCCCGCGCAGGTGCATCGCGAAAGCGGCGCCGATGCCGACCTGCTCGCCGTGGAGCGCGGAGCGCCCCGGGTAGAGCAGGTCGAAGGCGTGGCTGATCTCGTGGCAGGCGCCGGACGACGGGCGGGAGTCCCCGCTGATCGACATGGCGATGCCGGAGAGGACCAGGGCCTCGGAGAGCACGGTGAGGAACTCGTCGTCGCCGCAGCCGCCGGGGTGGCGCAGCACGGACTCGCCGGCGGTACGGGCCATGGCGGCGGCCAGGCCGTCGACGGGCTCGCCGGTGATCCGGTGCGAGAGCTCCCAGTCGGCGATGGCCGAGATGTTGGAGATGGCGTCGCCGATGCCGGCGCGGATGAACCGCACCGGGGCGTCCTTGATCACATCGAGGTCGATGACCATGGCGATGGGGGTGGGGACGCCGTAGGAACCGCGGCCGTTGTCGTTGTCCAGGATGGACACCGGCGAGCAGATGCCGTCGTGCGAGAGGTTGGTGGCGACGGCCACCATGGGCAGGCCGACCCGCGCCGCGGCGTACTTCGCCACGTCGATGATCTTGCCGCCGCCCAGGCCCACGACGGCGTCGTAGCGGCGGCCCTTTATGTCATCGGCCAGCTTGACCGCGGAGTCGATGGTGCCGTCGACGACCGCGTACCAGTCGGCGTGCGGCAGCACGGGCTCCAGCTTGGCGCGCAGCGCCACGCCGGAGCCTCCGCTGATCGCGATGGCCAGCTTGCCGGAGGCGGAGATCCGCTGGTCGGCCAGGAGGCCGGCCAGGTCGTCCATCGCCCCGCGACTGATGTCGACGACGACGGGCGAGGGGATGAGCCTCGTCAGTACTGGCATGCGATCGTCCGGCCCTTGGCGAGGTCGTCGTGGTTGTCGATCTCGACCCACTTGACGTCGCCGATGGGGGCCACGTCGATGGTGAAGCCGTCGTTGACGAGCTGCTGGTAGCCGTCCTCGTAGTAGAGGTCGGGGTCGCGCTCGAAGGTGGTCTTCAGGGCCTCGGCGAGCTGCTCGGCGGCCTCGGGCTCGATGAGGGTGACACCGATGTACTCGCCGGTGGCGTCGGCGGGGTCCATCAGCTTGGTGATCTTCCGGACGCCCTTCCCCTCAGCCGTGACGACCTTCATCTCCTCGTCGGCCAGGCTCTTGACCGTGTCGAGGGCGAGGATGATCTTCTGGCCGTTGCCGCGGGCGGCGAGCAGGGTCTTCTCGACGGAGACCGGGTGGACGGTGTCGCCGTTGGCGAGGATCACGCCCTGCTTGAGGACGTCACGCGCGCACCACAGGGAGTAGGCGTTGTTCCACTCCTCGGCCTTGTCGTTGTCGATCAGCGTGATCTTGACGCCGTACTTGGCCTCCAGGGCCTCCCGGCGGGCGTACACGGCTTCCTTGCGGTAGCCGACGACGATCGCGACCTCGGTGAGACCGACCTCGGCGAAGTTGCCGAGCGTCAGGTCGAGGACCGTGATGCTCTCCTCGTCACCCTCGGGGCCGACCGGCACGAGCGCCTTGGGCAGGGTGTCGGTGTAGGGACGCAGACGGCGTCCGGCACCGGCAGCGAGTACAAGGCCGATCATGCTGGTTCTCCTTCGTCATGTACGGCGGGTGCTCCGGAGGAGACCCAGAATCGGATGCTCTCGACGAGCACCACGAGTGCCACGAACACGGCCGCGGCCGTGAGCGCGACGGGGAAGTCCGCTTCGCGCGAGGCGAGGACGGCCGCCAGGACCGTGAGCAGCAGGACCCGGCCTTCGTGGCCGCCGATCGTCCGCACCAGCCAGTGCGGGGGCGCGCCGGTGCCGCCGCGGATGCGGTACACCGTGTCGTAGTGATGGTAGGCGACCGCCGCGATCAGGCCGAATGCCGCCGGAAGGGCTCCGGGGACGTCCGCCTTGGCGGCGAGCACGAGGACCGTGACGTACTCGGCGGCCCGGAACAGCGGCGGGATCAGCCAGTCCAGGGCGCCCTTGAGCGGCGCGGCGACGGCCAGCCCGGAGGCGATGACGTAGATCACGGCGACGGCGATCAGCCTCGGGTCGCCGAACGGCAGGGCGAGGGCCGACCCGATCATCAGCACCGCGCCCAGGGCCGCCACGTACACGGACCCGAAGGAACCGGCGCGGCCGCGCAGCAGCCGGGCCTGGACCTCGGCGAGCGGGCCGGAGTCGGCGAGGTCGGCGAGGGCCTGGGCCGCACGGTCGGTGCGGGTGGCCTTGCGGGTCAGGGAGCGCAGGACCCGGCCGGCGGTGGTGTAGAGCGCGCCGAAGGCGCAGCCGACGAGGAGGGCGTAGAAGACGATCCGGGGGGTGGTGAGGGCGGTCAGCACCGCGATCATCGCCCAGCGCTCGCCGATCGGCAGGATGATCATCCGCCGGACCCACACGGTCCAGCCGACGCTGTCGAGCTTGTCGGAGAGCGCCGCCGTGGGACTGGTGTTGGCGGTGGCGTCGTGGTTGGCCTCGTTGAAGGAGAAGTCCACGACGTGCCGGCAGGTCATGAGGATCATCGCGCCGACCGCGAGGGCCCAGACGTCGTCGCCGTTCCTGGCGGCGCCGAGCGCGAGGCCCGCGTAGAAGGAGTACTCCTTCGCGCGGTCGAAGGTGGCGTCGAGCCAGGCGCCCATCGTCGAGTACTGGAGCGAGTAACGGGCGAGCTGCCCGTCGGTGCAGTCCAGCACGAAGGAGATGAGCAGCAGCAGGCCGGCCGCCACGTAACCCCAGCGCTCGCCCGTGGCCGCGCAGCCGGCCGCGACCAGCGCGGTGATCAGCGAGGCGGTGGTGACCTGGTTCGGGGTGAAACCGCGGCGCGCGCACCAGCGGGCGACGTAGCGCGAGTACGGGCTGATGAAGAAGGTGGTGAAGAAGCCGTCGCGGGACTTCACGGCGGTCCGCAGGCGGACCGCCTCGTCGTCGACGGCGGCGACGGCGGCCGTCGCCGCGTCCCGGTCCGCCGGGCCGACGGGGACCGCGGCGACGAGGGTGCCCAGCTCGGGGCGCTGTACGGCGGTCCCGGCGGCCTCGACCGAGGCGGCGAGCCGGTCCGCGTACGGGCCGGCGCCGTCGGCTCCGGCGCCGGTCGCGAGAGCGGCGGCCTTGTCGAGGGCGTCACGGGCGCCGGGCAGGACGGCGAGGGCGCCGGTGACGGCGCAGGCGTCGAAGCGCGGATCGGTCAGCGCGAGGCGCAGTGCGTGCACGTGCCCGACGAAGGCGCTGTCCACGACGGCCACCCGCTCGTCGGCGGGTACGGCGGCCAGTGCGGCGGCGGCGTCCTCGGGACCGGTGGCGGGGCGGACCTCGAAGCCGAGGGAGCGCAGCTCGTCCGTGAGCGGTGATCCGGGGACCGGCAGGCCGGTGAGGATGACGGTCGGCAGACGAACTCACTCCTTGTAACGGATTCCGGACGGTCGCCTAAAGGGCGGCGGCACGTCGGCAGAGGCTATCGGATGAATGGAAGCAGGGGTTCATCACCCGTTTACGCCCCGATAAGCCGAATATTCCGGCCCCGGGCCGGGTCGCGATCATCATCGGTGATCACGGCGCGGTACCACAAACGGCCCGGATGTTACGGTGGACACGCCCCTGAACGAGTCGAGTGGAAAGAGGTGGGTTGATGACCGTCGTAGTGGTCGCGGCCATGCGCAGCGAACTCCGGTGCATCCCCATTTCCTTCATCCGGGCATCCGGCCGGGCCTGATCACACTGCTGGGCCTCGTCGGCCGGAGCCCCCGTTCCAAGGGTTCACGTTGACCGACAACAACACCTCCGCCGACGGCGTATTCACCGACGGCGACACCTTTACCGGCGACACCATTAACGGCGACGCCTCCACCGAGGCCTTCTTCGCCGTGCACCGCGGCCTGCCCCGACAGGCTCCGGGCTCCGACGCGAGCACCCGCCGGCTGCTGTCCCTGTGCGGACCGCTGCCCGAGCGGCCGCGCATCCTCGACCTGGGCTGCGGTCCGGGCCGCAGCGCCCTGCTGCTCGCCGCCGAGGCGGGCGGTGCCTCCGGCGCCGAGGTGACCGCCGTAGACCTGTACGCCCCCTTCCTCGAAGAGCTCCGCACGGCCGCCGCGGCCCGCGGGCTCGCCGGCAGCGTCCGCACCGTCGAGGCGGACATGGGCGCGCTCACGGGCGAGGACTTCGCGGACGGTTCCTTCGACCTCGTCTGGGCGGAGGGCTCCGCCTACATCCTCGGCTTCGACGCCGCGCTCGCGCGGTGGAAGCGGCTGCTCGCCCCCGGCGGCACCCTCGTCCTGACCGAGTGCCAGTGGACGGTGCCCGAGCCGTCCGCGGGCGCCCGCGCCTTCTGGGACCCGCACTACGCGCTGCGCACCACCGCCCGCAACCTCGCGGCCGCCCAGGCCGCCGGGTACCGGGTGCTCGGCGTGCACCACCTGCCCGACTCGGACTGGGCCGAGTACTACGGTCCGCTCGCCGAGCGGGTCCGTACCCTCTCGGGGGCCGGCGCCGCGGCTCCCGCCATGGCCGCGGCCCTGGCCGCGACCCGCGAGGAGCTCGACGTACGGGCCCGGCACGGAGACGAGTACGGGTACACGGGCTACGTCCTGCGCCCGGTGACGGCCGGGGACGGCGACGCCTGGCCCACCCGCCCCGAGACCGCGGCCGACGTGGCCGCCGTACGGGAGGTCAACCTGGCCGCCTTCGAGACTCCGCTGGAGGCGGACCTCGTGGACGCGCTGCGCACGGACGGCGCCTGGCTGCCCGGGCTGTCGTACGTGGCCGAGGCCCCGGACGGGTCGGTGGCGGCGCACGCGCTGCTCACCGCGTGCGAGGTCGACGGGGTACGGGCGCTCGCGCTCGCCCCGATGGCCGTCGCTCCGGCGTTCCAGCGCTCGGGCGCGGGCAGCGCGGTCGTACGGGCCCTGCTCGCGGCGGCCCGGGAGCGCGGGGAGTCACTGGTCCTCGTGCTCGGGCACCCGGAGTACTACCCGCGCTTCGGTTTCACACCGGCGTCGCGCTTCGGGATCCGGGCGCCCTTCGAGGTACCGGACGAGGCGATGATGGCGCTGGTGCTGGACGATTCCGTTCCGGTGCCGTCGGGAACGATCGGGTACCCGGCCCCGTTCGGGGTCTGACGCCTGCGCGACATCGGGTGATGTCGTACGTGAAGTGATCCGCCCCTCGTCGCCTAGCACGCGGCGGGGGGCGGACATGCACGGATGTCCGAAGTGGGGACAAGCCTCTTTTGTACGGCAGACTGAAGGCCGAAGTCCGAAGCGAAGGATGGGTATGCCGACCACACCAGCCACCGCCGCGAACAGCGCGTCCAACGGCACCGGTACTCAAGAACCGATCATGCTCGAACTGGTCGACGAGTCCGGGAACACCATCGGCACGGCGGAGAAGCTCTCCGCCCACCAGGCGCCAGGGCAGTTGCACCGGGCGTTCTCGGTGTTCCTCTTCGACGAGCAGGGCCGTCTGCTGCTCCAGCAGCGGGCCCTCGGGAAGTACCACTCCCCCGGCGTCTGGTCGAACACCTGTTGCGGTCACCCCTACCCCGGGGAGTCGCCGTTCGCGGCCGCGGCCCGGCGGACCCACGAGGAGCTGGGGCTGTCGCCCTCGCTGCTCGCGCAGGCGGGGACGGTGCGCTACAACCACCCGGACCCCGCTTCGGGTCTGGTGGAGCAGGAGTTCAATCACCTGTTCGTGGGACTCGCGCAGACCGCCGTGCGGCCGGATCCGGAGGAAGTCGAGGCCACTGCCTTCGTCACCGCCGAGGAGCTGGCCAAGCGGCACGCCGAAGTGCCGTTCTCGGCGTGGTTCATGACCGTGCTGGACGCGGCGCGGCCCGCGATCCGCGAGCTGACCGGCGACGCGGCGGGCTGGTAGTCCGGACGCCGTTCCGCCGTACGCCGTGTGTTCGCCGTACGCCGTCCCGCCCGTCCGCCGCTCAGCCGGCGGTCGGCGGGGTGGCGAGCGGCAGGGCCGCCCAGATGACCTTGCCGCCGGTCGAGGTGTGCTCGACGTCGCAGACCCCGCCGGCCTCCAGCGTCACCTCCCGTACGAGGAGCAGACCCCGGCCGCCGGTCTGGCCGAAGTCGGCCTCCAGCGCCTTGGGCCGGTACGGGTGGTTGTCCTCGACCGCCACCCGTACCCACTCGCGGCCGATCGCGACCTCGACCGCGACCTCCGGCGAGAGCAGGGCGGCGTGCCGGACCGAGTTCGTCACCAGTTCGGAGACGATCAGGAGCAGGGAGTACACGAGGTCCTGATGGGCCGGTACCCCTTGGCGCCCGAGCAGGTCCCGGACCGCCCG
Organism: Streptomyces sp. NPDC001513; assembly: GCF_042894695.1. Lineage (NCBI taxonomy): Bacteria > Bacillati > Actinomycetota > Actinomycetes > Kitasatosporales > Streptomycetaceae > Streptomyces > Streptomyces sp. NPDC001513. The sequence continues at coordinate 528,533 of NZ_JBIAVU010000002.1, forward strand.
GCGGGCCTGCGGAACGGATTCTTCTACCGCGGGCGCCGTGAACCTCCACACGCCCTCGTACGCGAGGGGGTCGGCCGGAGCCTCCGGCTCCCCCTCCTTGGCTGGCGGGACACTCCCGCTGACATCCATCTTCCGTCCCCCGTCTTCACGCTCGATCGTCTCCACGCGTCAAGAGTGGGGAACGGGCTGGTCCGGACCGGACTGCTGACCAGAAGTCAGCGTCAATCGGACACATTCTGACCACTGGCGTATGACAGAGTCAGTTGTTCGACTGTTCCTGATCTTCTGCCGGACGCTTCGCGGCCGCCTCGCGGGCCCCGTCCGCCGCGGCCGTCTCCCGCGGCTCCTCGTCTTCCCTGACCAAGCCCAGGATGCGGCGGGCTCCCATGCCCAGGGCGATCAGGCTCAGGCCGTCGAACAGGAGGGCGAGGGAGAAGAAGGTTCCGATCACGTACAGACTGTTGCCGGGCCAGTTGGAGAGGATCAGGACCCCCAGCAGGACCCCGAAGGCCCCCTGGATGAGCGCGAGCCCGAAGTGCGAACCGCGCACCACCAGCGCTCCGACCAGCCGGAACAGGCCGCCCGTCAGGAAGAGCAGCGCGGCGAACATGGTCAGCGCCTCGGCGCTCGCCTCGGGGCGGCGCAGGATCACGAAGCCGGCCGCGAGGTTGATCGCGGCGACGACGACGGCGAGCCAGAAGTAGTTGCTCTTGCGCGACTGCACGGCCTGCAGCAGGCCCACCGCACCGCCGATCAGGAGCAGCCAGCCGAAGAGGAACATCGAGGTGAGCGTGGCGAGGCCGGTGTAGACGAGGCCGACCAGACCGGCCAGCACGAGGATCACCCCGAGCAGCGCCAGCAGCCCGTAACTGCGGTGGAGCTTCTTCTTCTCCCGCTGCGGTTCCCGGCCCGTGGCCCCGGCCCCGGCACCGGCTCCGGCCCCGGTACGGTCTGCTCGGTCTGTGCCCATGGACGCGCCACCTCCTCGCACCCCCGGACGGACTCCCTTGATCATAGGTATGACCGCCCGGGATAGCATCCGGCGCATGGACGCAGACCTCGACGCCACCCTCCTGCACACGGTCGCCGACGGGGTCGCCACCGTCGTCATCTCGCACCCCGCCAAGCGCAACGCCATGACCGCCTCCATGTGGCGGGCGCTCCCGGAACTGCTGACGGGCCTGGCGGGCGACCCCGCGGTGCGGGCGCTCGTCCTGACCGGTGCCGGACCGACCTTCTGCGCGGGCGCCGACATCTCCTCGCTGACCGGGGACGAGGACCCGCGGGCCCTCGCCGTGACGGCGGAGGAGGCCCTGGCCGCCTTCCCGAAGCCGACGCTGGCGGCGATCCGCGGGTTCTGCGTGGGCGGCGGGAGCCAGCTGGCGGCGGCCTGCGATCTGCGCTTCGCGGAGGAGGGGGCGTCGTTCGGGGTGACCCCGGCGAAGCTGGGCATCGTCTACCCGGCCTCCTCCACCCGCAGGCTCGCCTCCCTGGTCGGCCCGGCCTGGGCCAAGTACCTCCTCTTCTCCGCGGAGTTGATCGGCGCGGACCAGGCGCTGCGCGCCGGGTTCCTGAACGAGCTGCTGCCGGCCGGGCAGCTGGACAAGCGGGTCGCCGAGTTCACCCGGATCCTGGCCTCGCGCTCGCAGCTGACGCAGGCGGCCGCCAAGGAGTTCGCGGACGGCCGGACGGACCGGGACGGGCACTGGGGCGCCGAGGCGGCGGCGAGCGACGACGCCGCGGAGGGCGTCGCCGCGTTCCTGGAGCGCCGGGCGCCCCGCTTCACCTGGTCCCCGTGAGGCGGTGACGCCCCCGGGCTACGCCAGGGGGCTGTGCGCCCGCAGCCGGGCGACGAGCTCGGCGGGCGCCTTGTCCGGCGAACCGGCGTCGTAGGGCGGCTGCGGGTCGTACTCGGTCATCAGCTGGACGGTCTGGGCGACCTCGTCCCCCGCGATCCTGCCGAGCAGGGTGAGGCCCATGTCGATCCCGGAGGACACCCCGGCCGCGGTGACGTACTTGCCGTCGAAGACCACGCGCTCGCCGGTGGGCTCGACCCCGAGCTTCGACAGCCGGTCCAGGTACAGCCAGTGGCTGGTGGCCCGCCGGCCGTCGAGCAGCCCGGCGGCGGCCAGCAGCAGGGATCCGGTGCACACGGACGTGGTCCACGTGGTGGTGGTGTCGACGGCCCGCAGCCACTCCAGTACGGCGGGGTTCTCCATCTCCACCTCGGGGTGCGGCCCGCCGGGCACGATGACGATGTCGGGCCGGGTGACCTCGTCGAGCCCCTTGTCGGCGACGAGCGCGAGCGCCCCGCTGTCGGTCCGCACGGGCCCGGGCCGCTCGGAGACGAACACGACCTCGGCGTCGGGCAGCCGCCCGAGGGTGTCGAAGGGCCCGATGGCGTCGAGGGCGGTGAAACGGTCGTAGAGCAGTACGGCGATCTGCATGGCTCCTCCGGAGCGGTCGACGTGTGGTGGGTTCTCGGCTGTCGGGTCGGCCCTAGCGGGCCCGGGACGGGCCGAAGCGGCGGCGGTATTCGGTCGGGGGCTGGCCGAGCGTCTTCACGAAGGCGCGGCGCAGTGCCTCGGGTGTGCCGTACCCGCAGGCGCGGGCGACCTGGGCGATGCCCGAGGAGCCCTCCTCCAGCAGGCGCCGGGCGTGCTCCACCCGCACCCGCTCCACGTACCGCCCCGGGGTCACCCCCGTCTCCGTCTGGAAGGCCCGCGCGAAGTGGCGCGGCGAGAGGCGGGCGCGCGCGGCGAGCGCCTCGACGCTGAGGTCGCCGTCCGGGTGCTCGGTTATCCACTGCTGCACGTCCCGCAGCGGCTCCCGCCGGGCGGTCTGGGCCGCCAGCTGCGCGCTGAACTGCGCCTGGTTGCCGGGCCGGTGCAGGAACACCACCAGGTGCCGGGCGATCGCCAGGGCGACGTCCTTGCCGTGGTCCTCCTCCACCAGCGCGAGCGCGAGGTCGATCCCGGCCGTGACCCCGGCCGAGGTGGCCACCGGTCCGTCCCGTACGTAGATGGGGTCGGGGTCCACCGCCACGGCCGGGTAGTCGCGCGCCATCTGCTCGCACGCGTACCAGTGCGTCGTCGCCCGCCGCCCGTCCAGCAGCCCGGCCTCGGCGAGCAGCAGCCCGCCCGTGCAGACGGACACCAGCCGCTCCGCCCCGCCCCCGTGGGCGCGCAGCCAGTCGGTGAGCCGCGGCTCGAAGTCGGCCGTGTACCGGCCCCCGGGCACGAGCAGCGTGGTCCCGGCCCCCGGGCGGGCGCTCTCCAGGTCCCCGTCCGGCACCAGCGTCAGGCCGCTGCTCGTACGGACCGGCGCACCTCCCGGGGACGCCGTGGCGATCCGGTACCCGGCCAGTCCGGGGAACCGGGCCACGGCGGCGAACACCTCCACGGGCCCGGTCACGTCCAGGCTCTGCACCCCGTCGTAGAGGACGACGAGCACGTTTCGCGACGACATGACCCCATGGTGTGATGCGGGCCCCGATGGCCGCAATGACGTGCTTCCCACCTATTCGGCCATCCGGGGGAGGCCGTCCGCCCGGATAGGATCGGCACATCATGACTGCAACCCTCGTCGCCAAGAAGCTCACCGCCGCGCACGGTGAGCGCACGCTCTTCGCCGATCTCGACCTCGTCGTCGCCCCCGGCGACGTCATCGGCCTCGTCGGCGTGAACGGCGCCGGGAAGTCCACCCTGCTGCGCCTGCTCGCCGGGCTGGACACCCCCGAGACCGGGGAGCTGCGGCTCTCCCCGCCGACCGCCGCCGTAGGCCACCTCCCGCAGGAGCCGGAGCGCCGGCCCGCCGAGTCGGTCCGGGACTTCCTGGCCCGCCGTACGGGTGTGGCCGCCGCGCAGGCCGAGCTGGACGCGGCGACTCAGGGCCTGGTGGACGGGACGCCGGGAGCGGACGACGCGTACGCGACGGCGCTGGACCGGTGGCTGGACCTCGGCGGCGCCGATCTCGACGAGCGGGCCGAGGAGGTCGCGGCCGAGCTCGGCCTCATGGTGGGTCTGGACCTGCCCATGACGGCGCTCTCGGGCGGTCAGGCGGCCCGCGCGGGTCTCGCCTCGCTGCTGCTGTCCCGCTACGACGTCTTCCTCCTCGACGAGCCCACCAACGACCTCGACCTGGACGGTCTGGAGCGGCTGGAGCGGTTCGTGAAGGGGCTGCGCGCGGGCACGGTCGTCATCAGCCACGACCGCGAGTTCCTGACCCGGACCGTCACCAAGGTCCTCGAACTCGATCTGGCCCAGCAGCAGATCAACCTCTACGGCGGCGGCTACGACGCGTACCTGGAGGAGCGCGAGCGCGCCCGCGACCACGCCCGCGAGGAGTTCGAGGAGTACGCGGGCAAGAAGTCGGCCCTGGAGGGCCGCGCCCAGATGCAGCGCAACTGGATGGACAAGGGCGTGCGCAACGCTCGCCGCAAGGCCTCCGACAACGACAAGATCGGCAAGAACCTGCGCGGCGAGTCCAGCGAGAAGCAGGCCGCCAAGGCCCGCCAGACGCAGCGGGCCATCGAGCGGCTGGATGTCGTGGACGAGCCCCGCAAGGAGTGGGAGCTGCGGATGGAGATCGCGGCGGCCCCGCGCTCCGGCTCGGTGGTGGCCACTCTGCGCGAAGCGGCCGTCAAGCGGGGCGACTTCGCCTTCGGCCCGGCCAGCCTGCAGATCGACTGGGCGGACCGGGTGGCGATCACCGGGGCGAACGGCGCCGGCAAGTCCACCCTCCTCGCGGTCCTGCTGGGCCGGCTGTCCCCGGACTCGGGCTCCGCCACCCTCGGCTCCGGTGTCCTCGTCGGCGAGGTGGACCAGGCCCGCGGCCTGTTCCTCGGCGACGAGCCGCTGCTGGAGGCCTTCTGTGCGGCGGTCCCGGAGACCGAGCCGGCCGAAGTGCGCACCCTGCTGGCCAAGTTCGGCCTCAAGGCGGCCCACGTACTGCGCCCGGCGGCCACCCTCTCCCCCGGCGAGCGCACCCGTGCCGCGCTGGCGCTGCTCCAGGGCCGCGGGGTGAACCTGCTGGTCCTGGACGAGCCCACCAACCACCTCGACCTCCCGGCGATCGAGCAGCTGGAGTCCGCCCTCGACGCCTACGAGGGCACCCTCCTGCTGGTCACCCACGACCGCCGCATGCTCGACGCGGTCTCGGTGACCCGCCGCCTCCGGGTCGAGGACGGCAAGGTCACCGAGCTCTAGGCCGTCTCTTTCGGATCCGTGCTCGCCCGCGGGCGGGTCACGCCTCCAGGTCGGCCGGCGGGCGGCGCTTGCGGGCCATCTTCCGGGCCACGAAGGCGCGCGGGAGGTGCCGGGCCGCCAGGGCGTACGCCTGGTAGCGGCGGCCGGTGATGCTGACCGGGCGGCGCAGGGCCAGGTCCTTCAGGGCCTGGGCGACCACGGCCTCCGGTTCCAGCCAGACCGCTTCGCGCAGCGCGCTGACGTCCATGCCGGCGCGCTCCTGGAACTCGGTGCGGGTGAAGCCGGGGACCACGGCCAGGACCCGGACCCCGTACGGCTCCATGTCCACCCGGAGCGACTCGCTGAACGCGGTGATCCAGGCCTTGGCGGCCCCGTATGTGCCGGTCGGCAGGAGTCCCGCCACCGAGGAGACGTTGAGGACGGCGCCGCGGCGGCGTTCGCGCAGGCCCGGCAGGACGGCGTGGGTGAGCCGGAGCGGGACCTTCACGAGCAGGTCGAGCATCCGCTCCTCGTCCTCGACCGGGCTGTACGGGAAGGGCGCGGGCAGGCCGAAGCCCGCGTTGTTGACCAGCATGTCCACGGGCCGGGACCGGTCGGCGAGCCGCTCTGCGACCGCCGCGCAGTCCCCCGCGTCGAGCAGGTCGGCGGGCAGCACCTCGCACACGGTGCCGTACTCGCGGCCCAGTTGCGCGGCGACGGCTTCGAGCCGGTCCTTGTCGCGGGCGACGAGGACCAGGTCGCAGCCCTTGGCCGCGAAGCCGCGGGCGAAGGCCGCGCCCAGTCCGGCGCTGGCCCCGGTGATCAGTACGGTGGTTGCTGCGGTCGTCAAGAGGGGTTCACTTCCTTGTGCTGACAGACGTGGTGCCGGCGGGCGAGACGTAGGCCTGGGCCACGTCGACGAGGAACCGGGCCTCGTCCGCCAGGTCCCCGCCCTCCTGCGAGGTGTGGATCGAGGCGGGCAGCTCCAGCGCGGCGGCCTCGCCCGGCTGCCCGGGCAGCCCGTCGAGCTTCGCCTGCCGCGCCTCCTTCAGTACGCGGGCCAGCGCGGCCGCGGCGCGCCGCTGCTCGGGGACCCCCCGTCCGGCGGCCTCGCCGCGGGCCCGCTCCAGGGCGCCCGGGGCCGCGTACTCCCCCAGGATCAGGATCGCGTCGCGCGTCTCGATGACCTTGCGGTACACCAGCAGGTTGCGCGGGACCGGCGGCCACAGCAGCTCCACCATCCGGCCGGCGCGCGGCTTGTTGAGGGCCACGTGCGGGACGGCTTCGACCAGGTCGCGCCAGAGCGGCCACAGCCGCCAGGCGGTGGCGGTGTCGGCGGCGGTGCGGCGGAGGGTGAACAGGGTGGGCACGAGGATCGCGGCGGCGCGCAGCAGGCCGTGCAGGTTCATCAGCAGCGGGAGGGCGGGCATCGCCCAGGTGCTGCCGAACAGGGCCTTGAGCAGGTACGCCAGCCAGAACAGTCCGGCGAGCGCGGTGCCGAGGCCGAAGAGGCGCAGTCCGGCGGCGAGGCCCCGGCTCTCGGTGCGCCGGCTGTAGCGCCAGCACAGGGCCACGCAGACGGTGTTGGCGATGACGTGCGCGGAGATCAGCACCAGCCAGTACGCGAGGGAGGGCACGGGGTCGCCGACCGGCGGCATGGTGTGCGTGCCGTGGCCGGGGGCGGTCGCGTCCAGGGCCAGGAGTGCGCCCAGCCAGCCCAGCGTGGCGATCCAGGAGGCGAGTTGCAGCCTGCGGCCGCGGGTGGCTGCGGCGACGAAGTAGAGCACGGCGCCCGCCGAGAGCACGCCGATGAGGTTGCGGACGAGGCCGATGGTGTGGGCGTAGCCGGCGCCGCGGCTCATCGCGTAGCTCACCAGGTCCGGGAGGTTCAGCGTCATCGCGGCGGCGGCGGTGGCGACGGCCAGCCACAGGCCGCGTTGCCGGGGGGAGCGGAGGGCGCCGGGGGCGCGGAGCAGGACGGCGGCCCACAGGCACACCACGCTGGGGACGGCGAGCCAGTTGCCGAAGGCGGTGAGGTCAGCTGCCATCGTTGCCCCACTCGTAGCCCATGGCCGACTCCAGCCGGGCCAGGGTGCCGCGGTCCCGGTGGGCCGGGCGCGGGCCGGCGTTCGCCGTGCGGATGCGGATCATGCTGGCGAGCATCTCCGCCTCCTGCTCCTGGCGGGTGGTGTAGTTGGTGCGCCCGAGCACGGTGGGAACCTCGCCGTCGGTCTCCTCGCTCTCCAGCGAGTTGTGCCCGAAGAGGATGTGGCCGAGCTCGTGGAGGACGATGTGCTCGCGGTGCAGCGGGGTGGTCTGCGCCTCGTAGAAGACGTAGTCGACGCTGACCGTGCCCACCCACAGTCCGCAGATCCCGGACTCCGCGGCCTCCTTCGGGAGCGGGTGGAGCCGGATGGGGCGGCCCCGCTGCTCGGCTATCCGGTTGCACAGGACGTCGAGGGAGAAGGGGTGGGTCAGATCCAGATGGCCGAGAATGTTCTCGCACCGTTTGCGAAGGCTGAGTTGCCGGTGGGGCATGTGATCCCTCTTCGGACCCTTTCCGGGGCAGCGTCGGTAGGCGTGAATGGGCATGGGCATGACGTCCTGTGCCTTCAAGGCGGCCTCGGGGAATACGGTCCTGAGGGGAGGAACACGGAAGCCCGTCCGCCTGATGACGAACGGGCGTTCCACCATGCCTACAGATCTTGTACGCGAGTTGGCAAGACAAGTCCCCAGGTGGGGAACCTATTCGGCCATGGCGTACGAGGACCCTGACGCGCCGGGTGGCTGCAAGCCGCCCTTGACGGTGCCTACCGCTTGCGGCGCTCCTCGGGTGCGGTGAGGCCCGCGCGGCGCAGCGCGTCCGCCATCGCGCTGTTCGCGGGAGCGGGAGCACCCCCGCCGCCGCCCTGGCGTCGGCCCTGACCGCCCTGGCCCTGACCGCCCTGACCGCCCTGGCCTCCTTGACCCTGGCGCCGGCCCTCGCCGCCCTGGCCGCCCTGGCCGCGTTCGCCCTGGTTCCGGCCGCCCTCGCGGGCACCGCCGCCACCGCGCTGCTGCGGCGGACGGCCGCCGCCGGAGCCGCCGCCCCGCCGGTCCTCGCGCTGCCCGGGGGCGCCCGCGCCGCGCTCGGCCCCGGCCTCGTCCTCCAGTCGCAGGGTGAGCGAGATCCGCTTGCGCGGGATGTCCACGTCCATGACCTTCACGCGGACGATGTCGCCCGGCTTGACCACGTCCCGCGGGTCCTTGACGAAGTTCTTCGACAGCGCCGAGACGTGGGCCAGACCGTCCTGGTGGACACCGATGTCGATGAAGGCGCCGAAGGCGGCCACATTGGTGACCACTCCCTCCAGGATCATCCCGGGGGCCAGGTCGCCGATCTTCTCCACGCCCTCCTTGAAGGTGGCCGTCTTGAAGGCGGGACGCGGGTCACGGCCCGGCTTCTCCAGCTCGCGCAGGATGTCGGTGACCGTGGGCAGGCCGAAGGCCTCGGTGACGAACTGCTCGGGGCGCAGGGAGCGCAGGACGGAGGAGTTGCCGATCAGGGCCGCCACCTCGCCGCCCGCCGTCTTGCCCATGGCCCGCACCACCGGGTAGGCCTCGGGGTGCACGGCCGAGCCGTCCAGCGGGTCGTCCCCGCCGCGGATCCGCAGGAAGCCCGCGCACTGCTCGTACGCCTTCGGGCCGAGGCGGGCCACGTCCTTGAGCCCCTTGCGGCTGCGGAAGGGGCCGTTGGCGTCGCGGTGGGCCACGATGTTCTCGGCGAGGCCGCCGCTGATGCCCGACACGCGCGAGAGCAGGGGCGCGGAGGCGGTGTTGACGTCCACGCCGACGCCGTTCACGCAGTCCTCGACGACCGCGTCGAGCGAGCGCGAGAGCTTCACCTCGGACAGGTCGTGCTGGTACTGGCCGACGCCGATCGACTTCGGGTCGATCTTGACCAGCTCGGCGAGCGGGTCCTGGAGGCGGCGGGCGATGGAGACGGCGCCGCGCAGCGACACGTCCATACCGGGGAGTTCCTGCGAGGCGAAGGCCGAGGCCGAGTACACGGAGGCGCCCGCCTCCGAGACCATCACCTTGGTGAGCCCCAGTTCGGGGTGGCGCGTGATGAGGTCCCCGGCGAGCTTGTCGGTCTCGCGGGAGGCCGTGCCGTTGCCGATGGCGACCAGGTCGACCGCGTGCTCCTTCGCGAGGCGGGCCAGCTTGGCGAGGGACTCGTCCCACTTGTTGGCGGGCACGTGCGGGTAGATCACGTCCGTGGCCACGACCTTGCCGGTGGCGTCCACGACGGCGACCTTCACACCGGTACGGAAGCCCGGGTCCAGGCCGAGCGTGGCCCGGGTGCCGGCGGGCGCCGCGAGCAGCAGGTCGCGCAGGTTGGACGCGAAGACCCGTACGGCCTCGTCCTCGGCGGCCTGGCGCAGCCGCATCCGCAGGTCGATGCCGAGGTGCACCTGGATCTTCGTGCGCCACGCCCAGCGGACCGTGTCGCCCAGCCACTTGTCGCCGGGGCGGCCTCGGTCGTTGACGCCGAAGCGGCGGGCGATCATGCCCTCGTACGTGGACGGGCCGGGCTCCGCTGTGTCTTCGAGGGCCTCGGGTTCCAGGTTGAGGTCGAGGACGTCCTCCTTCTCGCCGCGCAGCATGGCGAGGACGCGGTGCGAGGGCAGCGCGGTGAACGGCTCGGCGAAGTCGAAGTAGTCGGCGAACTTGGCGCCCGCCTCCTCCTTGCCCTCGCGGACCTTCGCGGCGAGCCGGCCCCGGCCCCACATGCGCTCGCGCAGTTCGCCGATCAGGTCGGCGTCCTCGCCGAACCGCTCGGTGAGGATGGCGCGGGCGCCTTCGAGGGCGGCTGCCGGGTCGGCGACCCCCTTGTCGGCGTCGACGAACGCGGCCGCCGCGGCGGCCGGTTCCACGGACGGGTCGGCCAGCAGGCCCTCGGCGAGCGGCTCCAGGCCGGCCTCGCGGGCGATCTGCGCCTTGGTGCGCCGCTTGGGCTTGAAGGGCAGGTAGATGTCCTCCAGCCGGGCCTTGGTGTCGGCCGCGTTGATCCGGGCCTCCAGCTCGGCGTCGAGCTTGCCCTGCTCCCGTACGGAGTCGAGGATCGCCGCGCGCCGGTCCTCCAGCTCGCGCAGATACCGCAGCCGCTCCTCGAGGGTGCGCAGCTGGGCGTCGTCGAGCATCTCGGTCGCTTCCTTGCGGTAGCGCGCGATGAACGGCACGGTGGAGCCGCCGTCGAGCAGCTCGACGGCGGACTTGACCTGCCGTTCCCGTACGCCGAGCTCCTCGGCGATCCTGCCTTCGATGGACATCGTCACGATCGGGTCCCGCCTGCCTTCGTTTGCACTGGAAGGCTGCCAATTGTGGCAGGTGGTCGTGACGGACGGCGGGAGCCCTGCCCGTCAGGCCCTGCCCATGAGGTCCCTCGGGAAGGCCCCGGCGGTCACGGCCTTGACCACGAGGGCGCCGCCGAGCTCGGTCAGGCGGGCCAGGCCGGCCTCGCCGAGGTGCTCGTAGGGGGCGGCGTCGAGCCGGTCGGTGTCGTGCTCCAGCTGATCGCGCAGGGCGACTCCCTTCTCGGTCAGCTCGCCGGCGGCGTCGAGGACGTCGCGCCCGCGCAGCCGGTCGGCCGCGGCGTCCAGGTCGGCCTGCACCCAGCCGCGCTGGGCCTTGAGCCACTTCGGGGTCATGCCCTTGCCGGTGGCGGTGTGGCTGACGAGTGCCTCGACCGGGTCCAGGCCCGCCAGGAGCAGGGCGGCGAGGTGGCCGTCGCCGCGGTGCTCGCGCAGCAGGGTGGTGGCGTGCCACAGGCGCAGGTGGGGCTCCTGCGGTACGGGGAGGTCGGCGTGGGCCGCGTACAGGGTGCGGGCGTGCCGGGTGCAGGCCTCGGTGGCGCGCATCGCCAGGTCGGCGGCCTCGGCGAGTTCGGGCGAGGTGATGGTCTCGGCGCCGAGGAGCCGGCGCAGGCAGCCGTCGGCGGCCCGCAGCCGGGCGGCGAGGGCCTCCTCGGGGGTGGTGGTGTCCCAGACGCCGGGCAGGTGCCGGGCGACGAGGTCGTGGCGGTAGTTGTAGAAGGTGGCGGTGACCGCGCCCGCCCCTACGGCGCCCATCGCCGCCGACCGGTGGGCCAGGTTGACGGCCACCGGGTCGGTGACGCCGAGGGCGGCGAATTCCTTGGCGATCTCCGGCGAGAAGTACACGGTGGCGTGCAGCGGGTTGATCGCGGCGTGCCAGCAGCGACGGGCGGCGAGCAAGGGAAAGGTCATGCGCCGCACGCTACCGACTGTTCGGTACGCCGGGTAGGGCGCCGGCCGGTGGTGCGCGTCTCACCCCGTGGACGCCTCCCCCGCGCCCTCGCCCGGCCCGACCCCGGCGTCCGCGTCACCGCACATCGCCTGCCCGTACAGGGCGTTCAGCGCGTCGTCGACGGGGTGGTGCCGCGGCTCGCCCGAGGAGCCCGGCCCGTTCCACCTCTGGAGGTTGACCGCGACGGACATCTGTCGCCTGCCGTCGGCCCGGGTCAGGGAGATCGTGCCGGCGCCCCAGACCGTGCCGTCGTGCCCCCAGAAGGTGCCGCAGTCCCGGACGACGACCTTGTGCAGACCGAGGCCGTATTCGATCGTCGATCCGTCCAGGGCGATGACCGGGACCGTGCGCTGCATCTGTGCCAGCGAGGACCGGTTGACGATCTTCCCGTCGAGCAGCCTGCCGTAGAAACGGTTGAGATCCTCCATGGTCGACACGAGGGCCGCCCCTGTCCCCGTCCAGGACGGGTCGTAGACGCTGTAGTCGCGCGGCGGGTCGATCAGGCCCCACAGGGACTCGTACATCCGCGCGTGCGGTCCCTCGATGCGCGGCCCGGTGGGAAACCCGGTGTGCCGGAGGCCGGCGCGCTCGATGACGTTCCGGGTGATGTACTCCTCGGCCGTGGTGCCGGTCACCTGCTCCAGGAGTTGGCCGAGGAGCAGGTAGTTGGTGTTGGAGTACGCCCCGGGAGTGGCTCCGGGCTCGCTCGCGGGAGGCGCGTTGACGCCCATTCCGATGAGCTCGGCCGGGCGGAACCGCCTGAACCGGTTGTCGTCCAGGCTCTTGGGCGACATGTCCTGGAGCGAAGGGAACGCGTAGCGGATGTAGTCGGGGAGGCCGCTGGTGTGATTCAGCAGCATCCGGACCGTGATCTTCCTGCCGCGTTCCCCCGGTACCAGCTGCGGCAGATGGTCGCCGATCGGCGCGTCGAGCCGGATCCGGCCCTGCTCGACCTGCTGCATGATCGCGGCGGCGGTGAAGGTCTTGGTGATGCTGCCGACGCGCTGGCGCATGTCGGGCGTGACGGGGCGGCCGGTGCCGACATCGGCGACCCCGGAGGCCCCGCGCCACACCCGGCCGGCATCGCGCACCTCGGCGAACACCCCGGGGATTCCCGCGTGGTGGACGGCGTCCAGGGCGGACTTCAGCTCCGCGGGATCGGTATCGGAAGCGGGATCGGAAGCGGTCGACGGGCTCGCGGGAGCCGCCGCCGCCGTGCCCGCGCAGACGCTCAGCGCGGCCACGCCCGCGCATACCGCCAGTCGGATCTTCAACACGTCCGTCCTTTCGTGAGGGGTGAGTGGATGCCCGCGGCTCATGCGGCGAGGGCGCGCCGCAGGGCTGCGGCGAGCTCGGCGTTCTGCCGCTGTGAGACCTCGGCGGACAGGATCGCCTGGGAGCCGTGGAAGGTGCCGGGCCACTGGTGGAGTTCCACGGACACGCCCGCCTGCAGGAGGCGCCGCGCGTAGTCGATGTCCTCGTCGCGGTTCGGGTCGAACTCGGCGGTGGCGATGTAGGCGGGGGGCAGCCCGGAGAGGTCTGCGGCCCGTGCCGGGGCGGCGTACGGGGTGGCGGGCCGGGAGCCCAGGTAGTGCCGCCAGGCCACGGCGATCTGATCGCGGTTGAACCAGGGCGTGTCGGTGAAGTTCCGCGCCGACCAGGTCTCCTGACGGTCGTCCAGTCCCGGCTGGTTGAGCAGCTGGAAGCGGATCGCGGGCCCCTGCTCGTCACGGGCCCGCAGCGCCGTCGCGGCCGCGATGTTCGCACCGGCGCTGTGTCCGCCGACCGCGATCCGCGCCGGGTCGATGCCGAGTGCGTCCGCGTTCCCGGCCGCCCAGTCCAGTACGGCGTAGGCGTCGTCCAGGGCGGCCGGGAACGGGTGCTCGGGCGCCAGGCGGTAGCCCACCGAGATCACCACCGCCCCGGAGAGGCCGGCGATCCGGGCGGCCCAGGGATGCTCGGTGTCCAGGTCGCCGAAGACCCCGCCGCCGCCGTGCAGCCATATGACGGCGCCCTGGGCCCGGTGCGGGCGGTAGACCCGCACCGGCACGTCCGGGTCGGCGGACACCGTACGGTCCTCTACCTCCAGGTCCGAGGTGTCCGGCGCCGGCACCGCGGCGGCGCGCTCGGCGAAGTCCTTGCGTGCGCTGACCGGGTCGCTCAGGTCCAGCGGGGCGAGCAACGGGACGAATGCTTCGAGTTCGGGATCCATGACGCCCATCCTCACGGCCCGCACCCGGGCGGGTCGTCCGCCGTCCGTCGCGCGTCCGGCCCCGATCGCGCGCCGAACGGCGCACCGGCCGCTGCCTATCCTTGCGCCATGGAGGCACTGGCCGTACGGCTGTCGGGACTTGATTCGTACGCCGAGGGTGCGATCCGCGTCGTCGCGTTCTACGACACGCTGATGCGCCGGCGCGTGGACCTCCCGGCGCTCGCCCGGGCTTCGGCGGGCCTCGCCGAATGCGTGGCGGGGTTCCGGCTCCACGGCACGGGGCGGGTGGTCCGGGTCGCGCCCGACGGCGGACCGGTGTCCGGCCCGCCGCCCGCCGCGTCCTCCACGGCGCCGATCACCCTGGACGAGGAGGAGATCGGCGCGGTGTGGCTGGAGCGCCCCGGCCCGCCGAACCCGCTCGACGACGTGCTCCTGGACCGGCTCGCCCTCGCCGCCGCGGCCGTCGTCGAACGGTACGGTCCGGCCCGCACCACCATGGCCGACCCCGCGCTCGTCGAGCTGGCGATCAGCGCCGACGGCGACGAGGCGGGCCGGACCCGGGCGCTCCGGCTGCTGGGTTTCGCCGCCGGCCGGCCGGTCCGTGTCGTCGCCGTGCGGTCGCGGCTGCCGCTCGACCGGATCGGCGCCCTGGTGTGCCCGGCGCGCCCGGTGAAGGCGGCGACGGTCGGCGACGTGGGCGTCGTCCTGGCCTCCGCCGTCGACCCGGCCCGGTTCCCGGCGGGCGTCCGCGCGGGCATCGGCGCCGCCGGCGGCCCCGACCGCTCCTGGCGGCAGGCCCGCACCGCCCTGCGCTTCACCACCGCGCGCGAACCCGTCGTCCGCCACGACGACCTGGGCGCGCTGGCGCTGCTGGCCGACGTACCCCGGGCCGCCGCGCGCGAGAACACCGACGTGGCCGCGGTCGCCCGCGTGGCCGCCCACCCGGAGGACCTCGCGACGCTCGACGCCTACTGCGCCACCGGCTCCCTGCGCCGGGCCGCCGACCTCCTCCACCTGCACCACAGCAGCGTCGCCCGCCGGATCGACCAGATCGGGAAGACCCTGGGCCTCGACCTCACCGACCCCACCGCCCTCCTGCGAGCCACCCTCGCCCTCACCACCTGGCGCCTCCTCGACGACTGAACCACCCCCGCTCCGCTTCCGGAGGAGGTGAATGCCTTCCTCTGAGGCGTCAGGACCCGTTCGTCAGGCCCGATTCGGCCGATCCGGCGGGCCCGGGGCCGGGCCCGGCCGGGCCGTTCTCCGGCCTCGGCGCGCGGCCCGGCCTCGGCGGCCCGCACCCCGGCGGGGGCGCGGTACGGCGGCTGCGCCGCAGGCCACGGGTACCGGGCGGGACGCGCCGGGGTGTCGGCGGGGTGCGCCCGGCGCGCGGCGACCCCGGCGCGCGCCCCGCCCTGTCCGCCATACCGTGACGGCCGAATGGCGATCGTGTGACAGCAGGGGCCATGGACATGACGTGAGCGATCACGGGTGAATACGGTCGAGCGACAAGACCTGGAACCGACCTGCCTCCCCTACCACTTGGAGTCATTCGTGCACCGCAAAGTCATCGCCCCGAGCGTGCTCGCCGCTTCCCTGCTGCTGGTGATCCCGGCGTCGGCGGCGAGCGCCGGTCCGGGTGCCCCGGGTATCGGCGACCCCTATTACCCGGCCAGCGGCAACGGCGGATACGACGTGTCCCACTACGACCTCCGCCTGCAGTACCAGCCCAAGACGGACCTGCTCGAAGGCACCGCCACCCTCCTCGCCACCGCCAAGCAGGACCTGTCCCGCTTCAACCTCGACTTCGGCCTCAAGGTCAGCGAGATCCGCGTCAACGGCGCCAAGGCGAAGTTCGCCACGTCCGGCTCCCACGAGCTGGAGGTCACCCCGGCGAAGCCGCTGACCCGCAACACCCCGCTGACCGTCGTCGTCAAGTACGCCGGGAAGCCCTCCGAGTTCAAGGTGGACGGCTGGTCGGCCTGGCAGCGCACGCCCGACGGCGGTGTGGCGGCGCAGGAGCCCGACTCGGCGGTCTGGTGGTTCCCGAGCAACGACCACCCCACGGACAAGGCCACCTTCGACGTGTCCGTCAACGTCCCCGACGGCACCCAGGCGATCAGCAACGGCGTGCTCCAGTCGCAGACCTCGCGGCTCGGCTGGACCCGGTACAACTGGCGCTCCAACAAGCCGCAGGCCACCTACCTCGCCACCCTCGCCGTCGGCAAGTTCGACATCACCACCGACAAGACGGCGAGCGGGCTGCCGATCATCAATGCCTACAGCAAGGACCTCGGCGACAACGCGGGCGCGGCGCGCGCGAGCGTGGAGCGCACCGGCGAGGTCACCGAGTGGCTGGAGGGGGTCTTCGGCCCGTACCCCTTCAACGCGCTGGGCGGCTACGTGCCGAACGTGACCGCCGGCTTCGCGCTGGAGACCCAGACGCGGCCGTTCTACGGCCCCGGCCAGTTCCGCAACGGCGCCAACGTCTCGGTGGTCGTGCACGAGCTGGCCCACCAGTGGTACGGCGACAGCGTGTCCGTCGAGGGCTGGAAGGACATCTGGATCAACGAGGGCTTCGCCCGCTACAGCCAGTGGCTGTGGTCGGAGAAGGAGGGCGAGGGCACCGCGCAGGAGCTCGCCGACTGGGCCTACGCCCTGCGCCCGGCCGAGGACGCGTTCTGGCAGGTCAAGCCGGGTGACCCGGGTCCGGAGAACCAGTTCCACGGGGCCGTCTACGACCGCGGGGCCATCGCCCTGCAGGCGCTGCGCAACGAGATCGGCGACGAGAAGTTCTTCGAGATCCTCAAGGGCTGGCCGACCGAGCGCGCCTACGGCAACGCCAAGGTCGGGGACTTCGTCCGGTACGCCGAGAAGGTCTCGAAGAAGCCCCTCGCGCAGCTCTTCGAGACCTGGCTCTACACCCCGGGCAAGCCGGAGGCCTCGGCCCTGAACCCGGCGGCCGGCAAGCCCGCGGCCCGCTCACAGCAGGCCGCTCCCGCCAAGCCGGCGAAGCCCGCCGCGGAGCCGAAGTCCTGGAAGAAGATCGCGGAGACGAACACGATCCACACGCACGACGAGCACTGAGCCCCGTCAGCGGGCGGCGGCGCGCCACCGGGCTCGCGCCGCCCGCGCGATGGGCAGGTACCGCAGCCGCTCCGGCAGCAGCGGTACGAGGAGCCGCAGGGCCGTGCTGAACCGGCGGAGCCTGCGCTCCTGGGCCGGGCTCCACTCCAGTCCGAGGGCGGCCCGTGCCTCGGGCGGCATGTACCCGACGGTGACGAAGGCCCGCAGGTGCAGGAACGCCGTCCGCAGGACGGGCCAGGTGAGCCGCAGCACCAGGCGTACGGCGAGGGATCCGGACTCGGGCCGCGGCAGCGGCACATCGGTGGCGATCAGCTCGCGGGCGACCTTGGTGGGCTCTGTCTCCTCGGCGAGCATCCGGCCCCAGTACGTCCAGTACTCCTCGATGCTCTGCGGCATGTCCCGGTCGTGGATGCCGAGGATCCGGCCCACCATCAGCCACTCCCGGTAGAGCTGCCGCTCCTGGGCGGGGGTGAAGCGGCGCAGCAGGTAGCGCCCCGCGTACAGGTAGACGGGGAAGCCGGTGGCGTGCACCCAGGAGTAGCAGGCGGGGTCGAGGGAGTGGTAGGGCCGGCCGCGGGTGTCGGTGCCCTGGATCTCCTTGTGCAGGCGGCGGACCCGGCGGCCCTCCTCGGCGGCTTCCTCCCCGCCGTACACCCACAGCTGGACCGAGCGCAGCGAGCGCTCGCCGCGGCCCCAGGGGTCGGTGCGGAAGACGGAGTACTGGTCGACGCCGGCTCCGATCGCGGGGTGGGCGACCTGCAGGGTGAAGGCGGCGGGCAGCATCAGCAGGGCCCGTATGTCGCCGGCGATGGTCCACAGCACCCCGCCCGGGGGCGGCGGCTCGGGGTCGGTGCGGGGGCGCGCGGGGCGGCTTTCGGAGGCGTGGGCTGCCGTTCTTTCCATGTCACCAGTATGCGAGAGCCAGATGGCCCCGAGCCGGACAGAAAGTCGCTGCACAGGTGTTACCCAGAGGTAACCGTGGCTGCTTGGATGACGGAGCCGATCTTCCCGCAGGAATGATGGAGTCCCCCATGCCGCAGAACTCCCCCCGCCGCCACCGTGCCGCCGCAGCGGCCGTAGCGGCGGTCGCCGCCGGCGCCCTGGCCGCCACCTCCGCGCCCGCCGCCACGGCCGCGGAGGGCGCCGCCGCCCCGCGGCTCAGCGTGCTGTCGTACAACGTGTTCCTGATGAGCAAGAACCTCTACCCGAACTGGGGTCAGGACCACCGGGCCGCGGAGATCCCCAAGGCCTCCTTCTACCAGGGCCACGACGTGGTCGTGCTCCAGGAGGCCTTCGACAACGGCACGTCGGACGCGCTGAAGGCCAACTCGGCCGCGCAGTACCCGTACCAGACCCCGGTCGTCGGCCGCAGCAAGAGCGGCTGGGACGCCACGGGCGGCGCCTACTCCTCCACCACCCCGGAGGACGGCGGCGTCACGATCCTGAGCAAGTGGCCGATCGTCCGCAAGGAGCAGGTGGTCTACAAGGACGCCTGCGGCGCCGACTGGTGGTCCAACAAGGGCTTCGCCTACGTGGTGCTGAACGTGAACGGCGCGAAGGTGCACGTGGTCGGCACGCACGCCCAGTCCACCGACCCGGGCTGCGGCGCGGGCGAGGCGGCGGACATGCGCGCCCGCCAGTTCCGCGCGATCGACGCGTTCCTCGACGGGAAGAACATCCCGGCGAACGAGCAGGTCATCGTGGCGGGCGACCTGAACGTCGACTCGCGCACGCCCGAGTACGCCGCCCTGCTCGCCAACGCCGACCTGGCGGGCACCGACACGCGCACGGGCCACCCGTACTCCTTCGACACCGCGCTGAACTCGATAGCGAACTACCGCTACCCGACCGACCCGCGCGAGGACCTGGACTACGTCCTCTACCGCAAGGGCAACGCCCGCCCCGCGGGCTGGGAGAACAACGTGGTCAAGGAGCAGTCGGCGCCCTGGACGGTCTCCAGCTGGGGCACCTCCTACACCTACACCAACCTCTCCGACCACTACCCGCTGATCGGCCGCTAGCGGCCGCGCACCGCACCCGGTCCGTCCCCCCGGGTGCGGTGCGCCGGCTCAGCCGGTCACGGAGCCTCGTACGGCTCCTCGTACAGTCCGTCGATCAGTGCGCCGTACTTGTCGCGGATCACGCGGCGGCGGAGCTTGAGCGAGGGCGTGAGCTCCCCGCTGTCGGGACCCCACTCCCCGGTCAGCAGGCGGTACCGCTTGATCTGCTCGGTCCGGTTGAGCCGGGCGTTCGCCGCCTCGACCGCGCGGGCGATCTCCTCCCGGACCGCCGGGTGCGCGGCGAGCTCGGCCGGGGAGGTGGCCTCGATGCCCCGGGCGGCGGCCCAGACCGGGGCCAGTTCGGGGTCCAGGACCAGCAGGGCGACGAGGTAGGACCGGCCGTCGCCGTGGACCAGGGCCTGGCCGATCAGGGGGTGCTCCTTGACCGTGTTCTCCACCAGCGCCGGCGAGACGTTCTTGCCGTTCGAGGTGATGATCAGTTCCTTCTTGCGGTCGGTCAGCCAGAGGAACCCGTCCTCGTCGAGCCGGCCCACGTCCCCGGTGGGGAACCAGCCCTCGTCGTCGGACGCGCTCTCCACCGTGCCGTCCGGCCGCAGATAGCCGCCGAAGACCGTCGCACCGCGGGTGAGGATCTCCCCGTCCTCGGCGAGCCTCAGCTCCAGCCCCTCGATCGGGCGGCCCACCGAGCCGAGCCGGAAGCGGTCCGGGCTGTTGACCGTGCACACGCCCGCCGTCTCGGTGAGCCCCCAGGCGTCCATGATCGTGATGCCCCAGCCGGCCCAGAAGCGGACCACGTCGATCGGCATCGGCGCGGTGGCACTGGCCGTCCAGACCAGCCGGTCCAGCCCGGCCAGCCGCAGCAGCGGGTCCAGCACCTGCTCCTTCGCCCCGCTGTACGAGGCTTCGAGCGCGGCCGGCACGTCCTCGCCCCGCTCCCGGTGGCCGGCCCGGGCGCGGGCCAGGTCGTTCGCGGCCTCGATGGCCGTGCGCTGCGCCTCGGGCAGCTGCGCGAGGACCGCGCGGACCGAGGCGGCGAGCTTCTCCCACACGCGGGGCACGCCGAAGAACTGCACCGGGTGCAGTTCGCGGACCGCCCCCGCCACGGCGGTGGGGTCGGCGCACAGCCGTACGTGCGCGGCCCGCAGCAGGGGCAGGTAGATGCCGAGGACGCGCTCGGCGATGTGCGCGAACGGCAGGTAGCAGAGGTGCTCGGCGTGCTCGGGCAGGTCGACGTGCCGGTCGAGGCGGATCGCCTGGAGCATGAGGTTGCGGTGGGTCAGCCGCACGCCCTTGGGGTCGCCGGTGGTCCCGGAGGTGTAGACGACGGTCAGCGGGTCCTCGGGGCGCGTCTCCTGCCAGGCCTTCTCGAAGGCGTCGGCGCGGTGCAGCCGGGCCCCGCTCGCGTGCAGGGAGCCGTAGGTGGAGTGCCCGCCCGCGTCGGCCGCCTCGGCCACGACGAGGCGCTCCAGCGGAACGGTCGCGTCGGCCAGCAGCGGCTCCCACCGCCGCAGTTCACGGGCGCCCTCGACGACGGCGACCCGGGCCCGGCTGTGGCGGGCGATGTGGGCGATCTGCTCGGGCGCGGAGGTCCCGTACACGGTGACGGGCACGGCGCCGAGGTGCACGAGGGCGAGGTCGCTGAGCCAGTGCTCGGGACGGTTGCCCATCATCAGCAGGACGTGCTCGCCGCGCTCGACCCCGAGGGCGGCGTAGCCGGAGGCGAGGACGGCCACATTTCGGCGGACCTCGCTCCAGGTGAGGGTCGCCCAGTCGGCGGAGCCGGGGCCGGCGCGCCACGAGAGGGCGGGGAGGTCCCCGTGCTCGGCGGCGTTGCGGGCCAGCAGGGCGGGGAGGGTGATCTCTTCGGGTCGTCCGGGCAGTCGCAGGTTCGTGGTCATGGGCAGCTCCTGGCCGTTTCACATCGTTGGTGCGACAGCAATACTGTTGAACCCAAGCTGTGGAGCAGAGAGCGAGGCGCAGACGATGGCCGACCAGGCAACCGAGCCGATGCTCACCGTCGACGAGCTGGCGGCCAGGGCGGGTGTCACCGTGCGCACCGTACGGTTCTACAGCACCCGCGGGCTTTTGCCCCCTCCCGTGATCGGCCCTCGTCGGGTGGGCCACTACGGGCCGGAGCACCTGTCCCGGCTGGCCCTGATCGAGGAACTGCAGCACCAGGGCATGACGCTGTCCGCCATCGAGCGCTATCTGGACGCGCTGCCCGACGACCTGAGCGCCCACGACCTGGCGATCCACCGGGCGATGGTGGCCAGTTGGGCCCCGGACGCGGCCCGGGAGGTCTCGCGCGAGGAGCTGGAGAAGCGGGCCGGTCGGGGCCTGTCGGACACCGACGTGCGGCGGCTGACGGCGATGAACGTGCTGGCCGCCTCGGGCGACGGGTTCCGGGTGGACGTGGGGCTGCTGCGGCTGGGGGTCGCCCTGCTCGACGTGCCGATCGCGCACGAGACGATCCTGGCGGCGCGCAGGGTGCTGGTGGAGCACACCCGATCGGCCGCGCACGAGCTGACGGCGCTGTTCCGGGACGAGGTGTGGGGCCCGTTCACGCGGGACGAGAGCGATCCGGAGCGGGTGGAGTCGATGAAGGCGCTGTCGGCGCACATGCAGCCGATGGTGGTCCAGGCTCTGGTCACCGCCTTCCAGCGGTCGCTGAAGGAGGAGCTGAAGGCGGCGTTCGCCCCGGAGGCGTGACGCCCCGCAGCCTCACCCGGGTCGCCCAACAGGGCGCCCCACCGGATAGGTTCGCCGTCATGGCGATCATCCACAAGACCACGATGAGCCCCGGCAAGCTGGAGCTGCTTGCCGCGTGGCTGCCGGCCCAGCCCTGGTACCTGCCCACCGGCCGGCCGCCGGTCCTGGCCCGCGCGGGCGGTTTCCGGCTCGACGACCCGGAGGGCGAGGTGGGCATCGAGTTCATGGTGGTCACCGACGCCTCCGGCGAGGAGCCGACGGCGTACCACGTGCCGCTCACCTACCGCGCCGCGCCGCTGGCGGGCGCCGAGGCGGCCCTGGTCGGCACCACCGAGCACGGCGTCCTCGGACGCCGCTGGGTGTACGACGGGCCGCACGACCCGGTGCTGGCGGCGCAGCTGCTCGCACTGTTCCAGGGCCGTGCCGAGCCGCAGGCGCAGAGCCTGAGCGACACCCCGGACCCCACCGTCACCGCGCGGTACGACGGACCGGAGCCGGCGGGCGCCGACGCGCTCACCGTGACGCGCGTGCTCGGGGACGCGGCCCCGGCGGCCGCGCCCCTCGGCGAGGTCACCGCGGGCTGGACCGGCCCGGACGGGACCGCGCACCGGGGCGTGTTCGCGTCCCTCGCCGCGCACTGACCCCGCGGTCCCGGGGGCGGCAACCGCCCCCGGGACCGCGGTAGGGCGCCGTGCGCTCAGTCGGCGTACGTCTCGCCGCGCTCGGCCTTCTCCACGAGGGAGGCGGGCGGGGTGAAGCGCTCGCCGTACTTCTCGGCGAGCTCGCGGGCGCGGGCGACGAAGCCCGGCAGACCGCCCTCGTAGCCGTTGATGTACTGGATGACGCCGCCGGTCCAGGCCGGGAAGCCGATGCCCATGATGGAGCCGATGTTGGCGTCGGCGATGGAGGTGAGGACGCCCTCGTCGAGGCAGCGGACGGTGTCCACGGCCTCGGAGAAGAGCATCCGCTCCTTCATGTCCCGGAAGGGGATCTCGGCGTCCGGCTTGGCGAAGTGCTCGCGCAGGCCCGGCCAGATGCCGGCGCGCTTGCCCGCCTCGTCGTACGCGTAGAAGCCGGCGCCGCCGCTGCGGCCCGGGCGGCCGAACTCGTCGACCATCCGGTCGATGACGGTGTCGGCGGGGTGCTCGGTCCAGGTCCGGCCCTCGGCCTCGAAGGCCTTGCGGGTCTCGTTGCGGATCTTGCGCGGCAGGGTGAGGGTGAGCTCGTCCATCAGCGAGAGCACCTTGGCCGGGTAGCCGGCCTGGGCGGCGGCCTGCTCGATCGAGGCGGGCTCGATGCCCTCGCCGACCATGGCCACACCCTCGTTGATGAACTGGCCGATGACGCGCGAGGTGAAGAAGCCGCGCGAGTCGTTGACCACGATCGGGGTCTTGTTGATCTGGCGGACCAGGTCGAAGGCGCGGGCGATGGCCTCGTCGCCGGTCTGCTCCCCCTTGATGATCTCGACGAGCGGCATCTTGTCGACGGGCGAGAAGAAGTGCAGCCCGATGAAGTCGGCGGGCCGCTTCACGCCCTCCGCGAGGCCGGAGATCGGCAGGGTGGAGGTGTTGGAGCACAGCAGCGCGTCGGGTGCGATGACGTCCTGGATCTCCTGGAACACCTTGTGCTTCAGGGAGGTGTCCTCGAACACGGCCTCGATGACGGCGTCGCAGCCCGCCAGGTCGGCGGCGTCCGCGGTCGGAGTGATCCGGGCGAGCAGCTCGGCGCGCTGGGCCTCGGTGCTCCGGCCGCGGGAGACGGCCTTGTCGAGGAGCTTCTCGGAGTACGCCTTGCCCTTGGCGGCGGCCTCGGCGCTGACGTCCTTCAGCACCACCTCGATGCCCGCGCGGGCGCAGGAGTACGCGATGCCCGCGCCCATCATGCCGGCGCCGAGGACGGCGACCTTGGTGACCTTGCGGGGCGCGATGCCCTGCGGGCGGCTGCGGCCGGCGTTGACGGCCTGGAGGTCGAAGAAGAACGCCTGGATCATGTTCTTCGCGGTCTGCCCGGTGACCAGCTCGGTGAAGTAGCGGGCCTCGATGGTCAGCGCGGTCTCGAAGTCCACCTGGGCGCCCTCGACGGCGCAGGCCAGGATGTTGCGCGGGGCCGGGTACGGGGCCCCGTTCAGCTGCTTCTTCAGGCTGGCCGGGAAGGCCGGGAGGTTCGCGGCGAACTTCGGGTTCGACGGCGTGCCGCCCGGGATGCGGTAGCCGGGTACGTCCCAGGGCTGCTTCGACTCGGGGTTCGCGTCGATGAACGCGCGGGCCTTGGCGAGCATGTCCTCGGGGGTCTCGGCCAGTTCGTGGACCAGGCCGTTCTCCAGGGCGCGCTTCGGGTTGTACTGGGTGCCCTGGAGCAGCACCTTGAGCAGCGCGTCGGCGATGCCCATCAGGCGGACGGTGCGGGTGACGCCGCCGCCGGCCGGGAGCAGGCCGAGGGTGACCTCGGGCAGGCCGATCTTGGAGCCGGGGGCGTCGAGGGCCACGCGGTGGTGGGAGGCGAGGCAGATCTCGTATCCGCCGCCGAGGGCCGCGCCGTTGATCGCGGCGACGACGGGCTTGCCGAGGGTCTCGATGCGGCGCAGCGAGCGCTTGATCTCGGTGCCGGTGTCGAAGGCGAGCTGCGCGTGCTCGGGGCGCAGCCGGATCATGTCCTTGAGGTCGCCGCCCGCGAAGAAGGTCTTCTTGGCGGAGGTGTAGATGATGCCGCGGATGGAGTCCTTCTCGGCCTCGGCGCGGTCGGCGATCGCCGCGATGGAGTCCTTGAAGGCCTGGTTCATCGTGTTCGCGGACTGGTCGGGGTCGTCGAGGACGAGGGTGACGACGCCGGTCTCGTCCTGTTCCCAGCGGATCGTGGTGGACTCGCTCATGGTCACTGCTTTCGTGTCGGTCCGTGCGGAGGAGGGTCTGGGGACAGGACGGTTCAGAGTCGTTCGACGATGGTGGCGACGCCCATGCCGCCGCCGACGCAGAGGGTGACGAGGCCGTAGCGCTTGTCCTGGCGCTCCAGCTCGTCGACGATCGTGCCGAGGATCATGGCGCCGGTGGCGCCGAGCGGGTGGCCGAGCGCGATGGCGCCGCCGTTGACGTTGACCTTGTCCAGGGACAGGCCCATGTCCTTGACGAAGCGCAGCACGACGCCGGCGAACGCCTCGTTGATCTCGACCAGGTCGATGTCGTCGATGGTCAGGCCGGCCTTGGCGAGGGCCTTGCGGGTGGCGGGGGCGGGGCCGGTGAGCATGATGGTGGGCTCGGAGCCGGACACGGCGGCGGAGACGATCCGGGCGCGCGGGGTCAGCCCGTTGCGCTCGCCCGCCTCGCGGGAGCCGATGGCGACGAGCGAGGCGCCGTCGACGATGCCGGAGGAGTTGCCCGCGTGGTGGACGTGGTCGATCTTCTCGACCCAGTGGTACTTCTGCAGCGCGACCGCGTCGAAGCCGCCGAGCTCGCCGATGTCCGCGAAGGAGGGCTTCAGCTTGGCGAGGGTGTCGGCGGTGGTGCCGGGGCGGACGAACTCGTCGTGGTCCAGGACGACCAGGCCGTTGCGGTCGGTGACCGGGACGACCGACTTCGCGAAGCGGCCCTCCTTGATGGCGGCGGCGGCGCGCTCCTGCGAGAGGGCGGCGTACTCGTCCACGTCGCGCCGGGAGAATCCCTCGATGGTGGCGATCAGGTCGGCGCCGATGCCCTGCGGGACGAAGTTGACGTCCCAGTTCGTCATCGGGTCGTTGAACCAGGCGCCGCCGTCCGAGGCCATCGGGACGCGGGACATGGACTCCACGCCGCCCGCGAGGACCAGGTCCTCCCAGCCGGAACGGACCTTGGCGGCGGCCAGGTTGACGGCCTCAAGGCCGGAGGCGCAGAAGCGGTTCTCCTGTACGCCGGCCACCGTGTCCGGGAGGCCCGCGGCGATGGCCGCGATCCGGGCGATGTCGGAGCCCTGGTCGCCGACCGGGCCGACGACGCCGAGCACGATGTCGTCGATGGTGGCGGGGTCCAGGCCGGGGTTGCGCTCGCGCAGGGCGTCGATGAGTCCGACGACCAGATCGATCGGCTTGGTGCCGTGCAGGGAGCCATTGGCCTTGCCGCGGCCGCGCGGGGTGCGGATCGCGTCGTATACGTAAGCTTCGGTGCTCACTGGTCAAGCCTTTCGGAGTGTTCTGGGCGGAAGGGTTCCGGGAAGGGTCCGGGAGGTTCAGCCGAGGAGGGAGCGGCCGATGATCTCTTTCATGATCTCGGTCGTGCCGCCGTAGATGGTCTGGATGCGGCCGTCGGTGAAGGCCCGCGCGACCCGGTATTCGGTCATGTATCCGTAGCCGCCGTGGAGTTGCAGACAGCGGTCGGCGACGCGCTTCTGCAGCTCGGTGGCCCACCACTTGGCCATCGAGGCGTGCACGTGGTCCAGTTCGCCGTTCGAGTGGTCGGTGATGCACCGGTCGAGGAAGGTCCGGGTGACCGCGACCTCGGTGGCCATCTCCGCGATCTCGAAGCGGATGTGCTGGAGCTTGGAGAGCGGACGGCCGAAGGCCTCGCGCTCCTTCACGTACTGCGTGGTGATCTCCAGCAGGTGCTCGGCGGCGGCGATGCCGGCCATCGCGATGCCCATCCGCTCCTGCGCGAGATTCGTCATCAGGTGGACGAAGGCCCCGTTCGGCTCGCCGAGCAGGTTCTCCTTCGGGACGCGTACGTCGGTGAAGAACAGCTCGGCGGTGTCCTGGGACTTCTGGCCGATCTTGTCGAGGTTGCGGCCGCGCTCGAAGCCCTCCGCGCCGCGCTCGACGACCAGCAGCGACAGTCCGTGCGCCCCGCCCTCGGGGGTGGTCTTGGCGACCACGATCACCAGGTCGGCGAGGATGCCGTTGGAGATGAAGGTCTTGGAGCCGTTCAGCACCCAGTGGTCGCCGCGGTCCTCGGCGGTGGTCCGGATCCCCTGGAGGTCGGAGCCCGCCCCGGGCTCGGTCATCGCGATGGCGGTGATGGTCTCACCGGAGCAGAATCCGGGCAGCCAGCGGCGCTTCTGCTCCTCGGTGGCGAGCGAGGTCAGGTACGGGCCGATGATGTCGTTGTGCAGGCCGATGGCCAGCCCGGGGGCGCCCGCGCGGGTGAACTCCTCCGCGATCACGGCGGCGTAGCGGAAGTCGGTGTTCCCGCCCCCGCCGTACTCCTCGGGGACGGCGAGGCCCAGCAGCCCCTGCCGGCCCGCGGCCCGCCAGGCCTCGCGGCTGACGATGCCGTCCTTCTCCCACTGGTCGTAGTGCGGCAGCACCTCCTTGGTGAGGAAGGTGCGCACGGTCTCGCGGAACGCCTCGTGGTCGGCGTCGAAGATCTGGCGTTTCATCGGTCGGCTCCCTAAAGCCAGTTCTTGACGGTTTCGATCAGCCGGGCCGGCTCGGCCCCGACGGGAGTGACGTTGAGCATGGTGACGCCCGCCTCCCGGAAGGCCTCGACGCGCTCGCGCACGTAGCCCTCGGGCCCGCACAGGGTCATCAGCTCGCAGAACTCGTCCGGCACGGCGGCGGCCGCGTCGCGCTTGCGGCCGGAGAGGTAGAGCTCCTGGATCGTGCGGGCCTCCTCCTCGTAGCCGTAGGCCACGGCGAGGTCGTTGTAGAAGTTCTTGCCGACCGCGCCCATGCCGCCGACGTACAGGGCGATCTGCGGGCGCGCGAGGTCCCGTACGGCGGCCGCGTCCTCGCCGATGGCGAGCAGGCCCCCGGCGACGGTCTGCAGCGGGCCGAGCTCCGGCGCCCGCTTGGCCGCGCCCTCGGCGAGGGGCCCGCCCCACACCGCGCCGGCCTTCTCCGGGATGAAGAGGGTCGGCAGCCAGCCGTCGGCGATCTCGGCGGTCATCCGCACGTTGGCCGGGCCGAGCGAGGCGATGTAGACGGGGATCGCGTCGCGGACGGGCCGGGTGAGGATCTTCAGGGGCTTGCCCAGCCCGCTGCCCCGCTCCGGGGGCAGCGGCATGTCGGTGATGCCGTGATGGTCGATCGTCTCGCGGCGCCAGATGCGGCGGCACAGCTCGACGGTCTCGCGGGTCCGGCCTAGCGGCTTGTCGTACGGCTTCCCGTGCCAGCCCTCGACGACCTGCGGGCCGGAGGCGCCGAGGCCGAGCAGGGCCCGGCCGCCGGAGAGCGCGTCCAGGCCGGCGGCGGTCTGGGCGATGAGGCCGGGGGTGCGCGAGTAGACGTTGAGGATGGCCGAGCCGATCTTCATGCGCTCGGTGCGGGCGGCCAGGTATCCCATGATCGTCGGGGAGTCGAAGCCCCAGGCCTCGGCCACCCACACGGCGTCGAGCCCGGCCGCCTCCAGCTCGGCCGCCCGGTCCGCCGCCTGCCGCGGGTCACCGGCGTAGTCGAGCATCATCGACAGTTCCATCAGACGTCCTTCGGGAGCAGGGCCGGTACGTCCCAGTCGGCGGCCACGGATTCGGTGTGCGCACCCGGCTGGGCCGGGCCCCCGGTGACGGCGGCCGGGGTCGCGGAGAAGCGGGGCGCCGGTGCGGGCTGGGTGATCCCGCCGAACTCGGTGAAGGTGGCGCGGGCGGCCAGGTGCGGGTGGTGCGGGGCCTCGCGCAGCGAGAGCACGGGCGCCACACAGGCGTCGGTGCCCTCGAAGACGGCCGTCCACTCCTCGCGCGTACGGGTCCTGAAGCGTGCGGCGACCACCTCGCGCAGTTCGCCCCAGCGGGCCAGGTCCTTGCGGGCCGGGGCCTCGTCCTTGATGCCGAGGAGTTCCACGAAGGTGTCGTAGAACTGCTGCTCCAGCGCGCCGACCGCCATGTACCCGCCGTCGGAGGTCTCGTAGGTGCCGTAGAAGGGGCAGCCGCCGTCGAGCAGGTTGGCCCCGCGGCGGTCCTGCCAGCCGCCGGCCGCCATCATCCCGTGGATCATGGCGGTGAGGTGGGCGGTGCCGTCGACGATGGCCGCGTCGACGACCTGGCCGGTGCCGGTGGTCCGGGCGTGCTGGAGCGCGGCGAGGACCCCGATCACCAGGTAGAGCGAGCCGCCCGCGTAGTCCCCGACCAGGTTGGCGGGGATGGCCGGCGGCTCCCCCGGGTTTCCGATCATGCCGAGGGCGCCGGTGACGGCGATGTACGCGATGTCGTGCCCGGCGCTCTGCGCGAGCGGGCCCTCCTGGCCCCAGCCGGTCATCCGCCCGTAGACGAGCTTCGGGTTGCGGGCGTGGCAGTCGGCCGGGCCGACGCCGAGCCGTTCGGCGACCCCGGGGCGGAACCCCTCGACGAGGACGTCGGCCCGCTCGACCAGGTCCAGGACGCGGGCGGGCCCGTCGGCGGACTTCAGGTCGACCAGGACGGAGCGCTTGTTGCGGTTGGTGACGTCGTAGGCGGGGTTGACGGCGAGCCCGCCGCCGCCGGGCCGGTCCACCCGTACGACGTCCGCGCCCAGGTCGGCGAGGAGCATGGCGGCGAACGGTCCGGGGCCGATGCCCGCCAGCTCGACGACGCGCAATCCGGCGAGCGGGCCGGGCCCGCTCGCGTCCCGGTTCCCGTTCCCTGTCACTGCCATCGGGCCCCCAGCGGCTCTGGTGTGCGAGGTGTGCTGCTGTATGACACAACTGATGTAACACCAGTGATGCTAGGAACGTGTTCCACCGAGCACAAGCCCCCGGGCGGCGTGGGGCCGGTATCGGTCGGCGCCTGATGTTTGGATCGGCGAAAGCGAGGCCAAGATGTAGTGCCACCCCCCTGATCAATCGCTGTGCGGCTGTGTACTCTGAACACGCTTTCGAACTTGTTCAAGCGTTCAACCAGAAATATGGGGGGCCGGTGCGCAGTCGCCGACTTGTAATTTCCGCTGCCGCAATCGCAGCAGGCGTGGGTCTCATCCCGGGCGTGGCACAGGCCGATCCGGCTCACCCCGACGCCCACGGTGCGACCGTTCCCGACCTGGACCTGGGCAAGACCAAGGGTTCCAAGTCGAAGGGTCACACCTTCACCAGCCCCGCCGAGCGCTCGGTCCGCAAGACCCTGCCCGCCGGGAAGGCCGGGGCGGCCGCCGCCCCGCAGGCGCAGTCCGTCGCCGCCAACCCCGACCTCGCGGTCGGTGTGTACGCCTACGGCACCACGGCGCACGGCGTCGAGCTGGACACCGTCATCACGAGCGCCCCCAGCGCCCTCGAGGTCACCGTCAACTGGGGCGACGGCAAGACGGACGTGCTGAGCGCGTCCGGCGACACCACGCTCACCACCCCGCACACCTACGCCGAGGTCGGCTCCTACACGGTCAAGGTCACCGTCAAGGACACCGCCAACGCCGTGTCGGCCGTGAACGAGGTCGTGTTCGTCACCCAGGGCTCGGACTTCACCCCGTACGCGCCCACCCGCCTCCTCGACACCCGCGACGGGACCGGCGCCGCCAAGGGCAAGGTCGCCCCGTACGGCTCCACCCGCGTGAAGGTCGGCGGCAACGGCACGATCCCCGCCGGGGTCACCGCCGTGGTCCTCAACATCACGGTCACCAACACCACGTCCGCCGGACACATCACGGCGTTCCCCGAGGGCACCGACCGTCCGACCACGTCGAACGTCAACTTCAAGGCCGGTCAGACCGTCCCGAACCTGGTCATCGTGCCCGTGGGCAAGAACGGCTACGTCGAGCTGGCCAACCGCGGCGGCCAGTCGGTCGACCTGATCGCGGACGTCACGGGCTACTTCAGCTCCACCGCGTCCAGCGGCTACACCCCGATCACCCCGTCCCGCTTCGTCGACACCCGCGAGGGCCTCGGCACGGTCAAGGGCCAGCTCGGCGGCCGGAAGACCTTCTCCACCCAGATCAGCGGCCTGCGCGGCGTGCCCCAGGGCATCACCGCCGTGGCGCTCAACGTGACCGTCACCAACCCGAAGGAAGCCGGCCACCTGTCGGTCTTCCCGGGCGGCGGCGCCACCCCGACCGCGTCCAACCTGAACTTCACCCCCGGCCAGACGATCGCCAACTCGGTGATCGTCCCCGTCGGCGCGGACGGCAAGATCAGCGTCTTCAACGGCGCCTGGGCCGGCACCGACGTCGTCGTCGACGTCGTGGGCTTCTACAGCAAGGACAGCACGAGCGCCTTCATACCGCTCGAGCCGGAGCGTCTGCTCGACACCCGCGACGCGGCGAGCTGGGCCTGGGGCCCGCTGGGCGCCCGTAGCTACGTCTACATGCCGCTCTCGTACAACGCGCCGAGCATCACGGGCTTCGTGATGAACTCCACGGTCACCAACACGAACGGCGACGGGTTCCTCACGGTCACCCCGGACCCGAACTCGATGGACGACTACGACAACGGCACCGAGAGCTGGCCGACGCCGCCCAACTCCTCGAACCTGAACTGGACGAAGGGCGACACCGTCCCGAACCTGGTCCAGGCGAGCACCGGGAGCAACGGCATCGTCGACTTCTGGAACCAGGGCTGGGAGGACATCGACCTCGTCGTCGACCTCTTCGGCCTGTACCAGCAGGGCTGATCCACCGGCAGGTGACTCACGCAGCGCCCCGGGCGCGGCCTCAAGGCCGTTCCCGGGGCGCTGTTCTCTTCGGGGTCTGCTCGGGGTTCGCTTCAGGGAGCGGTTCCGGTCACACCTGCCCGCGCGGACGGCCGGGCGTCACGCTAGCCTCGGCCACCGACACCACCGACAACCCCCCTGGGAGGAGCGCTCATGAACGCACGGGTCCCGCAGGACCGGCCGGAACGGGCCTACGACGTCGTGCTCTTCGGCGCCACCGGCTTCGTGGGGGCGCTCACCGCCGAGTACCTGGCCGCCCACGCGCCCGCGGGCTGCCGCTGGGCCCTCGCCGGCCGGGACCTCGCGAAGCTGGAGCGGCTGCGCGAGCGGCTGGCCGCGATCGATCCGGCGTGCGCGGCGCTGCCGCTGCTGCGGGCGGACGCCGCCGACGCCGGGGCCCTGCGCGAGCTGGCCGCGTCCACGCGGGTGCTGGCCACGACCGTGGGGCCGTACGTCTGGTACGGGGCCGAGCTCGTGGCCGCCTGCGCCCGCGCGGGCACCGACTACGTGGACCTCACCGGCGAGCCGGAGTTCGTGGACCGGATGTACGTGGAGCACGACGCGCGCGCCCGGGAGACCGGTGCGCGCCTCGTCCACGCCTGCGGCTTCGACTCGATCCCGGCCGACCTCGGGGCGTACTTCACGGTCGGGCAGCTGCCGGAGGGCGTACCGCTGACGGTCGACGGGTTCGTGCGGTCCAACGCCCTGTTCTCCGGCGGGACCCTGGCCTCCGCCCTGACCGCGCTGTCCCGCGGCCCCCAGACCCTGGCCGCCGCCCGGGAGCGCCGGCTGCACGAGCCCCGGCTGCTCGGGCGGCGGGCCCGCGGGCCGGCGGGCGCGCCGCGGTTCAGCCGGGAGACCGGCACCTGGGCGATGCCCCTGCCCACCCTGGACCCGCGGATCGTGGCCCGGTCCGCGGCCGCCCTGGAGCGGTACGGCCCGGACTTCCGCTACCGGCACTACGCCTCCGTCAAGCACCTCCCGGTCGCGGTCGGCGGTACGGCGGCGCTGGGCGCGACGGTGGCCCTGGCGCAGGTGCCGCAGGCCCGGCAGTGGCTGATGAACCGCTGGGAGCCGGGCGCGGGGCCGGACGCGGAGCGCCGCGCGCGCAGCTGGTTCAGCCTGCGGTTCGTGGGCGAGGGCGGCGGTCGCCGCGTGTTCACCGAGGTGTCGGGCGGCGACCCGGGCTACACGGAGACCGCGAAGATGCTGGCGGAGTCGGCGCTGTGCCTCGCCCACGACGCCCTGCCGGAGGCCGCCGGACAGCTGACGACGGCCGTGGCGATGGGCGACGCCCTCGTCGACCGCCTGCAGAAGGCGGGGATCACCTTCCGGGTGGCCGACGCCCGCTGACGCCGCCGGGGCCGGTTGGGCCGGGCGAATTCGGGGGAAGCGGCCTAGGCGGTGGCCTCGCGCAGGGCGCGGCGGCACAGGGAGTCGGCGTGCCGGGTGGTCTCGGGGATCCGGAAGCGGGGGCTCAGGGCCAGGGCGTGCGCGCAGGCGTTGTCCAGCGAGACCCGGTGCCCGACGGAGACGTAGACCGGCTTGATCCCGTCCTGCGTCCGCAGCGCCCGCCCGACCTCGGCCCCGTCGGCGGCGAGCAGCGCGGCGGCGTCGCCCCGCCGGGCGCCCGGCTCCTCGTGGGTGAAGGTGAACGGGTTCTTCGCGACGCCGATCGTCGGGAGACCCGTGACCACGCCGAGGTGGCAGGCGAGGCCGAAGCCGCGCGGGTGGGCGAGGCCGTAGCCGTCGCAGACGACGAGGCCGGGCCCGGTGGTCAGGGCGTCGAGGGCGGCCAGTACGGTCGGCAGCTCGCGGAAGGCGAGCAACCCGGGCACGTACGGAAAGCTGACGTGCCCGACGGCGGTGGCCTCCTCGACGACCTCCAGGGTGGCGGCGTCGAGCACCACGGCCGCGGCGGCGACCAGGTCGCGCTCGTCGTCGTAGGCCACGTCCACGCCCGTGACCAGCCCGAGGCCGGGCGGGGGACCGGGCTCGGTGAGCACGACCTGATGGCGCAGTTCGTCCTGTATCGCGCGGGCTTCGGCCTCGTCGGCCGGGGTCTTCACACTCGTCATGATGGAGCGAGAGTAGCCTGACGATCATGTTCGTCATGGAGCTCACCTACACCGCCCCCGTCGAGGCCGTCGAGGAGGAGATGGACGCGCACATCGCCTGGCTGGACGGCCACTACGCCGCGGGGGTCTTCCTCGCCTCGGGCCGCAAGGTCCCGCGCGACGGAGGCGTGATCCTCGCCGGAGGGGTGTCCCGGGCCGAGATCGAGAAGATCGCGACCGAGGACCCCTTCACCGTGGCGGGCGTCTGCGCCTACCGCATCACCGAGTTCATCGCCACGAAGACCTCGGCGGACCTGGCCACGGTGCGCGAGAACCCGGTGGTCTAGGTCCTGTCCGGGCCGGCTCGTCTGCCGGCGCGGACGGCGGGGCCGGTCAGCGCCGCTCCAGCCGTGCCACCCGGCCCTTCTCCCCCGCCGCCCAGCACCCGGTGTCCGCCGCGCAGTCGACCGTGTCGAAGGAGCCCGGCTCCAGCGGCCGCCAGCTGCGGCCGCCGTCCGTGGTCACGTCCGTGCCCGTCGGGCCCACCGCGAGGGCCGTCCCCCGGCTGTACGGGAACCAGGCCGCGCCCGAGCGGTACGCCGGCGGCGGGGCCGCCGCCTGCCGCCAGCTGCGTCCCCCGTCGGAGGAGACGGCCGCGGCCTGCGGGGAGGCCTGCCCGGTGCGGTAGTCGCCGCCGACCGCGAGTCCCCTCGTACGGTCGCGGAAGGCGAGGGCGAAGACCCCGCGCGCCGGGTCGCCCGCCGGGACGGTGGATTCGGCGACCCGCCAGGTCAGACCGCGGTCAGCGGAGTGCAGGACCCGCGCGCTCGCCCCGCCGCCGGTGGCCAGCCAGACGTCGCGCGGGCCCGCGCTGACCAGGCACTGGCCGCTCGCGGCGAAGCCCGCCTCGCCGGGCAGCGCCTCGGGCATGCCGGAGGCGGGCAGGACCCGCCAGTTCCGCCCGCCGTCGTCCGTGGACAGGATGCGGAACCTGCCGTCCACCGGATCGCTCATCGCCAGTCCGTGCCGGGCGTCGAAGAAGGTCAGGCAGTCGTAGAAGGCGCGCGGGTCGGGGTTGCGGAAGGTCTCGGTCCAGGTGGCGCCGCCGTCCTCGGTGCGCAGCACCCTGGAGGCCTCGCCCTCCCCGATGGACAGGGCCACCGCGCGGCGGGCGTCGAAGGCCTCGATGTCGCGCAGCTCCAGCCCCTCCGCGACCGCTCCGGGCGGCGAGACGTCCTGCCAGCTGCGGCCGCCGTCCATCGTGCGCAGCACGGTCCCCTGGGAACCGGCCACCCAGGCCGTGCTGCGGCTGACCGCCGCGAGCCCCCGGAAGCGTGCGGTCTTCCCGGTGTCCTTCAGCCCCCAGCCCGCGCCCCGTAAGTCCTGCGCCACCAGGGCCTCGGCGGTCGGTTCGGACGGTTGCCCGGCCGGGCTCCCCGGGGCCGTCCCGGCCTGGGCGGGGGCGGCCAGCGCCCCCACCACCAGGGCCGCCGCGCACAGGCCCGCTCCCACTTCCAGAAGTCTCATGGCGCCGGAAGCTAACGCACCCCGGTTTCGCCGTCCAGAGTACCTTCCCGGATGCGCGGGGAGCCGGCGGGACCGCGGCGGACGGGACGGTGCGCGGCGGGACCCGGGCGGGCTTTGGGCCTGTGGAGTGAGCGGTTACCAGCCCTTCTGTGGCCGCTCGGGGGCCTGAGGGAACCGGTGGCCCTCCTTCGGGCGACTTCCCTCCCACGGTCACTCTGTGCGATCGCACAGATGGGTTCCGGCCAATCGGTGACACAGCTCACGCAACTGCCCATGCACGGATTTGCCGATTCCGGCGTCTATCGGGTTGCCGGACTCCACCCCCCAAAGCCCGGCAGCAGATCCGCCGCAAGGGAGTGAGCCTTGATCACTGTCATCGAGCAGGCCGCACAGGCCCGTCTGGTCGCCACCGCGCCGAAGGTCGAGACCGTTCCCGTCACCCTCTGCTACGACCGTGCGGATCCGTTCGCCGTGCGGATGGCCTTCCCCGCTCCGGCGACGCTGGAGGGGATCGAGGTGTCGTGGACCTTCTCGCGCGAGCTGCTGGAGTCCGGGCTGGACCGCCCGTCGGGCCGTGGCGACGTACGGGTGCGCCCGTACGACGGTGACCGGACGACGATCGAGTTCCACGCGGCGGAGGGCGTCGCGATCGTGCTGATGCTGACGGCCGAGCTGCACCGGTTCCTGGAGCGGGCGGCGGCCGTGGTGCCGCCGGGCCTGGAGCACCTGTACCTCGACATGGACCACAGCCTGGCCGAGCTGATGCGCGACACCTGCTGAACCCGGCCCGTCGGTTATTCGATTGCGGGCGGCTCCGGCCGCCCGTAGCGTCGTTGACGGCCCATTGCCGTCGAAACGGAGCAGGACATTGCTCGTCTGAGGTTCGAGACACCGACCACCGACCACCGTGACCCCCGTCGTCACCGGCTGAGCGTCGGCTGTCTCCCCGCGTTGCACGCACCACTCACGCAACCTGGAGGCCTCCATGAGCCACGCCCCTGCTTTCATCACCTGCTCCGCCCTGTCCTTCGACTGGCCCGACGGCACTCCCGTCTTCGACGGTTTCCACCTCGCCGTCGGCCCCGGCCGCACCGGTCTGATCGGCCTGAACGGCTGCGGGAAGTCCACCCTGCTGAAGCTGATCGCCGGTCAACTGACCCCGTCCGGCGGCCAGTCGTCCGTCTCCGGCTCGGTCGGATACCTCCCCCAGACGGTCACCCTCGACACCGCGCTGCGCGTCGACGAGGCGCTCGGCATCCGCACCGTCCGCACCGCCCTCCACGCCATCGAGGCGGGCGAGGCCACCGAGTCGAACTTCACGGCCGTCGGTGACGACTGGGACGTGGAGGAGCGGGCCCTGGCCGCGCTCGACCAGCTCGGTCTCGCCGGGATCGGCCTGGACCGCACCGTCGGCGAGCTCTCGGGCGGCGAATCCGTGCTGCTGCGGCTGGCCGCCCTGCTGCTCGCGCGTCCCGACGTCCTGCTGCTGGACGAGCCCACCAACAACCTGGACCTGCGCGCCCGGGGCCGGCTGTACGCGGCGGTCGAGTCCTGGTCCGGGGTGATGCTCGTGGTCAGCCACGACCGGGAGCTGCTGGAGCGGGTCGATCAGATCGCCGATCTGCGCGACGGCGAAGTCCGCTGGTACGGAGGGAACTTCACGGCCTACGAGGAGATGCTCGCCGCCGAACAGGACGCGGCCGAGCGGATGGTCCGGGTCGCGGAGGGCGACGTACAGCGGCAGAAGCGCGAACTGGCCGACGCACAGGTCAAATTGGCCCGCCGCAAGCGGTACGGCCAGAAGATGTTCGAGAACAAGCGCGAGCCGAAGATCGTGATGGGCGCGCGCAAACGGGCCGCGCAGGAGTCGGCCGGCAAGCACCGGATCATGCACACCGAGAAGCTGGCACAGGCGAAGGAGCGGCTGGACCAGGCGGTGGAGGCGGTGCGCGACGACGACGAGATCCGGATCAAGCTGCCCGCCACGCAGGTCCCGCCGGGGCGGCGCGTACTGACCCTGAGCGATCTACGCCTGGTCCACGGGGCCCGCGTACGGGGCGAGTGGGAGCTTCGGGGGCCGGAGCGGATCGCCCTGGTGGGCCGCAACGGCTCGGGGAAGACCACGCTGCTGCGCACGGTCGCCGGGCAGCTCGCACCGGAGTCCGGGGCGACGGAGACGCACGTGACCACGCGGTTCCTGCCGCAGCGGCTGGACGTGCTCGACGAGAGCCGGACGGTCGTGGAGAACGTGGCGCGGTTCGCCCCGCAGGCCACCAACAACGTGGTCCGGGCCCGGCTCGCGCACTTCCTCTTCCGGGGCGCCCGGGCGGACCGGCCGGCCGGCACCCTGTCGGGCGGCGAGCGGTTCCGGGCGGCGCTGGCGGCGCTGCTGCTGGCGGAGCCCGCCCCGCAGCTGCTCATGCTCGACGAGCCGACGAACAATCTCGACCTGGCGAGCGTGCGGCAGCTGACCGGGGCGCTGGAGTCCTACGAGGGCGCCCTGGTGGTGGCGAGCCACGACGTGCCGTTCCTGGAGTCGATCGGCATCACGCGGTGGCTGCTGCTGGACGGGGAGCTGCGGCCGACCACGGCCGAGGAGGTCCGGGAGACCCTCTGGCACGAGTGAGCGGGCCGGCTCCGCCGCCGCCTGCTTCGCCAGCCGCTTCGCTGCCGCCCGCGGACGCCCGACGCCGCGGGCGGCGGCGAAGCGGAATCCGTTCCGGGCGTCAAGCGTAAAAGTTTCGATCCACCTGACGGCGTGATTTTGCCCCCTCAGGGGCCTCTCACACCCGCCGTAAACTGCATAGATAACTGGATGTAACCGGACATACACCTGCCCGGGGGTTGGCTGGCCTTGATGTCGCGCTTAACCTACGACTCCGTAGGCTACGGAACCGTAGGTAATTCGCTTTGCACCCAGGAGTACCCGTGACGATCACCTCTCCCCACCTCGGCAGCTCGGAGGCGTGGACCGACGCCAAGCTGCTGTTCGCGCTGGAAGAGGTGGTCGAGAAGGAGCTCAACCGCCATCTGAAGGTCACCAAGGACTGGATGCCCCACGAGTACGTCCCGTGGAGCGACGGCCGGAACTTCCCGGGCTTCTTCGAGGACGGCGAGGCCTGGGACCCGCAGCAGTCCAAGGTCACCGACATCGGCAAGATCGCGCTGGTCGTGAACCTGCTGACCGAGGACAACCTCCCCAGCTACCACCACGAGATCGCCAGCCTCTTCGGGCGCAACGGCGCCTGGGGCACCTGGGTGCACCGCTGGACGGCCGAGGAGGGCCGCCACGGCATCGTGATGCGCGACTACCTGCTGGCCTCGCGCGCCGTGGACCCGGACAAGCTGGAAGCGTTCCGCATGCAGCACATGTCGGAGGGGTTCGAGTCCGACAACCGCCACTCCATGCTGCACTCGGTGGCGTACGTGGCCTTCCAGGAGCTCGCCACCCGCATCTCGCACCGCAACACCGGTCACCAGTCCGGTGACCCGGTCTGCGACCGGATGCTGGCGCGCATCGCGCAGGACGAGAACCTGCACATGATCTTCTACCGCAACCTGCTGGGCGCGGCCTTCGAGATCGCCCCGGACCTGACGATGCAGGCCGTACGGGACGTCGTCGTCGGCTTCCGGATGCCCGGACACGGCATGCCCGGCTTCGAGCGGATGGCCGCCCAGATGGCGATCGGCGGGGTCTACAACCTGCGGATCCACCACGACGACGTGCTGAGCCCCGTGATCCGCTTCCTGAAGATCATGGACATCGACGGCCTCGGCCCCGAGGGCCAGAAGGCCCAGGAGGAGCTCGGCCTCTTCATGAACGGCCTGGACAGCGAGGCCCGGAAGTTCGACGAGCGCCTGGCCGCCCGCGCGGCGCGCATCGCGGCCCGCCAGGGCTGACCGATTTCCGCTCGCTCGGGCGAGTGATGCCGATTGCCCTGGCAGAGCCGTGCTCTGCCAGGGTTTCGCGTCATGACCTCGCTCCAGGTGGA
Source organism: Streptomyces sp. NPDC001513 (assembly GCF_042894695.1). Taxonomy (NCBI): domain Bacteria; kingdom Bacillati; phylum Actinomycetota; class Actinomycetes; order Kitasatosporales; family Streptomycetaceae; genus Streptomyces; species Streptomyces sp. NPDC001513. The sequence goes on from NZ_JBIAVU010000002.1 coordinate 567,134, forward strand.
CATCGACCAGCTGACCCGTCTCACGCGCGCCCTGGACTCCTCGCTGGTCTCCCTGCGGGAGGCACGGGCCGCGCTGGACCACGTACGGGCCGACCAGCTGGGCACGGCCGACCTCGACGCGGCGTGCGACGGCTTCCAGGAACGCTGGGCCCACGGCACGCGGGAGCTGACCAAACGGGTCAAGACCGTGCGGGAGGGCGTGGACCGCAGCGCCGCGGAGTACGCGGAGCTGGAGGAGGCCGTCCGCGCGGCCTTCGCCCGGGTGGCGGCCGCGCATGGCTGACCACGCGGCGCTGGGCTTCGACCCGGCGCCCGGCGATCCGGCCGCGGTCCTGGCCCTGACGAAGAAGCTCGGCGCGTCGGCGCAGTCCCTCGGGGAGGCCGCGCGCGTCGTGAAGGACCTCGTCTCCCACAGCTCGCAGTGGCAGGGCGAGGCCGCGACCGCCTTCCGCGCCTCCCTCTCGCAGGAGCTCCCCCGTTACCTGGGCGCGGCCCACACCTCCCTCGCGGAGGCCGCCCGTCGGCTCACCGGCTGGCACGACACCCTGGTCGCGCACCGCGCGCTGGCCGCCCGGTACGAGTCCCAGGCCGCCGCGGCCAAGACGGAGCAGGCCCTCTCCGACACCCGCCGCCTGGCCCGCGAACTCGCCACCGAACACGCGGCGGCGGCGAGCCGCGTCGCCCGCACCCTGAACGCGGCGACGGACCGACTGGCCCCGAAGGAACCGGGCCTGCTGTCCTCGATCTGGCACAAGATCACGGAAGACCCGGGCGACGCGCTGTCGAACGCGTCGGCCTTGCTGGGCTTCGCCGGCGCCCTGGTGTCACTCGCCTGTCCCCCTGCCGGGCTCGCGATCATGCTCGTCGGGAGCGGCCTGTCATTGGCGGCCCTGGCGGTGCACACCTCTGACCCGAAATTCCGGAAGTCCCTCGGGGACGGCGTCATGAAGGGCGAGTTCGACGCGGATTTCTGGAAGAGCAGCGTGACCCTGGTCGGCGACCTCGCAGGCACGGTCCCGGGCGTGGCGGCGGTCGCCTCGGGCGCCAAGGCCGGCACCGCGGCTGCCCGCGCAGCGATGGCGGCCGCGCCCGAGGGCAGTGCTCTGGCGGGACTGTCTCCCGGAGCCACCGCGTTCCGGCAGAGCGCATGGACCAGTGCCGAGGAGCTGCGGCAGGTGGAGAGTCCCCTCACCGGATGGGCCATGCGGTCGGCGACTCAGGGCACCCGAGACCGGGTGGGTGTGGCCGTGGCCGGTACCGGTGCTGCGACTGCCGGACTCGATTACGCGCCGGACAACGAAACGCTTGAACACGGCTCGACGGCGGTGGACGGTGCCCGAGGGGCGCTGGACGACGCTCCTTCAGCCATCAGGAAATCGGGGCGCGTCTGGTCGGGGCTGAGGCCGTGACACATCAGCGCAACATGCCGCCGGTCTGGTTTCGCCTGCCTCCGGGCTTCCACGACATCGGCCCCGACGACAGGGCCTCCTTGCTCGCCGTCGCCGAGGCCCTGGGCAGTCCTGATGCACATCAGGAGCTGTCCCAGCTCGCGGATGGTCTGGAGGAATTGGCAGGGCACGACGTCCTGCACACAGCGATCGGTTTTCACCCCGAGGAACCGCTCGGCGTCGCCACTTCACTGTTCTCTCTGACCATCCAGCGTGCCGAAAAACCCAACCCCCGGCTCACCGTGGCACGCACGGCCCTGGCCATCGCACATTCCTCGTTGTGGGAGAGCTCTATCCGCAGGTTCATCGACCTGCCATCGGCTCTCCCGTGCTGCCTCGTCGCCGGGATCATTTCCGTGCCCAATGTGGAGCAGCGACTGTTTCAGGCCAGGGTCGCGACGGTGCACCCGGATGGACTCCACCTACTCGTGCTCGATCTGACCAGCGCCTCCACCCAGCACGCCGAGGCGTACACGGACATCCTCGAAGCCGTGGCGCACACGCTCCTCTTCACCGACCCCGAACCGAGCGCGCCGACAGCGACCGGGACTTCACGCATTCTGGAGGTGCTCCTGTGAGCCTTGCGCTCACCAAGGCGGCATGGGACCACCCTCCGACAGCCGCGGGCTACAAGCGGTTGGTCATCCGTCGCCTCGGATGGGTGCTCAGCCTCGGCGGTCCGCCTCTGATCGCCCTGGCCTGCGTCGACCGCATCCCTCACGCAGGAACGGCCTTCGCCCTCATCGCTCTGCTGGTGGCACCCCTTCTCCCATGGGTGGTCATCGCCTTCTTCCGCCGACGGCGCGTCGCCGCCGTCTTGCGGGCCTACCCCTGGCAGGAGTGGCCGTGTCGGCACCCCACCCGCGCACCCGAGAGCCCCGCGACCATGGATGTCCGGTTCGGGGAGGACTTCACGGCCACGTTCCGGATCATCCCGTTCCCCGTCGCGCTCGCAGCGCTGGAGGGCGATCGGCCGGACCGGATCTGGTTCGCGGGGGATCCTCGCTTCGGTGGGGTCGTTTCGCCCGTCGGGGGGCACTACCCCGTGCGGGTCGTGCCGCACACGCCGCGCCGTGAGGAGTGCGGGGGCGAGGGGTTCGACCTCGCCCGGCGGGTGGGGCTGGTCCGTGCGAGCGGCAAGGGAACGCGGACCTGATCAGGGGCGGGGGCGGAGGGCGAGGCGTTCGGCTTCGGAGAGGCCGCCCCAGACGCCGAAGCGCTCGTCATTGGCCAGGGCGTACTCCAGGCACGCCGCCCGCCCCTCGCACGCCCCGCACAGCCGCTTCGCGTCGCGCAGCGACGAGCCCGGCTCCGGGAAGAAGAAGCCCGGGCCCGTCTGGGCGCACAGGGCGAGTTCGTACCAGGCGGTGTCCGTGGCTGCGGCAGTGGTGTTCATCGACATGCCGCAGATACTGGCCGCCGCCGATGGACGTCCGATCAACGCCTGATCAACACCCCGTCATGTCACCCCTTCTCCGCCGGCGCCTCGGGCAGGACGAAGGCCTGCTTCGCCGCGCAGGTCCAGATCACCGGCTGGACCCGGCCGTCGGCGTCCAGCGCGGCCCCGCCGACGCGGTCGTCGTCGGTGACGGCGAACGCGGCGGTGAAGCGGGACGGGGCGAGCCCGGGAAGGACCCGCATCGGGCCGCTGCCGGTCCAGTACTGGGCCCGGGCGTCCGGGCTGTCCGCCGGCGGCGGGGAGTCGTAGCGGAACTCGGCCAGGCCGACCGCGACGTGGGTGTTCGGGCTGACGGCCTCGAAGGTGCCGCCCATGGCTCCGGGCGCCCAGGGCGCGTACACGGGAGGGCCGTCGGGGCGGTTCCACATCACGGCGATCTCGCTCCCGTCGGCCGATGCCTGCTTCTGGTAGCCGACGATCCGGCCGGATTCGTCGATGCCCCGGGTGACGTAGCGGTCCCCGGTGTCGTCGGCGGGCCGGAGCACCCTGGGGGCGGTGCGCGGGTCGGCGGACCAGTGCAGCCCCGGGGTGATCCAGATCTGCGTGCCCGGGAGGGGCTCGCTCGTCTCGCCGTTGCCGACGGCCTGGCCGGCGTTGTTGATCCCGGACATGAAGTGGATCAGGTATCCGGCGGGCGCCGGCAGTTCGCGGCGGATCCTCGTGCCGGACCATTCCCTGGCGATGGTCCGGTTCTGGGCGGCGTCCCAGACATTGCCGACGATGACCCCGTGGTCGTTGACGCCGTACGCCGCGCCCCCGCCGGGCAGGAGGGTGATGGCACTGTCACCGTGCCGGTAGCTGAACGCCTTGCTGCCTTCGGACGTGAGCACCTTGCCGACCATGAGGCCGGACCGGTTGACGTCCGTGAGGGCGCCCGGGCCGGCGTCGGCGGGCATGGGCACGGCGAACACCCGCGTCCCGATCCAGTAGACGGCCTTCATCCCGGACATGCCGACGGCCAGTCGCGACGGCCCCGGCGCGATGGCGCTGACCTGGGTGCGGCGCACCCACGGGCTCGGATGCGGGTCCTCCGCGGGAGACAGTCTCTCCAGGACCTGGATGGACGGCTTGCAGCCCGCGCCGGCTCCCCCCGGAGCCGCCTGCGCGGGAGCGGTCACCGCGAGCGCGGCGAGGAGGCTCCCCAGCGCGGCGAGACCGATGCGCGCATTTCTCGTTCCCATGAACATCCCCCCGGATCGATTCACGTGACGGCCGTTCGGCCGCGCCACATCCTTGCCGTGCCGCACCGGGATGAACAGCCATGATCCGGACAACCAGGCTCTCCCCGGGCCTGGCGCGGGCCGAACGGACGTCAGTCCTCGTGCTTGGCGCGGCTGGGCTGGACGCGCTTGGGTTCGCCCGGCATCTTCGGGTAGTCCGGCGGGTAGGGCATGTCGCCCAGACCGTGCTCGTGTTCGTCGCGGGCCGCGAGTTCCAGTACGGGGTCCAGGGCGAAGGCGTGCTCGTCCATGTCCGCGTGCAGGTCGCCCAGTTCGGCGAAGCGGGCCGGCATCGTCACGATGTCGAAGTCGCGGGGCTCGGCGTCGTCCACCTCGTCCCAGCGCAGCGGTGCCGAGACCGGGGCGTGCGGGCGGGGGCGGATGGAGTAGGCGGAGGCGATCGTACGGTCGCGGGCCGTCTGGTTGTAGTCGACGAAGATCCGCTCGCCGCGTTCCTCCTTCCACCAGGCCGTCGTGACCTTGCCCGGCATCCGGCGTTCCAGTTCCCGGCCGAGGGCGATGGCGCACCGGCGGACCTCGGTGAAGGTCCAGCGCGGGGCGATCGGCACGAAGACGTGCAGTCCGCGCCCGCCCGAGGTCTTGGGCCAGCCGCGCAGGCCCAGTTCCTCCAGCAGGGCGCGCAGCTCGTGGGCGGCCGCCACCGCGTGGTGGTAGTCGGTGCCCGGCTGCGGGTCCAGGTCGATGCGGAGTTCGTCGGGGCGGTCGGTGTCCTCGCGGCGTACCGGCCAGGGGTGGAAGGTGAGGCAGCCCAGGTTGGCGGCCCACAGGACGGCGGCCGGTTCGGTCGGGCAGATCTCGTCGGCGGAGCGACCGCTCGGGAAGGAGATGTGGGCGGTCGGGATCCAGTCGGGAAGGTTCTTCGGCGCCCGCTTCTGGAAGAAGGACTCGCCCTCCACCCCGTCCGGGAACCGTTCCAGGGTCGTCGGCCGGTTGCGCAGGGCGCGCGTGATGCCGTCCGCGACCGCCAGGTAGTACTCGGCCACGTGCCGCTTGGTGAGGCCGCGCTCCGGGAAGTACACCTTGTCCGGGCTGGACAGCCGTACCGTCCGCCCGCCCGCGTCCAGCTCGATCGCATTACCGGCAGCACCCATGTGCGCCACGGTAGGCGGGCCCGCTCGTGCGCGCATACCGGGCGCGGCCGGACGTACCACCGCAGAATCGGAGGCATGGATCTGCCAGTGATGCCGCCCGTGAAACCGATGCTCGCCAAGTCCGTGGCGAAGATCCCGCCCGGCATGCAGTACGAGGCCAAGTGGGACGGCTTCCGGGCCATCGTCCATCGCGACGGCGATGAGATCGAGCTCGGCAGCCGCACCGGAAAGACCCTGACCAGGTACTTTCCCGAGCTGGCGGAGGCGCTGAAGGGCAATCTGCCCGACCGCTGCGTCGTGGACGGCGAGATCGTGATCGTTCACGGCGGGCGGCTCGACTTCGACCGGCTGACCGAGCGGATCCATCCCGCGCAGTCCCGTGTCGCCCTGCTGGCCGAGACCACTCCCGCCAGCTTCGTCGCCTTCGACCTGCTCGCGCTCGGCGACGAGTCGCTCCTCGACACGCCGCTCGCCGACCGCCGTGCCGCCCTGGTCCTGTCACTCTCCACTGCTCGGCCCCCCGTCCATCTCGCGCCCGCGACCACCGATCCCGCGCTCGCGCAGGAGTGGTTCGAGCGGTTCGAGGGCGCCGGGCTCGACGGAGTGATCGCCAAACCGCTCGATCTCCTCTACCGGCCCGATGCCCGCCTCATGTACAAGATCAAGCACGAACGTACCGCCGACGTCGTCGTCGCGGGTTTCCGTTTCCACAAGAGCGGTCCGATTGTCGGATCGCTGCTCCTCGGCCTGTACGACGCCCACGGCACCCTCCAGCACGTGGGCGTCTGCGCCGCCTTCCCCATGAAGCGCCGCGCCGAGCTGGTGGAGGAACTCGCACCCCTGCGGATGCCCGACCCGGCCGGTCATCCGTGGGCCGCCTGGGCGGAGGAGTCGGCCCACGAGAGCGCCCGGCTGCCGGGCGCGCAGAGCCGCTGGACCGGCAAGAAGGACCTGTCCTGGGTACCGCTGCGCCCCGAGCGGGTCGTCGAGGTGAAGTACGACCACATGGAGGGCGACCGCTTCCGGCACACCGCACAGTTCCACCGCTGGCGGGCGGACCGGACCCCGCAGAGCTGCACCTACGCCCAGCTGGAGGAGGTCATCGGCTACGACCTCGCCGAAGTGCTCGGCCCGGCCACCGGCACCACCGGCACCACCGGCACTACCGGCACCGGCGGTACGGAGGGCTCCGGCGGCTGAGCGGCCCACCTCGCCCCCGCCCCCGCCCCCGCCCCCGCCGTCAGCTTCTCCCACTCCGCCCGGTCCGGCCCCGCCTCGGCCGGGGCGTAGTCCGGCCGCGCCGCCAGCCAGCGCGCCACCCGGGCCTTGATCTCCGGATCCGCGTACGCCCGCTCCGGCGGTTCGGCCAGATGCCGCACCCGCGCCCTCGCCCGCATCACCTCGGGGTCCTCCAGCGCGCAGTCGAACAGCGCGGCCACCTCGCGCGCCGTCCCCGTCCGCCCGGCCCGCGTCGCGAAGCGCTCCCCGATGGCCGCGTCGGCCACCACCTGGAAGTCGAACCACGGTTTCAGCGTCCGCACCGCCCAGCCGTGGTGGTCGACGGCGAACCGGGCCGATCCGGGGTCCCGGTGCGCCGTACGGGCCACCCGGCGCGCGGCCCACAGCGCGAGCGAGGTGCCCTGCCCCAGCGTCGGATTGGTGTGCGTGATCGAGTCGCCGACCGGCACCAGCCCGGTCACCACGGGGCCCCGCTCGTCCACCAGCGCGCTCCACCGGTTGTCCAGGCTCGCCGTGGCCCGTACGCCCGACAGCGACTCGGCCCCCGGGGCCAGCCAGGCCGCACCGGGCGGGAAGGCACGGGCCGCCCGCTCGAAGACGGCGGGATCGCGCAGTGCCGAGCGGGTGGCGTCCGAGGTGTGCACGAACAGCGTCACCGCGAACACCCGGTTGTCGGCCGGGAACACCGCGCACCCGGCGAAGGTCCCACCGGTCACCGCCCAGGGCCGGCGCGGCCCCTCGTCCGTGCCCTCGGGCAGCCGGTACCAGCGGCAGAAGTACGCGAGCCCCGTGCGGTGCCGTTCCACGACGGGTGGCCGGCAGCCCGCCTCGGCCAGCCTGCGCTCCACTCCCCCGCGCCGCCCGCCCGCGTCCACCACGAGGTCCCCCGCGTAACTCCCCGCCTCGGTGGTCACTCCCGTCACCTGGATCCCCGGATTCTCGGCCGGCTCCGGGACGGTGGTCAGGCCGGTGACCGGCTCCCCGTACCGGACGACGACGCCCGCCTCCGCGCGCAGGGCCGTCGTCAGCGCGCTCTCCAGCACGATGCGCCGCGCCTGGAGCATGACGAGGTCCTCGTCGCCGGGGAGCGCGGGAGGCCGCACCTCGAACCAGTCCAGCTCGTGCCGCTCCCGCGCACCGAGTCTGAGCATCTCCGCGTGGACGTCGGGCAGTTCGTCGCGCAGGACCGTGCGGGCGGCCCCGAGCAGCGCGTGCGGCTGGGCGGCCTGCGGTACGGTCGGCCGGCGCCAGCCGAAGAAGTCACGGTCGAGGGCGGTGCCCGGAGCCCGCGTATCGCGCTCGAAGAGCTCCGCCGTGTGTCCGTGCCGCGCCGCGAGCAGGGCCGTGGCCAGGCCTCCGACCCCTCCGCCGATGACCAGTACGTGTGCCATGGAGCGTCCCCCCGAACCCTTGGAACCGTTGGACCGTACGACGATCACACCGCCCAGAGCCTGCGCGAACGGACAGCGGCCGAAACCCGCACAACTGTCCGATACGAGCCGTACGCGACGGGACGAGCCGCCGAGCGGACCTGCTCAGCCGCGGCCCGGTCCGGCCCCGACCCCGGCCCCGGCCCCGGCCTCGGCCTCGGCCTCGGCCTCGGCCCGCCCCCCCGCCCCCGCACCCGCGCGGTGGGCCGCCAGGGCCCGGCGGGCCTCCTCCTCGATCAGGTCGGCGTTCACGGCGACGGCCGCACGCACCCCCTGCGCGGCCGCGCCCGCGATCTGCTCCATCGGGCCGGTCACGTTGCCCGCCGCCCAGACCCCGCGCAGCGCGGTGGCGCCGGTCGCCGGATCGGACTCGACGCAGGTGGCGATGGTGTGCCCGTCCCGCTCCACGGCGGTGGTCGGCAGGCCCAGGCCGGTCAGGACGCCCGAGCGCGCGGTGAACCGCGGGGCCACCACCAGGGCCTCGCACTCCACGCCGGAGCCGTCGGCCAGGGTCACCCCGGTCAGCCGGTCCTCCTCGACCGCGAGCCCGGTCACCTCTCCCTCGACGACCCGGACACCGAGGGCCGCCAGCAGCTCCCGGTCCGCGTCGGTGAGCCGCCAGGTGTGCGCCAGCAGGGTGGTCCGCTCGCTCCAGTGCCGCCAGAGCTGCGCCTGGTGCACGGCGAGGGGTCCGTCGGCGAGCACCGCGACCGGCAGGTCCCGGGCCTCCCAGCCGTGGCAGTACGGGCAGTGCAGCACGTCCCGGCCCCAGCGCGCCGCGATCCCCGGCACCGCGGGCAGCTCGTCGACCAGGCCGGTGGCGACCAGCAGCCGCCGCGCCCGGACGGTCGAGCCGTCCCCACAGCGGACGAGGAAGCCCCCGTCGGGCAGCCGGTCCGCGGCGATGGCCGTGCCCGGCCTGATCTCGCCGCCGTAACCGGCCACTTCGGCGCGCCCCCGGGCCAGCAGCCCGGCCGGGCTCTCCCCGTCCCGGCCGAGGTATCCGTGCAGGTGCGCGGCCGGGGCGTTGCGCGGGCTGCCGGAGTCGATCACCAGCACCGAGCGGCGGGCCCGGGCCAGCGTCAGGGCCCCGGCCAGCCCGGCGGCCCCACCGCCCACGACCACCACGTCGAACACGTCGTCCCCCGCGTCGCCTGAATTGCCTGCGTCCTGTACGTCCCGTGCGTTGTCCATGACTCCGAGGGTCCGCTCGCAGGCGCCCGCTTGACAAATGTTCTTGCCGAAGTGGCAAATGGAGCCATGGCCACCGAGGAGCAGGACGAGGAACTCGCCGGCGTGCTCACCGCCGTGGGCCCGCGGCTGCGCGCCCTGCGCCGCCAGCGCGGCACCACGCTGGCCCAGCTCAGCGAGACCACCGGGATCTCCCTCTCCACCCTCTCCCGGCTGGAGTCCGGACAGCGCAGGCCGACGCTGGAGCTGCTGCTTCCGCTGGCCAGGGCGCACCGGGTGGCACTCGACGAGCTGGTCGGCGCCCCGGAGACCGGGGATCCCCGGGTCCGCCCGCGCCCCTTCGTCCGGCACGGCAGCACCTTTGTGCCGCTGACCCGCAAGTTCAGCGGGGTGCACGCCTTCAAGCAGATCCTCCCGCCCCTCGACGGCCCACCGCCCGAGCTGCCCGAACTCCAGGTCCACGAGGGGTACGAGTGGCTGTACGTGCTGTCGGGGCGCATCCGACTGCTGCTCGGCGAGCACGACCTGGTCCTCGGTCCCGGCGAGGCCGCCGAGTTCGACACGCGCACCCCGCACGCCTTCTTCAACGCGGGGTCGCAGGCGGCGGAGTTCCTCAGCCTCTTCGGCCCCCAGGGCGAACGGATCCACGTCCGCGCCCGGCCCACCACGTCACCGGAAGGACGCCCATGACCACCACCGGAGAGCGCCCCGAGCGGGCCGTACCGCAGCCCAACGCCGTCGTCGGCGTGGGGCTGGTCGTCATCGGCCCCGACGGCCGGGTACTGCTCGGCCAGGCACACGACGGCCGCTGGGAGTTGCCGGGCGGCAAGGTCGACCCCGGGGAGGGCTTCGAGGAGGCCGCGGCCCGGGAGCTCGCCGAGGAGACGGATCTGCGTGCGGCCCCCGAGGGGATCCGCATCCTCTCCGTCCAGATCGACGCGAAGTCCGGCCTGACCCGGCTGACGGCGGCCGCCGTCACCACCTCGGCGGAGGGGGTCCCCGCCGTCACCGAGCCGCACAAGATCGCCCGCTGGCAGTGGTTCGCCCCGGCCGAGATCCCCGCGGCCCTGTACGCGCCGTCGGCGGCCGTGCTGCGCAGCTGGCGCCCGGACCTCGCGAGCCTGCCGCACGTCCCCTCGTACGACTACCCCACCGTGGCCTCGGACCCGGACCCGGACCCGAGTACGAACCCCGGCACGGGCCCGGCCGCGAGCACCTGAGGCCTCTCGAAGAGCGGAAGGGACGGACGTCCCGGTCTCACGCCGTGAAGGACGCCGCCACCGTCACGGCCGTCACGGCCACCATCGCGGCCTGCACGTCTCGGATGGCCGTCCGGACGCTGTCGGCGGCCCACTGACCGGTGGCCATCTCCGCCGTCCTCGGGGCCACCTCCTTGCGGCGCCGGTCCGGGAAGGCCAGCCCGTGCAGGCCTGTCGAGTGGATCAGCGCGATGAGGCCGGCCGTGCGCTCGTCCGGCTCGGCGCCCTCGATGACGACGGCGCGCAGCCGCTCGCGCAGGGCCCGCTCGACGGCGCCGCCGTCGGTCCCGGGGTAGCGCTTCTGCGGGAACATCCCGAGCACCTTGTGCACTTCCGCGGCCACCAGGCCGCGCTCGACCAGGCGTTCCACCGCGGCGCCGACCGCCTTGGTCTGCTCCCTGGTCAGCCAGTCCGTCACCCGGCGCTTGGCGCGGCCGCGCAGCCAGGCCTCCATCGACAGGATCCGTCCGTCGAGCAGTTCTTCCCCGGTGGGCGTGGTGTCGCGCAGCTCCAGGTACTTGCCGGCCACCGACACCCGCTCGGCCATGACCAGTTCGAGCAGGATGGCGCCCGCGGCGGCCCAGCCGGCCGCCTGGCGCCGGCGCGTCTCCCCGGACCCGTCGTCCAGGGACAGCAGCACGATCTCCTCGGCCAGTGTGATTCCCATGTCCGCTCCCCGGTCCGCCGTGCACCACACGCTTCGACGGGGAGGACGTCCGACAGTCGGCGGAGGTTCCGATTCCGGTTCCCCCTGCGCCACCGCCACCCGCGCGGCCGCCCCGCTACGTGCGCACCACGATCTTCGGCGCGAAGCCCCCCTCGCCCAGGTCCTCCGCCAGCAGCCGTTTCGCGATCGCGTCCGCCGCCACCCGCAGTTCGGCGCTCCGCGGCCGCCCCTTGTCCTTCTCCAGCTGGTCGCCGAGCCACTCGGCCCACGCGGCCGAGATGATCGCGGCCTCCCTCACCCCGGCCGGGGTGAGGGAGAAGAAGCTGCCCGCGCGGCTGAGGTAGCCCTCCTCCGTCATCCGGTCGAAGACCGGGAGCAGCACCTCCGGCGGCACCGCCCGGCGCCCGGCGATCAGCCCGATGCTGGCGGTGCCGACCGTCCGGGTCATCAGCTCCACCTGCATCACCGTCCACGCGCCCGCGATGTCCAGCCGGGTGTCGGAGGCCCCGACGATCGCGCGCGCCGTGTCGGCTCCCATGTTCCGTACGAGTTTGCCGACGGCCAGCTCCAGCAGCTTGGCCGAATTCCCGCTGGCCGTGGCCGGGGAGCCGAATCCGTCGCCCATGTCCGTGGAGCCGGCCCGGGCGCTGTCGCGCAGCTTGACCTGTTTGAGGAAGAGCCCGGCGACGAACCCGCAGACCGCCACCGGAACGGTCCAGAGGAACACCGTGTGCAGGGCCTCCGCGTACGCGTCGATGATCGGGGCCGCGGCTTCCGGACTGAGCCGGTGCACGCCCTCCGGGGTCGACGCGGCCTCGGCCAGCCGTGCCGGGTCCTGCCCGGTGATCCGCGCCGCCTCCGCGATCCCCGCCTTCAGTTCGGGCCCCAGGTGGTTCGCGTAGATGGTCCCGAAGACGGCGGTGCCGAAGGCGCTGCCGAGCGTACGGAAGAAGGTGACCCCGGAGGTGGCGGTGCCCAGGTCGGCGTAGTCGACGGTGTTCTGCACGGCGATCGTCAGGACCTGCATGGAGAGGCCGATGCCCGTGCCGAGCACGAACATGTACAGCGATTCGAGCAGGGTGCTGGTCCCCGGTTGCATCCGCGACAGCAGGTACAGGCCGATGCCCGTGACGGCGTTGCCGACGATCGGGAAGATCCGGTACTGCCCCGTCTTGCTGGTGACGTTGCCGCTGAAGACGGAGGCGATCAGCAGTCCGAAGACCATGGGCAGGGTCCGGACGCCCGAGATGGTGGCCGAGTCCCCGTCGACGTACTGGAGGTAGGTCGGCAGGAACGTCATCGCGCCGAGCATGGCGAAGCCGACGACGAAGCTCAGGATGGAGCACACGGCGAAGACCGGATTGCCGAAGAGCCGCATCGGCAGCATCGGTTCCGCGGCCCGTGTCTCGACGAAGCAGAACAGGGCCAGCGCGACCGCGCCGAGTGCGAACAGGCCGATGATCGCCGGCGAGGTCCACGCGTACTCGTTCCCGCCCCAGCTGGTGCCCAGGATCAGCGCGCTCGCGCCGACCGCGACCAGGGCGATGCCCAGGTAGTCGATGACCGCCTTGCCCGAGGCCTTGACCACCGGGATCGTCTTGGCGGCCGCGATGACCACGAGGATGGCGATCGGGACGTTGACATAGAAGCACCACCGCCAGCTGAGCTGGTCGGTGAAGAACCCGCCGAGCAGCGGTCCGATCACGGTGGCGACGCCGAAGACGGCGCCGATCAGGCCCTGGTACTTGCCGCGTTCGCGCAGCGGCACCACGTCGGCGATGAGCGCCATGGCGGTGACCATCAGGCCGCCGGCTCCGACGCCCTGGACGCCGCGCCACACGATCAGGAACGTCATGTTGGGGGACAGGCCGCACAGGAAGGAGCCGCTGATGAAGACGATCGCGGAGATCTGGAAGATCAGCTTTCGCCCGTACAGGTCGCCGAACTTGCCGACCAGCACGGTCGACACGGTCTCCGCGAGCAGGTAGGAGGTCACCACCCACGACATGTGGTCCCCGCCGCCGAGTTCCCCCACGATCGTGGGCAGGGCGGTGCCGACGATCGTCTGGTCGAGCGCCGCGAGGAGCACTCCCAGCATGATCGTGCCGAAGATGATGTTGCGCTGCCGCCGGTCGAGCACGGGTGGCGCGGCGGCTACGGCGGGAGCAGTGGTCACTCTCGCACTCTCACAGCGCACCCGCCCCACCGCATGCGGCGCTGCGCCGTACGGGGGACCGCCCGCCGTCGCCGAGGGCGCGGCGGCACGTGCGTCAGCGCAGGTACGCCAGCCCCGGGTGCTCCGCCGCGTAGCCGTCGAGCAGCCGCCGCGCCACGGCCACGGAGTCCACCAGCGGGTGCAGCGCGAAGGCCTTGACCGCGGCGGCCCGGGACCCGCTCGCCGCGGCCGCCAGGACCTCCCGTTCGACCGCCTTGACGGCCGTCACGAGCCCCACCGCGTGCAGCGGCAGCTGCGCCACGCCGACCGGGTGGGCGCCGTTCGCGTCGACCAGGCAGGGCACCTCGATGACCGCTGCGGCGTCCAGGACCGACAGCGTCGAGCCGTTGCGGACGTTCAGGATCAGCGTGGCCCGCTCGTCCCGGGCGATGGCCCGCATCAGCGCGAGCGCCACCTTCTCGTACCCGCCGGACTCCAGGTCGCTCTCGTCGCGCTCGCCGACGCCGGCCGCCTCGCGGTTCTCGGCCATGTACGTGGCCTCGCGCTCGGCCCGCGTCCGGTCCCAGGCGGCCAGCGCCGCCCCGGCCGGCTGCCCGGCCCGGCCGGCCTCGGCGTAGAAGCCGCGCTGCTGGTCGCGCAGGAAGGCCCCACGGGTCTGCTCGGCCTCCTGGTAGGCCCGTACCGTGTCACGGTTGAAGTAGTAGTAGTGCAGGTACTCATTGGGGATCGCGCCGAGCGAGCGCAGCCATTCGGCCCCGAAGAGGCGGCCCTCCTCGAAGGACTCCAGGGCCTTGGTGTCGGCCAGCAGCCGGGGCAGTTCGTCGCGGCCGCCGATGCGCAGCCCGCGCACCCAGCCCAGGTGGTTGAGGCCGACGTAGTCGATCCAGGCCTCCTCCGGCCGGGCCCCGAGCAGGCGGGCGATGCGCCGGCCGAGTCCCACGGGGGAATCGCAGATGCCGATCACCCGCTCGCCGAGCTCCTCGGCCATGGCCTCGGTGACCAGCCCGGCTGGGTTGGTGAAGTTGATGACCCACGCCTCGGGGGCGCTGCGGGCGATCCGGCGCGCGATCGCGCGGGCCACCGGCACGGTCCGCAGCCCGTACGCGATCCCGCCCGCGCCCACCGTCTCCTGGCCCAGCACCCCCTCGGCGAGGGCGATCCGCTCGTCCGCGGCGCGCCCTTCGAGGCCGCCGACGCGAATGGCCGAAAAGACGAAATCCGCCCCGCGCAGGGCCTCGTCGAGGTCCGTGGTGGCCGTGACGGCCGGGGCGTCGGGTACGCCGGCGGCCTCGGCCTGGTCGTGGAGGACGCGGGCCATGGCGGTGAGCCGCGCCGGGTCCTCGTCGTACAGGGTCACATGGGACACCCGGCCCTCGGCGTGGTCGCCGAGCAGTGCTCCGTAGACGAGCGGTACGCGGAAGCCGCCCCCGCCGAGGATCGTCAGCCGCACGTCCCTACCGCCCTTCGCCCGTGCAGAGGCCACCGCGGGTGCCGGTGGCCGTGGCGGCTCCCGTGGCCGTTCCCCGCACCACGATCGCGCCCGTGGCGGCTCCGGCAGCGCCAATGCCACGATCGATGACACGATCGGTGGCACGGAACCCGCCGCGCGGGCCCGCCGGCACCAGTCTGCCCCGGCCGGTCACTCCTCCAGCGACGGCACGGCGCGCAGCCTGGCACCCTGCTGGTGCGCGACCCCGGCGCCGCCCCGTACGGGACCCACCGGGGCGCCCTGCGGCGCCGAAAGGATCAGGGTGATCCTCGTCAGCCCCATCTCGTCCAGCATCCGGCTGGTCTCGGCCACCATCCGGCAGCGCACCAGCCCCCACCGCGGGTCGGGGTGGCGCACGGTCCGCACCGCCCCGTCCATCTCGGCGGCCTCGGCCCCGCGCATGCTCAGCCAGTGCGGCACCCCGTACCGGTAGGCGGCCTCCATGAACGGGTCACGGGCCACCTCCTGGCGGATGCTGCGCAGCCCCTCGTCGTCCGGGGCCGAGGCGAGCGCGGCCGCGAACTGGGCCAGCAGCGGTACGCACCAGGCCGGTTCGTGGTCCTCCAGCACGCCCGCCGCGTCCGGGTGGAACAGCACGAAGCGCAGGAAGTTGTCGTCCGGCAGGGCCGTCGGGTGCGGCCGTACGGACTGGAAGAGCTGGTCGAAGGCGGAGTTGGTGAGCGCGACGTCCCACCGGTGGTCCACCAGGAAGCTCGGGTAGGGCACCGACTCCATGAGGGCCGCGTAGTCGCACAGGTAGTCGCGCTGCGCGGGGTCCTCGGGCAGCCGGTTCTCCTCGGCCGCCCGCCAGGTGGGCGGAGGGTCGCGGTCGACCATGACGCGGAAGAGCCAGAAGCACTGCCGCTCGCTCATCTCCAAGGCCTCGGCCAGGGCGAGCAGTTTGCGGTCCGTCCACTCCTTGACGAGGCCGCGTTCCCAGTTTCCGTACGCACGCACGCTGATGCGCAGCCGGGCGGCGAGGTCCTCCTGGCTCAGCCCCAGCTCCTCGCGGCGCTGGCGCAAAATCTCCTTGCGTCGCTCGGACCGCACGGCGCCCCGTGCGGACTCCTCGCCCGCCAGGCGCTCCTCACCGGCTCGGGCGAGGCCATCGGACGGGCCCACCGCTGCGAGATGTGGCACCGAGAGCTCCCCCTCCTCCGGTCTGGATCTTCATTTCCGTGTGGCGATCCTGCTACCGACTTCATTCGAGTGTCAACTATTGTGGCAATTCCAGCCTCTTGACAGCTCATTCCCGCCACAGCTGTGGCACGTTCTAGCCCTTACGGGCGAGAGCGGCTAGATTCCAGAAGCCGACCATGTGCCGTACCGACTTCGCGCGATCTAGGAGAACCACTGGTGACAGACGGCTTCCCGGCTCCCGTCGCGGTGGCCAACGCACCCCTGGCAGCCACCATCACGCGCGTCGCCGAACTCGCGGGCAAGATGAGCCGCGACCTGAACCATGTCTTCGACCTGCGGCGGCTCTCCGAGGCCTCCGGCGTCCCCACGGACGTGGTCAGGACCCTCCTCGACGGCAGGCCGGCCGGCGAACCCGATCTGCAGACCCGGTTCCTCCAGCGGCTCGACCTGCTGCGGCGCACGCGCGTCAAACCGAACGGCCGCCGGTACACCCAGCAGGAGATCGCGGACGGCGCCGGCATGTCGCGGCAGCAGGCCGGGGCCCTGATCAACGGCGACCGCCGCCCCACCATGGAGCACTGCGACGCGATCCAGCGCTTCTTCGGGGTGCACGCCGGGTTCCTCACGGCGCACGACTCAGACGCGCTCACGGACGCCCTCCAGCGGACCGAGCAACAGCTGCTCCAGGACTTCGCGGGGCGCGCGCGGGAAACCGTACCGGCCGCGGCCGCATCGGCGGGCGATCCGCTGGCAAGACTCCTCCAGAACCACGGCGTGCGGGGCATCGCCTGGCGCGCGGCCCAACTGCCCAGCGACAAGCACCGGGACAAGGTGACCGAATGGCTGGACATGCTCCTCGAAAGCGTCAAACCGAATGAATCCTGACCCAGTCGAAAGTCTGGGTCTGATCCTTGAGTCCTGATCCGGATCCGCGCCGACGGGGAGAACGGTGAGCATAGGCAGAGAGCAGCGGCGGTTGTGCGGGGAGCTGGTGGCCGGCATCCGGCTGACCGCCCCCGCGGAACCCGTGGAACTCTACGCTGCCCTCTGCGAGGGCATGAGCAGACACCGCGGCCGACGGGTGGACTTCCGGATGGCCTCGTTCCCCCCGCGCACGGCCAGTGGCCTGTGGCTCGACATGGCGGACCGCGACCTCGTGGTCATCGAGGAACGCACCGCCCCCGACCACCAGCTGGTCATCCTGGGCCACGAGCTGTGGCACATGAAGGCCGGCCACTGCAGCCACCACGTCGACGGCGCCGCCGTCGCCGCGCGGCTGCTGTCCGACGAGGCCGACATCGGCGAGACCGTCCGCCGTGTCGCGGCGCGCACGCGCGCCGACGTTCAGGAGGAGACCGAGGCCGAGACGTTCGGTTTACTGCTGGGAAGCCGGTGCCGGAACTGGCTGGCCGGATCGGCCGGCCACCGGGCGCCGGTCCAGCGCGACCAACTGGCGGGCCGCATCGAGGCATCGCTGGGCTACCGGGGGCACAGGAACGACCGTTGACTGGCGAGGACTACTACATACCCGCGGCCGCGATGGCGATCTCACTCGCCTTCAAACTGCCGGCCCTGCGGCACAACTGGCGTGACCCCCTCCTGCGGTCGGTCGTCGCCCTGCTGACCCTGGCGGGAGCGGTGTTCTTCTTCGCCGCCCCGCCCACCATCGCGGCGGTCAACCGCTGGACCGGGATCGCCAACTTCTCGGCCCCCCTGGTGTACTGCCTGATCACCGCGTTCAGCGCCTCCTGCCTGGTCCTGATGGTCAACTGGCGGGGCGGAGAGCCCGAACAGACCCGACGCGTCTCGCGCCGCTGGATCCTGGGCTACAGCGGGGTCATCCTGGCGCTGACCGTGTTCTTCGCCCTGGGCGAGACCCCGGTGGAGCGGCTGCGCGACTTCGACACCTACTACGCGAACACGCCCCGCATCGGCCACATGATCGCCCTTTACCTGCTGGCGCACCACGTGGCCGCCGTGGTGATGGTGGTCCTGTGCTGGCGCTGGTCGCTCCAGGTCCGCGGCTGGCTGCGGGTCGGCCTGGTGATCATCGTCATCGGCTACATCTTCAACCTCGCCTATGACGCGACGAAGATGACCGCGGTCGTCGCCCGCTGGTCGGGGCACGACCTGGACGGCCTCAGCACGTACGCCGCGCCGCCGCTCGCCTCCCTGGGGGCGCTGATCAGCGCCATGGGCTTCGTGGTCCCGCTGGTCTGCCAGCGGCTGTCGGACCACTGGCAGACCTGGGCGACGTACCGCCGGCTCGGCCCGCTCTGGCAGGAGGTGCAGATCTCCGCGCCCGAGGGCACGCCCTCCGTGCAGATCGCCTGGTGGTCCGCGGCGGAGCTACGGGTGATCCAGCGCGAGTCGGACATCCACGACGGCTTCCTGCACCTGGGCCCGTACTTCGACAAGGGCCTGCGCGACGACGCGTACGCGAACGCCGTCGCCACCGGAGCCGACGAGGAGACCGCCCGCGCGGTCGCCGACGCCGCCATGGTCGCGGCCGCCGTACGGGCCCGCTCCGCCGACCCCGAGGGCAAGATCATCGGCGAGGACGAGGAGACCCTGCTCGACACCCCCGACGTGCCCCGCGACCTGCTCCGGATCTCGCACGCCCTGCGGCATTCACCGGTGGTGTAGGCGGTCCGCCGGCAGGTGGGCGGTGTGACGACCGCCCCTGCGGGCTCAGCGGGCCGCGGTCACCGCCGTCTTCGGGAACAGGTCCTGGAACGGCCCCGCCGAGTCGATCCCCTCCCGCCCGTAGGGCGCGTCGAAGCTCCACACCATGAAGAGCAGGAACACGATCAGCGCGCTGAACAGCCCGGCGAGCAGCAACTCCCGCCCGGAACGGCGGATCTGCAGGGTGAAGATCAGCCCGACCGTCACCACCCCGCCGACCAGCAGCCCGAACCACACGACGCCCGGCAGCGTGGACTCGGAGCTCTGGGTCCGCGAGTGGCGGGCGTCGTCGGCCGCCGCGATGTGGTCCAGCAGCGGCTGGTAGGCCTGCGCCTGCAGCTCGGTGGCCGGGCTCTGGTGGGTGACGTCACTGCGCAGCTTGCCCAGCAGTTGGGCGCCCTGGGCCGACGCGCCCTCCCCGGAGGTCAGCAGCGGCCAGTCCACGGCGACGGTGTGGGTGACGTACGCGTCCACCTCGCCGCGGATCCGGTCGCGGACCGCGGTCGGGTAGACGTCGGCGCGCTGGGTGACCTCGTACAGCGCCTGCGCCTCGCGGCGCACGCTGTCCTCCGCGGCGCCGCGCGCCTCCCAGACGCCCGCGATGGCCAGGCCCAGCACGATCGCGTAGACCACGCCCACCATCATCGTCATGTACTCGATGACGTCGGGGGTTTCGCTGGTGTCCTCGTCGTCCGCGGCCCGGCGGTGCCGGATCGTGGTGATGGCGAGGACGACGGCGCAGACGAGCGCCATGGCAATGGCCAGGACCAGCCATTCGGACACGTGGATTCTCCCGGTGTGGGTGGGGTGGGTGGGTTGCGTGGGGTGGGCTGAGTCGGGTGGGTCGGGTCGACGGGGGCGGCGGGGTCAGCCGCGGCTCTTGGAACGCGGACGCAGGGCGGCCGCGGCGAGCACGGCCGGGGTGGTGACGACGACCATGAGCATCACGGTGGACATCCCGTTCGGACCGCGCCGCTCCAGGGCCACCGCGCGGTACGGACGCACGTGGAAGGCGCTCACCCGCGCGACGGCGGCCCTGGGCAGGGCCGGGGCGGGTGCGCCGGCGGGCGCCGTCGCCGTCTCCTCGGCCGGATCAGGCGCGGGCGTCGGCGGCTCCGCCTCCCCGGCCGCCGCCTCCGCGGAAGGCACCGCCGGACCCGGCTCGCCGGGCGGGACCGCCGGCTCCGGCGGTCCGGGCCGCGCGGGCCGTGCGGGCCGCTCGGGGGCTGCGGCCGGCACGGGCGTCCGCCCCGGGTGGTGCACGGTCGGCCGGTCGGCGCCGGGCACGGCGGCCCGTACGGACGGCCGTCCGGAAGGCTGCGCGAGCGGCCCCCTCGGCTGCGGGCCCTTCATCGGCACGCACAGGTCGACGCGGGCGCCGCGGCCGTGGCCGTCACCCGCGACCGCCACGTGGCCGTGCAGCGGGCAGAGCGCCGCCACCAGCCCCGCCCCGGCGAAGTACTGCCAAGCGGTCACGCGCGTCCTCCCGAATTCCGCGGCCGATGCATGGTCACCGCTGAAGAAACGATCAAGGCCCCGCTTCGACACGCCGCGGACCGATCGGGTACCCGGACGCGGCGGTCACGTCACCCGGTCGTGCGTCCCCGCATGCGTGCGCCCGGCCCCGCCCCGCACCTGCGATGCGGCATGATGGCGCCATGGGGACCCAGGGGGAGAACGCCCGACTCATCGCCGGGCGTTACCGGCTGGACGCCAAGCTCGGCCGCGGTGGCATGGGCGTCGTGTGGCGCGCCACCGACCAGCTGCTCGGCCGGAGCGTCGCCGTCAAGGAGGTCGCCCTCGATCCCGCGCTGTCCGAGGACGAGGCCCTGCTCCAGCGCGAGCGCACGCTCCGCGAGGCGCGCGCGGCCGCGCAGCTCAAGCACCCGCACATCATCGTGGTGCACGACATCGTCGAGGACGGCGAACGCCCGTACATCGTCATGGAGCTGGTCGAGGGCGGCTCCCTCGCCGACCGGCTCTCCCGTACCGGCCCGGTGGACCCCGCGGAGGGCGCCCGGATCGGGATCGCCCTGCTCGGCGCCCTGCGCGCGGCGCACGCCGCGGGGGTGCTGCACCGGGACATCAAGCCGGCGAACGTCCTGCTGGAGGCGCCGGGCGGCCGGCCCGTCCTCACGGACTTCGGGATCGCGCAGGTGGCGGGCGCGACGACGCTGACCTCGACCGGGGCCTTCGTCGGTTCCCCGGAGTACACCGCGCCCGAACGGATGTCCGCGCAGACGCCGGTGGGGCCCGAGTCCGACCTGTGGTCGCTGGGTGCCCTGCTGTGCGCGGCGGTGAGCGGTGCCTCCCCGTTCCGGCGGGACTCGCTCGGCGGGGTGCTGCACGCCGTGGTCTACGACGAGATCCGGCCGCCCGCCGCGTGCGGGCCGCTGCTGCCCGTGGTGCGGGGGCTGCTGGAGCGCGATCCCGCCGAGCGGCTCGGCGCGGAGCAGGCGGAACGGCTGCTGCGGGCGTGCGCGGCGGCGGCGCCGGAGCACACGCCGACGCAGGACGCGGCCAGGCCCGCCGTACCCGTACCGGCGCCCTTCCCGACACCACCGCCCGTACCGGCGCCCGCAGTGCTGCCGGCACCGGCATCGGTGCCGGCCACGGCGCCCGTGACCGCCCCCGCGGCCGCGGCCCCGGCCGTCCCCTCCCCCACCAGGCGCCGGCCGGCGGCCGCGCTCATCGCGGGCCTGCTGGTGGCCGCGATCGCCGGGGCGGGCGTCTCCGCCGCCGCGCTGCTCATGAACGACGACGAACACCCGAAGCAGGCGTCCACGAGCGGGGTCGCGGGCGGCCGGAGCACGGCCACGGACGCGGTCGCCTCCGCACCCCCCGCACCGACCTCAGCCTCCCCCACCGGCCCCGGCGGGCGGACCGCGACGGCGAGTCCGGCCGCGCCGCAGCCGGCTCCCCCCGCCTCCGATGACAAGGGCGACAAGGCCGCCCCCGCCGGTTACCAGGTGGTCGAGGACCCGGAGGGCTTCTCGCTCGCCGTCCCCCTCGGCTTCACGCGCAAGGTCGAAGGCCCGCGGATCTTCTACATGTCCCCGGGCGAGACCATCCGCATCGGCATCAAGGTGGCCGATCCGGAGTCGGGCGGACCGCTCGCCGTACACCAACGGGCCCACGCCAAGGGGCCGTCGAACAACCCCGGGTACCGGGACGCCGAGGTCGCGGCCGGCACGCACGACGGCCACGAGGCCGCCCTCTGGCTGTTCACCTGGGACGGCTTCTCCCCGGCCGAAGGCCCCCGGCACACCCGCGACCTGTGCTGGGAGGAGGGCGGCCGGCTGTACGACGTGTGGGTCTCCTCTCCGGTCGGGCGTTCCGGTGAGGCCCGTGGCTACTTCGACACGGCCGTGCGGACCTTCGTACGGACCGGCTGAGCGGCGGACCCGGAGGGGCCCGTCCGGTTCACTCGCCCGGCGCAGTCCACCACGGCACCCGCTCCGCCCCCGCCCCATGCTCGGGGGAGGCGACCCCTCACAGGGATGGTGGCGGATGGAACCGGACAGCCCGAGCAGCCTGGAGCGCCGGGCCGACGCCGGAGACGCCCGGTGACCACCGCGCCCCCCGAACCCGGCGCCCCGGCCCCGGCGCCGGAAGAGGGGCCCCCGGCCCGCACGTTCGCCTTCCCGAGCGCGCTGACCATCCTGGCCCTCGTCACGGTGGCGGTCTGGCTGCTGGCCTTCCTCGTCCCGGCCGGCCAGTACGAGCGCAACGACAGCGGCGTCCCCCTCTCGGGCACCTACCACCGGGTCCCCGACACCCAGAGCTTCACCGAGCGCCTGAACGACCTCTTCCTCTCCCCCGTGAACGGCCTCTACGGCATCCGGGACGAGCGGACCGGCGAGGTCGGCCCCGGCTTCAGCGGCGACCTGTACGGCAGCGCGGGCGTCTTCCTCTTCGTCCTCGCCATCGGCGCGTTCATCACGGTCGTCTTCGCCACCGGCGCCCTCGACCGCGGCATCGCCCTCCTCGCCCACCGGCTGCGCGACCGCGGGGCGTTGCTGATCGCCGCCGTGATGCTGGTGTTCTCGGTCCTCGGCACGGTGGAGGGCTTCGCGGAGGAGACCCTCGGCTTCTACGGTCTGCTGGTCCCGATGATGCTCGCGCTCGGCTACGACCGGCTCGTCGCCGTCGGCACGGCCGTCCTCGGCGCGGGCATCGGCGTCCTGTGCTCCACCGTGAACCCGTTCGCGACCGGCGTGGCCTCCTCGGCCGCCGAGATCTCGCTGGGCGACGGCATCGCGCTGCGCTTCGCGATGTGGGTGGTGCTGACGGCCGTGACCATCCTCTACGTCGTCCGGTACGCGAGGCGCGTGCGGAGGGACCCGGCCGCGTCCGTGTGCGGCTTCCTGCCGGGCGACCGGGAGCAGAAGGCGACGGGAGCCGACCAGGAGGAGCCGGAACTGACCCGCCTGCACAAGACGGTGCTGGTCCTGGTCGTCCTGGTCTTCTCCTTCATGATCTTCTCGGTGGTCCCCTGGTCCGGCGCGCTCACCGGCGAGGCGGAGGCGGGCCCGTACCCGTGGGAGCTGGACTGGTCCTTCGCGGAGCTCTCGGCGCTGTTCATGTGCGCGGCGGTGCTGGTGGGACTGGTGGCACGGATGGGAGAGGCGAGGCTCAGCGCCACGATCATCCGGGGCGCCGCCGACTTCATCTCGCCGGCCCTGGTCATCATGCTGGCCCGCGGGGTCACCGTCATCATGAACAACTCGAAGATCACCGACACCGTCCTGCACTCCATCGAGGGCATGGTCGAGGGCACCTCGTCCGCGGCCTTCGCCGTGCTGGTCTTCCTCGTCAACCTCCCGCTGGCGTTCCTGATCCCCTCCACCTCCGGCCACGCCACCCTCGCGATGCCGATCCTGGCCCCGCTCTCCGACTTCGCGGGCGTCTCGCGCGCGCTGACGGTCACGGCCTGGCAGTCGGCGAGCGGCTGGATGAACCTGTGGGTCCCCACGTCGGCCGTGGTGGTCGGCGGCGTGGCCCTGGCGAAGGTCGGCTACGACAAGTACCTCCGGTTCGTCTGGCCCCTGCTGGCGATCCTCTCGGTGCTGATCTGCGGCTTCCTGGCCCTGGGCGCCGTGATGTGACGGGGTGACGGGTCCGGAAGGCGCCAGGCCAGGGTCCCGGCGGCGCGCCTAGACTGGGGACACATGTCCCTCTCCCTCCCCCTCCTCGAAGCGGCGGCCGGGCCGCCGGTCGCCGTCCGGGCGGCCCTGCGCAGGCCGTTGCGGTTCCTGGGCTCGTGGTGGCCCTGGCGGTGCTGGGCGTACGTGGGCAGCGGATTCCTCATCGGCTATCCGGTGCTGGTCGTCCTGGGACTGCTCGTCGGGCTCGGGGTGGTGCTCGCTGCGGCCGGGATCGGGCTGCTGCTCCTGCTCTGCGCGGTCGTCGCCGGGGTGCCGCTGGGGACGCTGGAGCGGTGGCGGCTGCGGTGCGTGGAGCCCGTGCCCGTGGCGGATCCGCACGCCTCGCTCGCCGGGGCCGGGCCGGCGGCCTGGCTGCGGACGAGGCTGCGCGAGCGGGCCACCTGGCGGGAGTTCGGGTACGCCGCGCTGCTCGGGCCGGTCTTCGGGGCGGCCGGGTTCCTGGTGATCACGCTGGTGGCGTTCTCCCTGATCCTCGTCGCGACCCCGGTCACCGTCCGGGCCATCGCCCCCGACCAGGTGATGCTGATCCCCGGCCGGCCCGTCTCCGGGCCGCTGGAGGCCCTGGGCGGCACGGCGGCCGGACTGGTCGGGCTGGTGGTGGCGGCGTACGCGGCCGCCCTGCTCGCGGGAGCCCAGGTCACGACCGTACGCCGGCTGCTCGGGCCGCGCGAGGAGGCCGACCGGGTCCTGGAGCTCACCCGCTCCCGGGTCCGGCTCGTCGAGGCCTTCGAAGCCGAACGGCGCCGCATCGAGCGGGACCTGCACGACGGCGCCCAGCAGCAGCTGGTCGCCCTCAGCATGACCCTGGGCCTCGCCGAACTGGAGCTGCGCGGGCTGCCGGAGGCCGCCGGGGCCGCCGAGCTGGTGGCCCGGGGCCGCGGCGAGGCGAAGGTGGCCCTGGAGCAACTGCGCGACCTCGTACGGGGCATCCACCCGCAGGTGCTCACCGACCACGGGCTCGCGGCGGCCGTGGCCGAGGTGGCCCTGCGCCATCCCGTGCCGGTCACCGTGGACCTGGACCTGCCCCGGCTGCCCGAACCGGTTGAGATCACGGCGTACTTCACGGTCACCGAGGCCCTCACGAACGCGGCCAAGCACAGCGGTGCCTCGCGGATCGCGGTCGCGGGTAGGGTCGAGGGCGACCGGCTCACCCTCTCCGTCACCGACGACGGCCGCGGCGGCGCCGATCCCGGCGCGGGGGCGGGACTGGCGGGACTCGCGGACAGGGTGGCGATGTTGAAGGGCAGGCTGGTGGTGTCCAGTCCGGTGGGCGGGCCGACCGAACTGCGCGTGGAGGTCCCGTGCTCAGGCTGATCCTCGCCGAGGACTCCGTACTGCTGCGCGCCGGGCTCACGGAGCTCCTCACCCGCGGCGGCCACCGGGTCCTCGCCGCCGTCGGCAGCGCCGAGGAGCTCGTACGGGCGGTGGCGGCGGAGCGGCCGGACGCCGTCGTCACCGATGTCCGGATGCCGCCCGGCTTCCGCGACGAGGGCCTGCGGGCCGCGCTCGAACTCCGCTCCCGGGACGCGTCGTTGCCCGTGCTCGTACTGTCCCAGTACGTGGCCACGGCCTACGCCACCCAGTTGTTCACCGGCGCCTCGGCGGCCGGGCTGGGCTACCTCCTCAAGGACCGCGTCGGCGAGGTGTCCGAGTTCCTCGACGCCCTTCGGCGGGTCGCCGACGGCCAGACCGTCATCGACCCGGAGGTGGTACGGGTCCTGCTCGGCCGGCAGTCCGAGGACCGGCCGCTGGCGCGGCTGACCCCGCGCGAGCGCGAGGTGCTGACCCTGATGGCCTCGGGCCTCAACAACCAGGCCTTGGCCGCACGGCTGTTCATCACCGAGGCCGCCGTGGTCAAGCACGCGTCCAGCATCTTCACGAAGCTCGACCTGGACGCCACCGAGGGCAACCGCCGTGTCCTCGCGGTCCTGGCCCACCTGGCGGGCCAGGAAGCCTAGGCAGTGTCCCGCCGCGGGGCCCCGGTCCTGATCAGCAGGGCGGCCGGCAGGGCCGCGAGGAGGAGGACGCCGACCGCGCACCACAGGGTGGTCGTGTAGGAGTCCAGCATCCGGGCGAACAGGTCGGTGTCGTCCGAGACCCGGTCCAGGTGGCTCAGCAGGACGGTGCCGAGCACGGCCCCGCCGATCGACTGCCCCAGGTGGTGGGCCGCGCCGAGGGCCGCCGAGGTCCCGCCGGCGTGCTGCGGGGACACCCCGGCGGTCGCGACGGCGTAGAGCGGGACGAGGGCCAGGCCCAGGCCTACGCCGGTGATCAGCATGCCGGGCAGCACCCCCGTCGCGTAGGTGGCGGCGCCCCCCACACCGGCCAGCAGGGCCAGCCCGAGGGCCGTGACCACCAGGCCCGGCAGGATGAGGGCGCGCGGTGCGAGGCGGGGCAGCAGGCGGGCGGAGACCTGGGTGGCGGTCACGAGGGCGGCGGCGACCAGGGGCAGGTGGGCCGCCCCTGACGCCGGTCCCTCGCCGCGGATCTGCTGGGCGAAGAAGCCCAGGGCCGGGAGGAGGGCGACGGTGGCGGCGCCGGTGAAGAGGAGGGCCAGGAGGGCGGCGAGGCGGCTCCGGTCGGCGAGGACGTACGCCGGGAGCAGCGGGCCGGATGCTCTGGTCTGCCGCCGCAGGAAGGCGGCGAGCAGCGCGACGCCGCCCACGAGCAGCAACAGGCTCAGAGGGGTCCGGCCGACCGTCTCCACCGCGGCGAGGCCGTAGGTCAAGGCGGCGAGTCCCGACGATCCGAGGAGCACTCCGGGTCCGTCGAACCGGGCACCGGTACGGCCCGGACGGTCGGGCAGCAGGGTGAGCGCGCCGATCAGGGCGAGCACCGCGAAGGGAACGACCGACCACAGGGCCCAGCGCCACGCCAGGATCTCGGCGAGCCACCCGCCCGTTAGCACGCCGAGCGCACCGCCGCCCGCGGCGACCGCCGCGTAGATCCCGAAGGCCCGGGCGCGTTCCCGGGGTTCGGTGAAGCCGGTGGCCACCAAGGACAGCGCCGCCGGGACGAGCAGGGCGGCGAAGGCGCCTTGCAGGGCGCGGGAGGTGATCAGCAGCCCGGCGCCGTCGGCCGCGCCGCCGAGCGCGGCGGCCACCGCGAAGCCGATCAGGCCGGTCACCAGCATCCGCCGGGCCCCGAGCAGGTCGGCGAGGTGCCCGCCGAGCAACAGCAGTCCGCCGAGGGCGACCAGGTAGGCGGTGAAGGCCGGGCCGATGCCGTCGCCGCTGATGCCGAAATCGGAGTGCATCTGCGCCCCCAGCAGGTTGAACTGTGCCGCTTCGACCAGCACCAGCAGCTGCGTCAGGGCGAGGACAGCGAGGCCCCACCACCGCCTGGGGTGCGGGGGCGCGGCGGCGGACGGGTCGCCGGGGGCGGGGCCCGGGGGCGGGCCGAAGCCGTCCGCGGGGCCGAAGTGGCCGGGGGCCGTGGGGGCGTAGGCGGGCGGTGTCCCGTACGGGGAGGCGTCCCGCCGGGACTGCTCCGGTACGAGGCGGGGGTCCGGCGCCCCGGCGGGCGTGCCCCCGGTCGGGGCCTCGCCGCCGGCTCCGGCTGCGGCCCCGGCTCCGGCTCCGGCTCCGGCTCCGGCTCCGGCTCCGGCTCCGGCAGGAGACGCCGGGGCGTAGTCCAGCAGCTGTGCGGCATGCCGCCCCAGTTGGGCCAGCACCGTACCCGGGAGCCATTCCCCGGGTGCGTCCGCCGCCGTGCGCGCCGCCACCTCCTCGGGGGTGGGCCGCCGGGCCGGGTCCTTGTGCAGGCACGCGCCGACGAGGTCGACCAGCGACTCCGGTACGCCGGTCAGGTCCGCCTCCTCCTCGGCGATCCGGAAGAGATGGGCGTTCAGACCGGTGTCGGTGGCGCCGAAGAGCATGCGCCCCGTGGCGGCGTACACGAGGACCGCGCCGAGGCAGAAGACGTCGCTGGCGGGGGTCAGTTCGAGTCCGCGCACCTGTTCCGGCGACATGAACCCCGGCGAGCCGATCAGCATGCCGGTGCGGGTGTGCAGGCTGTCACCGGTCAGGCTGTCCATCGCCCGCGCGATGCCGAAGTCGATGACGCGGGGCCCGTCGACGGTGACGAGCACGTTGGACGGCTTCAGGTCGCGGTGGATCAGGCCCGCGTCGTGCACGGCCCGCAGCGCGAGGGCGAGCCGGTTGGCGAGGGTCCGCACCGAGTCCTCGGGCAACGGCCCGAACTGCCGGGCGACCACGGTCTGCAGGTCGGGCCCCGGGATGTACTGGGTCGCCACCCAGGGCACGGCGGCCTCGGTGTCGGCATCGAGCACCGCCGCCGTCCAGCTGCCGCCCACCCGGCGCGCGGCGGCCACCTCACGGGCGAACCTCCTGCGGAATTCGGGGTTCCCGGCGAACTCCGCCTGGACCACCTTCACGGCGACGGTACGGCCGCCCTCGGAGCGGCCCAGGTAGACCAGGCCCATGCCGCCCGCGCCCAGCCGGGCGATCAAGCGGTACGGTCCTATACGGGTCGGGTCTTCGGCGATCAGCTGATCCACGGACGGAAGGATAGTGCAACTATCCAATGGGTGGGGGCCGTCAGGCGAAATGCCCTCCCGCCCGATCGTTGCGCGCTGTGGGCCGCCCGTCCGACGGCCGGAGCCGCGACGAGCCCGTGACGACGCGGGAGACGCCCGGGACCGTCACCGTGCGGGACCACAGGGCCAGCAGCACCGGGAGCGCCAGGTAGCCGAAGCGGCCGGCGGGGGCCAGCAGGAAGGCCGTGGTGAGGCCGATCGCGAGGCGGTCAGCCGCCGCGACCAGGGTGCGCGGGGGCCGGACCAGCAGCGAGAGGGCCACGGCCAAGCCGCCCAGCATGAGCAGAGCCACCGTCAGGTACCAGCCCCAGGAGCCGAGTTCGGCGAGGAGATGACCGGGGAGCGGGCTGCCGGCCGGGGTCGGGACCTCCGCGCGCCCGGTGGGGAAGGCGAACACCTGCCGCCACACCTCGCCCGGCTGGAGCAGCGCACCCGGCAGCACCAGCAGGGCCGTGCCGCCGGCCGCCACCAGCGCGCAGCGCACCGCGGGCCGCCGGCCCCGGCAGACGGCGAGCAGGGCCACCGCCACCGCGACCGCGGGCAGCGCGGTCCACTTCAGCGCGCACGCCCCGGCGAGGGCCGCGCCCGCCGGCAGGGGCCGGCCCGCCGCCGCCGCGGCGAGCGCCAGGCAGCACAGCCCGGCCAGCGGCAGGTCCACCCCGCTGACGGCCAGGGGCAGCGCCACCACGGGCGAGGCCACGAGCACGGGGAGCAGCGGGGACCTGGCCGCGCCGAGCAGCCGCCGCCCGGCCCACAGGCTGCCGAACAGGGCCGCCGCGCACCAGATCCGGGCGTCGCCCAGCAGCCGGACGGCCCAGCCGTCCCCGCCGCCGAGCAGCGCCCGCGGGAGGCCGAGCAGGGCCATGCCGGGCAGGTACGGCGTGTACTCCTCCACGGCCGCGGGCCCCTCCACGTAGAGCCGGCCGGACTCCAGGAGGAGCCGCCCGGACCGTTCGATGACCCTCACTTCCGACTGTCCCTGGCCGGTGAGGACCAGCCACAGCAGCGGCACGGCGACGGCGCCGAGCAGTGCGGCGGCGAGGGCGGCGCGGCGGCGGCCCAAGGCGGTGGCCGCGGCGGCGGCGAGGTAGCCGCACGCCGCGCACCAGCCCCACAGCCGGTGGGGTTCCAGCGGGGACAGGAGCGGAAAGGACAGCGCCCAGGCGGCCGCGAGCAGCCAGCCCGCGGTCCGACGGGCGGTACGGGAAAGGGTCATGGCCCCATTCCAGCCGCGCGGCCCCCACCGGGTCTGCACGCCCAGGTGGACACTTCACGGTGGGGTTTTCCCTACCGTTGCCGCCCGGCGGGCACGCGAAAGGGGCGCGACCCCGGAAGGTCGCGCCCCTCATGTGGCGGTCACCGCAGGCTCAGGCCTCCGGGGAACCGCCGAAACGCTCGCGGTAGGACTCCAGGTCCTCCTCGGTGACCCGGGCGAAGAGCACCGGCGGCACGGTGAACGGCGTACCGGCCGGGACCGCGTCCAGCGCCTTGGCCTGCTCCGGGGTGATCCAGGTGACCGTGTCGTCGGCGAGCGCGAAGGAGGAGCGCATGGCGCGCGCCGAGGCCGGGATGAACGGCTCGGAGACGACCGAGTAGAGGTGGATGAGGTTCATGGCGGTGCGCAGGGTGAGCGCCGCACCGTCGAGGTCGGTCTTGACCTCCAGCCAGGGGGCCTTCTCGTCCAGGTAGGCGTTGCCGGCCGACCACAGGGCGCGCAGCGCGGCCGCCGCCTTGCGGTACTGGAGCGACTCCATGTGGCCCTCGTACTCGGCCAGGAGCTCGGCGATCTGCTCGCCCAGCTTGGCCTCGACCTCGCCGGCGGGGCTGCCGGCGGGGACCTCGTCGCCGAACTTCTTGCGGGAGAAGGTCAGTACGCGGTTGACGAAGTTGCCGAGGGTGCCGCCGAGGTCCTTGTTGACCGTGGCGGCGAAGTGCTCCCACGTGAACGAGGAGTCGTCGGACTCGGGCGCGTTGGCGATGAGGAAGTAGCGCCAGAAGTCGGCCGGGAGGATCTCCAGGGCCTGGTCGGTGAAGACGCCGCGCTTCTGCGAGGTGGAGAACTTGCCACCGTAGTACGTCAGCCAGTTGAAGGCCTTGACGTAGTCGACCTTCTTCCACGGCTCGCGCGTGGCCAGTTCGGTGGCGGGGAACATCACCGTGTGGAACGGGACGTTGTCCTTGGCCATGAACTGCGTGTAGCGGACGTCCTCGGCCTCGTACCACCACGACTTGTAGTCGCGGTTCGCCGGGTCCAGGTCCGACCACTCCTTGGTGGACCCGATGTATTCGATCGGGGCGTCGAACCAGACGTAGAAGACCTTGCCGTCGGCGGCCAGCTCAGGCCAGGTGTCGGCCGGGACCGGGACGCCCCAGTCGAGGTCACGGGTGATGGCGCGGTCGTGCAGGCCCTCGGTCAGCCACTTGCGGGCGATGGAGGAGGCGAGCTGCGGCCACTCCTCCTCGTGCTCGGAGACCCAGGCCTCGACCTCGTGCTGGAGCTTGGACTGCAGGAGGAAGAGGTGCTTGGTCTCGCGGACCTCCAGCTCGGTGGAGCCGGAGATGGCCGAGCGGGGCTCGATCAGGTCCGTGGGGTCCAGGACGCGGGTGCAGTTCTCGCACTGGTCGCCGCGGGCCTTGTCGTAGCCGCAGTGCGGGCAGGTGCCCTCGACGTAGCGGTCCGGCAGGAAGCGGCCGTCGACCGGCGAGTAGACCTGCCGGATCGCGCGCTCCTCGATGAAGCCGTTCTCCTGGAGCCTGCGCGCGAAGTGCTGGGTGATCTCGCGGTTCTGCGCGGAGGAGCTGCGGCCGAAGTAGTCGAAGGACAGCTCGAAGCCGTCGTAGACCGCCTTCTGGGCGTCGTGGGCCTGCGCGCAGAACTCGGCGACCGAGATGCCGGCTTCCTTGGCGGCGAGTTCGGCGGGGGTGCCGTGCTCGTCGGTGGCGCAGATGTAGAGGACGTCGTGGCCGCGCTGGCGGAGGTACCGGGAGTACACATCCGCCGGAAGCATCGACCCGACCATGTTGCCCAGGTGCTTGATCCCGTTGATGTACGGAAGCGCGCTGGTGATCAGGTGTCGAGCCATCCTCGGATGCTCCATTTCCTCTGTGCGGTACCACGTGACGTGACGGAATGTGAGTGCGGTTCATCGTATCGAACCGCCGAAAGGCCACGCGCCGCATTTGTTCATGGGGGACATAACGCAAAAGCGAGGGCAGTGACCTCTCCGTCACGGCCCTCGCGATCGGGCCCATGGTACAGGCGGACCGCCGGGCACCGGACCGCCGGACCGCGGTGCACCGGACCGCCGGCCACCGGACCGGCGATCGGGCGGCACCGGCAGGAGGCATATGCATACGTGCTGGCTGGAGCCTCGCGCGATCGACATCGATCACGAGTCGATCATCGCCGACGCAATGCTTCCAGCTTTCTTCTCTGCGCCCTCCGAGTGCGCCCGCGCTGCTTTCCTGTTCTGCGCACAGGGGATGAGGTGGAGCGGTGAACGATGGCGGACCGGAGGAGTCCGGTGGGGCCGTGGGACTACCGAGCCGGCGTCGGCGGCCGACTCCCATGAGTCAGTGGCCCCCGACGGCGCGCCTGTCGTACTGGGCCTTCCACGCCAACCGGCGGCCCGCGTACATGCGCTTCGCGTATCTGCAGCTGGGTACCGACGCGGCGGCGGAGGAGGCGGTGGACGCCGCCTTCGACTCGATCATGGGCGAATGGCTCCGGATGCTGCACATGGACCGCCTCGACGCCTACGCGTGGACCGTGCTCAAGCACTGCCTGGTCGACCGGCAGCGCCGGCGCCACCCCTGGCAGCAGCAGCCCGAACCGACGGACATCAGCGCCTTCGAGGCCGCCCTCAAGGAGGCCCACGCCGACCAGTACGAGGTGCTGACCGACACCATCCGCTTCTACTCCGCCGTCTCCCGGCTGGCCGAGCGGCAGCGCGACGCCGTACTCCTGCGGTACGGACTCCAGTGCACCCCCGGTGAGGCGGCCGACGTGATGGGCGTCGACGAGCCCACCGTCCGCTCCTACCTCGGCCAGGCCCACCGGCGGCTCGCGCGCCTCCTCGACACGTCCGCCGAATCAGCCGAATCAGCCGAATCATGAAGCGGTACGAACCCCAGGAGCGGCAGTACGGCGACGGAACCCCCCGCTCGCTCGCCGAGTTCCTCGCCCGGGCGGGCGTCCGCGACCGCTACCGGCACTACGACCTCGGCGCGGCCGAGGCCCGGCTGCTGCGGGCGACACCGCACGGCCCGGTCCCCGGACACCGGGCCCGGCGCCGGTCCGCCTACGGCTGGAGCGACCCGGCCCGGGACTGCCCGCTCGACGCCGAACGGGCCCGGCGCGACCTCAAGGCCGTCTGCCTGGCCGCCGTGTGCGCGCCGAGGGCCGCGGCGCACCTCGACTCCTTCCGCACCGGCGGGCACACCGACCTGGCCGGCGCGGTGGTCTTCGGCTGCCTGCTGTACCTCGCCGGGCTGCGCGAAGGCTCGCGCTTCTGGTGGCAGTTCGCGGCCGGTTCCGGGAGCCCGCCGACCGCCGCCGCCGCGTACTGCCTCTTCCTCGACCACTCCCGGCGCGGTGAGCACCACGACGCCCGGCACTGGGCGCGCGAGCTGGGCCGCCGCGGCTTCCGGCCGGGCGGCCGGCGGGACCTGCGCGAGGTCCGGCTGTGCGCGCAGGCGGCCGTGCTGCGCTACGTCGACCAGTTCGAGGACCCCGACCTGGGCCCGGTGCCGCTGCCGCGGCCCGGGCTGTCCGGGGTGCTGGCCGCTTTCCTCGCGCCGCCCGTCTCCGTGGCGGCGACAGCGCCGGCGACGCCACCGGCGACCGCCCCGGCACCGGTGGCCACGGTCCGGCCGGCCGCCGGGCCGCTGCGCCACCCGGCACTGACGGCGGCGGCCCGCGGGACCGTCGTCCAGGGCGGGACGAGCGAGGCGCTGGCGGAGGCCCGCCGCGCGCTGGCCGTCGTACGCGTCCTGGAACAGCACCCGTTCGGGGTCCGCGCCGCCCAGCTCGCACGGGAGTCGGGCCTCGCCGAGGGGGAACTGCGCCCGATCCTGTCGATGTTGTGCGAGGAGGAGTACGCGTACCGCCCGGGCGCGGGGGTGTTCGGGCGCGGGCCCGCCCTGGACCGGCTCGCCGCCCCCGGCGGGCACGGCCTGGCCGGCCAGCTCCAGCGCACCCTTGCCCTGGCCCGGGACAGCGCGGGCGCCGCGGTGTACCTCGGCCGGTACGCCGAGGGCGAGGTCCGGATCACGCAGATGGCGGACGGGCCCGCGACCCCGCCGGTGCGGGAGTGGGTCGACTTCCGGGCGGCCGCGCACGCCAGCGCGGTCGGCAAGTGCCTGCTGACCCAGCTCGACCACGACCGCCGCGCCGACCACGTGGCCCGGCACCGGACCGCCCGGCTCACTCCGCGGACGATCACCGACAGCAGGGTGCTGTTCAGCGCCCTGGACGCGGTCGCCCCGGGCGCGCCGGTCTTCGACCTGCTCGAATACTCCCCGGGTGTCGTCTGTTCGGCGGTCCCGATCGCCACCGGCGACGCGGCGGGGAGCCTCGCGCTCTCCTTGCCCGCGACCCATGCCCACCGGCTGCCCGAGGCCACCGCGGCCCTGCGCCGCAAGGCCGTCCCGGTCCTCCTGGCCCTGCTCCTGACCGGCGCGATCCCCCCGGAGGCGACGGCCGCCGCCCCGGCCCCCGCGGACGCCCCCGCCGCGGAGCACCCGGCCCGGGCCCTGCCGATGAGGGCCCCGGTCACCCCGGAGACCCTCCGTCACCTGCGCCGCCTCTTCCGTACCCCGCTCACCGGAGTCACGGCGCTCCCGGGCGGCCCCCACCTGGTCAGCGACACCACGGCCGCGGCGGCCTACCTCTTCGACGCCGCCCCGGCCGGCGACCAGCCGCCCCGCCTGTCCCTGCCCCACACCTTCACGTCGGTCGCCCCGGGCAGTCTGACCACCCCGACGGGCCTGGTGGTCCTGAGCACCTGAAGGGCAAAAAAGAAGAACCCCACACGATGTGTGGGGTTCTTTCTTGTGTCCGAGGGGGGACTTGAACCCCCACGCCCGATAAAGGGCACTAGCACCTCAAGCTAGCGCGTCTGCCATTCCGCCACCCGGACCAGGTGGTCGGCCCCGGTTTCCCGCGGCGACATGGACAACAATAGCAAAGGATCGGCGGGGTTCCGACCACTTATCCGCGCGGTGGGCGTCCGCCACGCCGGGCTGACCTGCACGCATGCACCGATGGCCGTAGCGAGACGGGATGTCTCGCCGAGGTGGGGCACCGGCGCCGCGGGACTTCAGAATGCCGATTCCGCTGGACACGGGGGGAGACCGGGCGGTCGGATGGCTGCGCACACATCCGGGGGGAGCCGCGCATGGAATCCGAGCACCGCGTCAGCACGCTGGAGCTGTTCTTCGACCTCGTCTTCGTCTTCACCATCACGCAGTTGACGGTGCTGCTGGCGGACGACCTGACCCTGCGGGGCGCGGGACAGGTGGTGCTGATCTTCACCGTGCTGTTCTGGATGTACGGGGGCTACGCGCACCTGACGAACCAGGTGCCGCCGGACCGGACCGTCCGGCGGGTCCTGCTCATGCTGGCCATGGGGGCGTTCCTGGTGTGCGCGCTGGCCGTGCCCACCGCGTTCGGGGCGGGCGGCGTGGCCTTCGGCCTCGGCTACCTGCTGGCCGTACTGGTCCACAGCGCGCTGTACACGCAGGCGCACGGGCGCGGGGTGCTGTGGTTCGCGCTGCCCAACGCGCTGTGCGCGCTGTCGGTGACGGCGGCCGGGTTCTTCGACGGTGCGCCGGCCTGGGGGCTGTGGCTGCTGGCGCTGCTGCTGCAGTTCGCGACGCCGGTGGTGGTGCAGCGGGTCGCGGCGAGCGGGTCGGCGGAGGCCGAGGCGCGGGCCGAGGCCGAGACGGAGGCGCCCGGGCAGACGGTCGGCGATCAGCTCGGCGGGATGAACGCGGCGCACCTGGTGGAGCGGCACGGCCTGCTGCTGATCATCGTCTTCGGCGAGTCCGTGATCGCGATCGGCATCGGGGTGGGCTCGCTGCCCCTGTCCCTCGGGATCGCCGGGGGCGCCTTCCTGGCCCTGGCGGTCGCGTCCGCGATGTGGTGGATGTACTTCGTCCGCGACGAGGGCCGGGCCGAGAGGGTCTTCGAGCGGACTCCGCCGGAGCGGCGTTTCAAGCTGGCGATGGTCGCGTACTACTACGCCTTCCTGCCCATGCTCCTGGGCATCGCCGTCTTCGCGGCGGGCGTGAAGAAGACCATCGGGCACCTGGGTGAGCACCTGCACACCGGCCCGGCGGTCGCGCTGGCCGGCGGGGTCGCCCTGTTCCTGGCCGGTGACCTGGCCTTCCGGGCGGCGCTGGGGATCGGGCCGGCCCGTTACCGCGCGGCGGCCCTGGTGCTGGCGCTCGCCACCGTCCCCGTGGGCATGGGCTGGGCGGGCGCGGGGCAGCTGGTGGCCCTGGCGTTCGTCCTGGTCGGCGCGCTGGCCGCCGAGGGCGCCCGCTCCCCCGCCGGGCCGGCGGAGGGAGCGGCCGCGGAAGCCGTCACGGGCAGCTGATGACCTGGCCCGCGTAGGAGAGGTTGCCGCCGAAGCCGAACAGGAGCACCGGGGCGCCGGTGGGGATCTCGCCGCGCTGGACCAGCTTGGACAGGGCCATCGGGATGCTGGCGGCCGAGGTGTTGCCGGAGTCGACGACATCGCGGGCGACGACGGCGTTGACGGCGCCGATCTTGGCGGCGAGCGGCTCGATGATCCGCAGGTTCGCCTGGTGCAGGACGACCGCGGCCAGGTCCTCCGGGGTGATTCCGGCCTTCTCGCACACCTTGCGGGCGAGCGGCGGGAGCTGGCTGGTGGTCCAGCGGTAGACGGACTGGCCCTCCTGGGCGAAGACCGGCGGCGAGCCCTCGATCCGGACCGCGTTGCCCATCTCCGGGACCGAACCCCACAGCACCGGGCCGATGCCCGGCTCCTCGCAGGCCTCGACGACGGCCGCGCCGGCGCCGTCGCCGGTCAGCACGCAGGTGGTGCGGTCGCTCCAGTCGGTGATCTCGGTCATCTTGTCGGCGCCGATGACCAGGGCGCGCGTGGCGGAGCCGGCGCGGATGGCGTGGTCGGCGGTGGCCAGGGCGTGGGTGAAGCCCGAGCAGACGACGTTGATGTCCATCACGGCTGGGCCGCCGCCCATGCCCAGCTTGGCGGCGACGCGCGCGGCCATGTTGGGCGAACGGTCGATCGCGGTGGAGGTGGCGACCAGGACGAGGTCGATGTCGTCCGGGGTCAGGCCGGCGCCGGCCAGCGCCTTGCCCGCCGCCTGGTAGGCCAGCTCGTCCACCGGCTCGTCCGGGCCCGCCATGTGGCGGGTGCGGATGCCGACGCGGGACCGGATCCACTCGTCGGTGGTGTCGACCATGGCCGCGAGGTCCTCGTTGGTGAGCACTTTCGCGGGCTGGTAGTGCCCTAGCGCCACCACGCGTGAACCGGTCATGGGCGGGGTCCCCCCTTGGTCGGAAGTCAGGATCACCCAGCTTTGCCTGCTACTGGTGGGTACGGGTGCGCGTGACCCGACAGGATTCCGGCCCCGGATTTTGGAGCTTCCCGAGGATCCACCTGCCGGGGGCGTCGCTGGAAGCGGAACCGGGAGAATGAGCTTGTCGGATACCGGCGAGAAAACAGAAGGGGAGGGCTGATCACCATGGGACGGGTCACCGAACGTCGTCGCGTCGTCCGGATCCGGAACGGCGGGGCGGGCGTCCGCCCGGACACGCTGGTGGCCGAGGAGCCGCTGGAGATACGTCTGAACGGCAAGCCGCTGGCCATCACGATGCGTACGCCGGGCGACGATTTCGCGCTGGCGGTGGGCTTCCTGGTCAGCGAGGGGGTGCTCGCGGCCTCGGCGGACGTGCAGGCCGTCACGTACTGCGAGGGGGCGACCGAGGACGGTTCGAACACCTACAACGTGGTCAACGTGCAGCTGGCCGCCGGGGTCACCGTGCCGGACATCACGCTGGAGCGGAACGTCTACACCACCTCCTCCTGCGGCTTGTGCGGCAAGGCCAGCCTGGACGCGGTCCGTACGGCGACCCGCTTCCCGGGGATCGCCGCCGATCCGGTACGGGTACCCGCGGAGGTCCTCAGCGCGATGCCGGACCGGCTGCGCGCGGCCCAGAAGGTCTTCGACCGTACGGGCGGACTGCACGCGGCCGGGCTGTTCACGGCGCAGGG
This sequence comes from Streptomyces sp. NPDC001513, assembly GCF_042894695.1. Taxonomy (NCBI): domain Bacteria; kingdom Bacillati; phylum Actinomycetota; class Actinomycetes; order Kitasatosporales; family Streptomycetaceae; genus Streptomyces; species Streptomyces sp. NPDC001513. The sequence goes on from NZ_JBIAVU010000002.1 coordinate 604,641, forward strand.
CGAGCTGCTGGACCTGCGGGAGGACGTGGGCCGGCACAACGCGGTCGACAAGATCGTCGGCCGGGCGTTCCAGGCCGGGCGGCTCCCGCTGACGGGCGCGGTCCTGCTGGTGTCGGGCCGGGCCTCCTTCGAGCTCGTGCAGAAGGCCGTGATGGCGGGCATCCCGGTGCTGGCGGCGGTCTCCGCGCCGTCCTCGCTGGCGGTGGACCTGGCGCTGGAGTCGGGCATGACCCTGGTGGGTTTCCTGCGGGGGCCGGACATGAACATCTACGCGGGCGAGGAGCGGATCACCCTGTAGCGGTCCTGCGGTAGGTCTCGCGGCCCGCACCCCCCTGGCCCTGGAAATGGGCCCGCACATCGCTTCCGTCCCCCGAGGCGCCGCTCTTCCCGGTGCCGTCGAGCGTGAAGTAGTCCCCGCAGTACGGTACCGACGGTCCGTCGAGCGTGAACTTGATGAGGATTCCCGGGTTCTCGTCGGAGATCCAGTCGATGGTCCAGTCGCCCTCGGCGGTGAGCGCGGCCGGCGCCCCGCTCGGGGTGCACTTCCAGCCCGAGGAGTCCGTGAGGCGGGCCCGACCGTCGGCCGTCACCTCGAGCCGGGCTCCGCGGTCGCCCTGCCAGGTCCCGATGACGTCCGCCTCCGTCAGCGGCGGGGAGGACTTGCCGCCCAGCAGGCCGAAGGCCAGGGCCAGCAGCAACAGCAGACCGAACAGCACGCTGAGGACTATGGTCACCGCGCGGGCGAGGTTGTAGTCGCGCATGTCAGCGCCCCCGGCGGCCGCGGCGGCCGGACTGCGGGGCCGGCTTCGGGGTCGGGGGGTCGATGCGGTGGAGGTCCAGGGTGGCCGGGAGCGGGGTCGTGCCCGGGCCGCCCGATTCGGCCCAGGCGATGATCTCGTCGGTCGCGGTGTCGTCCAGGGCCCAGCCGAACCAGGTCGCGCGGGCGCCGCGGCGGCGGGCTTCGGTGGTGGGCTGCACCACGATCACGTTGGCCTGGGCGCAGGGGCCGAGGCACTCGCTCGTACGGACGGCCAGGCGGCCTCCGGAGGCGGCGGCGGCCTCGCGCAGCCGGGCGAGTTGGCCGGCGTGGTCGGAGCCGGGGTTCTTGCGGGGATCGCCGCAGCAGCAGCCGCGGCAGACCACCAGCGTGCAGGGGCGTTCGGCGTGGGCGGCGAGCGGGCGTATCCAGGTCACCACCGCACGCTATCGGGCCTGGCCGGTGGGCTGTTGGGCCGCGGGCGAGACCTCCGCCACACGGTCGGCGGCGGGCTCCTGTTCCGGGTCCTGGGCGCGGCGGCGGGCGATGACCGCGCAGACCATCAGCTGCATCTGGTGGAAGAGCATCAGCGGGAGCACGGCGAGGCCGGCCTGGGCCCCGAACAGCACGCTGGCCATGGGGAGTCCGGCGGCCAGGCTCTTCTTCGACCCGGCGAACTGGATGGCGATGCGGTCCGCGCGGCCGAAGCCGAGGCGTGCCGAGCCGAACCAGGTGACGAGCAGCATGACGGCGAGGAGCACCGCCTCGACCAGCATCAGGGCGCCGAGCCGCGGGATGCTGACCTGGTGCCAGATGCCCGCGGTCACGCCCGCGCTGAAGGCGGCGTAGACGACGATCAGGATCGAGCCGCGGTCGACGTAGCCGAGGACCCGCTTGTTGCGGACGAGGAAGCCGCCGACCCAGCGGCGCAGGGCCTGCCCGAGGAGGAAGGGCAGCAGCAGCTGGAGGGTGATCTTGAGGAGCGAGTCGAGGGAGAAGCCGCCCGCGTGGCTGCCGAGCAGGCCGGCGGCGAGGAGGGGCGTGAGGACGATGCCGGCCAGGCTGGAGAAGGAGCCGGCGCAGATCGCGGCGGGCACGTTGCCGCGGGCGATCGAGGTGAAGGCGACGGAGGACTGCACGGTCGAGGGGACCAGGCAGAGGAAGAGCAGGCCGGTGTAGAGCGGCTGTGTCAGAACTCCGGGCGCGAGGCCGCGGGCGGCGAGGCCGAGGAGCGGGAAGAGCAGGAAGGTGCAGGCGAGCACGGTGAGGTGCAGCCGCCAGTGGCGCAGTCCTTCGAGGGCCTCCCGGGTGGAGAGCCGGGCGCCGTAGAGGAAGAAGAGCAGGGCCACGGCCGCGGTGGAGGCTCCGTCGGCGATCGGGGCCCCGGCACCGCGGGCCGGCAGCAGGGCGGCGAGGCCGACGGTGCCGAGCAGGGCCAGGACGTACGGGTCCAGGGGCAGCCAGGCGGGAAGGTGAGGGCGGCGCATGTGCGGGTGCTCACTTGCTGTCGGGGGGAGTGGCACCCGGGCGGGCGGGCCCGGGCGCGGTGCTCCCTCCATGGTCGACGGTGGGCGGTGATCGGGAAACCCGTACACCGCACTCACTGTCATCACGACCTGCGATGGCAGGCGGGTGTCACCTCTCGTCGGTCGCCGTGGCGGACGCCGGGGGCGGGGCGGGCGCGTCGGTGACGGTGGCACCGGCGGCGGCGCTGGCGATCAGGGCCTCCGCGAGGTTCTCCTTGCGCATCCGCAGGTCGACGTAGAGCAGGGCGTTCACCAGCGAGGGGAAGCCGTACTGGAAGAGCGAGCTGAGCACGCCGCCGATCAGGACGGCGATCCCGTACACGACGATCCCGAAGATGATCTCTTCCGGATCCCCGTTGCCCTCGCTGCCGGCCGCCATGGCGGGGAAGAGCGAGGCCATGCCGACGAAGGCGAACGGCATCTGGATGGCGTAGCCGATGGCGCCGGCCACGATGGAGCCGACCATCGAGATGCCGAACGCGCGCCACCAGCCGCCGCTGACCAGCTGGGCGGAACGCCGCATGGACGCGATCGGGCCGAGGCCCTCGCACACGGCGACGGCGGGCGCGAGGCTGAACCGTGTCATGAGCCAGACCGCGACGGGCATGTAGAGGAAGACGCCCGGGATCAGCAGGGCGAGGGCGGCCGGCGGACCGGAGTCGTCGGCGGACATGACGATCAGCGGGATGCAGACCGCGTAGAGGACGAGGATCGGCCCGCCCACGATCAGTCCCGTGAGCAGCAGGGTTCCGAGCACGGACGGCATCCGGGACCAGCTGCGGCTCCACATCGCGACGAAGGTCGTGGGCCGGCCGACCACGGCCTCCTGCACCACCGCGGGACACAGGGCGGCGATCATCGCCGCTCCCATTGCCACCACGACCAGCAGGAGCACAACGGCCGGCACGAAGGACAGGAACAGGGCCGCCACGTCCGCGCCGTCGGGGTCTTCGCCCGGCAGGAGGTCGAAGACCGGGCCGAACCGGTCCTGCGCGATGGCGACGGTGGCGCCGATCGCGGCGACCATGATCATGATTCCGATGGCCTGTACCGCGAGCATGACGCCGATCAGCGGCTTCGCGTACCGGCGCAAGGAGGTGAAGGCACCGTTGAGTATCTCGCCCACGGCGAGCGGGTGCAGGGGTATGACGCCGGGCTTGGGGGGCGGCGGGAACGGCGGCGGCCAGCTCCCTCCCCACTGCGGATTCGGCTGTCCCGGGTACGGTCCCGGCCCCGTGGTGTACGACATCAGTTGTCCCCCTCGAAATGAAGGGACACGGTAACCCGCAACGGCGCGGTACGAAGCAGCAGCCCCCTGCCCCGTGGACCGCTCGTGCGCAGGTCAACGGCCACGACGACGGCCGTCGTACGCCGGAAGGGCCTAGCATCGGCGGTGTGTACGACCCGGTCCAGCTGCGTACGTTCCTCACGGTGGCCCAGACGCTCAGCTTCACGCAGGCCGCGGGGCGGCTCGGCGTGGGGCAGTCCACGGTCAGCCAGCACGTGCGGCGGTTGGAGGAGGCGACGGGACGGCCGCTGTTCGTCCGGGACACGCACAGCGTGGAGCTGACGGAGGACGGCGAGGCGCTGCTCGGCTTCGCGCGGACGATCCTGGAGGCGCACGAGCGGGCGGCGGCCTTCTTCGCGGGGACGCGGCTGCGGGGGCGGCTTCGGTTCGGGGCCTCGGAGGACTTCGTGCTGACGCGGCTTCCGGAGATCCTGGAGGGCTTCCGGCACGAGCATCCCGAGGTGGATCTGGAGCTGTCGGTGGAGCTGTCGGGGACGCTGCACGAGCGGCTGGACGCCGGGCGGCTGGACCTGGTGCTGGCGAAGCGGCGCGGGCCGGACGACGAGCGGGGCCGCCTGGTGTGGCGGGACCGGATGGTGTGGATCGGCGCGGAGGGGCTGCGGGTTGACCCGGAGCGCCCCGTTCCGCTGATCGTCTTCCCGCCGCCGGGCATCACCCGGGCCCGCGCGCTGGAGGTGCTGGAGCGCGAGGGCCGGGCCTGGCGGATCGCGTGTACGAGCGGCAGCCTGAGCGGTCTGATCGCGGCGGCCCGGGCCGGGCTGGGCGTGATGGCGCACACCCGCGGGCTGATCCCGCCGGGCCTGGTGCGGGTCGGCGGGCTGCCAGAGCTCGGGCCGGTGGAGTTCGCGCTGCTCCGCGGGCCGCGCGCCTCCGCCGCGGCCGAGGCGCTGGCGGCGGCCGTGCTCTCCGGCGCGGACCGGCTCAGCCGCGCCGGCTGACCCGCCCGCGCCGCCGGGAGCCGGGAGCCGCGGCGCCGGGAGCCGCCGCCGGAGCCCCGACGCCGCACGTCAGAGGCATGGGAGGGCCGTTCGCTGGGGAGGTCTTGTGGAGGAATCCGTTTGCTGATCAACGCCCCTTGACCGTGAGGTACGTTCACCGCGGCGCGCGGAGAGGAGCGGGGCCTTGCGCGAGATCACCGTCCCACCGGTCGTCACGGGCGCGCCCGTCGGCGGCCTCGCCGACGTCGTCTTCCGGTACGCCCACGAGGAGCCCGACCGGGTGGTGCTCGGCCGCAAGACGGACGGTGTCTGGCGGGACGTGACCTCCGGGGAGCTGGCCGCCGAGGTGCTGGCGCTCGCCAAGGGGCTGCTGGCCCAGGGCGTGCGGTTCGGGGACCGGGTCGCCGTCATGTCCCGTACCCGGTACGAGTGGACCCTCTTCGACTTCGCCCTGTGGGCGATCGGCGCCCAGCCCGTCCCCGTCTATCCGACGTCCTCCGCCGATCAGGTGCACTGGATCCTGTACGACACCGACTGCACGGCCTGCGTGGTCGAGGACGAGAACCAGGCCATGACGGTGGGTTCGGTCGTCGACCGGCTCCCCCGCCTGCAACGGCTGTGGCAGCTCGACACGGGGGCCGTGGCCGACCTCGTCGCGGACGGCCGCGGGGTCGCCGAGGACGTCGTGCACCGCCATCGCCGCGCGGTGACGCCGGACGCGACGGCCACGGTCATCTACACCTCCGGCACCACCGGCCGCCCCAAGGGGTGCGTGCTGACGCACGCCAACTTCATGTACGAGGCGGACACCATGGTGGCCCGCTGGGAGTCCGTGTTCCAGGGCCGGCAGGGCGAGCAGCCGTCCACCCTGCTCTTCCTGCCGCTGGCCCACGTCTTCGGACGGATGGTGGAGGTGGCCGCCGTACGGGCGCGGGTCAAGCTCGGCCACCAGCCCGTGCTGGCGGCGGCCGAGCTGCTGCCCGACCTGGCCGCCTTCCGGCCGACCTTCGTGCTCGGGGTCCCGTACGTCTTCGAGAAGGTCTTCGCGGCCGCCCGCCGCAAGGCGGAGGCGGAGGGGCGTTCCGGCCCCTTCGACCGAGCGGTGGAGACGGCCGTGCGGTACGCGGAGGCACGCGAGCGGAAGGCGTTCGGCATCGGGCCGGGGCCCTCGGCGGGGCTGCGGATGGAGCACCAGCTCTTCGAGAAGCTCGTCTACGGGAAGGTCCGCGAGGCGATGGGCGGCCGGGTGCGGTACGCCATGTCGGGCGGGTCGGCGATGTCGCGCCGCCTCGGGCTGTTCTTCGACGGCGCCGGGATCACGGTGTTCGAGGGGTACGGCCTGACGGAGTCGTCCGCGGCGGCCACCGCGAACCCGCCGGGCGCGACGAAGTACGGCACGGTGGGCCGGCCGATCCCGGGCTGCACGGTGCACATCGCGGACGACGGGGAGGTGTGGCTGCACGGTGACCACATATTCTCCGGGTACCTCAACGACCCGCGCGCCACGGAGGCGGTGCTGCGGGGCGGCTGGCTGGCGACCGGGGACCTGGGGCGGCTGGACGAGAGCGGCTACCTCACGATCACCGGCCGCAAGAAGGACATCCTGGTGACCTCCAACGGCAAGAGCGTCGCGCCGGCCGCGCTGGAGGAGCGGGTCCGTTCGCATCCGCTGGTGTCGCAGTGCGTGCTGGTGGGCAACGACCGGCCGTACATCGCGGCCCTGCTCACGCTGGACATGGACGGGATCGCGCACTGGCTGTCGATGCGCGGCCGGCCGCAGCTGCCGGCCCCGGACCTGGTGAACGACCCCGAGCTGACGGCGGAGGTCCGCCGGGCGGTGGTGGCCGCGAACACCCTGGTGTCGCAGGCGGAGGCGATCCGTACGTTCCGGGTGCTGGGCGAGCAGTTCACGGAGGAGCGGGGGCTGCTGACGCCCTCGCTGAAGCTGAAGCGCCGGGCGATCGAGAAGGCGTACGCCAAGGAGGTCGCGGCGCTCTACGCGTCCTGAGTCTCCTTGGGTCCCGGGGCCCTCCCCCGGCGCACGGCACCCGGCGCCCGGCGGTCACCCCGGACGGGTCGTCGGCTGGGGCGTGATCCGGCGGGTGGCCGAGCGCAGGGCGAAGGCCATCACCACTTCGAACACGCCGAGCAGGACGAGCCACAGGCCGAGCAGCCGCGTCAGGGCGACCGCGGAGTCCACCGGGAAGCAGAGCACGACGATTCCGGCGACGACGCCGAGGGCGCCGAGGCCGAAGGTCAGGCCGCGGTGCAGGATCGCGCGGTCGGCGATGGCGACGTATGCCGTGAGCACTCCGGTCATCAGCCAGAACACCCCGACGATCAGGGACAGCGCGCCGATCGTCTGCATCGGATGCCGCAGCACCAGGACGCCGGCCAGGAACGCCAGCAGGGCGATGAGGACGCCGGCCAGTCTGCTGCTGCCCCCGTCACTGCTGTGGGAGAAGGCCGAGACGAAGCGGAAGCCGCCCGCCACCAGCAGCTGCAGACCGATGATCACGGCCAGGATGTGCAGCGTCTCGTCGGGCCAGACGAGCACCAGGATGCCCGGGATCAGGGTCGCGAGGGCGAAGCCGAGTGCCCAGTGCCACGAGTTTCCGAGCTGCCCGAGGACGTCCTCGGGGTCGCTCTGTGCGTGCCGCGGCGCCGCGTCGGAGGGTACGGTCATCACGCCTCCAGGGACAGCCGGACGGCACGCGGGGGTACCACGAGCCGCCGGACATGCTTTTTACCTTTCCGATCCACTTTAGTCGGATATGAAAGGTTCTGCCGTGCCGAATGCGGGCCCGCACGCCAAGGCCGGGGACGGGGCGGAGCGCCTCGCCGGCACGCCTCGGTCGCGATCGCCCCTTCGCCACAGTCACCGCAGGTCCGGCCGCCTTCCCGGCCACCCTTCACCGCACCCCTCCACCAAAACTGACGGTCCGTCATTTCTCTTTGCCGTAAATATTGACGGTGCGTCAGCTCGCGCACAGAATGCGGGGATTCCGACCGGAGGGGATCCCCCGACATGTTGCGACCGATCCGCACCCTGGCCGCCGCGGCGGCGGCCCTCGCGCTCGTCTCCGCCTGCAACTCCGCCTCCACGAACGGCACCGGCCCGGGCAAGCCCGGCGACGGCCCCGGGAACTCCCGCGGGGTCACCGCCGACTCGATCAAGGTCGGCGGCATCGTCTCGATGACCAGCGCCAGCGGCTACAGCAAGAAGGACACCGACCTCGGCGCCAAGGCCCGCTACCTGAGGGCCAACGCCGAGGGAGGCGTCAACGGCCGCAAGATCGACTACCTGGGCGCGGAGGACGACGGCCAGGACCCGGCGAAGAACCTGGCGGCCGCCCGCAAACTCGTGCAGCAGGACAAGGTCTTCGCCGTCTCCCCCATGAGCTCGGTGACCTTCTCCGGAGCCGACTTCCTGGAGCAGGAGAAGGTCCCCACCTTCGGCTGGGGCACCCTGCCCTCCTTCTGCGGGCCCAAGTACATCTACGGGTTCAACGGCTGCCTGGTCCCCACCCCCGGCGGCACCCTGAACCAGACCTGGCCCGAGGGCATCGCCCGGATCCTCGGCGGGGCACAGGGCAAGTCGGTCGCCGTCATCGCCAACGACAGCGACGCCGGGAAGTTCGGCATCCGGACCTTCCAGCAGGGCTTCACCAGCGCCGGGTTCACGGTCTCCTACGCCAAGGCCTCCGTGCCCGCCACCGCCGTCCCGAGCGACTGGTCCGCGTACGTGAAGGAGATCCTGGAGAGCAACGGCGGCAAGGCCCCGGACGCCGTGGTCTCCGTGATGCAGACCCCCAACAACATCGGGCTGTTCACCGCGCTCAAGCGCGGCGGGTACAAGGGGCTGCTCTCCGACCCGACCGACTACGACCCGGGCCTGCTCGCCAAGGACGCCACGAAGCAGGCGCTCGACGGGGTGCACGTCCTGCTGCAGTTCCAGCCGTTCGAGTCCACGGACCCGAAGATGGCGCAGTTCAAGGCCGACATCAAGGCCGCCGCGGGCGGCCAGGACGTCCCGCTGAACATGCACATGCTCACCGGTTACATGTCGGCCGACCTGTTCGTGTCCATCGCGCAGAAGGCGGGCAAGGACCTCACCGTCGAGTCCTTCCAGAGCGCCGCGCAGGGCTTCTCCGACACCGGCACGCTGGTCGGCGACCGCGCGGAGCCCAAGGGGCAGAAGGACAGCTTCGGCTGCGGGGCGCTCGTACAGCTGAAGAACGGCGCGTACGAGGTCTCCGTCCCGTTCAAGTGCCACGAGCCCATCCCCTTCAAGTAGGGCTGCGGCATGGGAGATCTGCTCGTCTTCGTACTGAGCGGTCTGGTCTCCGGCGCCCTGTACGCACTGCTCGCCACCGGGCTGGTGCTGTCGTACTCGGCGTCCGGGCTGTTCAACTTCGCGCACGGGGCCACCGCCTACCTGTGCGCGCTCACCTTCTACGAGCTGCACTCGGGCCTGGGCTGGCCGGCGGTCCCGGCGGCGCTGCTGGTGGTGTTCGTCCTGGCCCCCGGTCTCGGCTGGGGGCTGGACCGGCTGATGTTCCGGCGGCTCGCGCGGGTCGGCGAGACGGCCCAGATCGTGGCGACCATCGGTCTGCTGGTGGCACTGCCGGCCGCCGGGCTGTGGGCCGTGGACCTGCTGGCGGAGGCGGGCGCGCCGGTGAAGCCGGCGGAGAACCAGTTCGGGCTGCCGGGGGTGGGGCCGAGCCCCGCCCGGTCCTGGCAGCTCGCGGAGGGCGTCGGCATCGACTCCGACCAGCTGATCACCTGGGTGGCGACGGCGCTGGTCGCGGTGGCCCTGTGGGCGCTGATGCGGCACACCCGCCTCGGGCTGCAGCTGCGGGCCGCCGTCGACAACCGCTCGCTGACCGAGCTGCGCGGGATCAGCGCCGACCGGCTGTCGTCGGTGGCGTGGATGATCGCGTCGGGGCTGGCCGGGCTGGCGGGGGTCCTGGCGACGCCGCTGCTGGGGCTGTCGGCGCACGACTTCACGCTGTTCCTGTTCGTATCGGCGACGGCGGCGGTCATCGGGCGGTTCGCGTCCGTGCCGCTCGCCTTCGCGGGCGGGCTGGGGCTGGGGGTCCTGCAGAACCTGGTGGCCGGGTACGCGTCCTTCGCCGAGGGCATCACGGGCTTCCGTACGGCGGTGCCCTTCCTGATCCTGTTCGGCGGGCTGCTGGTGCTGACCCGCAGGGCCCGGACGGCGGGGGTCGCGGCCGTGGACGCGCGGCCCGTCGACCATCTGGCGGGAGCCTCGTGGGGGCGGCGGTGGGGAGTGTGGGCGGCGGGCGGCGGGCTGTTGTGCGTGGCGTTCTACACCGTGACCACACCCTTCTGGAGCGGCCTGCTCGCACAGGGGCTGGCCATCGCGCTGGTGTTCATGTCCTTCACGGTGGTGACCGGGCTCGGGGCGATGGTGTCCCTGGCCCAGGGCACCTTCGTGACCGGGGCGGCGCTCGTCGCCGGGCTGCTCATGAGCCGGGGCTGGCCGTTCGTGGCCGCGCTGGCGGTGGGCACGTGCGTGGCCGCCCTGCTGGGGGCGCTGGTCGCGCTGCCGGCGCTGCGGCTCGGGGGCAGGTCCCTGGCCCTGGCCACGCTGGCGCTGGCGTTCCTCGCCGACCAGGTCCTCTTCCAGCTGAGGTGGCTGCGCAACGGCGACTCCGGGTGGTCGGTCCCGCGGCCGGTGTTCGGGCCGGTGGACCTGTCCGACGACCGGGCGCTGGGCGTGGCCCTGGTGGTGCTGGTCGCGGCGGTCGCCGCCGGGCTGAGCGCGCTGCGGAACTCCCCGTCGGGGCGGGCGATGCTGGCCGTACGGTCGGCCCCGGCGGCGGCCGTGGCCTCGGGGGTGTCCGTGCTGCGGACGAAGCTGCTGCTGTTCACCCTGTCGGCGGGGCTGGCCGGGTTCGGGGGCGTGATGTACGCCTCGTACAACACCCGCATCACGGCGACGGACTTCACGGCGCTGACGGGGCTGGTGTGGCTGGCGGTGGTGGTGGCGGCGGGTGTGCGGAGGCCGCAGTACGCGGTGGTGGCGGGGCTCGTGTTCGCGGTTGCTCCGCGGGTGCTGGCCGATTACGTGACGGCGTCGGCCCATCTGCCGGTGATCCTGTTCGGCTTGGCGGGGTTGGCCTTGGCCAACGATCCCGACGGGTATTGCGCGGCCGTGCCGGTCCGCTTGGCGAAGCGGCGGGCGGTGGGCCCTGCGGGCGGCTCGTCCCCCACCCCGCCCCTTCCCGAAACCGGGGCTCCGCCCCGGACCCCGTCGGGGGCTCCGCCCCCGCGCCCCCGCGCCTCAAACGCCGGGGCTGGTTCTTCAGCGGGGCGGAGCCCCGAAGGGCCCGCGGGGGCTGCGCTCGCGCTGCGCGGGATCACCGCCGGGTACGACGGGGGGCTCGTGCTGCACGGGGTCGACCTGGAAGTCCGCAAGGGGGAGATCCTCGCCGTGCTCGGGCCCAACGGGGCCGGGAAGAGCACCGCGTGCCGGGTGGCGGCCGGGCTGCTGCCGGTCACCGGCGGCGCGGTGTTCGTCCGCGGGCGGGACGCCACCCGCGACGGCCCCGTGCGGCGGTCGCGGGCCGGGGTGCTGCTCGCCCCCGAGGGCCGGGGGATCTTCCCCGCGCTCACCATCGAGGAGAACCTGGCCCTGTACCTCACGGAGGCGGCGGCCCGCGCCGCCGTGTACGCGCGCTTCCCCCGGCTCGCGGAGCGCCGCGCCGTGCCCGCCGGGGCGCTGTCCGGCGGGGAGCAGCAGCTGCTGGCCCTGGCACCGCTGCTCCAGCGGCCGCCCGAGGTGCTGATCGCCGACGAGCCCTCGCTCGGGCTCGCCCCGCGCGTGGTGGAAGAGGTGTACGCGCTGCTCACCGAGTTGCGGGACGCGGGGACCGCGCTGCTCCTGGTCGAGGAGAAGGCCGCCGGGATCCTCGGGATCGCCGACACCGTGGCCTACCTCTCCCAGGGCCGGGTCTCCTGGTGCGGCCCCCGCGCCGAGGTGGAGGCGGACCGGCTCACCGAGGCCTACCTGGGCATGGGGACGAGCGGGGTGGGGACATGAGCGGCTACGTGCTGGAGGCCAGTGGGGTCAGCGTCCGCTTCGGCGGGGTCAAGGCGCTGACCGGGGTGGACCTCGGGATCCGGGCGGGCGAGGTGTGCGGGCTGATCGGGCCGAACGGCGCCGGGAAGACCACGCTCTTCGACGTCCTGTCCGGGATCCGCCGGCCCGACCAGGGGCAGATGCTGCTGGACGGGACGGACATCACCCGGCGCTCCCCCGTCTGGCGGGCGCGGCACGGAATGCGCCGGACCTTCCAGCGCCAGCAGTTGTTCGGGCAGCTCAGCGTGGCCGACAACGTGCTGGTGGCGCAGGAGTGGCGGGGCGGCGGGGGCGGGCTGGCCGCCGATCTCCTCGCCCTGCCGGCCCGGCGGGCCCGGGAGCTGGCCCGCCGGGCCCGCGGCGAGCGGGTGCTGGCCGACTGCGGGATCGGCGCGCTCGGGGCCTCGTACGCCGGCGGGCTGCCCGTCGGACAGGCCCGGATGGTCGAACTGGCCCGTGCGGTGGCCGATCCGCCGCGGGTGCTGCTCCTGGACGAGCCCGCGTCCGGGATGTCTGCGCCCGAGCGCGAGCAGCTGGCCGGGGTCGTCCGGCGGCTGGCGGCCGAGGAGGGCTGTGCGGTGCTGCTGGTCGAGCACAACGTGGCCTTCGTGATGGACCTCTGCACGCGGGTGGTCGTACTGGACCTCGGGACGGTGCTGGCGGAGGGGACGGCGGCCGAGGTGCGGGCGAACCCGCTCGTGCGGGAGGCCTATCTGGGCGCTGCGTGAGGGCCGTCCGCGGGGTCTCGTGAGCGCTCCGCGGATGGCGGGAATAGGTCGTACGAGGGGCCGGTTGTCGCCCCTCGTACGACCCAGTCCGCCGCCGACGCGAGGAACGACCAGACGTGAACCAGCAGGTCCCCACCGTTCAGCTCAACAACGGCTCCCTCATGCCCCAGCTCGGCTTCGGCGTCTGGCAGGTGCCCGACGCGGACGCGGAGCACGCCGTCGGGACCGCGCTGGAGGCCGGTTACCGCAGCATCGACACGGCCGCGATCTACGGCAACGAGAAGGGCACCGGCAAGGCCGTCGCCGCCTCCGGGCTGCCGCGCGAGGAGCTGTTCGTCACCACCAAGCTGTGGAACGGCCCGGAGCAGCGGTGGGGCCGGGACGAGGTGCTGCGCGCCTTCGACGACTCCCTCGGCGAGCTGGGCCTGGACCACATCGACCTGTACCTGATCCACTGGCCGCGCCCGATGCGCGACGACTTCGTCGCCATCTGGAAGACCTTCGAGGAGATCGCGGCGAGCGGCCGCGCCAAGGCGGTCGGCGTGTCGAACTTCCGCCCCGAGGACCTGGAGCGGCTCGCCGCCGAGAGCGCGCTGGTGCCGGCCGTGAACCAGGTCGAGCTGCACCCGCTCTTCCCGCAGGCCGAGCTGCGCGCCGTGCACGCCGCGCGCGGGATCGCCACCGAGGCCTGGTCCCCGCTCGGCCAGGGCAGGGAGCTGCTCACCCTCCCGGCGGTCGCCGCGCTCGCCGCCAAGTACGACCGCAGCGCCGCCCAGGTGGTGCTGCGCTGGCACCTCCAGCACGGGAACATCGTGATCCCGAAGTCCGTGACCCCCGCGCGCATCCGGGAGAACCTGGACGTCTTCGGCTTCGAGCTGGAGGCCGCCGACGTGGCCGCGCTGGACGCCCTGGGCGCGGGCGCGGCGGGCCGCCGGATCGGGCCGGACCCGGCCGAGTTCGACGTCTGAGGGCGACGGCCAGGTGAACCTTCCCGAAGGGATCTACCGGATCCGCAACGTGGACAGCGGGCTGGTGCTCCAGCTGGAGGGCGCCTCCCGGGTGCGGGTCGGCCCGGACGGGCCGCCCGCGCCGGCGGCCGCCCGCCGGTGGCGGATCGCTCCGGTGCACGACGGCGGCGGCATCTTCCACGTGGTGAGCGAGGACAACGAGCGGCGCCTCGACGTCGCGAACGCGTCGACGGAGAGCGGCGCCCGGGTGCAGGTGTGGCGGGCCAACGCGTTCGGCGCGCAGGAGTGGATCGTCGAGGAGCACCTCGACGATCCCGGGGTGGTGTCCCTGATCGCCTGTATCAGCGGCCTGCCGCTGGAGACGGACGGGGCGGGCCGCGTCCGGCAGGGCGAGGACACCGACTCGCCGGCCCAGTGGTGGCGCCTGGAGCCGGTGTAGCCCGGCGGCGCGGAGCCGCGCGCCCGTCGGCTGCGTCCGCAGCGCCCGCCGGTCAGACCCGTACGAAGCCGCGTACGCGGTACGTCGGCTCCGCGCGCGGCACGTCCTGGTCGGGCAGCAGCTCCAGCCGGGCCGCCAGCTCCTGCGGGGTGATGCCGCGCGGGGCGATGCGGGAGGCGTACCGGCCCGCGAGCAGGGCCTCGGCGGAGGCGCGCGGGCTGCGGCCCTGACCGTGGCCGGTGAAGAGGGCCTCGCCGGCCGGGAGCAGGCCGGCCCGCGCCGCATAGGCCTCGACGTCCCCGGAGGCGTCCGCGGGGGTCGGGGCCAGGTGTGCGGCGAACACGGCGTCGATGTCGCTGCCCACGTCGTGCGCGGAGTCCTTGTCCACGGTGGTGAGGAAGACCCCGCCGGGCCGCAGGACGCGGGCGGCCTCGGCGATCACCGCGGGCACCCGTCCCGGCTCCCGCAGCAGGTGCAGCAGCCACACCGCGCTCACCGCGTCCAGCGAGCCCGACCGCACCGGCAGCCGGGCCGCGTCGGCGAGGGTCACGGGAACGCCCCGCCGCAGGGCCGTGGAGGCCATGCCGTGGGAGGCGTCCGCGCCCAGGACGCGCAGTCCGGGGCGGGTCAGCCGGCGGGTGACGATGCCCGTGCCGCAGCCGAGGTCGAGGAGGGTGGCCACGTCGGCCGGGAGCAGTTGCAGGACCGCGGCGGCCGCGGCCTCGGCCCGGGGGGCGCCGCCGCGGCTCGTGTCGTAGGCCGCGGCCTCGGCGTCGTAGTCCAGCAGGGGTCTGACGGTCTGTATGTGCGTGGTCATCAGCTCGCGCCGTGGGCGGGGGCGAGGGCCTCGACGCGTTCGGCGAGCGCGAAGTCGGTCTCGGTGACGGCCCCGCCCGCGTCGTGGCTGTTCACGGAGAGCCGGACGGTGTTGTAGCCGAGCGTCAGGTCCGAGTGGTGGTTCAGCTCCTCCTGGACCGAGGCGATGTGGGCGACGAGGGCGCTCGCGGCGAAGTGCCCGCCCAGCCGGTAGGTGCGGATGATCCGGTCGTCCTCGAAGGCCCAGCCGGGGAGCTCCCGCAACCGGTCCTCGATCTCCTTCTGTGACAGCGGCTCACTCGGCATGCACCGGCTCCTTTTCCCCGTGACGTGTAGTCAAGGTTCCCACAGTGCGCCCCGGAGCAACCCTTTCGCGCCATAGTGCGCTCGGGTACTTCTGCGCCTTCCGCGCCCGTCGCGCCCCCCATATGCTCCTGCGCCGGACAGGACTGTTACCAGCGGTAACTAGGGGGCATTCGCCATGACCGGCACAGGGAGTTCCAGGCGTACGTTCATCGCGGGCGCGGGTGCGGGCGCCGTGGCCACCGCCGGCGCGCTGTCGGCCGGGATCGCGACCGCCCCGGGCGCGGCGGCCGCGCCTGCGGGGGCCGCGGCGGCGCCGGACGGCCGCCGGGTCGCCGTCCTGGGCGGCGGGGTGGCCGGCCTGACGGCGGCGCACGAACTCGCCGAGCGCGGTTACGCTGTCACGGTGTACGAGCGCCGGGCGCTCGGCGGCAAGGCGCGCAGCATGGACGTGCCCGGCAGCGCCCGCGGCGGCCGCCGGCCGCTGCCCGCCGAGCACGGCTTCCGCTTCATCCCGGGCATTTACCACAACCTGCCCGACACCATGCGGCGCATCCCCTTCCCCGGGAACGCGAACGGCGTGTGGGACAACCTCGTCGCCCCTCGCGAGATGATGTTCGCCCGGGCGGCCGGCCGCGAGGACCTGCGCGGGCCGATCCCCTGGCCGGACCACTCCCCCGCCGAGCTGACGCCCGACGAGGTCCGCAGGGCCCTCACCGGCATCCTGCAGACGCTGGTGCGGCTCCCGCTCCACGAGACGGCGTACTTCGTCAACCGCGTGCTCGTCTTCCTCACCAGCTGCGACGAGCGGCGGAGCGAGGTCTGGGAGCGGACCCCGTGGTGGGACTTCGTGCGGGCGGAGCAGATGTCGTCCGAGTACCAGCGCATCCTCGCCGTCGGCATCACCCGCAACATCGTCGCGACCAAGGCAGAGGAGGCCTCCACCCGTACGGTCGGCACCCTCGGCGAGGCCTTCGTCTTCAACCTGCTGGGGCGCGGGGCGGACGGCCCGCCGGACCGGATCCTCAACCTGCCGACCAACGAGGCCTGGATCGACCCGTGGGAGGCCCATCTCCGCGCGCTCGGCGTGGAGTTCAGGATCGGCTGGACCGTACGGGAGGTGCAGTACGGGATCGGCCCGGTCAGCGGGGTCTCCGTCGAGGGGCCGGACGGCGCCCGGCAGACGGTCACGGCCGACCACTACGTGAGCGCGCTGCCCGTCGAGCACGCCCGCCGCACCTGGAGCGCCGGGCTGCGGGCGGCCGATCCGATGCTGGGGCGCTGCGACAAGCTGGAGACCGACTGGATGACCGGCATCCAGTTCTATCTGACCGAGCGGGCGCCGCTGGTCCACGGGCACCTCAACTGCATCGACTCGCCCTGGTCGTTGACGGCTATCCAGCAGGCCGAGCACTGGCCGGCGCGCGACTTCCCGGCCGACTACGGTGACGGTCGGGCGGTCGACTGCCTGTCGGTGGACATCTCCGAGTGGGACAAGCCGGGGATCCTATACGGGAAGACGGCCAAGCAGTGCACCCGCGAGGAAGTGGCCCGCGAGGTGTGGGCGCAGCTGAAAGCATCCCTCAACGACACCGGGAAGACGCCGCTGAGCGACTCGAAGCTGCACTCCTGGTTCCTGGACCCGGGGGTGGACGGGCTCGGCACCCCGCACCCCACCAACCAGGACGAGCTGCTGATCCACCCGGTGGGCACCTTCCACAACCGGCCGAGCGCGGGAACCCGCATCCCGAACTTCTTCCTCAGCGGGGACTACGTGTCGGTGGACATCGACCTGGCGACGATGGAGGGCGCGAACGCCTCGGCCCGTGCGGCCGTCAACTGCCTCCTGGACCGCGATGGTTCGACGGCCGGGCGGTGCTCGGTCCGGCCGCTGTACCGGGCGCCGGAGATGGAGTCCGCCAGGCGCCACGACCTGTGGCGCCACCGCCTCGGCCTGCGCAACGTCTTCGACCTGGGGTGACGCCCCGCGCCGGGGAGCTCGGCTACCGTCGTCGGCATGACCACCACGACGCCCGCGGCCGCTCCGACGGTCGGCGCCCTGCTCCGCGCGTGGCGGGAGCGGCGCGGCATCAGCCAGCTGGAGCTGGCGGGCCGCGCCGACTCCTCGTCCCGGCACATCAGCTTCATCGAGACCGGCCGGTCCCGGCCGAGCGAGGAGATGGTGCTGAGGCTCGCCGACCGCCTGGACGTACCGGTGCGGGAGCGCAACGCCCTGCTGCTGGCGGCGGGTTACGCCCCGCGCTACGCGCAGACCGCGCTGGACGACCCGTCGATGGAGACGCTGCGCGAGGGCATCCAGCGGCTGCTGACCGGGTACGAGCCCTACCCGGCGCTGGTCGTCGACGCCACGTACGACGTCGTCGCCGCCAACCGGGGCATCCTGATGCTGCTGGACGGGCTGCCGGAGCACCTGCTGACCCCGCCGCTCAACGCCATGCGGATCACCCTGCACCCCGAGGGCCTGGCCCCGAGGATCCACAACCTCAAGGAGTGGCGCGGGCACCTGCTGGCCCAGATGGAGCGTCAGATCGCGCTCGCCCGCTCCGAGCCGCTGCGCGCGCTGTACGAGGAGGTGTCCGCGTACCCGCTGCCCCCGGCCGCGGAGCGCCCGGGCGACGGGGAACCGGCCGAGCCCGTCCCGTACATCGCGCTGCCGCTGGTCATCGAGCACGACGGCCACCTGCTGTCCTTCGTGTCGTCGATCGCGACCTTCAACACGCCGATGGACGTGACCGTCGCCGAGCTGGCCATCGAGACCATGCTCCCGGCCGACCCGGCGACGGCGAAGTACCTGCGCTCACTGGTCGACTGAGCGCAGGGCGAGCTGCTGGAGGAGGGCGAAGCCGGCGACGGTGAGGCCCTGCGCCGGAATCCACACGGTCCCGGCGAGGGTGGGTGTGAACCACACCGCCAGGGAGACGAGACTCAGGGCCGCCCAGGCGTAGTTGGTCTCGATGACGGCCTTCACGGCGAGCGCCGGCGGCCGGCCGCGCGAGGCGAGCAGCCCGACGGCGGCCCCGTACGCCACGAGCAGCACCCCGAGCCCGAGCAACAGCCCCTGCCCGACGCCGAGCAGGCGTCCGAGCGGGGCGGAGAAGGCGACGTACGCGAGCCCGTTGCCGGTGGTGACGAGGGAGTCGAGGGCGAGGAAGCGCCGCAGCATGAGCTGCGGGACGCCGGTACGAGCGATGCTGCCGAGCAGGGTCGCGGACATGGGGAATCACCCTCCGTCGAGGTGGAACAGCCAAGGGGGGACACGGTTTCCGGGGCCGAGTGCGCGGCCCCGGAACCCGATGACGCCACTGTGCCCGGTGGCCCGGAGGGGGTCGATTACCTCGGAGGTCATGCCAACCCTTTTTGAGCCGTACGGCAGGAAACGTTGGGGTTCCCCTGGTTCGGGCCGGGGTGGGGGGCTAGGCTTCACGGAGCCCGATCCACTCGAACGCCTTGTCGACAAATGGAGAATCCGCCGGTGCGAGCCGCCGTCCGACCCGATCTCGCCGCGATCCGGCGGCGTGTCGAGGCACTGTCGGAGCGGCGCGGCCAGGATCCGGCCGACGCGGTGGGCGTGGAGCGGCTGAGCCATCTGTCCGGGGTCGAACCCGGGCGCATACCGCAGGTGGTGGCGGGAACGGCCGTCGAGGTGCCGCTGGAACAGCGCGTGCACCAGCGGTTCCTGCGGCTGCGCGCCACCCGGCGGGACAAGCACGGCCGGGAGTGGCCGCTCGCCGCCATCGCCGACGACTTCGACGCACCCGGGGCCTCCCTCGGGCCGCTCAACGCGGGCACCGGGCTGCCGCGGATGGGGCACGCGGCGGGCGTGCAGCGGTTCTTCGGGGTCTACGCCGGCTTCCTCCTGGCCGACAGCAAGAGCGCCGTGGAACGGGCCCTCGCCCTCTCGGCCGCCGCCACCGCCCCGGACGGCCGGGACGACCTCGCGCACCTCTCGTACCTGACCGGCATGACCCCGCAGGCCATCCGGCTCACCCTCGACGGCGAGCCGCCCCGGCTCCCCCTCAAGGAGCAGGTGCACCAGCGGTTCGAGCACCTGCGCCGGACCCGCGTACGGGAGGACGGCCAGGCCCATTCGCTGACGGCCATCGCCAGGTCCTTCCGCGCGTCGGGCCAGTCGCTGACCCGCCTCGCCCAGGGCGAGGGCCTGCCGAACCTCGCCGCGGCGGCGGGAATCCAGCGTTTCTACGGCGTCGAGGGCGGCTTCCTGCTGGCCGACGACACCGAGGCGCTCGCCACCGCCCTCGCGCTGATCGAGGGCGAACTGGAGTCCGCTGCGCGGGAGCGGGAGAACCCGATGCTGGCGGTGATGCGGGCGCACGACCTGCGGCGCATCGTCACACGGGCCGGCCGGCTGTCGCCCCAGGGCTGGAAGTCGCTGGCCGACCACTTGGACGACCTCCTCGCGCGCGAGGGGCAGCTCGGATCTCCGGGCACGAAGGGCGGGACGCCCACAGAGGGCGCCGCCGCCGAGGGAGAAACACCATGAGGACCACACGGGCCATGCGCGAGCTGGGCTCCGAACTGCTGGAGGGCGCACGCCTGACGGCGCCGGCCGATGCCGGCGCGATCATCGGGGCGTTGTGCGCCGCCTACACCGAACGGCGCGGCGAAGAGCGGAAGGTCGATTTCCACTTCACCTCCTTTCCGCCCGGCACCGCGAGCGGGCTGTGGCTGGAGCTGGACGACGTCGACCTGATCGTCGTCGAGCAGCACACCCGGCCCGAACACCAGCTCGTCATCGCCTGCCACGAGGTGTGGCACCTGAACGAGGGGACCAGCGAGAGCCTCGGTCCGGGCATGCTGGTGGCCGCCCGGCTGGCGGGACGCCCCGGCCGCCTCGCCGAACTGCTCGCCGGTCCCGGGCTGGACGCAGTGGTCCGGCAGGCCGCCGCGCGCGCCGACCAGGGGGACCCGGCGGAGATCCGGGCCGAGACCTTCGGTCTGCACCTCGGCAGCATCCTGCGCTCCTACCTGCCCTCGCGCCGGGAACAGCAGTTGCCCGAGGCGATCGAGCGCATCAAGTCCTCACTCGGTTGGGGAAGCCCCGTGCCACGCCACGACCTGCACCAGCCGGTCGCCGCATCCCTCACGCCGATGCCCTCAGCACGGCCCTGACAGAGAGCCCGCCACGATGAACCAGTCCTCCCCGCCCCGCCACGCCGTCGTCATAGGCGGCAGTCTGGCCGGCCTCCTCGCGGCCGCTGTCCTCGCCGAGCACGCCACGGTCACCGTCGTCGACGCCGACCCGCTCCCCGAGGGCCCGGCCCCGCGCCGCGGGCTCCCGCAGGCCCGGCACACCCACCTCCTGTGGTCGGGCGGCGCCCGGGCCATCGAGCGGATCCTGCCCGGCATCATGGACGACTGGACGAAGGCCGGCGCCATCCGCCGCAGCCTGCCCACCGACCTCGTCACCAAGACCGCCCAGGGCTGGATCCCGCGCTGCGGCGAGAAGCAGTTCAACATCTCCTGCAGCCGCGACCTCCTCGACTCCGTCATCCGAGCCCGGGTGACCGCGCTGGCCGGGGTGTCCACCCTCCAGGGCCGGGTCCGCGGCCTGGAGGGCACGGCGGCCCGGGTCACGGGCGTCCTGGTCGACACCCCGCAGGAAGAGGGCCGGCTGCTGAGCGCCGACCTCGTCATCGACGCGAGCGGGCGCGGCTCCAGAGCCCGGACCTGGCTCCAGGCGCTCGGCGTGAGCGGCATCCGGCAGGCCGAGGTCGACTCCGGGCTCGTCTACGCGACCCGGATCTTCGAGGCCCCCGAGGGCGCGCACGAGATGGGCTTCCCCATCGTCAACGTGCAGTCCGACCCCCGGGTGCCCGTGCCCGGGCAGACGGCCACGATCGTCCCGATCGAGAACGGCCAATGGCAGGCCACCCTGTCCGGCACCCGCGGCGGCCAACCGAGCGGCGACCCGGACGCGTTCATCGCGTTCGCCAAGGCCGTCCGCGACCCGATCGTCGGCGAGCTCCTGGAGGGCCGCAAGCCGCTGACGGACGTGGCCGTGACCCAGGGCACCGCCAACCGCCGGATCTACTTCGAGAAGGCCGAACTGCCCGACGGCTTCTTCGCCGTCGGCGACTCCGTCGCCACCTTCAACCCGCTGTACGGGCAGGGCATGACCGTCGCCGCCCAGGGTCTGCTGGCCGTGCGCACCCTGCTGCGCGCGAAGGGCCTGGCGCACCCCGGGATCGGCCGCGAGGCGCAGCGCGTCATCGCGCCCCAGGTCAGCACCGCCTGGGAGCTGGCCACTTCGCAGGACATCCTGTACCCGGGGGCCACCGGCATGAAGCCGCGCACCGGCACCGGGCTGCTCAACGGGTACGTCAACAGACTCATGACGGGGGCCACCACCGACGAGGCGCTCACCGCCGCCCTGTTCAAGGTCCTCACCATGAGCACCGCGCCCACCCACTGGCTCCTCCCCTCGGTGGTCTGGCACGTGGTGCGCGCCTCGGACCGGGGCGCGCTGAAGGCACCGCCGCTGACCGCGGCCGAGCGGGCCGTCGCCGGGCTCGACCCGGTGCCCGGCAGGACGCCCGGCGGCGCGGCCGCCACCGGTCCGGCAGCCGGTCCGGCAGCCGATCCGGCCGGCCCCGTCGATCCGGTCGGCCCCGTCGGACAGGCCCGATGAGCGGCAGGCTCCTGCTCCTCCTGCCCGGCTCCCTGATGGTCCTGGCGCTGCTGATCAAGGCTCCGACGCTGCGCCACCGGGACAGCCCGCTGAACCGCACCGCGTGCGGGCTGCTCCTCGTCGGCGCCCCCATCACCTTCCTGGCATCACCGCCGACCATCGCCGCCGTCAACCGCGCCACCGGCGTGGTCAACTTCTCCGCGCCCCTGGTGTTCGGCCTGCTCACCGTGTTCTCCGGGCTGTGCGTCGTCCTGGTCCTGCGGTGGCGCGGCGGGCCGCCCGCGGCCGTCCGCCGCGCCACCCGGCTGACCACGGCCCTCTTCGGCGCGGCGACCGCGGCGATCGTCGTGCTGTTCGTGATCGGCGACGCCCCGGTGGAACGGCTGGAGGACCTGGACACGTACTACGCCACGACGCCCTGGATCCGCGAGATGATCGTCTGCTTCCTCGTGGCCCACACCCTGGGCACCTCGGCGCTGACCTGGCTGTGCGGCAAGTGGCTGGCGCGCGCGGACCGCGGGCTGCGCCCGCTGCGCACGGGGCTGGCCCTGATCGTGGTCTCCGGGCTGCTGGACCTGGCGTACCTGGTCGCCAAGTGGGCCTCGGTGGTGGCCCGCTGGGCCGGCCGCGACTGGGTGTTCCTGTCCACGGACGTGGCTCCGCCGCTGGCCTCGGCATCCGCGCTGCTGCTCGGCGCCGGCTTCGTCGTGCCGCTGGTCGGCGGGTCGGCGACGTGGCAGGCCCTCGGCCAGTACCGGCGGCTGCGCCCGCTGTGGAAGGCACTGCGCGGATTCGCCGCGGGCCAGGGCCGGACCGTTCCGCTGGCCTGGTGGTCCCCTATCGGCATCCGGCTCCTGCACCGCGAGTCGGCGATCGACGACGGCATCCTGGCGCTGGCCGGCTGGTTCGATCCGGCCGTGCGCAGCGCCGCGTACGAGGCCGCGCGCGGGCAGGGCGCGAGCGAGGGGCGCGCCTCGGCCGTGGCCGACGCGGCCATGCTGGCCGCCGCGTGCGGGCGCAGGAACGCCTGCGGGCCGGCCGCCGGGCCCGCGCAGCACCCCGAGCCGCCGCGGCTGTCCGACCAGCCGCTGACCGCCCTGGCGCGCGAGTTCCGCAGCTCCCCCGTCGTCGCCGCGGCCGCCCGCTCCGCCGCCGCGGCCTGAGCCCGGCCCTGCCCGGCCCCGAACGGAGAACGCCCCGGACCCATGGGCCCGGGGCGTTCCTCGCACGGTCAGAGCTCCGCGAGGTCCAGCCCGGCCTGCGCGGCGGCCGCCCGGACGGTCTGCTCCAGCAGGACGGCGATGGTCATCGGGCCGACACCGCCGGGCACCGGGGTGATCAGCGAGGCGCGCGCGGCGGCGGACTGGAAGTGGACGTCGCCGACGTTGCCCTCGTTGTACCCGGCGTCCAGGACCACCGCGCCCGGCTTGATGTCCTCGCCCCGGATGAACTCGGCCTTGCCGACGGCGGCGACCAGGACGTCCGCCTGGCGCACGATCGAGGGCAGGTCCACGGTGCGGGAGTGGCAGTAGGTGACGGTGGCGTTCTGCTCCAGCAGCAGCATCCCGGCCGGCTTGCCCAGGATGGCGCTGCGGCCGACGACGACGGCGTGCTTGCCGGTCAGGTCCACGTCATAGGCGGCGAGCAGGCGCATGATGCCGCCGGGGGTGCAGGAGACGAAGCCCGGCAGCCCGAAGCCCATGGCGGCGAAGGAGTGCATGGTGACCCCGTCGACGTCCTTGCCCGGGGCGATCGCCTCGAAGGCGGCGCGCTCGTCGATGTGGTGCGGGACGGGGTGCTGGAGCAGGATGCCGCTGATCTCCGGGTCCTCGGAGAGCGCGGTGAGGGTGGCCACCAGCTCCTCGGTGGTGGTCTCGGCCGGCAGCTCGACGTGGCGGGAGGTGATCCCGGCCTTGGCGCAGCGGTTCTGCTTCATGCGTACGTAGGTGACGGACGCGGGGTCCTCGCCGACCAGCACGGTCGCGAGGCAGGGCGCGGTGCCGGTGCGCTCGGTGATCTTCGCCGCGTACGCGGCGGTCTGCTCCGAGATGCGGCGGGCGAGGGCGGTGCCGTCCATCAGCCGGGCGGTGTCGGTGGCGGCCTCGGCGGGCTGGGCGGCCGGGGCAGTCTGGGCAGTCGTCACGGGGTCTCCTGAACGTCGCTGCGGATCGCGGTTCGCCCAGGCGCGCGGCAGTCGACGTACCGGATGTCCGCAGGTCCGAGGATCCGCAGGTACGCCGGGCCGCTCCCCGGTGGTGATCCACCCGAACGCCAGTCACGGCCCGCAGCCCACTGTAGTCGACATATGCGGTGGATGACCGGCGCCCGACCTGGGACGATCGATACATGACGCGCACTTTCGACCATCTTGTCGCCGAGGCGGAGTCCGTCTCCGTGGACGGCTGGGACTTCTCGTGGCTCGACGGCCGGGCGACCGAGCAGCGCCCCTCCTGGGGCTACCAGCGGCTGCTGGCCGAGCGCCTGTCCCGGGTCCGGTCGGCGCTGGACGTCCAGACCGGCGGCGGCGAGGTCCTCGCCGGGTCCGGGCCCCTGCCCCCGCTGATGGCCGCCACCGAGTCCTGGCCGCCCAATGTCGAGAAGGCGACCCGGCTGCTGCACCCGCTGGGCGCGGTGGTGATCGCCGACTCCGACGAGCCCCCGCTGCCCTTCGGCGACGAGGCCTTCGAGCTGGTGACCAGCCGGCACCCGGTGACCATCTGGTGGGAGGAGATCGCGCGAGTGCTGACGCCGGGCGGCACCTACCTCTCGCAGCAGGTCGGCCCGGCGAGCGTCTTCGAGCTCGTCGAGTACTTCCTCGGTCCGCAGCCGGAGGACGTCCGGCGCGGCCGGCACCCCGACGACGCGGTCGCCGAGGCCACGAAGGCCGGCCTCGAAGTCGTCGATCTGCGCTCCGAACGTCTGCGCACGGAGTTCCACGACATCGGAGCCGTGATCTACTTTCTGAGGAAGGTGATCTGGATGGTGCCCGGCTTCACGGTCGGGCAGTACCGGGACCGGTTGCGCGAGCTGCACGAACGGATCGAACGCGAAGGTCCGTTCGTCGCGCACACCGCCCGCTTCCTCGTCGAGGCCCGCAAAAAGGGCTGAAAGGAGGGTGGACGGATCCACGCCGAATTGGTTGCGCGGCCACAGCGTGGCGCAGGTCACTCAATTCAGCGCGTAACGAATCGACTCGGGCATGCGATGAACCGACAGGTGTCCTCGCGCGGCCCGGAATACAGACCCCCCTCGGGTCTGTTTCCCGAGTCCGCGCGATGATGTCCCGCTTACCCCTTATCTGTTCGCAACGAGAGGCTCCTTGTGTCGCTCAGCCCGTCCCGTACGTTCCCTCCGGAGATCGCCGAATCCGAGGCCCTGGTCGCGCTCGTCGAGCGCGGCCGCGAGCAGGGTCACATCAACGGTGACGACGTGCGCCAGGCCTTCGAGGCCGGCCGCATCCCGGTGGACCAGTGGAAGCGGGTCCTGCGCAGCCTGAACCAGGTCCTGGACGAGGAGGGTGTCGCCCTCCACGTCAGCGCGGCGCCCGCCACCAAGGTTGCCGCGAAGAAGCCCCGCAAGGCTGCCGCCGCCCCGGCCCGCACCGTGGCCAAGAAGGCCGCCGCCGCGCCGCGCCCCATCGGCGCGCGCAAGACCTCGGCCGCCAGCACCGCCACGGCCACGGCCTCGGCGATATCCGCATCGCCGGCCGCCGCCGCCCCGGACGAGGCGTCGGCCGATGCCGCCGCCGAGCCGAAGAAGCGCACGGTCAAGAAGACCGCCGTCAAGAAGACCGCCACGGCGAAGAAGACCGCCACGGCGAAGAAGACCAGCGCCAAGGACGCCGACGAGGGCGAGACCCCCGTGGCGGAGGGCGAGGACTGGGCCGCCGAGGACCTGGCCGACGAGGCCGAGGAAGAGGCCCCCAAGGCCGGCGGCACCCAGGGCTTCGTCCTGTCCGACGACGACGAGGACGACGCCCCGGCGCAGACGGTCATGGTGGCCGGCGCCACCGCCGACCCCGTCAAGGACTACCTCAAGCTGATCGGCAAGGTGCCGCTCCTCAACGCCGAGCAGGAGGTGGAGCTCGCCAAGCGCATCGAGGCGGGTCTCTTCTCCGAGTACAAGCTCGAAGAGGAGGAGGACCACAAGCCCGCGTTCAAGCGCGAGCTGGAGATCCTCGTCGAGGACGGCCGCCGGGCGAAGAACCACCTGCTGGAGGCCAACCTCCGCCTCGTGGTCTCCCTCGCCAAGCGCTACACCGGCCGCGGCATGCTCTTCCTGGACCTGATCCAGGAGGGCAACGTCGGTCTGATCCGCGCCGTGGAGAAGTTCGACTACACCAAGGGCTTCAAGTTCTCCACGTACGCGACCTGGTGGATCCGGCAGGCGATCACGCGTGCCATGGCCGACCAGTCGCGCACCATCCGCATCCCCGTGCACATGGTCGAGATCATCAACAAGCTCGCCCGCGTGCAGCGCCAGATGCTCCAGGACCTGGGCCGGGAGCCCACTCCGGAGGAGCTGGGCAAGGAACTCGACATGACCCCCGAGAAGGTCATCGAGGTCCAGAAGTACGGCCGCGAGCCGATCTCCCTGCACACCCCCCTGGGTGAGGAGGGCGACAGCGAGTTCGGCGACCTCATCGAGGACTCCGAGGCGGTCGTGCCCGCGGACGCGGTGTCCTTCACCTTCCTCCAGGAGCAGCTCCAGTCGATCCTGGGCACGCTCTCGGAGCGCGAGGCGGGCGTGGTCTCCATGCGGTACGGCCTCAACGACGGCCAGCCGAAGACCCTGGACGAGATCGGCCGCGTGTACGGGGTCACCCGTGAGCGCATCCGCCAGATCGAGTCCAAGACCATGTCGAAGCTGCGCCACCCGTCGCGTTCGCAGGTGCTGCGCGACTACCTCGACTAAACGGCAGGACGGTGCGGCCCCCGGCGATGCCGGGGGCCGCACCGTCTCTCCGGTCAGCTCGCGGAGTGCTCCAGCAGGTGTTTCAGTTTCTCCTCGCCCCGGGGCATCTCCTTGCGGACCACGGGCTTGACCACGAGGGGGACGAGGGCCCGGCCCATGCCGTGGCCCTCGAAGTCGACGGAGAGGGTGACGCGCGAGCGGGTCCCGCCGTCGAGGGGGTCGATCCTGCCCCGTACGTCCGGCCGGACCGGCCCGTCGACGCCGTGGAGGTGCCAGCTCCGCGGCGGGTCCATGGCTGTGTACTCCATGGTCGTGGGGATCCTCCGCCTGCCGATCCGCCGGGTGACGAGGATCCGGGAACCGACGTGGACGGGGAGGTCCCCCATGGGGATGGCCGACAGGGCGCTGTCCTGCCACTCCGGCAGGTGCGTGGGGTCCGTCACGTACGAGTAGACGTCCTCGGGCGTGCGGTCGATGTCGATGCTCTTGCTGATCGCGGACACGGCGACCCCCTGGAGCCCCCCTGGGCGGCTTCTCCCTCCAAGTTACCCCGCGGGCGAAACGCCGGCGCGCTGCTTGCGGGCGGCCATCACGGCGTAGACGAGGACGCCCGCGAAGAGGAACAGCACGCCCTGGTAGACGGCCGCGTAGCCGGATCCGGCGACCAGCCACATCGAGAAGCCGAAGGCCAGGCAGGCGAGGACGGCGTCGCGGACCAGGCGGCCGGGCCGGACCCGCTCCGCGCGCCCCGAGGCCAGGAAGTAGATCTGCGCGGCGGTGGAGAGCAGGTACGGGACCGTCGCGGTGAAGGTGGTGACGAGGACCAGGACCTCGAAGACGCGCTGGGAGCCGGCCGTGTAGTTGTAGACGGTCAGCGCCGAGGCGAGGGCGACCGTGACGAGGACGCCGGCCACGGGGACACCGCGCTTCTTCGTCTCGAAGACCTTCGGGAAGAGCCCGTCCTTCGCGGCGGCGTACGGGGTCTGCGCGCTGAGCAGGGTCCAGCCGTTGAGCGCGCCCGCCATCGAGATCACGGCGGCGCAGGCGACGACCGTGCCGCCCCAGGTCCCACCAAACATGACGTTGACGGCATCGCTGAAGGGGGCCTCGGAGGAGACCAGCTTCTCGTGGGCGACCAGGCCGAAGACGGCGAGGGTGCCGAGCAGGTAGACGGTGGCGGCGCCCACGGTGCCGAGGATCGTGGCCCGGCCGACGTTGCGCTCCGGGTCGCGGACCTCGCCCGCGCTGACGGCGGCGGACTCGACGCCCAGGTAGCTGAAGAGCAGGATGGCGGCGGAGGCGGAGACCGCGCCGACCGCGCTCTGGTCGGTGGCCTGGAAGGGGCCGAGGTTGGCGGGGTCGAAGAAGAACAGCCCGCCCACGGCGACGAGCAGCAGCGGGGCGAACTTCAGTACGGTGGAGACCAGTTGGACGGCGCCGACGTACCGGGTGCCGGCCAGGTTGGCGAGTGCCGGGAGCCACTGCACGCAGAGGGCGGCCAGGCACATGGACCACTTGTGCGCGCCGACGGCGGGGAAGAGCACGCAGAGGTAGCCGACGGCCGCCACCGCGAGCGCCGCGTTGGAGACCCAGGTGGTGATCCAGTAGCTCCAGGCGGCGAGGAAGCCGGCGAAGTCGCCGAAGGCGGCGCGGGCGTAGACGTACGGGCCGCCGGTCTGGGGGTGCCGGTTCGCGAGGCGGCCGAAGACGAGGGCGAGGGCGATCGCGCCGAGGGTGAGCACGGCGAAGGCGACGAGGCTGATGGTGCCGAAGGGGGCCACCGAGGCGGGGAGGAGGAAGATCCCGCCGCCGATGATGTTGCCCATGACCAGGCAGGTGGCGACGGGGAGGCCGAAGCGGCGCTCGCCCTGCGGGCGGGGTTCGGCGGTCCCGGGAACGGAATCCGGTGCCGGGGCCGGGGCCGGTGCCGGGGCGGGGTCCGGTGCCGGGGCCGCGGTGGTGATGGTGCTGGTCATCGGTGGTGCGCCTCTGGGTGTCTCACATGCTGGGCAGGTCGACACATGCTCGGCCACCGCGTGGGCCGTACCAAATCAGCGCGTTTCGTCCCGCGCGGGCACCCCGTCGGAAGGAAGGATTCCGTCGCCGGCCCGCTCCGGCCGGGGATCTTGCACCGGCCCCGGCCGCAGGCCGAGCGGGACCTGCGGGCCGTCCGCCTCCCGCAGCCAGCGGCGCAGAACGCGGTGCACCGCCTCCGCGCCCACCGGTTCCGCTCCCGCTCCCGTTCCCGGTTCCGAGAGCACCGTGGGCCACATCAGGAACGGGTGCCCCTGTTCCCCGCCCAGGCCGCCGTGCGAGCCGATCTGTTCCTCGAAGGCGTGCACGGCGCCCGTGTCCGGGTCGTACGCCGAGTTCACCATGATGTCGGCCACGTGCGGGAAGGCGTCGGTCCGGCGGACGGCCTCCGCCGCGCCGGGGCCGAAAGGGGACAGCAGCTCCTCCGCCTCGCCGGGCACGTCGAGCCGGGCCACCGCCCCGCCCGGGCCCAGCACCACCCCGTCCACCAGCAGGAAGCCCACGCCCGGATGGTTCGCCAGGGTCGCCAGCAGGGCGGGGTGCGCGCGCTCGACGCGCTCGCGCGAGGCCCGGCCGGGGACGTCCGGGAAGGAGATCAGCGCGAGGTTGCCCGAGGCGAGCACCACCGGGTCGGAGCCCGGCCCCGGACGGGCCTCCTCCCCCTCCTCCACCGGCCGGTGCAGGGCCGCGAGGACGGCCGCCCGGGCCTCGGCGCCACTGCGGGTGCGGCCGGCCCGGCGCGAGACCGGCAGCCCGCATCCCGCCCGGACGAGGTCCTTGAGGGTCAGCCCGTACCGGCCCAGGAAGGTCTCGCCCGGGCTCTGGCCGTGGTCCGACAGCAGCACGATCCGGTACTCCCGCGGGGCGTGCTCGGCGACCCGGGCGATCAGCGCGAGGCTCCGGTCCAGGCGCGCCAGCACCCGGTCGGTGTCCCGGCCGCGCGGGCCGGAGTGGTGCGCGACCTCGTCGTAGGCGACCAGGTCGGCGTAGACCGCGGCGCGGCCGGCAAGCATGTCGCCGATCACGGCCGCGACCACCACGTCCCGTTCGACCACGGTCGCGAAGGCCCGGATCAGCGGGTACAGCCCGCCGCGCGACACCCGGGGCCGGTCCCTGCGGATCCGCGCCCGCAGGGACTGGACGATCTCCCGGACCACCTCGGCGACGAAGGACACCGCCGTGCGGACGGCGTTGGCCGGATCGGAGAAGTACGCGAAGTAGCCCGCGCGGGACCGGTTCGCCCGGCCCCGCCGGGCCGAGACCGAGAGCACGAGCGCCAGTTGGTCGGCGCCCCCGCTGAACAGGTTGCCCCGGCTGGCCCCGTCGAGCGTGAGCAGCCCGCCGTCCCCGGTGCGCGCGACGGCCCGCCGCTGCAGTTCGGCGGCGCTGGTGGGCCGGTTGCAGACCATCACCTCGCCGGTGTCCTTCTCGTACCAGCGGAAGGCGGGCACGTCGAAGTTGGAGCCGTGCAGGATGCCGAGCTGGCTGGCGCCGGTCTGGCTCGACCAGTCCGTACGCCACGAAGTGATCCGGTGGCTGCGGTCCAGCCAGCCGGCGACGGTCGGCATCAGTCCGCCGGCGCACGCGCCGCGCAGCACCTCGTACCCCACCCCGTCGAGCTGGAGGAAGACCAGGCCGGGCGCGGGGTCCCCGGCCCCGGACGCGCCCGCCCTTCGCTGCCTGCGGCGGCGCCGGTCGGCCAGCCGGTAGAGGCGGCGCCGGTACGCCTCGTCGTCGCGCACCGCGAGCGCGGTGGAGGTCGCGGACGCCACCGCGGACATCACGGCGGCCACCACCACCGCGGTCTCGGGGGCCGCCTCGCCCCGCCAGGCGGGGATCAGGCTGAGCGCGATGAGCAGGAGCGAGCCGTTCAGGAAGAAGACGAGCAGCCCGAGGACGAGGGCCGGCACCAGCAGCAGCGCCCGGACGAGCACGGGCCAGACCACCGCACTCAGGAGACCGAAGGCTCCCGCGCCCCAGGCGGCGGTCAGCGCGATCTGCGTGATGCTGTCACCGTCGTCGGACTGGAGCCGGAAGTCCGGCAGGATCCCGGCCAGGGCGAGCATGGTGAGGGTGGACACCGCCCAGACGATGATCACCCGCAGCAGGGCGCTGCCCGTGGTCCGCCACCGTCCCCGCCACACGCCGCCACCTCCCGCGAGCCCCGTCCCGCCTTCCAGGCTCGCACAGCCGGGCCCGGCCGGCCGTGCGGAACGGAGGGCGCACTGGAGTGCGGGCGGGGCCGGTCAGCGGAGGGGGCGGCATGCCGGGCCGGAGTGCGGCGCGACGGCGTGTGCGGGCGGGACGGCAGGCGGCGGGGTGTCAGGTGCCGTCGTAGCCGGCGGTCGGCATGGAGAGCCTTCGGTGCACCTCGGCCTTCATCGCGGAGGTGTACTGCGGCTCGGCGTCCCCGGCGGTCTCCAGCCGTACGCCGCGCCGCTCGCACTCGGCGGTGAACTCCTCGACCGAGCGCAGCGCGCGGGCCAGCACCCGGTGGTTGGCGGCGACGAAGAGGTCGACCTGTCCGGCGTCGACGTCGGACCAGAGCCCGCAGTGGTCGGCGCGCAGCCCGTAGACGAGCAGCTGCTTCGTGACGACGTAGCCCTGGTCGGCGGCCCAGCGCGCGCACATGGCGTGCTGGCCGCGGGTGTCCACGGCGAAGGGGTCGGCGTCCAGGTCTTCGAGCGGGGCCAGGCTGGCGATCGCGGCCACGCGCAACTCTTCCATGCCGCCGGACCCTACTCCGATCCGCCGCAGGAGAGGAGGGGCCCGGCACTTCCGGTTCCGGGCGGATCCTCGGGGCAGCATCTAGGCTCGTGGACGAGGGCGAGAGCGCGGGCCGAGGGAGGGAGGGCCGGGTGCCGGTGGAGATCACCTGGTGGGGTCATGCCACGTGCACCGTCGAGGACTCCGGGGTCCGGCTGCTGACGGACCCGCTGTTCGCCCGGCGGTTCGCGCACCTGCGGCGGCGGCGCGGGGCGGTGCCTCCGGCCGAGGCGGCGGTGGCCGACGTGGTGCTCGTATCGCACCTGCACGCCGATCATCTGCACCTGCCGTCGCTGGAGCGGCTCGCGCCCGGCACCCGGCTGCTGGTGCCGCGCGGGGCGCGCCGGGCGGTGCCGGGGCTGGCGCGGGCCGCGGGCCTGCGCGGGCTGCGGG
This sequence comes from Streptomyces sp. NPDC001513, assembly GCF_042894695.1. Classification (NCBI taxonomy): domain Bacteria; kingdom Bacillati; phylum Actinomycetota; class Actinomycetes; order Kitasatosporales; family Streptomycetaceae; genus Streptomyces; species Streptomyces sp. NPDC001513. The sequence continues at coordinate 636,310 of NZ_JBIAVU010000002.1, forward strand.
TGACCGAGGTGGTGCCGGGCGAGGAGGTCGCCGTACGGGAGGGCGTACGGGTCCGGGCGGTCAGCGCGCGGCACGACGGGCGGCGGCTGCCGTTCGGGCCGCACCTCGCGCCGGCGCTCGGATACGTGGTCCAGGGCGCGGCCCGGACCTACTTCGCCGGGGACACCGGGCTGTTCGACACGATGGCCGAGGAGGTCGGACCGGTGGACGTGGCCCTGCTGCCGGTGGGCGGCTGGGGCCCGTACCTGGGCCCGGGGCACCTGGACGCGGGGCGGGCGGCGCAGGCACTGGCCCGGCTCGCGCCCGCGGCGGCGGTGCCGGTGCACTACGGGACGTACTGGCCCGTCGGCATGGACGCGGTGCGGCCGCACGAATTCCACGCCCCGGGCGAGGAGTTCGAGCGCCGTGCCCGGCAACTGGCACCGAAGGTGGCCGTACGGGTACTCGGGCACGGCGAGCGGGTGCGGCTGCCGTGACGTGGCGCGAGCTCACGGCGGCGGCCGGCCAGGTGCCGCCGGAGACCACCCAGCAGGCGGTGGGGTACCCGGCGTTGTTCGTGCTGGTGGCCTTGGGCGCGATGGTGCCGGTGATCCCGACGGGTGCGCTGGTGAGCTCGGCGGCGGTGGTGGCGTTCCATCACCAGTCGCTGCCGTTCGGGGTGTTGCTGGTGGTCGGGGTGTCGGCGCTGGCCGCGTTCACCGGGGATCTGGCGCTGTACTGGCTCGGGCGGCGCGGGGTCGCCTCGCGCAACGGATCGCGGTGGCTGGCGGCGCTGCGCGGCCGGGCCACGCCCGAGCGGCTGGAACAGGCGCAGACCAGGCTGGACGAGCACGGGGTCATGGTGCTGGTGGTGTCCAGGCTGGTCCCGGCGGGCCGGATCCCGGTGATGCTGGCCTGCCTGCTGGCGCAGATGCCGCTGCGCCGCTTCGCCCGCGGCGACGCCCCCGCGTGCCTGGCCTGGGCGGTGACGTACGGCCTGATCGGCATCCTGGGCGGCTCGCTGTTCTCGGAGCCGTGGAAGGGCGTGGCCCTGGCGGTGGGCCTGACCCTGCTGATCAGCACGGGTCCGGCACTGTGGCGGCGGCTGCGGCTGCGGATCCGGCGGACGCAGGACTAGACCTCAAGTGCCCTTCGGGTCCTAGGGTCTTGTTCGTCGGGGCAATGCACAGCAGCGAACGGAGCGGATCCACCATGGAGTACTCGCACAGCGACGCGGAACTGATCCGGCAGCCCATCGGCTACTGGAGCTGGGCCGCCTACGACGCGGTCGTCACCCGCACCCGGGGCGCGCTCGCCGGGGTCGGCACCACCCAGCCGCAGTGGTGGGTCCTGGCCCAGGTGGCCCTGGCCGAGGAGGTGAAGACCCGCGCGGAGGTGACCGAGGTGCTGCGGGGCTACCTCGCCGTCGGCGGGCAGGCCCTGGGCGAGGAGATCGACACGGTCATCGCCCGCGGCTGGATCACCCAGGACGCCGGGGAGCGCCTGGAGATCACCCCCGAAGGCCGGAAGTTCCACGACGAGGTGGCCGCCCTCCAGGGGCAGTTGTGGGACGAGCGGCACGCGGGCATCTCGGACGAGGAGTACCTGACCACCCTCAAGGTGCTGCAGCGCTTCATCCACAACACGGGCGGGCAGGCCTGGCACCACTAGGGGGTGTCCGGGCCGGGGTCGGGTTCGGGGTCGGGCAGGGTGCGGGAGGCGCCGATCGGGAGGTCCCAGAGGTGCTCGCGGGGCAGCCCGGCACGGGACCAGGCGGCCCGGGTGCGGTGCAGGGGTTCCATGACCGGTTCGGCGGAGAGCACGAAGGTGGCCCAGTGCATGGGCGCCATCCGGAGCGCCCCGAGGTCGAGGCAGGCCCGGACCGCCTCCTCCGGGTCGGCGTGGACGTCGCCCAGCCACCAGCGCGGGGCGTAGGCGCCGACCGGCAGGAGGGCGAGGTCGATGCCGGGGTGGCGGCGGCCGATCTCGCCGAACCAGTGGCCGTAGCCCGTGTCGCCCGCGAAGTAGACCTTCCGCGGCGTCGGGCTCCGGGTGTCGGTGAGGATCCAGCCGCCCCACAGCGACCGGCAGGTGTCGATGAGGGACCGCTTCGACCAGTGGTGTGCGGGAACGAACTCGAAGCGTACGCCGTCCAGTTCGGCCGCCTCCCACCAGTCGAGATCGGTGACCCGGGTGAAGCCGCGGCGGCGGAACCAGCCCGCGAGGCCGGCCGGGACGAACAGCGGCGTGTGCCGGGGCAGCCGCTTGAGGGTGGGGGCGTCGAGGTGGTCGTAGTGGTTGTGGCTGATGACCACGGCGTCCACCGCCGGCAGGTCCTCCCAGCGCACTCCGACGGGAGTCACCCGGGCCGGGGTGCCGAGGATCCGCCGGGACCAGACGGGGTCGGTCAGTACGGTCAGCCCGCCGGTCCGCAGCACCCAGCTGGCGTGCCCGGCCCAGGTGACGGAGACCGTGCCGGGGGCGGCGGCCGGCAGCGGGCCGGGCTCGAACGGCAGGTCGGGGATGCCGCGCAGCCCTTCGGGGCCGGGCCGGAAGGCGCCTTCGCGGGCGAGCCGCGCGAAGGCGCGGACGCCGGGGAGCGGGGCGGTCAGCCGGTCCGCGAAGGAGCGGGGCCAGCGCCGGTGTTCGCCGAGCGGGCGCGGGGGCGAGTGCGGGGGCGAGTGCGGGGGCGAGTGCGGGGGCGAGTGCGGACGGCGCTCGGGCTCCGGCGGGTCCGGTGCAGGTGCCGGGGCAGGTGCCGGGGTCTGCGTCGGCCGGGGTGCGGGCTGCCGGGCGACGGCGGGCAGGGCCTGCGCCGTGGACGCGGGGGCGGCGGGTGCGGGGGCGGCGTCCGTCCGGTCCCTCATCGAGCGGTCTCCGTTCACCGGGTCGGGGCAGGCGGGTCGGGTCATCGGCGTACGTCCGTCGGGAGGTCAGGCCAGCCCGGCCAGGACCGATCCGAGCAGGTCGAGGGAGCTCCGTACGTGCGGGAGGGCGAGCGGATCGCGGGCGGTGAGCGCGGCCAGCCGCTCCTCCGGGGTGGCGCCCAGCAGCGGCCCGGTGGACAGCCTGACCCGCAGTGCGCCCAGTTCGTCCGCGAAGCGCTGCCCGCCGGGCGTCGGCGCGCCGAGCCGGGCGCCGAGCCAGTCCTCCAGTTCCATGGCGTCGCCGACCCCGTGCCGGGCGAGTCCGGCGCGCAGCGGGGTGAGGTCGGCGTAGAGGTGCCGGCCGGCCTGCGGGGGCCGGGCCAGCGCCCCGGCCGCGAGGAGCTCGCGGTGGGCGGCGGCGGCCACCACGCCGTGCAGGGCGGCGGCCGCGTAGGCGCGTCCGGCGACGGCGTCGGATTCGTCGAGGGCGTGCGCGGCGGCGCCGGCCACGGGCCCCGCGACCATCGCTCCGGTGGCGGTGAGGACGTCGAGGGTGCGGGCGCGCAGCCAGGTCCCGCGGGCGGTGCCGGGGAAGCGGACCACGGCGGCGGGCCAGCCGGCGGGCAGCAGCGCGCCGGACAGGTCGACGAGGACGGCCGCGTGTTCGGGGAGCATCTCGGCGGGGCTCAGGACCAGGGTGTCGCGGGGCCGGTGGACGGTGTCGCGCCAGCTCTCGTCGCTGACGACGAACAGCCCGGCGGACTCGGCGGCCTCGCAGGCCTCGCGCAGCATCTCGGGCGGCGGGACGGTCGCGGTCGGATCGTCGGCGACCGACAGCAGCAGCACCCGCGGGTCGCCGCCCTCGGCGCGCACCCGCCGTACGGTCTCCAGCAGCGCGTAGGGGTCCGGTACGCCGCCGCACTCGGCCGGGGTCGGCACGTGATAGGCCCGCCGTCCCAGCAGCCGGACCTGCGGGGTCCACCAGGCGGGACAGGGCCGGGGCAGCATCACGTCGCCCCCGTACGCCCCGAGCAGGGCGAGGAGCAGCGCGGGGGCGCCGGGGCCGGCGGCGACGTTCTCCGGGGAGGTGGCGAGCCCGCGGCGCCCCCAGTACCGGCAGGCGGCCGCGCGTACGGGTTCGCCGCCGCCGGGGGGCTCGGGTGCGGCGCGTCCGGCGGCCGCGGCGAGGACGCAGAGCAGTTCGGGGAGCACGGGCAGGCCCGGCTGGGGTGCCGGCGGGCCGTACCGGACCGGGCCGCGGCCCTCCGTCGCCGTGCGCTGCGTCCCCGCCACCGTGTGCCGCCTTCCGCCCTCGTCCTGCCACGCGCCGGTGGCCCCGGCCTCGAACCTGACTCCTGATCCTGACCTTTATACGATTATTTGTTGCTATATGCCCGTTACCTGGACGTAGGGTGCCGGCTGCGTGCGCCGGGCCTCAGCCCTTCCTCCCCACCAGGCCGAGCAGCCTGGTCTGCGCGTTCGCACCGGCCGGCACCTCCAGCGGCGCCGCGAACATCCCGCTCGCCGCGAGCGCGTCGGCGTACGGCATGACCTCCTTGATGGAGAACTCGACGAGGCCGTCCGGCAGCCGGTCGTCGGCCCCGATGCCCCGCGCGAGGTCCCAGGTGTGCACCACGCAGTCGGCGGTCAGTTCCGAGCAGTACGCCGACCCGAGCGCGGGCCCGTACGAGAGCCGCACGGTCCGGTCCAGCGCGCCGGACACGGCGAAGGCGGCGTGCGCGGCGGCCGAGGCCTTGTCCCAGGCGGCCACCGGGTCCTCGCCCAGGACGTCGCCGGAGAACGCGTCGCCGATCTCCTCCACGGTGCGGCCCTCGGTGACCAGCGGCGGGATCCAGAGCTGCTCGCCGGTGACGTGGTTGACCAGCTCCCGCACGTTCCATTCCGTGCACGGGGTCGGCGCGTCCCACTGGTCGTCCCTGACGGCGCGCACCCGTTCGCCGAAGAGCCGCAGCGCCTCGGCGTGCTGTTCGAGCAGCGTCTCCGGCATGGCTCTCACCGTCCTCTGCCATGGGAACGTCCCCCTGGGGCCACTCTCCTCGCACCCGCATCGCCCTGCCACCGACCGGGCCCCGACGCACCCAACCCCCTTGGTGCACACGGCTGGTGTCCACATGTCAAAACGCCCATCTCAGATGACGAACTGATCGTCTACGGTGGTCACAACGCTTTCGACGAGGAGGGCCGGCCATGAACGCCGCCAAGGAGACCGCCGTCTACACGCACGGCCACCACGAGTCGGTCCTGCGCTCGCACCGCTGGCGCACCGCCGAGAACTCCGCCGCGTACCTGATCGGCGAGCTGCGCCCGGGGATGTCCGTCCTGGACGTCGGCTGCGGTCCGGGCACGATCACCGCGGACCTGGCGGAGCTGGTCGCGCCGGGCGGCCGGGTCACCGCGGTCGACGCGGCGCGGGAGGTGGTCGAGCAGGCCCGGGCGCACGCGGCGGAGCGCGGGGTGAGCGGCATCGAGTTCGGCACGGCGGACGTCCACGCCCTGGACTTCCCGGACGATTCCTTCGACGTGGTCCACGCCCACCAGGTGCTCCAGCACGTGGGCGACCCGGTGCAGGCACTGCGCGAGATGCGGCGGGTGTGCCGGCCGGGCGGGATCGTGGCCGCGCGGGACGCCGACTACGCGGCGATGACCTGGTACCCGGCGACGCCGGGCCTGGACGACTGGCTGGACCTGTACCGGCGCGTCGCCCGCGCCAACGGGGGCGAGCCGGACGCGGGGCGCCGGCTGCGGGCCTGGGCCCGGGAGGCCGGCTTCACGGACGTGACCTCGACGGCGACGGCCTGGTGCTTCGCCACCCCGGAGGAGGCCGCGTGGTGGTCGTCGCTGTGGGCGGAGCGTACGACGGCCTCCGCGTACGCGGCCAGGGCCACCGGCGGGGGCCATGCGTCGGGCGCGGATCTGGCCGCCGCGGCGGAGGCCTGGCGCGCGTGGGGTGCGGAGCCCGACGCCTGGTTCTCCGTCCTGAACGGCGAGATCCTCTGCCGCGCCTGAGCCTGCGCCCCGGCCTCCCGGGGCTCCGCCCCGCACCCCGCCGGGCTCCGCCCCAGCAGCGGTGGCGCGGCCGGGCCACTAGGTCGGCGGCCGCATGCGGAAGTCGTAGTGGGGCGGGAGCGGGCGGGCGGTGAGGGCGGACCAGGCTTCGGACAGGGTCTCCTCGCCCTCGCGGAGGTCCGGGATCTCGAAGCCGTCCTCGAAGACCCGGCGCGCCGCGGCGACATGGCCCTCCGCCGCCAGCAGCCGCGCGGCGAGCAGCCGGAAGCGGCCCTGTTCCCGCAAGGCCGGCCGGAGCCGGTCCCAGACGCTGCGGGCTTCCGCGAGGCGACCGGCGGCCAGCAGGGCCGCCATCGCCTCGCGGCCCAGCGCGGCCTCCGCCGGAGCCCACGTCTCGCCGCCGCGGCTCTCCCCCGCCAGGTCCTCGAAGGCCGCCGCGTACCCGTCGGCGGCCCGCGCCGGGTCCCCGGCCAGCGCGTCGGCCACCGCCAGGCACCTCAGCAGCGGCCACCGCGACGGCGCCAGCGCCAGCCCGCGCTCCCAGCTCCGTACGGCCTGCGCCACGTCCCCGGCGTGCCACTGGGCCACGCCGAGGTGGTACTCGGTCAGCGGATCCGCCGGGGCCGTCTCCAGCATGTCCCGCCAGTGCGCGGCGACCAGGCTCGGGCCCGGCGGGACCACCCGCCGCGGGGTGGGGAGGACGCCCGTGCGCCACAGCTCCAGCCAGGGGGCCTGCTCCTCGCCGAGGGTGGACTCCCCGAAGGGGGTGCCCGGCAGCTTGAAGCCGCCGCACATCACCTCCAGCGCACCCCAGCCGGAGCCCGCCGCGAGCCGCTCCCCCGGTTCGGTGTCGGCGCACTCGCGCCACGCCTTGTACGCCGTCTCCACCCGCTCCGCCGGCAGCGCCCGCGCCAGCGCGTGCTCGGCCGCGCCGCGCGCCGCCGCCCAGTCGGCCCCGTGCACCGCGGCGGGTTCCGCGGCCAGCGGCCCGTACGCCTCCAGCCAGCTGAACTCCCCGCCGCCCTCCAGCCGTACGTGCTCCAGCTGGGTGCGGGCCAGCCCGGCCTGGATCTCCGCGTAGCCGCCCGTGCCCGGTTCGGTGAGCCACTCCTGCCAGCGCCGGCCGCCGCCGCCCGCGCCCCACACGAACAGCTTGCGCCCGCGCAGCCGCCCGGTGGAGGTCTGCACGAGCCCCTGCCCGGCCGCGTCCAGCGAGGCGATCCAGGGTCTGGCCCCGGGCTCGACCTCGTAGAAGAAGTCGGCCGGGTACGCGCTGCGCAGCGGGTACGTGCGGTCCGCGCCCTCCCACTCCGGTACGGGGATGCGGCGCAGCGCGCGCTCGTACCCGAAGTGCCAGGCCTCGTCGGCGGGGGCGAGCACCCGGGTGCCCTCGTCCTCGGGAACGGCGATGTTGGACCACCAGTACACGGGCGCCGGCCGTTCGTGCGGGTTGCGCACGCGGACGCCGACGTAGAGGAACTCCGAGTCCGCGGGCAGCCACAGGTCCACCTGGAAGGGCAGGTCGCGCAGTCGCTCCCACTCCCACATCCGGACCATCACGCCCCCGTCCGGGGCGGGTACGAGCGCGGCGTGCAGCGGGGCGCAGGACAGGGTGGTGTGGCCGGTCGCGCCGGTGTTCCACTCGATGCCGCCGGAGAACCAGGCCCCGTTCAGCGCGAAGTTCGCGGGCTGGAACACCGGGTTGCGGTAGAGCAGTTCGCGGCCCGTCGGCAGGTGCAGGAGGGAGTGGACGCGCCCGCCCAGCTCGGGGAGCACGGTGACCCGCAGGTGGTCGTTCTCGATGACGATCGTCTCGAACTCCCGCTCCGGCCGCTCCCGTCGGTACCCGTCCCGGATCCGGACGGGCAGCAGGGAGCGCAGCGGCTCGTACCCGATCTGCCGTGCCATCTCGCGCGGCAGTCCGTCGCGCGAGCGGTCGTCCAGCGCGTGCACGCCGTCGGGCGCGCGCAGGGCGGGCAGGGGGTTCTCGGCGCCCAGCGGGGCTGCGGGGAGGGTCAGTACGGCGCGGCGGACGGTGGTGGCCATGGGGAAATGGAACACGCCACGGCGGCCGGTGCACAGGGGTTCCGCGGATCACCACCGGTCAGGATTACGCAAAGGCCCTCGTGTGGACCTACCGGAACGCTCCCGCGACGAGATCGGCCAGCAGCGCGCCCGCGCGCCCGTCCGGGTCCAGATCCGGGTCGTAGACGGTGACGTTGATCCCGACGCAGCGCGGTGAGCGCGCCAGGACGCCGAGCAGTTCGGCGAGTTCGTCGGGGATCAGCCCGCCCGGGTCGGGGCTGTCCACGGCCGGCATGACGGCCGGGTCCAGTACGTCGGCGTCCAGGTGCACCCAGAATCCGGCGGTCTCCGGCGGGTGCAGCCCCTCCAGTGCCGCGCGCGCCACCGGTCCGGCCCCGCGCTCGCGGATCTCCCCCACCGTGGCCACGGAGATCCCGGCCGCGTGCAGTTCCGCGAGGTCCGGGTCCCCGTCCCGCAGGCCGAAGAGCCGTACGTCCTCGTCCCGCAGGTAGGGGGCCCGCCCTTCCAGGTCGGCGAGATCGGCCTGGCCGCGGCCGGTGGAGAGGGCGAGCTCCTCGCCGCCGGCCGCGCCTACGGGCCCGTTCACGGCCTCGTTGCCGGGGTGGCGGAAGTCCGCGGAGCCGTCGATCGCGGCCAGTCCGTACCGTCCGATCCGGCGCATGGCGAGGGCGGCGCCCAGCTGGATCGAGCAGTCGCCGCCGAGGACGACGGGGAACTCCCCGGCCCGCAGGTGGCGTTCGATCCGGTCGGCGAGGGTGACGGTGTAGGCGGCGAGGGCCTCGGCGTGGAACACGCCGTCACCCTCCTGCCAGTCGCCGCGGTCGTAGCGCGGCGGGACGACCACCCCGCCCTCGCGCGCGCCGAGCCGGGCGAGGAGGCCCTGCTCGCGCAGGGCCCCGGCGAGTTTGTAGACGCCGGGTACGGCGCCGGGCGCGGGCGGCCGCAGACCGAGGTTGGACGGGGCGTCGAGGAGCACCAGGGTTCGCATGCCCTCATCCTGTGCGATGAGCCCCCTCGGGGACCTGCATTTCGGCGGTGATCGCCCAGCGCTCGTGGTCGCGCCAGGCTCCGTCGACGTACAGGAAGTCGGGGGAGAGTCCTTCCCTGCGGAAGCCCGCTCCCCGCACGAGGGCGAGGGAGGCGGTGTTGCCTGACTGGACGTTGGCCTCCAGGCGGTGCAGTCCGAGGCCGTGGCCGGCTTCGGGGGCGAAGGCGTGGGCGAGGACCAGCCCGAGGGCCTCGCGGAAGAGGCCCCGCCCGGCGGCGTGCGCGAAGGCCCCGTAGCCGAGGGCCCCGCACTGGAAGGCCCCGCGCACGATGTTGTTGACGTTGACGAAGCCGGCGATGGCTCCGGTCTCCCGCTCACAGACGAGGAACCCGGCGCGGCCCTCGCCTTCGGTCAGCCGGGCCGCGTACGGCTCGTACTCCTCGATGGTGGCGGGCGGCGCCAGCCACGGATGGTGGAGCTCGCGGCTCTCGTGCACGCGTGCGGTGAACTCGGGCCCGTCGGCGAGCCGGAAGGGGCGCAGGCCCACGCGCTCGCCCTCCCGGAGGTAGGTGGAAAAGGTCATCGCCCCAGGCTAAGCCTGTGACACCATCTCCGGCGTGATCAAGGACGAGACGAACACGGACGCGGGCACGGACGCGGGCACGGGCACGCGCACGATGCTGCGCCGGGCCGCGCTGAACAACGCCCTGTGGTGCGACGCGGTGTGCACGGCGCACGGCCTGGCGCCGCGGTTCGACGACGCGTACGTGTGGCTCAGCACGAGCCGGACCCCGCCGCTGTATCCCGATGCGGTGACCCTGGACCCGGAGACCTCGGCGCCGTCCGTCCTCCAGTGGATCGACACGGACACCCCCGGCTGCTCGGTGAAGGACAGCTTCGCCCGCCTGAACCTGGCCGGGGACGGGTTCGAGGTGCTGTTCGATGCGCAGTGGATCCACCGCCCGGCCGGGGCTCCGGTTCCGGCGGTTCCGGAGGCGGCCTCGTCCGGGCCGGAGTGGTCCGAGGTGACCGGTGCCGAGGAGCTGGCCGCCTGGGAGGCCGCCTGGGGCGGCGAGGAGGACGCCGGGCTGTTCCCGCCCGCCCTGTTGCGCGAGGGCATCGTCTTCCTGGCGGGCCGCGCCCCGGGGGACGCCGGGGGCCGGATCGTCGCCGGGGCGGTGCTGAGCACCGGCGGCGGTGCGGTGGGCGTCTCCAACCTGTTCGCCGGTGACGGGGTCTCGGCCGACGCGGCCTGGGCGGGCGTCCTCACCGCGGCCGCCGCCCGCCGGCCGGACCTGGACGTCGTCGGCTACGAGGGCGGGGCGGACCTCGACATCGCGCTCCGCAGCGGTTTCACCGCCATCGGCCCGCTGCGGGTCTGGCTGCGCACGAGCGAGCGGACCCGCCACCTGCGGCGCAAGACCGCGTAGGCGGAGCGCCACGACTTCGCGCGTCATGATCGACTTCGATCGGACCGGGTGTCATGACATCGCATCAGACGAGTGGGCTCATCGGCGCCGCGTTCGGAGTCTTCTTCGTCCGGGCGAACGCCGGAGCCCGGCGCCGAGGAGGTTCGGGCGGGGCTTCGCCGACGGACACCCCCTCATCCAGCGGTCACCGGCAGTATCCCGCGTGCAGGAAGTCGCGTTGGCCCGGTGTCCCGAGGTCCAGCGGGATGCCGACATGGCTCGGCAGGGCGGTGAAGACGGCGTTCGGCAGGATGAACTCGCGTCCGGTGTACCTCTCCCGCACGCTCTGCCGGTCGGCGGGCCGGCACACGAACGGGTTGGCGTACGTGTTGTAGCCCAGCCCCACACCGGTGTTGAGGAATCCGGCGTCCTGGCACTGGAACAGCGCGCCCCGCAGTGCCGAGGCGTCCCGGTCGCCCCGGTAGCGCGTCCGGAAGTTCGCGAAGCACGTCGAGGAGTCGGCGCCGTCGTACGGGGACGGTCCGGCGGCGGCCAGCGCTCCGAGGAAGGAGCGGTTGCAGCCGATCTCCGCCGAAGGAGCCTCACCCGCGAGCAGCGCGTCACGACGGCAGCCGGTGACGTCCTCGAACGCCCCGACGACGTCCTTGTCCCGGTCCAGCCGGGAGTACGCGACGACCAGGTCGCGCTGAGCCGCGAGCGGGAACGCCCCCGTCGTGCCGAACTCCTCGTCGAGCAGCCGGAACCAGGTCTCGAAGGCCGGCACCTGCGCGCGGACGCCGGCCGGCAGCGTGTAGACCTCCAGATCGGTCGGCGTCGTCCAGTCGTCCAGTCCCGGGTAGCCGACGTAGGACAGGACCCCGATCCCGACCTTGGCCGGCTGGTCGCCGTACCGTGCGCGCAGTTTCAGATACTGCTCGAGGTTGGTGCCGGAGCCGGCCCAGGCGTAGCGGAAGCCACTCGGGTAGAGGGAGGTCTCGCCCCGGGCGTGCGTGGTCCCGAAGAGGGAGGGTGCCACGCACCGGACCTCGCGCGCCTCCCACGCGGCCCGGTACTCGGCCGGTGTGGAGACGCACCGCGCGGTGGGGTCGCTCGCGCCGTCGCGGGAGAGCGGGAACGCGCTCGGCGCGCCCAGGAGGAGCAGTCCCGCGACGAGGGCGGCCAGCGCACGGGCGCGCGATCCGAGGGATCGTTGTCTCTTCATGGGGCTCAGTCTCGAAACGCGCGCCCGGCCCCGCGAGCCAACTGCTCCACCCGGCCCAGCCCCTCCGGGCCCCCACCGCGCCGGCCCGGCCCGACCGACAGGACACGCCCGGACGACCTAGACCTCCAGCGCCAGCCGGGGGACGTCGGTCCTGGCGATCCCGAAGACCTGGGCGTACAGCGACAGTTCGGCCTCCAGTGCCCGGATCATGGTGTCCGCCCGGCGGAAGCCGTGGCCCTCGCCCGCGAAGGTCACGTAGGCGTGCGGCACCGGCCGACCGCGGAGGGCCGCCAGGAAGCGCTCCGCCTGGGCCGGCGGGCAGACCGCGTCGTCCAGGCCCTGGAGCAGCACGAACGGCGCCGTGATCCGGTCGGCGCGGGCCACCGGGGAGCGCTCGCGGCAGAGCACGCCGAGGGTCTGCGGAGGCCCGGCCAGGCTCTCGACGTAGCGGGACTCCAGGTCGTGGGTCTCGTCCGCGAAGCCCAGCAGGTCCAGCACCGGGTAGATGATCGCGGCGCAGGCGTAGAGGTCGGTGGCGGCCAGCGAGGCCGCCGCCGTCCAGCCGCCGGCGCTGCCGCCGCGGATGGCGAGCCGGGCGGGGTCGGCGGTGCCCTCGGCGGCCAGCGCCCGGGCGACCGCCGCGCAGTCCTCCACGTCGACGACGCCCCACTGCCCGCGCAGCCGCTCCCGGTAGGCGCGGCCGTAGCCGGTGGACCCGCCGTAGTTGACCTCGACCACTCCGATGCCGCGCGAGGTGAAGTAGGCGATGTGCAGGTCGAGTACGGGCGGCACGTGGTCGGTGGGACCGCCGTGCGCCCACACCACGTACGGGGGCAGTTCGTCGGCGGCGGCCCGGCAGGCCGGGTGGTGCGGCGGGTAGACGTGCGCGTGGATCTGCCGGTTGTCGGGGCCGAGGAAGGTGCGGCTCTGCGGTTCCGGGTAGTAGGACGGGTCCACCGGGTCCACGCCCTGCGCGCCGATCACCCGGGCGTGCCCGGTCGCGGTGTCCAGCTCGACCACCTCGTACGCGCTGCGCGGGCTGGCGGCGACCCCGTAGACCCGGGTGCCGTGCACGGCGAGCGTCGGCTGCCAGGACGTCCACGGCCCGGCCGCGTCGACCAGGTCGCCGCTCTCGGCGTCCAGGATGCCGAGCACCGGGGAGCCCTGGCCGTGCAGGACGGCGAGGAGCCCTCCCCCGGCGCCCGCGGCCCGGGTGGCGCCGTCGGGCAGCGGGGCGAGCCAGCGCAGCCCGGGTTTCCACAGCGGGCCGCCGAACTCCTCTTCCCTGGGGCACAGGTTGTCGGCCGCGCCCGTCTCCGGGTCCACCCGGTACGGGTTCCACCAGCCGCCCCGGTCGCTCACGGCGAGGAGGGTTCCGCCGGCCGTCCAGTCCACCTGGGCCACGGACTCCTCGGGGCCGCCGAGCACGGTCCGCACCCCGGTCAGCGTGGCGGCCGCGTCCACGTCCGCGTCCACGTCCGCGGTGATCTCGGCCAGCTTCAGCTCGGTGCCGTCCCAGGGCATCCGGGGGTGGTCCCACACCAGCCAGGCCGCGTGCCGGCCGTCCGGGGAGAGCCGGGGCCCGGTGGTGAAACGGTGCCGGTCGTCCGTCAACTCCCGTACCGCCGAGCGGTCTTCCGCCGCCGATCCGTCGAGCGGCACGGCGGCCAGCACCCGGCGCACATCGGTCGGGGCGGGCCCGGTGAACTCCTCCAGCACGCACCAGACCTCGCCGCCGCGCAGCACCGGGTCGGCCCAGCGCAGCCCGCCGCCGGTCCCGGACAGGGGGGTGAGGGGGCGCGGCGCCGGAGTGCCGGGCGCGTCCGGCTCGTAGGCGTACAGCCGCTGGTCGGCGAAGTGGACGAAGACCAACAGGGGTCCGCCGGATGGGCGTTCGGCTCCGGCCCAGGGCTGCCCGCCGTACTCGGTGACCCGGCTGCGCACGTTCCACGGGGCGGGCAGTTCGGTGAACTCGGCGTCCCCGTCGGCGAGTCGGCGGCGGACGAGGGTGCGGCGGCCGGCCTCGCGCGGGCGGGGCTCGGTCCACCACACCTCGGGGCCGACCGTGCCGACGTACTCGGGCCGCCCGTCGAGCGCGGCGGCGAGCGAGGCGTCGATGGGCGAGGGCCAGCTGCCGTAGGGCCGGGTCGGCGCCGTCATCATCACCGGGCCCCGCTCACAGGGACCGCAGTGCGTGGTCGAGTACGCGGACACCGAAGTGCAGGGCTTCGACGGGGACCCGCTCGTCCACGCCGTGGAAGAGGGCCCAGTAGTCGAAGCCGGGCGGCAGCTTCAGCGGGGAGAAGCCGTAGCCGGTGATGCCGAGGCGGGAGAACTGCTTGGCGTCGGTGCCGCCCGCCATGCAGAAGGGCACCACGTGCCCCTCCGGGTCGAACCGCTCGACGGACTCGCGCAGGATCGCGTACGTCCGTCCGTCCACCGGGGCCTGGAGCGGCACCTCTCGGTGGTGGAACTCCCAGTGCACGTCGGGGCCGGTCAGCTCGTTGAGGGTGGCGGTGAACTCTTCCTCGCCGCCCGGCAGCATGCGCCCGTCGACGTAGGCGGTGGCGTGCTCGGGGATCACGTTGAGCTTGTAACCGGCGCTCAGCATCGTCGGGTTGGCGCTGTTGCGCACGGTCGCCTCGACGAGGGCGGCGGCCGGGCCGAGCTTGCCGAGGACCGTGTCGAGGTCGAAGCCGGGCCGGCGCGGGTCGACCGACAGGTCCTGCAGGGCGGCGAGTTCGGTGATGCAGGCGGTGACGGTGTCGGTGAGCCGGACCGGCCACTCGTACGCGCCGATCCGTGCCACGGCGGCGGCGAGCCGGCTGACGGCGTTGGCCTTGTTGGGCTTGGAGCCGTGTCCCGCGGTGCCGCGCGCGGTCAGCTTCAGCCAGGCCGTGCCGCGTTCGCCGGCGGCGATGGGATAGAGGGCGGGGCCGCCGGGGCGGGTGTGCACGGTGAAGGCGCCGGACTCGCTGATGCCCTCCGTGCAGCCCTCGAAGAGGTGCGGGTGCCGGTCCGCGAGGAAGCCCGACCCGTCGACCGCGCTGTCCTCCTCGTCGGCCGTGTAGGCGATCACGATGTCGCGTCGCGGCTTCACCCCGGCGCGCGCCCAGGCCCGTACGACGGCCAGCACCATCGCGTCCATGTTCTTCATGTCGACGGCGCCGCGGCCCCACACCACGCCGTCGCGGACCTCGCCGGAGAAGGGGTCCACGCTCCAGTCGGCGGCCTCGGCGGGGACGACGTCGAGGTGGCCGTGGACGAGGAGGGCCTCGGCGGAGGGATCGGTGCCCTCGATCCGGGCGACGACGTTGGTGCGGCCGGGGGTGCGCTCCAGCAGGACCGGCTCCAGGCCGGCCGCCGCGAGCCGCTCGGCGACGTATTCGGCGGCGGGGCGCTCGCGGCAGTCGCCGCCGCCCCGGTTGGTGGTGTCGATCCGGATGAGGCCCGAGGTGAACTCGACGGCCTCGTCGAGGGCCGCTTCGTCAACGGCGCCGACGGCCTCCGCGAGCGCCCCGTCATTGATTGCGTGCATGTCAGCCATACTGCTCCTCCACGGCCGCCGAGACGACCGTCGTGACCGCCTTGAAGGCGCGGATCCCCTCGTACATCGTCTCGCTGGTGTACGCGACCCTGCGCTCCCCGCACCGCTCCACGCCCGGGACCACCGTCGCGGTCATGGCCAGGTGCTCGGCGTCGAACTCCAGCTCCACGGTGAACGGGCCGCCGCGGACCGGCTCGTGCCGTACGGCGAGGGCGGCGGCCTCCTTGGCCGCGGTCCGGATGTCGGCGGCGGTGCGGGCGGGGGTCCGGCAGACGGCGGCGTAGCGCGAGACGTGGTCCTTGACCGCGACGGTCACCGCGTCGGGGGCGTAGCCGGCGGCGTCGACGCAGGTCAGGTCGTCGCCGGTGACGAGGACGACGGGGACGCCGTATTCGGCGACGACGTGCGCGTTGAGCAGCCCCTCGCTGGCGCGGACCTCGTTGACCCAGACCCCGGTGATGGAGTTGGCCAGGTAGGTGTGGGCGAGGACGCCCTCGGAGCCGGCGCCGGTGTGGTAGCCGACGAAGGCGATGCCGTCGACGTCGCCGTGCTGGACGCCCTCGACCATGGAGAGGCTCTTGTGGCGGCCGGTGAGCATCTCCGCGCGGGCGTCGAGCCGCTCCAGCAGCAGGTTGCGCATGGTCGAGTGGGCCTCGTTGATGACGACCTGGTCGGCGCCGCCGTCGTGGAAGCCGAGCACGGCGGCGTTCACGTCGGAGGTGAACATGGACCGGCAGCGTTCCCACTGCGGGGTGCCGGGCAGCACGTCGGCGGGCCAGGTGACGCCGGTGGCGCCTTCCATGTCGGCGGAGATGAGGATCTTCATCGGGCCCCCGTGCGGTCGGATGCGCAGGGCCCCACACTAACCGCCGCACCCCTCGCCGGCCCGGGGCCACGCCCGGCCCCCGTGGGTCCGTTCAGTTCACCCGATCCGGTGAGGCCGTGTACCCGGCCCCACCGGCAACGGCCGCTCTCAGGCCTCGACTTCGGCGGCGAGGTTGGCCAGCAGGGTGTCGTAGATACGGGCGAGGCCCTTGGGCGCGAAGGTGCGCTCGAAGAAGCCGCCGATGCCGCCGGCGCCGTTCCACACGGTGGTGACGACGGCCTTGGACTTGCCCTCGCCGGCCGGGGTGACCACCCAGGTGGTGACCATGGAGGAGTTGCGGTCCTTCTCCACGAGCTGCCCGTCGGTGGGCTCGGTGACCTCCAGCAGGCAGTCGCGCACGCGCTTGCTGGTGGCCTGGAGCTTCCAGTGCACGAGGGTGCCCTCGCCGTCGCCGCCCTCGCGCACCTCGTACTCGCTGAAGTGCTCGGGCAGCAGCTTCTGCCGGGTTCCGCTGTAGTCGGCCAGCGTGTCGAAGACCGTCTCCGCGTCGGCTCCGATGATGCGCTCCGTGGTGGCCTCGACCTGCGCCATGCCTGTTCCTCCAGCAGTTGTGTCCGCTCGTCACGGCGAAGCCAACCACCTCGGGGGCAAGCGCCCAAATCCGGGTCAGACGTGGCAGCGCACGTGGACGAGGAGCGTATCCCCGGGGAGCGCCTCCAAGTACCCGCTCGTGAAGGAACGGTACGGCTCCGGCAGGGGCGGAGTGTGAGGGCAGTCGCCCGGGCCGTCGCAAGCGCCGTGGACGGGCTCGTCCTCCCCGTACCACCAGCCGTCGAGGGTGAGCACGTGACTGTGCCCGGGCATCCAGGCGGTCTCCTCGGCGGCGAACTCCTCCCGTCCGGTCCGGCCGACGGCCCCGGCGGCCCCGTTGTAGAGGAACCCGCCGCCGAGCGCGTATCCCCGGTGCGCGGCCAGCAGCGCCGCCACGCCCTCCCGGTAGGCGACGACCAGCGGCTGGGCATCGAAGGCCGCTTCCGCCTCCTGCTCCGCGAGGCGCCCGGCCCGGAACTCGTCGGGAGTGCTCCACGGCCGGTCCGAGACCTCGCGGTGCGGCTCGGCCGGCGGGTGGTGGGGGGCCAGTCCGTGCCACAGGTCCCAGGCCGCCCGGGCCAGCCCGGCCGCCTCGGCCCGGATCTCGGCGAAGGCCAGCGCCTCCCGGGGGCCGCCCGCACACCACCCGGGGAGGCTCGGCTCGCGGGTGCCGTCACCGCGCGGGCCGTCGTGCACGACTCGCGGGTCCTCCTCGTACCCCGGCAGCAGCTGGAAGCCGCCGCCGTCGGCGCCGCCCCGGATCGACCAGCCGTCCCAGATGTCGAGCTCCTCGCCCCGGCTGTAGTCGATCTCGAACGGCGACATCGCCTCGGCGACCGCCTCGTCCAGCCTGCTCCGCGCCTCGCCCGGGAGGCACACCACGATCCGCATTCCCGCCATGGGGCGCAGCCTCACACGCCTGCCACCGCCCTGACCAGCGAATATTCCGACCCGCACGATCATGGGAACATTTGTTCTATTCTCGGGCCAGGGCTACCGAGGGAGGCGCTCATGCGCTGGGACAACCTGACCGAGGGCACCACGGGGCCCGCCGCGCTCTTCGGGGCCGACGCCGTCGTGACGCGCACCTTCGACACCCCGGAATTCCGCGGGATCACCTTCCACGAAGTGCGGGCCCGCTCGATCGTCAACCGGGTGCCCGGCGCCTCGCGCATGCCGTTCGAATGGACCGTCAACCCGTACCGCGGCTGCAGCCACGCCTGTGTGTACTGCTTCGCCCGCAAGACGCACAGCTACCTCGACCTCGACACCGGAGTCGGCTTCGACTCGCAGATCGTCGTCAAGACCAACGCCCCCGGGCTGCTGCGCCGCGAGCTCGGCTCGCCCCGCTGGGGCGGCGCGCACATCGCCATGGGCACCAACGTCGACTGCTACCAGCGCGCCGAGGGCCGCTACCGGCTGATGCCCGGCATCATCGAGGCCCTGCGCGACCACGCCAACCCCTTCTCGATCCTCACCAAGGGCACGCTGATCCTGCGCGACCTCCCGCTCCTCCAGGAGGCCGCCGCGCTCACCGAGGTCGGGATCTCCGTCTCCGTCGGCTTCACCGACACCTCGCTGTGGCGGACCGTCGAGCCCGGCACGCCCTCCCCGGCCGCCCGGCTGGGGGCCGTACGGACCCTCACGGACGCCGGCATCGAGTGCGGAGTGCTGATGGCTCCCGTGATCCCCTTCCTCGGGGACCGCCCGGAGCAGCTGCGGGCGACCGTCCGCGCCGTCGCCGAGTCCGGGGCGACCTCCGTGACACCCCTGGTACTCCATCTGCGCCCCGGCGCCCGCGAGTGGTTCACGGCCTGGCTCCGCGAGCACCACCCGCACCTCGTGGAGCGGTACGAGCGGATGTACGCGGGCGGCTCGTACGCCCCCACCTGGTACCAGCGCCGGATCACCCGCCAAGTCCACGAACTCGCGGCCGAATTCGGCATCGGGCCGTCCCGGCGCGGCGAGGCCCGCCGGATCGTCACGCCCGAGCGCCCGGCCGAGGAGGCGCCCGCCGGGGTCACCCAGCTCACGCTGCTGTGACCTCGGACGGCCCCTGAAGGCTCATCACATCGGGCCAATAAGCAGCCAAATCCCGCCTTCCAGGCGCGGTTTCCGGGACGATTCCGCCCAGAACCCTCGGCTGGGAGGCCCCATGCTGCACCCCTTGAAGAAGCGCGCCGCTGTGCTGTTGTCGATCGCCACCGTCGCCACCGCCCTCTCGGGCCCGGTCGCCGCGGCCCCCGCGGCGGAGCGGGCCGCCGCGCTGCGGTGGACCGGCTGCGCGACCCCGCGCCATCCCACGCTGCAGTGCGCCTCCCTCAAGGTCCCCCTCGACCACGCCCGCCCCGCCGGACGCCAGATCTCCCTCGCGCTGACCCGGGTCCCCCACACCGCCGCCACCTCCCAGGGCCCGCTGCTGGTCAACCCGGGCGGGCCGGGCGGCAGCGGCCGCACCCTGGCCGGATTCATCGCCGCCGCCCTCCCCAAGGACGTGGCCGCGCAGTACGACGTGATCGGCTTCGACCCGCGGGGCGTCGGCAAGAGCGAGCCCGCCCTCGACTGCGCGGCCGGCCACTTCGCCCCCGTCCGGCCGGACTCCGTACCGAACGACGAGGCGACCGAGCGGGCCAACCTGGACCGGGTGCGGGCCTTCGCCGAGTCCTGCCAGGCCAGGCACGCGGACGTGCTGCCGTACATCGGCACCGTCGCGGCGGCGCAGGACATCGAGGCGCTGCGCGCCGCCCTCGGCGCGGAGCGGATCAGCTACTTCGGCTACTCGTACGGGACCTACCTGGGCGCGGTGTACGCCAAGCTCCACCCGGGCCGGGTGCACCGGCTCGTCCTGGACTCCGTGGTCGACCCGGGCGGGGTCTGGTACGAGGACAACCTGGCCCAGGACCAGGCCTTCGACACCCGCCACAAGGCTTTCCTGGCCTGGGTGGCCGCGCACGACTCCGCCTACGGGCTCGGCACCGACCCGGTGGCGGTCGAGGAGCGCTGGTACGCGATGCGCGGGGCGCTGCGGGAGACGCCGGCGGGCGGCAAGGTGGGCGCGGCCGAGCTGGAGGACACCTTCATGCCGGGCGGCTACTTCAACGGCTACTGGCCGAACCTGGCCGAGGCCTTCGCGGCGTACGTGCTGAAGCAGGACCCGAAGCCGCTGGTGGCGGCGTACGAGCGGTTCGGTGCGGTGGAGCCCTCGGCGGGCAACGGATACAGCGTCTACACGGCGGTGCAGTGCCGGGACTCGGCCTGGCCGCGGGACTGGAACCAGTGGCGCGCGGACATGTGGCGGACGCACGCCAAGGCGCCGTTCATGACCTGGAACAACGCCTGGTACAACGCCCCGTGCGCGTTCTGGCCGACGGAGCCGCTGCAGGCCCCGGACGTGACCAACGCGGACCTGCCGCCCGCCCTCCTCCTCCAGGCGACGGAGGACGCGGCGACCCCGTTCGCGGGCGCGCTCAGCATGCGGGACAAGCTGAAGGGCTCGGCCCTGGTCGTCGAGGAGGGCGGCGGCAACCACGGAATCGCGCTCAGCGGCAACAAGTGCCTCGACGACAAGGTGGCGGCGTACCTGAGGACGGGGCAGGCCGCGGACGCCACCTGCGCCGCCCAGGCGGCCCCGAAGCCGGCCGCGGCGACGCGCGCGGTGCCGCCCTCGGCGGGCGGCGCGGCCCTGCACGGCCTGCTCGGGTTCCGGGGCTGATCAGGCGAGCGCGCGCAGTGCGGCCGTCGCCGCCACGGCGAGGCGGGGGTGGGACTGGGCGCGGGTGAGGACTTCGCGTGCGCGGGGGTCGGCGAGGGCGCCGAGCCCCTCCACGCAGGCCAGGGCCACCCGCCAGTACGGGTCGTTCGGGGACAGCAGCCGCGACAGGGTGGTCAGCAGGGCCGGTACGGACTCGGGGGCGCGCAGGGCGGTGAGCAGCCGGACGGGCTGGAGCGCGTAGGCCGTGCGCAGCCCGTTGGTGGCGAGGGCCGCCGCCGCGCGGGCGGTGCGCGGGTCGTCCAGGACGGCCAGCGCCTCGGCGGCGGCCGCGCAGCGGGGCGGGTCCCGGTGGTTGAGCAGCAGGACGAGGGACTCGAAGGCCCGGCGGTCGCCCGCGAGGCCGAGCCGGTACGCGGCCAGTTCGCGGGCCCACAGGGGCAGCCCGGCGGCGGTCAGGGAGGCCGCCAGGTCGTCGGGGCCGGCCGCGAGCAGGACCTCGTACTCGGGGGACTGCCCCGCCTCCGCCCGCAGGCGCTCCAGCACGTCGTTCACCCGGCCACCCTAGGGCGGGGCGGCGGCCGCCACGCCGGGTTCCGGGAGATCGGCGAAGGCCGGTTGATCGATGATCGATGATCGGTACATTTGGGCGGTACAGGTCACATCTCCGCGCTCTGGCGCACCAGTTACCGACGAGTTACTGTCCTCATAACGCAACACGTACGAGGGCGGCCTGGTGACGCAGCCGCCTCGTGTCGGTCGGTTCGTTTTTCGCACGGCGTGACCCCGGGACAGGGTTCCGCCGGTTCCGCCCTCCGGGCTCCCTTCCCTCTGGGTCCGCCCGCCGGGCTTCTCCCCCGTGGGCCCTCTCCCTCGGGGTTCCTCACCGCACCGCATTCCGCACGGCATGCCGTACGACTTCCCGCACGGTTTTCCGTACGGCTTTCCGCACGGTTTTCCGTACGGCACCAGCGCGCGCTGTGCGCCGCGCGCCCCTCAGTCGTCACCCTCTTCCACTGGAGTCCCTCGATGGACCGTCAGTCCAGTCAGCCCACCCTCCAGACCATCGCCGTCGTCGGCCTCGGCACGATGGGCACCGGCATCGCCGAGGTCCTCGCCCGGGCCGGCCGCGAGGTCATCGGCATCGACGTCAGCGAGAGCGCCGCCCGCCGGGCCGCGGCCTCCCTCGCCTCGGCCACCGCGCGCTCCGTCACCCGGGAGCGCCTCACCGAGCAGGAGCGGGCAGACGTGCTCGCCCGCTTCCGCACCTTCACCGACCTGGCCGCCGCCGCCGAGGCCGACCTCGTGATCGAGGTCGTGCCCGAGTCGTACGAGGTCAAGCAGCAGGTGTTCCGCGAGCTCGACGCGATCGTGCGCCCCGACACCATCCTGGCCACGGGCACCAACGCCCTCTCGGTCACCCGGCTGGCCGCCGAGTCCCAGCGCCCCGAGCGGGTGCTGGGCCTGCACTTCTTCAACCCGGCCCCGGCGATGAAGCTGGTCGAGATCGTCTCCTGCGTCCTCACCGCCCCGCCGGCCGTGGACGCGGTCACCGAGCTGGCGCGCGACCTCGGCAAGGAGCCCGTGGCGGTCGGCGACCGCCCCGGTTTCGTCGCCGACGGCCTGCTCTTCGGCTACCTCAACCAGGCCGCCGCCATGTACGAGGCGAAGTACGCCTCCCGCGAGGACATCGACGCGGCGATGCGGCTCGGCTGCGGTCTGCCCATGGGCCCGCTCGCGCTGCTCGACCTGATCGGCGTGGACACCGCCCGGACCGTCCTGGAGGCCATGTACGTCTCCTCCGGCGACCGGCTGCACGCCCCGGCCCCGATCCTGGGCCAGCTCGCCGAGGCGGGCCTGACCGGGCAGAAGTCGGGCCGCGGGTTCTACACGTACGAGGCGGCCGGCAGCTCCACCGTCGTGCGCGACCTCCAGACCCCGCCGGACGGCTCCCTGCTCGGCAGCGGCCGTCCGGTGAGCTCGGTCGGCGTGGCCGGCTCCGGGACCATGGCGAGCGGGATCGCCCAGGTCTTCGCGCAGGCCGGGTACGACGTGGTGCTGGCCGCCCGCAGCCAGGAGAAGGCGGACGCGGCGAAGGCCGCCATCGGCAAGTCCTTGGGCCGTGCGGTGTCCAAGGGCCGGCTGACGCAGGAGGCCGCGGACGTGACGCTGGGCCGGATCACCCCGGCCGGTTCGCTGGACGCCTTCGCCGAGGTGGACCTGGCCGTGGAGGCCGTCGCCGAGGACCTGGCGGTCAAGCAGGAGCTGTTCGCCACCCTGGACAAGGTCTGCAAGCCGGGTGCGGTGCTGGCCACCACCACCTCCTCGCTGCCGGTGATCGCGGTGGCCCGCGTGACCTCGCGTCCGCAGGACGTGATCGGCATGCACTTCTTCAACCCGGCGCCGGCCATGAAGCTGGTCGAGGTGGTCCGGACCGTCCTGACCGCCGACGACGTGCACGCCACGGTCCGCGAGATCTGCGTGAAGGTGCGCAAGCACCCGGTGGACTGCGGGGACCGGGCCGGCTTCATCGTGAACGCGCTGCTGTTCCCGTACCTCAACAACGCGATCAAGATGGTCGAGCAGCACTACGCCGGCATCGACGAGATCGACGCGGCGATGAAGCTGGGCGGCGGCTACCCGATGGGGCCGTTCGAGCTCCTCGACGTGGTCGGCCTCGACGTCTCGCTGGCCATCGAGAAGGTCCTCCACAAGGAGTTCCGCGACCCCGGCCTGGCCCCGTCCCCGCTGCTGGAGCACCTGGTGGCGGCGGGCTGCCTGGGCCGGAAGACCGGCCGCGGATTCCGTGAGTACGCCCGCCGGTAACCGGTCGGGCCACGAGCCGGATGCGTGGGGAGGGCTGCTCGGGTCCGCCGGACCCTCACGGCGGACTGACCCTCCCGAGCCCAGTGCGGGCTCTCCCCCGCATCCACCCCTCTCGCACCCCCCGCAGGCGCGCTCCCCTGCGCGAATGAAGTACTTTCGCTCTATGTCCCAGCCCGCCAAGACCTCGCCCCGCGCCGCCACGGCCTCCGACACACCGGAGAGCCCGGCCGGCACCAAGGCGGCCGCACAGCGGCTCAAGATGCGCCGCGAGCTCGCCGCCGCGGCCATGGAGCTCTTCGCGACCAAGGGGTACGAGGCGACGACGGTCGACGAGATCGCCGCGACCGCCGGAGTGGCGCGCAGGACCTTCTTCCGGCACTTCCGGTCCAAGGAAGAGGCGATCTTCCCGGACCACGACGACACCCTGACCCGCGCCGAGGCCGTCCTCGACGTGGCGCCGGCGCACGAGCACCCGCTCGACACGGTGTGCCGCGGGATCAAGGAAGTCATGAAGATGTACGCCGCCTCGCCCGCGGTGTCGGTGGAGCGCTACCGGCTGACCCGCGAGGTGCCGGCGCTGCGGGAGCGGGAGATCGCCTCGGTGGCCCGGTACGAGCGGCTGTTCACCCGCTACCTGCTGGCCCACTTCGACGAGCACGACCACCACGACGGCAACGACGATCCGCTGCTGGCCGAGGTGGCCGCCTCGGCCGTGGTCACCGCCCACAACCACGTGCTGCGGCGCTGGCTGCGGGCGGGCGGCCAGGGAGACGTGGAGGCGCAGCTGGACCACGCCTTCTCGATCGTCCGGAAGACCTTCGGGTCGGGGATCGGCGCGGGCCGCACCCTGGGCACCGCGCCGGCCGCGCCCGCCGCGGTCCGTACGGAGGGCGAGGTGCTGGTCGCGGTGGCCCGCACGGACGCCCCGCTGGACGAGGTCATGCGGACCATCGAAGAGGCGCTGCGCAACAAGTAGCGACACCTGAGGAGACTGTGGTCACAGCGGCCGCCCCCGTTTCGGGGGCGGCCGCTTTTTTGTGTCCGGCGTATGTCCGGCTTGCCCCTACTCGCCGGTAACTCTGATCGATCATCGCTCATCGGTGCAGGTCAATCGGCAATTGAGAGAAAGTTTTGGCACGCGGTGCCTTGCCGGGTGACACGGGGTGCCATACGTTGAATCTCGTCCGGATGTCCCCGCGACCCGTGCCCACACCGCACGGAACGCGCCCCGGATGCCTGCGTCACCAGGCCCCGCACGCCCCCCACCACGGGCGTCGCCCAGCACCACCGCACCAGCCGGACCGACGGCACACACCACACGCTCCACGCACCCCGTTTACCTCAAGCGCACCCTCATCAGCGCTACGCCGGAGGCTCTACCGTGAAGGACATCCTGGACGCGATTCAGTCGCAGTCCGCCACCGCCGCAGACTTCGCAGCCCTGCCGCTGCCCGACTCGTACCGTGCGATCACCGTGCACAAGGACGAGGCGGAGATGTTCGCGGGGCTGACGACGCGCGAGAAGGACCCGCGCAAGTCCCTTCACCTGGACAACGTCCCGGTGCCGGAACTGGGACCGGGCGAGGCCCTCGTCGCCGTCATGGCCTCGTCGGTCAACTACAACTCCGTGTGGACCTCGATCTTCGAGCCGGTGTCCACCTTCAGCTTCCTGGAGCGCTACGGGCGCCTGTCGGAGCTCACCAAGCGCCACGACCTGCCGTACCACGTCATCGGCTCCGACCTCGCGGGCGTCGTGCTGCGCACCGGCCCCGGCGTCAACGCCTGGAAGCCCGGCGACGAGGTCGTCGCGCACTGCCTCTCGGTCGAGCTGGAGTCCTCCGACGGCCACAACGACACGATGCTCGACCCCGAGCAGCGCATCTGGGG